>CAINVY010000007.1 GCA_903854335.1 uncultured Candidatus Peregrinibacteria bacterium | reverse complement strand
TCCTCCCGCACATCCGGTGGCGGGGCCAACCAACACGCATACGGTGGTCATTACATTTACTCCCGTCCCCCATCCCATTGCCGGAGGCCCCACGGATGTGCCGGCCGATGCATGGTATGCAACTGCAGTGCTTCAAGCGGTGAAGAGCGGATGGATGACGGCACCGGGAGGGACCTTCTCCCCTGCAGGTAATGTCACCGCGGGAGCGATGGCGAATACGCTGACTGCGCTCCACATCGATGTCTCCACACTCACGACACTCCCGCGTGAGGGCACGACGGTGCTCTCGAAGGGTCTGTTCCTCCAGATTCTCACCGAGGCGTTCCAGCCGAAGCTGCAGGCAATCTTGAAGACGAAGTCTCAAGCGGAGTACTCGAAAGTGTGGAATGCCATCTCGGATGGGATCGCGCATCACAATGCGATACGCATGGCCATCCTCGCGGGGTGGACAGGCATGCCGCAGGGGAGCTTCCCCGGCAATGATCTGATCACGAGAGCGGAGATGGCGACAATTCTCTCGAGGGTGATGGGGGTGAGGTAGTCGAGGTAAGGAGGCGCACCAACCCACCCCTTCTCTCTTGCGGGCTCTTCCGTCATACTTTCACCATGAAAATCTCCCTCGAATGGCTCAGTGAGTTCGTCGAACTTCTGGAAAAGGATCCGGAGGCGATCGCGCGCGTAATCACGGCGAAGGTCGCGGAGGTGGATGAGGTCGAAGTCCAGGGCAAGATGTTGGAGCACGTCGTCGTCGGAAAAATCCTCACGGTGAAAAAGCATCCGAACGCCGACACACTCCTCCTCTGCGACGTAGAGACGGAGAAAGGAACGAAAAGAGTGGTGTGCGGAGGAACGAACCTGGTGGAAGGCAGACTTGTCGCCTTCGCGCACATCGGCGCGACCGTGCGCTGGCACGGGACGGAGGTGGCCAAGATCGAGAGAGCGAAGATCCGCGGAGAAGAAAGTGAAGGCATGATCTGCGCGTCGGAGGAATTGGAACTTGGTAACCAATTTCCACCGAAGCCCGAAGACGGAGCACGCCCCATCATGGATCTCACCCCGCTGCATCTGAAAGTCGGCGCGCCCCTTCGCGAGGCCCTCGGCCTCTCAGACGTCATCCTCCACATCGACAACCACGCCATCACGCATCGTCCCGACCTCTTCTCACATCAGGGCTTCGCGCGGGAGTTCGTGGCGGTCGGTCTCGCCAAGGCGAAGGGCAAATCCGCGGAGAAGCGGCCCTCCTTCCCGCTCGACCCTCTCCCCTTCGATTGCGTTTCGCAGAGCCGAAAACTCATGCCCCGCTACTGCGCCTGCCTCCTCGAAATTCCGTCACTCGGGCAGACGCCGGACTGGATGAAGCGCAGACTCGAAGCCACCGGTATCCGCAGCATCAGTCTGCCCGTGGACATCACGAACTACGTGATGCTCGAGATCGGCGTGCCGCTCCACAGCTTCGATGCCAACGATTTCAAAGGGGACATCACCGTGCGCAAAGCGAAGAGAGGCGAACACATCACGACACTCGACAGCATCGATCGCGAACTTCCGGCAGGCGCCATTGTCATCAGTGATGATGAAGGCATCTTCGATCTCCTCGGCATCATGGGAGGACTGCGCAGTTCCACGAAGGATACGACGCGCCGCGTCTACCTCCACGCGGCTTCGCTCGATCCTGCTTCCATCCGCATGACCGTCACGAAGACGGGGCATAGGACAGAGGCGGCGACGGTGTACGAGAAGGGCGTGCCGCACGTGATCACGGAGGAAGGATTCTTCCGCGCACTGTCACTCTTCCTCTCCCTCATCCCGGGTTCGCGCATCGTTTCACGTCTGGAGACATTCGGAGATAATGGCTCCCCGAAGCCCATCACACTAAACTTGAAGCGCACGGAACGTCTGCTCGGAACACCGGTTGCGGCCGAACGCGCGAAAGAAATTCTCCGACATCTAGGATTCACAGTGCAGGAGAAAGGGCGCGCACTCAGCATCACAACCCCGCTCTGGCGTACAGACATCCACGGTGAACACGACCTCGCGGAAGAGATAGGACGCATTCTCGGATACGACACCATCGAGTCCGCATTGCCCTCGGCGTCCGTCTTCCCGCCCCCCCGCGATCACCGCCTCCATCATCTGCGCGAGGCGCTGAAGGAGGGTGGCTTCATCGAAACGGTTCCACTCTCGCTCGTCGGAGACACGTTGCTCAAGAAAGCGGGAATGGATCCGTCCGATGCACACACAATCGAAAATCCTCTCGGCGAGGAACTCGCGCATCCCCATCCCTCGACCATCCCCGCGTTACTCGAGCATGCGGCGAAAAATCTGCCCCTCGTGGAACATATTCTGCAGACCTTCACCTGTGCCCACGTCTTCACGAAGGGGAAAGGCGAGTGGTTCGAATGCGGATTCCTCGCGACAAGTCGCGGCGAATCTCCCCTCAAGCAGATGCCGCTCCTGTGCCTCAGGCAGGAAATCAGCGATGCCCTCGGGCAAGCAGGGTGGAGCATGAGCGTCAAAGCCGGAACGCCCGCGCCCTTTGGCCATCCCGGCCGCAGTGCCTCTCTCTTCGTCGGCTCGACGCCTGTCGGTTCCATCACCGAAGTCCATCCGCAGGTCCTTGAGCGCTTCGGCCTGCCTGCCCGCACGGCAGTCGCCACGCTGAATCTGACTTCGCTCCTCGCTCTCCCATCCACCGTCACCAAGCCCGCTCCCCTTCCGTCCTTCCCCGCCGTCACGTACGACGTGACGATGAAACGATCGCAGCAACAGAATACCGAGGAGCTGCTGAAGAAGTTGCGCACGTCCTCCGTACTCCTCGAAGATGTTTCGATTGTCGATCTCTTCGACGGCGCTCCGCTCAAAAACGATGAATACAATCTGACCCTACGCTTCACATACCGCGCGAAGGATCGCACACTCACCGAAGACGAGGCGAAGAAGGAACAGGAAAAGGTTCTTGCGGAAGTGGGAACGGGGAAGTGAGAGGTGAGGTGCGGAATTTCAATATTATGTATGTGTTTGTGATATATTTCACTAAATGAAGAAGAATCCAATATATCGGAACTCGTTGCGCTTGATCGTATTGACACTTGCTTGCATCGTATTTTTGGTATTCAGCCCCAGGATAGTATCGGTCCTTCTCGCACTTATTTCCCCTCCGACAATTGCATGCGATAGCCTTGATTCAACGGATCTCGCCACCCATGCCGCCAACCAAATAGACAATCGAATCGCGACTGTTTCGGCGTCAGGCGGGCTTGCCGAATATACGAGTCGGCCACTTTCTCAAACCTTACCATGGCCAAGAAATCCCAATGCCTGGACGTCGGCTTTGACGCCTTTGGATTTTACCGGAGTTGCAGGGTGGACTGATGCCGGCTGGCCCCTTATCGGCTGGGGCGATCAAGTCTTTTACACGCATGGAGAAACGCTCATCAGCCCCCGACATTATCTTACGGCAGCCCATCTTCCCGATGTGAATGGCTCCAAAATTGGGTTTCTTGATCCTAATGGCAATCAGGTTATAAGAACTGTCGTAAATAACTACACCATACCCAACACGGATATAAATATAGGAGTTTTAGACAGTGATGTGCCGAATACAATAACGCACTATCCGATAATGAATTCAGCAACCTTGAAAAACCTCATACAAAAAACGGATCCAAATCCAAATTTAGATGTTCCAATAGTTGATTTTAATCAGGATTCCTTCGCGCTTGTTCACTCAATGTATTCTTTGGTAGATAGATGGATAAGTCATCATCCTTATGCGTCGGGGCCGAGATCAAGTTTTAGTAAGCCGAATATAAGATCTGGAGACTCTGGTTCGCCGGCGTTCATAATCATTGATAATCAACCGGTTCTTCTCCTCACAGAAACGAGTGGTGGTTCTGGCCCAAACCTCGGTTCATATATTTCAGAACTCAATGCTGCCATGACTGCCATGGGGCATAACGAAAACGGCTATCAAGTTACAGAGTATAACCCAACATGCTTTACACAGTATCTCAACGTCGCACCGCAATTTACCGGAGGGAGTGGAACGATCGTCATTAACCAAGCAAAGATACAGCCGAATGTTGCGATTGATACGGTGACAGCCTATGACACAGATGCCGGCCAAACGATCGCGTTTAGCCTCGACTCGTTGTCTGGTAACCATTTCCAGGGAACGATTAATCCTTTGGACTATCTTAGAATCGATTCTGCCACGGGACAAATATTCCAGACTCACCCCATAGACACAAATACCTATGGGACAACCTTGTCTTTAGCTGTTAAAGCGACAGATAACGGCGCTATTCCGGCTTCACGAATACTGAATATACCTCTCAAGCTCTATAGCTTTGATGCTGATCCAAATTTTTCATTTGATCCTGCGTATTCGCAATCTGAATTTTCCGATTATATCGAACAGCTTGCCTTTGATCATTCCAATAATTTAATTGTTGCCGGATTTTTTGATGCTTCTGGCTCATTATCGGCAAACACCATTGCACGTTTCACGAATACCGGAAAACTTGATACAACATTTCATTCTGGTCTAGGACCTGACATGAGTGTGGAATCCATGTTCGTAGAACCTGACGGCAAAATAGTCATGACGTATTACGACCCAACTCTTTCCGACCCACCAGGCGTTCTCGTTCGATTGAATCCTGACGGGTCTCTTGATACGGATTTTATGAATCATGCTGCTTTGGCAAACATGACAGACTATGAAGCAAAGGCTTTCCCTTTTGGAGATAAAATCATCGTCACAATGGCCCATGATCCGAATGGAGCTTCCGGAGCAACACTCATGCTTCTCAACAGCGATGGGGCAACGAATGCGAGTTATCTGTATACACCCGACAGTGGCAACACTATCAGCTCTTGGCAACGTAGCGCTAATGAGGGGGACCAAATTCTCTGGTCCATCAATCTTAGCTCTCCGGAGAGGGATCTTCCCAGGGGAAAGATTATTCGCTTGAACTCCGACTTCACGATGGACCAAACGTTCAACTCGGCCGTTGGCACCGGAGCGAACGGACCTATCTATGATATGAAAGTTTTATCAAATAATAAAATTCTCGTTGTTGGCTATTTTACGAGCTTTAATTCTGTGTCAGCTCCGAGCATTGTCTTACTGAATAGTGACGGAACCGTGGACACTGCTTTTGAAAATAATATTGAGATTAGACCGAATAGTACTCTCTATCCCGTTATCATTCAGCCGGATGATAAAATTCTCTTAGCGGGTTCCTTCACATCATTTAATGGACACACTACAGGAAACTTAGTCCGAATTAATGCGGATGGAACACTCGACCCTGTTTTCTATGACAATATGGGAGGTGGCTTGGAAGCGTTCTATGGGCCGATTGCGCAGAGATCGGATGGAGCAATCGCTCTTTTCTCTCCGATTCCTACTCGCATTGGCAATCAGCTTTTTTCAGGCATGGCGGTTTTAGTAACAAAAAAACAAACGGATACGTTGCCGCCAGAGTTATCGGAAGGATCGGGTTCGAGAATTTTACATTCGGGTGATATGACTGAACATAACGATATTGATTTAAGTGGAACGGCATTGGCTGATGCAAACGTCCAAATATTCGACGGCGATTCTGCAATTGCAAGCGCTACCGCAGACGCAAGCGGCTTATGGTCAGCGCAAATACATTTAAATGACGGAACGCATAGTATTGCAGTTTCGCAAAGTTTAAATTTCTTAACAACAGAAACATCCAATAGATCTCCTGCAACGATGATTGTTGTCGGCCCAATACAATCATCTTCCTCCAGCATTTCTTCCGCGCCCCGCAGGAGCGGTGGAGGAGGCGGCGGTGGGGGTGGAGGTGTCGGAAAAACTGCAGGAACAAACGTCACAACTCTTGGTGTTTCGGGGCAACAGGGAGTGAAGGGTGTGACGCAGAACCTTGCAGGAAGCTCCTCATCCTCCCCTCCTCGCACTCTCCACACCGGCATGGCAGGCTCGGACGTCTCTGCACTTCAGAACATCCTCCTCAAGCAGAAGATTCTCACCGGCCCCGTCACGGGAACGTACGATGCGAATACAGTGAAGGCCGTGTTCAAGTTCCAGCAGACTGTCGGCATCAAGCCCACGGGCATCGCCGATGTTTCGACCCAGCAGAAGCTTCAAGCACTCTCCTCTACAGCGGCAACTCCTAAAGTCACTCCTTCTTCAACTCCTTCCATTAAGTCGTTCACACGGACACTCACTGTGGGAATGCAGGGCACGGATGTCTCCGCTCTCCAAACATATCTTTCACAGCAGAAGTTCCTCTCTGGGACCTTTAAGAAGGGCACGTTCGATCAGGCAACGAAGACCGCGCTCATCGCCTTCCAGAAGAAGAACAAGCTCCGCCCAAGCGGCATGGTGGATAGTGCGACGAAGCTGGTGCTGAATAAAATACAATCCACTTCCAAAGAATCGTCGGCGTCTTCGGCATCCAGCAAGTAACGTGTCACCCTGAGCCCCGTCGAAGGGCGACACGCAATGTGTCTATGGTTCGTGGCTCGCTTTCCCTCTTCAGGGTCTTACCGTGTCAGCCTGAGGTGCTTTTTGCTTAGCAAAAAGCCACGAAGGCGGAGGTGCGAGCACCTCACCATGACACGCTTGCTGCTGTGCGTCTCCCATGTATACGGCTCAGCGAGCCAAAAATTCTTCGGCATCCTCATTCACGGCAACGCCTGCGCAAGCCCCGTATCATCCGTCATCATGATCCTCGGCAGCTTCAGCAGATCATCCTTTTGCGTCGCGGGGCGCGGATCCATGATCGTCCCCGTCACATACCCTTCCTGCGAAACGACGCTTCGCACCTGTGCATTCTGCATCGTGAGCGGATAGGCGAGATGGCGAACGGGCTTCCCCGTCAGCGCCTCGATCGTCTTGCGACTCTCATCCAATTCCCACTTCTGCTGTGAAACGGAGAGCGATGTGAGCCACGGATGCGTAACGCTGTGTGATTGGATATCCATCCCCGCTTGCGAGAGTTCCTTGATCTGCGCGCTCGATAGAGAGTCCTTGGATTTATCGATACGACTCGTGATCACGTACCACGTCGCGGTGAACCAGTGCTTCTTCAAGATCGGAAAGCCGCTCACAAACACGTTCTCGTTGTTGTCGTCGAACGTGATGACAATGGGTTTCTCGGGACCGCGCATCTCCCCCTTCGCAATCTTCACGAACGTGTCGAGCGAGATCGTCGTGTAGTGATGATCCTCGAGCCACTGCATCTGCTTCGCGAATACCGACGGCGTCACGGACATCTTCCAGCTCCACGTAGTCTTGGGATATCCGGCGGTCGGACGGATGTGATGGTAGACGAGAATGGGGATGTGAAAGGAAACAGGCTTCGCTGCGGGAGCGGGAAGAGAGCTCGATGATGATGAAACGGATGACGTGTTTGTAAGAATTTTCTGAGCATGCGACGAAGAGGATGCGCTTGCCGTCGATCCTCCCTGCGCATTGCTCACGCACGCGGAAGCGGTCATCGCAAGAACCGCGACGACGGAGAGGAGGGTGAATCGGCGCATGGGAGAGGAGGAACGAATGACGGAACTCAGCATACTTGACGCGGCATTTCTTCGGGAAGAGGATACTCGCCTTTCTCCATTCATCTATGAACAACCCAGAACTACAACCGGAAGAGGCATCCCCGCGAACCCCTGAGGAAGTAATAATGACGAATTTGCGTCTTGCGGGCGATCTCACTCGTTTAACGAGTGATCTAATCGAATGCGCTTCAGAACACGACGAGCAGCCGCGCAGCGGAGACGTAGAAAAAACTGCTGCGTCTCCCGAGACGTATGGATGGTGTGGGATCGCGCTTGATCCACGATTTCGCGCTGCCGCTGCAGAAGTCTTCTCTTGTCACATTCCTGCGAAGCAGGAGGCGCCCGCGGATCAAACCCTAGAGCGGCCAACGGGGTGTGCAATTGCAGCTGGATATGCACATTGGGGCCAGTGATTTCTACCGGGTGCGGTGAAGGAGTCTTGTACGAAGCCAGAGGATAAACGATCCGAGTCCTTCCTTTAGAACACGCAAAGCCCGATTGACACAGTAATTTCGTGGGAAGAAGATAGCCCCCATTCTTCATATCCCCATGTCCAATCACCACAATCTTGAGCGCAAGCGCATCCATGATTACGAAAGGATGTCGCCGCATGACTTATCCACCTTGAGTGCACTGGTCGAGAATGAAACCTATGTGAACAGAAATAAGCGCCACACACTCTCGCGAGGGATGAAGATCTGCCGCAGACGCGTGAAGCAGGTTCTGGGAGTGAGGGAAGAAGATAAACGTCTGCACGACGCAATCCAAGCTCATAGGGATGAAGATGCACAGCGCAATGGCCCGGTCCAAATCTATCGATCGGCGGTGCCCAAAGAATCATTCTTCAGCAATGACTATGACTACTATGGTTCCCCTTTCGGTTCCGGTCACAGATCTCCCCCCGCACAGCAGGCAACGCCGACGCGCGGATCGGGAGAGCTGCCGGAGCAAGGCACACCGGAGGACAAGATAATCTATAACGATGCATACGACCGCGGAAAGAACGATTTTAGCCAAATGAATGGCTACCACAGCGCGCGGGAAAAAACCGAGATAGCAAAGGATGGCTACGATGATGGTTTCTTTGGCAAGCCCCGCCGACATTTCCACATGGAGACAAGACACATACAACAAAAGCCTTCGCTGCAACAAGCGGCGGCGCAGAGGCATCAATCACGCGCACCGGAACAAAAGACGTCAAACCCCCGACAAGAACGTTATGACTTTGGGTATGCGAATGGGAGGAGTGATTGGATGAACGGAAGCAGCAACCGCTCACATGTATTCCATGATGAAGATGAGGTGAGAGGATACCTCGCGGGGTATGACGGTGAGTGTCCCGAAACGATTCCTGCGGAACCGGCACGCGGATCTGGAGCAGCGGCTGAAAAAGTTGAAGCACTCTCACCGCATGACTTCTATATGCACTGGTATAGAACGGGACAAGAAGACAGTAGAAATGGCACTTCCCACACAACTGATACAGCTGAGAAGAGGATTCCATACAGTGCCGGATATTGGGGAGACCCTTGCGAACCACCCCCGCAGACTCTTCCCACCTCTCGAGATCGCGGAGAAACACAAAGCGGCCTTACGGAACGGGAGCGCTATGATCGTGGGTACGATAAAGGAGTGAAGGATGATCTTCAAAATCGCCCCCTTAATGTGGATCAGTTCTCTGACCTGCAAGAAATAGAAGGCTACAAGGATGCCTATTACGGAAATGTTCGCGGAACCAATTTCGTGCGCGGGAAGGAAGCGTCGGAAGGAAGCGAATCACTCACGGAAATCGCTCTCTTTGTCAGGGGGTATCTTGCGGGAGTCGCCGGGTCTGCGGGTGTTGATCATTCGAGTCGCATTGAGAATCCCGTCGAAAGATTCGGTTATCAGGATGGACGCAAGTACGGCAGAAAGTATGAAATAGTAAGTATAAGTTCTTTTGAGCAAAATTTGATCAGAGAGACGTTTACCAGAGGCTATACGCACGGGATCCAGGAGGCGGATTTGCAAGATCGTTCGGATCGCATTACTTGTCTTATAGAAAAGCGAGGCTATGAAATTGGTCGCGCCTCTGCTCGCACATCGAAAACCATACAAAAACCCGCACCGGAGCAGGAAAAAACTCTTACGCAGGCAGAGTGGTACAACAGCGGATACGACGCGGGGGAGATGGATCGTTTCCAGGGAAATCAAACCAATGAAGATAACGCGGAGAATGATATTGAAAAGAACGGATACCGAAGTGCCTTTCAAGGTTTACCTCGAGCATTTGTTCGCCCCTTCACGCAAGAATATTTCGACAAATGGTACGAATTCGGGAAAAGAGACAAAGCGAACGACAAGACTAGTCGCCAAGACAGAATCGCTGATATGGCCGCACAATCGGCGTACCTGTCCGGCTATCTCGGCTATCCCAAAGGAGATGACCTCTCTCATGAACAGGCACCGGTGGCTCAATCCGATCGATACGAGGATCTTCCCTATGAAGAACAACAATATACTGAAGGCTATACGCTGGGGCTCATGGATAGGAGAGATAACGAACAGCGTTGCATAAGCTTTGCGAATGCCCATTTAAAAGAAGGATATGACGATGCTTTTGGAGAAAAACCCAATAAATTCGTCGTTGCGAAGCAAGAGAGCAGGCAACAAACTCCCGACCAGCCTGAAGCACGCGAGTCTGAGGAGCAGCGGTATACCAAAGGATATAATTTGGGGCAGCTCGATAGACAAGATGATGGGGATCGTTATATGGCGATCGTCAGTGACGCAGTGGCAAGAGAAGGACACACTCACGGCTATCAAGGAAAACCCAATAAATTCGTACTCGTGAGGCAGGAGAGTGAGCAAACTGCGCTGAGCCAGCCTGAACGAGTTTCCGAAAGCGACCGGGAACGCTACAACGCATGGTACAATTCTGGAGTGATTGATCGTGACGTCGGCGACCGCTGTACAGTCTTTCCGGATACGATGTCGTGTCTAGGATACAACGACGCTTACGAGCATAAGTCCAATCGGTTCCCTATAACGGCACAAGGGAATGTATCTTCATGAAAAGCCCTGTTGACACCGTATTCCCTTGGGAAGAGGATACTCGCCCTTCTCCATTCACCTATGAACATGCACGAACAAGCATTGGAGCAAGAGCGCAAGAAAGCCCCACCGGTAGAGAGAGTGGAAACCCCGGAGGAAAGATCTAGGAGGTAGATCTCAGAACAAGTGGATCGGGAAATTGCAGAAATGTTGAAACCGCAACCGTTCATAACAGAATATGAGGATGGCATTTGAGGGGTGCTCGCGTGATGGTTCGTGGCTCGCTTCTATCTTCAGTTTCTTACCGTGTCAGCCTGAGGTGCTTTTTGCGTAGCAAAAAGCCACGAAGGCGAAGTCGCGAGCACCTCACCATGACACGCGTAAACGTATCGAAGAGCAACACGGTAAAAACTCTTCACACAACAGCTTCCCCTTCATCCTACTTCTCCCGTCGCAGAAGCTCGATCTCGTCCCGCAGATCCGCCGCTTTCTCAAATTCCAGGTTCTGCGACGCGAGTTCCATCTGCCGCTCCAGCTCATCCATGAGACGCTTCTTCTCGTCTTTGGGAATCTTCGTATGATCGTAGTGCGGACGGCGCAGTTCCAATTTCTTCCCCTCCTCCGCGATATCCCTCACGGCTTTCACGATCGTCTGCGGCGTAATGCCGTGCTTCTCGTTGTAAGCCTCCTGAATCCCGCGCCTGCGATACGTCTCCTTGATCGCCGCGTCCATCGCGTCCGTCATCTTGTCGGCGTAGAGCGTCACGTGACCGTTGACGTTGCGCGCCGCGCGCCCGATCGTCTGGATGAGCGCGTCGCGCGAGCGGAGGAACCCCTGCTTGTCGGCGTCGAGAATCGCGATGAAGCTCACCTCGGGAAGATCCAATCCCTCGCGCAGAAGATTGATGCCCACGAGGATGTCGATGTCGCCGATGCGAAGTTGCCTCAGAATCTCGATGCGCTCGAGCGTCTCGACGTCGCTGTGGAGGTAACGCACCTTCTGCCCGGCATCCTTGAGATACTGCGTCAGGTCCTCGGCCATCTTCTTTGTCAGCGTCGTGATGAGCACGCGCTCGCCTCGTTTGATGGTCGCGGTGATCTCCACCATGATGTCGTCGATCTGTTTCTTCGTCGGTTTCACCGTGATCGGAGGATCGATCAGCCCCGTCGGACGGATGATCTGCTCCACGAGAGACGTCTTTGCCGTGTGCGCGAACTCGTACTTGCCCGGCGTCGCCGACACGTAGATCCGCTGCCCCACCTTCTGCTCGAATTCGTCGAATTTCAGCGGTCGGTTATCGTGGGATGACGGCAAGCGGAAGCCATAATCGATCAGTGTCTGCTTGCGGCTGCGATTCCCTTCATGCATGCCGCCGACCTGCGGAATCGAGATGTGCGACTCGTCGATGATGATGAGGAAATCGTCGGGGAAGTAGTCGAGGAGCGTGGAAGGGGGCTGGCCCGGCGCCTGCTCGCCGAAGTAACGGACGTAGTTCTCGATACCCGTGCAGTACCCGGTCTCCTTGAGCATCTCGATGTCGTACTCGGTGCGCGTGCGAATGCGTTCCGCTTTCACGAGTTCGTTCGCGGCGAGCAGCTCCTTCTCGCGGATGTTCAAATCGTTTCGGATCTCGACGATCGCGCGGTCGATCTTCTCCTGCGTCGTCACGTTGTGCGAAGCGGGGAAAACCATCACATCCTGAAGCTCCTTGAGCACCTCCCCCGTGAAACTGTCGACTTCCTGAATCGATTCGATCTCGTCGTACGGCATCTCGAGCCGGATCGCCGTATCGCCGCTCGGCGGGAAAATCTCGACGGTATCGCCGAGGACATGGAACATCCCTTGCTTGAAATCCATGCCCGAGCGCCGGTACTGGATATCCGTGAGGCGGCGCAGCAACTGATCGCGCTTGATCTGCTGCCCGCATTCGAGCTTGATCGCGAGCGCCTCGTAATCCTCCACGTTGCCGAGTCCGTAGATGCACGAGACCGATGCGACGATGAGGACGTCCCTGCGCGTCAGCAAATTGTACGTCGCGGCGTGACGGAACTTCTCGATCTCCTCGTTGATGGATGCGTCCTTCTCGATGTAGGTATCGGTCGTCGGAAGGTACGCCTCCGGCTGGTAGTAGTCGTAGTAGGAGACGAAGTAGGAAATGGCGTTGTCCGGGAAGAACGACTGGAACTCACTGCACAGCTGCGCGGCCAAGGTCTTATTGTGTGCGAGAATGAGGGTCGGGCGCTGCACCTGCGCGACGATATTGGCCATCGTAAAGGTCTTGCCCGTTCCCGTCGCACCGAGGAGCGTCTGATGCACCTCCTTCGCGTTGAGCCCCTCAACGAGCCTCTCGATCGCCACGGGCTGATCTCCCGTGGGTGAAAAAGGCGCGACGAGCCGGAAGGGAATATCTTTGGCCATGTCTTGCGATTATAGGGCTTCGGTAGAGAAATGTCACTTGATGAGAAGATAAAGGGGGTAGGATTTTACCCTCATATGGGCTCCCACTTTGTCTACATGCTCCGCTGCGCTGACGATTCGTACTATGTCGGTGTGACGAATGATCTAGAGAAGCGTATCGGGGAACACAAGATAGGATGGGATCCGAAGGCATACACGCATCGCCGCCGTCCGGTGCAGCTCGTGTATGCCGTGGAGTTTTCGGAGATCACGGATGCGATTGATTTTGAGAAACAAGTAAAGGGATGGAGTCGGAAGAAGAAGGAGGCGTTGATTAGAAAAGATCAGAAAGCGCTGAAATATTTTTCTCAACGGCGAGGAGGGAAGCCGAGGAAATAACTTTGTCCCGCGTGATGGTTCGTGGCTTGCTTCTCCCTTCAGTTTCTTTCCGTGTCAGCCTGAGGTGCTTTTTGCGTAGCAAAAAGCCACGAAGGCGGAGACACGAGCACCTCACCATGACACGCGGGGGCAAGCATCTCAAGCCCTATCAAAGCCTTCCCCTTTGTATTTGACATACGCATTGACTATTGCAAAATAACTATTATACTTCCGCCATGCAACAGCAAACGCCAGCTGATATCGGAACGGATGCACGGATAGTCGGCCTTCAGAACCCTTCGATGGGAAGGACTGGTCTCCCCGAAGAGCCAATCCACACCACCGAAATCCCCACATCCCCTGTAAACGACTCAGCGAAGGAAAGAATACAAGCTGGAATAAGAGCAAGGGCAGGAGCAGCAAAGGCGCATCTTGGTCGTGTGTTCGGAATTCATGATACTCCGGGCACGGCCTTACCAATTGCACCGGGGATATTAATTCCCAATCCCGCTCTCGCGGATTCGCTTGAATAGAAGAGGGCAATTTCTCCTGCGTGAGAGAAGTTGCTACACTTCTTTGGCATGATCGACCTCAATGATTTGCGCGAACGGCCGGATGCCTACAAGGATGCCGCGAAGAAAAAGCGCATCACGGTGGATGTCGACGCTTTCCTGAAGCTCGATTCTCAGCGCCGCGACCTCATCCAGACGGTGGAGGAGATGCGCGCGAAGAAGAACGCCGTGAGCGCGCGCGTGCCGACGATGAAAGGGGATGAGAAGAAGCAGGCGATCACCGAGATGAAGGAACTCGATGCGACGCTCAAGGGCAAGGAAAACGATCTCGCAACCATCGAAACGCAGTGGAACGACCGGCAGCTTCTACTTCCCGCCATTCCCCTCCCCCAAGTTCCGACCGGAAAGGACGAATCGGAAAACGTGGAGATGAAGAAGTGGGGGACGATCCCGGAGTCCATTTCCAACGCCAAAGATCACGTCGAACTCGGTGAGGCGCTCGACATCATCGATATCCCCCGCGGCGCCAAGGTGGCCGGGGCACGGAGTTATTATTTGAAAGGGGACGGAGCGAGGCTCGAGATGGCCGTGCTCCTCTTCGCACTCGACAGCCTGCGTAAGAAAGGATGGACGCAGTTCACGCCGCCTTACCTCGCAGCGTACGAGTGCTTCATGGGAACGGGGTTCTTCCCGGGAGGGGATCAGACGAATATCTACGCCGTGGGAGGACGCAGCGAGAAGGACGCGGCGATCGAGCCGGACAATCTCTTCCTCATCGGCACCTCGGAGGTGACGGTCGCGAGCTACCACATGGGTGAGACGCTCCCGGCGAGTGAACTCCCCAAGCGCTATGCCGGATTTTCGCCGTGCTTCAGGCGCGAGGCGGGGACATACGGCAAAGATACAAAGGGCCTCTACCGCATCCATCAATTCCAGAAGATCGAGCAAGTGGTGCTCTGCGAGGCGGACACCGATATCGCCATGAAAATGTTCGAGGAAATCCGCACGAACGCGGAGGAGGTGTTGCAGGCGCTCGGCCTTCCGTACCGCGTTCTCACGATCTGCACCGGCGATCTCGGCAAGGGGAAACTCTTCCAACAGGACATCGAAACGTGGATGCCGAGCCGCAAATCCTACGGCGAAACCCATTCATGCAGCTACCTCGGTGATTTCCAAGCGCGGCGTCTCAACATGAAGTATGAGGGAGCAGACGGAAAGCGACGTTTCGTTCACACGCTTAATAACACGCTCATCGCCTCGCCTCGCATCCTCATTCCCCTCCTGGAGATCTATCAGAACGCCGACGGAAGCGTGACCATCCCGGACGTGCTGCGACCCTACATGGGAGGACAGGAGAGGATCGCGAAACCCTGATGATGCGTATGCCACCCTGCCTTCAACCCTCACTCCCCTCATGAAAATCCTCTTCACTCGATTTCCGCTGGAAAGCGCGCTCGGCGGCGCGGAAATCCAAACCCTCTCCCTAATGGAAGGGCTGCAAAGGCGCGGGAAAGAAGTCGCGTTCGCCGGAAGCTGCTCCATCCTGCTCAAGCTCTGCCGCGATCATGGCATCGAGACATTCGAAAAACATATAGGGCCGCCGCCCGTCACGCGGTGGGAGGCAGTGAGCTTCCTCTGGAGGAAGAAATCGATGCGCTACAAACTCGAGAGTCTTCTGAATACCTTTCACGATACCGATGTGATCGTCATGCTGAGCCTCACGGAGAAGCTCCTCCTCACGCCACTGGCGCTCGCGCGGGGCATGCGCGTCTTCTGGGTCGAGCACGACAAGATTGGAGCGTGGCTGAGGAAGAACCCCTGGCTCCCCCTCCTGCGTTCACTGAGTAGGAACGTAACGACGATTGCCGTCTCGGATCTCAGTCGCAAGTTCTACGAGGAATTAGGATGGGAACCCGACACCATCGTGACGATCCCCAACGGCATCGACATCAATCGCTTCGCGGGAATCGTGCACCGAGAATCCGCGCGGGACACACTGTTCGTCGGGACTGCCGCACGGCTGAGCCGGGAGAAAGGTGTCGATCTGCTCATCGAAGCGGTTCGCAGCGAAGGCAACATCGATCTCACGATCGTCGGACGCGGACGGGACGAGGAGTACATTCGCGGCCTCCTCGACGACAACCCGCACATGCGGCTGCTCTGCGGCGAAACGGAGTTCAAAGCGTTCTTTGAATCGATCGATGTCTTCGTCCTTCCGTCGCGCGAACACGATCCGTTCGGCCTCGTCGCAGCAGAAGCGATGAGTGTGGGCATCCCCACGATCGTCACCGACGCCTGCGGCATCGCCGGATACCTGACCAACGAAGAGAATGCCCTCATTGTGGAAGCGGGAAATGTCCGCGCACTCCAGGCGGCATTGAATACTCTTCGCGATCCGACGAAGCGTGCGGCCATCGGAGCCACGGGGAAGACGTTCGCGCACGAATATTTCACACTCGAGAAAATGATCGATCGCTACGAAGAAGTGCTGTCTTAATCTCCTTCGCGCGCACCGTTGCACAAGAGGAAGTGACAATCAGCTTTTCACTTATCGCTAGCCAACCGAAGGAATTATCCGTGAAAAACCCTGTGCCATCTGCATCGACATCGTATACTCGCTCCCGATGCGCAGATCGCTCTTCCTCATTGCGCTGCTTCCGCTGGTCTTTCTGGCAGCAGCAGAATTTCCGCAGTCGTCTCCGTCGGAACTGACGAAGTATTTCGATCCCCCCATCGATGCGCTCTCTGTCAGCGGTGCTACGATTAATCTCGACGTGAGCGGCCTGACCGGTAGCACCTGGTCACCATGGACGAAGCTTGCGAGGGATACGGAGGACGATCCTGCCTCCACGGAATCCAACCTCGTGATTTTCGGGCACGCGGTCTCACAGGTACGCCTGCGCGGGAAGGATCTCTCTGTCACGATGCACCCGATCCGCATCTCGTCCGCTCCCACGCATTACGACGTGGCCTCGCTCACGAATGTCGGACAACCGAAAATCCTCTCGCGCATGGATTGGGGAGCGAATGAGTCGCTCCTCTACGACGGACTGCCTGTCTCCTCGCCACTCAATGTCTCCGATACGACCTCCCGAAACGGCAGCGACACGCTCACCGAATCCGCGGGGCGGATCCAGGCATGCAATCAGATGCAACAACAGTATCCCACAGAATTCCGTCTCGCACGCACCGTGACCACGGATGCATACGGGAGGCACTTGCGTTGGCCGCACGAGTATTCCCCCGCCGTCCGACTCATCGTCGTCCACCACACGAGCGAACAGGTGAGCGGCGATCCGCGCCCGGGCGTGGAGCGCATGCGCGCGATCTACCAGTATCATGCCGTATCCCGCGGCTGGGGAGACATCGGCTACCACTACGTCATCGATGAAACGGGACAGATCTACCAGGGACGCAGCGGCGGTGAATATGTCGTCGGAGGTCACGCGTACTGCAACAATATCGGAACATTAGGCGTGGCGCTGATGGGGAATTTCGAAGTGGAAGAACCGACACAGGCTCAGATGCGCAGCCTCCAGTGGCTCATCGATACGTTGGGAAAGGAATACAACATTGATCTCTCCCGCAATGTCCTCTTCCACGGTAAGTCGCTCCCTCCGATCGTCGGCCATCGTGATCTGCTCTCCACCTCTTGCCCGGGCTTCTACCTCTACAACGTTCTCGGCCAGGTCCTCTCCAATGTCCGTAGGGGAACACTCGATGCGAACATCACCTTCCCCCCTCCGACTGCTCCCCCTCCGGCAGCTCCATCTTCTCCTTCCTCTCCAGCCAATCCGCCTCCGCCACCCGATTATCGTTATAGCGGCCCGGCCATAGCCGCCGGCCTCTCCCCCGTCGGTGCCGTTTCGCTCAGCGGCAGGCCAGGCATGGATCTTCAGATTACCACCCAGTACCGCACGGGTTCTCAGGCTGTTGCTCCACAGGCCTTTCTCGGAAATGTCTTCCGCTCCTCTCCCGATCTCGGCGTCTGGGTTGTCCGAAACAGCGGACTCGTTCACGTCGGAGACACACTCCTCTCTCCTGCAGCGATTGCCCCCTCAAGCTCCCTCACCATTACGCTGGATGTGCGTCTGCCGCTTTCGCGCGGAACGACGACCCTCAAGCTCGGCGGCGTCACGTACTCGCTCACCGCAGAAGGCATGCGACTGAAGATCCCCGGCAGTCCCACGAGTGCGTCGCAGGGCTACGTCATTCCGACGATAAGCTCCTCGTCATCCTCTTCTTCCTCCGTGCGCGTTTCCTTGCCGCCACCAACCACAGTCGCGGTGTCATCAACTCCTTCCTTCCCTCCCCCCCCGGGGGAGGGATCGAGGGTGGGGGAAACAATCCGCGTGCGTCTCACGGATGACACGCTCGCGAGCGGAAGGGAATCGCTCTCACTCCTCTCGACGAGCGTCGTGAATGGGCAGTCGCTCAATGCTGGCGTACTGACGCTGCGCATGAGCGGCAATGACTGCATCGGATCGATCAACGGAAAGGACATTGCGTCGGGCGTCGTCCGCGTCTCTTCCCTAAACGGCTTCAACGCCATCATCGGTTGGCACAAGGCCGGCAATCTCTTCCGCGGCATCCTCGAATGCCGCGTGATCGACGGACAACTGGCACTCATCGACGAGCTGCCGCTCGAAGCCTACATGGCGGGCATCAGCGAGGAGCCGGATACGGAGCCCGCCGCCAAGCAGGAAGCCTTTGCCATCGCGGCTCGCACCTACGCCGCATACTGGATGAATCCCGCGCACCGCAAATTCCCGGGACAGCCCTACGATGCCTCCGACAACCCAGCGGAATTCCAGGCGTATGCCGGCGCGATGTTTGAAGCGAAGAATCCCCAGTGGGCGGGCATCATCCAGCGAACAGCCGGAGAAGTGCTCACCGCAAACGGAGATGTGCTGCGGATCCCGTACTTCTCCTCCGATGATGGACGCACGCGCTCTCCCGCGGAGGTCGGCTGGACCAACTTCCCGCATGCGGAGATCTTCGCGTCGAAGCCCGATCCCTGGTGCGCAGGACTTGCGCTCTCGGGGCACGGCGTTGGCATGTCCGGCTGTGGCGCCAAGGGGCAGGCAAAGCAGGGGAAAGGCGCACTGGAAATCCTGCGCTACTACTACCCGGGGGCAACGGTGAAGAAGATTTAGTCAGAGTTGTACGTTGCTTCGCAGCACCTTGGTAACTCCCCTCTTCTTCTTGGCATCGAGAACTTTTTGCTGAGCCCGCTTGGATCTCTTGCGTTTCTGCTTCCGTAGTTTAAATATGCTCTTCTGCATTTGCGATTCCTCACCCTTCACCCGCTCTTCGATTTTTAAAATCAAAAGCTTCCAAGCTGAGAGACGATTGCGCGACTGCTCGCGATGCCGCTGCATCTTCACCTCGATACCGGTCGGCCGATGCATCAGCTGCACCGTGCTCGATGTCTTATTGATCTTCTGTCCACCCGCACCGCTCCCCCGCGTAAAGCGCTCCTCGACGTCTCCACCGCGAATCCCGAGCTCACGGGCTTTTTGTATGAGATCCGGTGAGAGAGAAACGGGGAATTCCATAGCTACAGGATACTCCTTCTGCTCCAAATCGACTTTTCGGCAGAGGATAGGGCTCCACTGAAATTGTCGATTGAAGCAAAAGGAGCTGTACGTCCTGTCAAAGATACAAGACTTTAGACGGCCTTCAGCAAAGCATCCACGCGGTTCGTCTCCTCCCATTTCACCTGCAGATCCTCCCGACCCATATGTCCATAGGTCGCGAGCTGTCGGTACTGGGGTCTCAGAAGATCGAGATCGCGGATGATTGCAGCGGGACGGAGATCGAATACACCATCAATCGCCTTCTCCAACTGCCGATCCGATACCTTGCCCGTGCCGAATGTCTCGACGTGCACGGAGACGGGCGCGGCGATGCCGATCGCGTACGCCACTTGCACTTCGCACTTGCGCGCGAGCCCCGCCTTCACGACATGCTTCGCGATCCAGCGCGCCGCGTACGCTGCACTACGATCAACCTTGCTCGGATCTTTGCCGGAGAAAGCGCCGCCGCCGTGCCGGCTGTAACCACCGTACGTATCGACGATGATCTTGCGGCCGGTGAGTCCGCAATCCCCCGGGGGGCCACCGATCACGAATCGTCCCGTCGGATTGACGTATATCTTCGTCCGCGCATCGAGGAATTTTTCGCACACCGGATGGATGACCTGCTCCGTCATGTCGCGGGAAATTTGTTCGTGCGAAACGGTGTCGGCGTGCTGCGTCGACACGACGATGCAATCGATGCGTTCGGGCCTCCCGTCATCGCCGTACTGAATCGTCACCTGACTCTTGCCGTCCGGACGCAGGTACGGGAGACCTTTTTTCTTGCGCACGTCCGCAAGCTTTTTGGTCAGCGCATGCGCGAGCGAAATTGGCAGCGGCATGAGTTCCGGCGTCTCGTCGCATGCATAGCCGAACATCAACCCCTGATCCCCCGCGCCCTGCTCGTGCACGGCGTTCTTCTCCTCATCGACTCCCATCTGGATATCCGTGCTCTGCTCGCCGACGGAAACCATCACCGCACATGCCCGGTGATCGAACCCGTACGCCGCGTCATCGTATCCGATCTGTCGGATCGTCTCGCGCGCAATCCCGGCGATGTCGACGTATCCCGCCGTGCGCATTTCACCCGCGACCACCACGAGCCCCGTCGTCGCAAGACACTCGCACGCCACATGTGCACGCTTGTCCTGCCTCAGCGCATCATCGAGAATGGCATCGGAGACTTGATCGCAGAGCTTGTCTGGGTGACCTTCCGTCACGGATTCCGAAGTGAAGAAGTGGGACATAGGAGAAGGGGAAAAAGAATTTGAGAAACCGCCTTCCCGCGTGACGAGAAGGAGAGCAGAGCTATCTTCCCCGGGCGGGGCTGGATTTCCCACCGTTCCGGTCTTCCGGATGGTTGGGGGACGCTTCGTGCGGGCCAGTTCCCTCGGCGTCTCTCTTGATAGGCCACGGCGTTCGCGAACGCCCGTGGTAGGACGATGATGTGAGGGAATCCTAGCATCGTGCACAGGAAAATCAACTTTGCCTCCGGCATGGGATTCTGCGAAGTTTCTTAACATTCACTTTGAACGACGGATGCTACAATCCTGTCTCTCATGCTCTCCGCCTCCCGCCCCTTTTCGCTCCTGCTCTTCGGTGCTTCCGGAAACTTGGCGAAGCTGAAGCTCTACCCGTCGCTCTACACACTCGCTCTCAAGAAGCGATTACCTTCGCAGTACGCCATCGTCGGATACAGCCGCACCAAGATGGACGGCGATACGTTTCGCTCCTTTGTCGCGGACGCGATTCGAGCGGACATGCTCGAAGTGACGGAATCCGCCCTTGAGGAATTCCTCTCGCACGTCCACTACTGCGCCGGGCAGTACGACAGCGCGGAAGATATGAAACGATTGAAAGGGGAGTTGGAAATTCTGGGGAAAGGATGGGGGAATACCGTGCGCCTCGCCTACCTCAGCATCCCGCCGCAAGTCATGATCCCCACGCTCAAAGGACTCTGCGCCGCACAGATCCGCGGAGAAGGCGGCACCTTCCGCTGCATCGTCGAGAAGCCGGTGGGTCATGATATGAAGAGCTTCGAGGAGATCCGCGACCAGCTCACCCACTGTCTGAAAGACGAGGAGATCTTCCTGCTCGATCACTACCTCGGGAAAGAAGCCGTGCGCAACGTCTACTATTTGCGCTTCGCGAATCCCATCCTCGAACGCCTCTTTAAAAACACGCTCATCCACCACGTGGAAATCACGGCGTCGGAGACGGTCGGCATCGAGGGGCGCGCGAGTTACTTCGAACACACGGGAACGCTGCGCGACATGATCCAGAGCCACCTGCTCGAGCTCTGCGCACTCCTCACAATGCGTCTGAGTGACGATGAAAATTCCCTTCCCACAAACCGCCTCGACGCCGAGAAGCTCCTCTATCTGCCGCCCGCCGCGACGCTCGATGACGTCATTATTCAGGGACAATACGGCCCGGGCAGCGTCGGTAAGGAAGAGGCAAAAGGGTACGGCGAGGAAGAGGGGGTGCGGAAAGATTCGCGGACGAATACCTTCATCGCCCTGAAGCTGCTCTCCCGCGAAGCGCGGTGGCAGGGCGTGCCGTTTTACCTGCGTACCGGCAAGAGACTCGCGAAGAAGGAGACGCGCATTTCCATCCGCTTCCAGGAACCCCGCGTCGTGGGAGAAGGCAGCAATCCCAACCGCCTCGACATCATTCTGCAAGGAGAAGCGGGGATGCGCCTCGCGCTCCAGACGAAGCTTGGGGGCTCCGATCCCGCCTTCCGACCGCTCATCATGACCGACCCCCTCGTGTGCGTCGGCGATTGTTTGCCGGATCACGGACTCCTGCTTCTCGAGGCGATCGCGGGGAAGCGAAATTGGTTCCTCGACTTCGAGGAAGTGCGCACCGCGTGGCGTTTCATTGATCCGCTCCAAACCTACCTCGATCTTCCCTCCACTCCTCTCCACACGTATCCCTCCGGTGCCGCAACCCCCGAGGCGGCACATCGCTGGATCGAACGTGACGGACTTCCCTGGTTTTGATCTATGGCTTTTGATCTCATTGAGCTTCCGTCGGAAGAGAAATTTCTGGAACACAGCGCCTCGCTCCTCGAGGAAGCCGTCACGACGGCGCTCTCGAAAAGCGGCCGCTGCGTGCTCGGACTTTCGGGAGGATCGACTCCCCTGCCGATCTACGAACTCCTCAAGAACCGCCCCATCGAATGGACGAATGTTTGGATCTATCTGACGGACGAGCGCTACGTTTCCCCCGATCACGAGGCGAGCAATCAGCGGGCGATCCGCACCGCGCTCATCGACGCCATCGGACTTCCCCCCGATCACTTTCTCGCACCGGACACCTGGAAACCGCTCCAAGAATGCGTGCATCTGTACGATCAGAAACTGCGCGAACTCCTCGCGAAAGGCCCCGCGGACCTGGTGACGATGGGGCTGGGCTCCGACGGTCACATCGCCTCACTCTTCCCGCCGGTTCCTCCGGAGGCATTCGAAGGTGCCTTCGCGCTCGCGACGCACACGGAGAATTTTGAAATTCCCGATCGCATCTCGGCGACGATGCCGACCCTCCTCGCCTCGAACGCGTTCCTCTTCTTCCTCAAGGGAATCGAGAAGAAAAAAACGTGGGTGAAGATGCAGCGCGGAAAGCGCAATCCTTCACGCTGGCCCGCGCAAACGCTGATCGAAACGGGAAACGTGCGCGTCGTGGCGCAGTGGTGAGAAGTTACGGTACGAACGATGCTGGTTGTGCAATCTTGTCATCCATCGGCTCTCCCGCGTTTATTCCCGTGAGAGCAATGATGGCCTCGCGCGGTGGAAGCCCCGCAAACTTGCGATACCGATCCACAATCTCCTCCCCGGCAGGAGTCGACTTTAAGGAAAGGATTTTTCGAAGAGAAGCATGGGTGACGGCATCCGAAGGTGTATGTGGGATGAGCGTGGCTTCTTCCTGCGAAACCCAGCCAAGATCCGTAAGAATAGCTCTTGGCTGAATGCTGCGATGACGCGGTGATGTTTCCAAAGGAGCCTCAGCAGTACCCTCCATCTGAAGTGGCCCCCAGAGTGTCGCTTTTTCCAGCAACCGCAAAGCCTCGACCGCTTGCACCAGATCATTGCGCTCACTCTCGGGATGTATCACTCGAAGAAGAGAAGTATGGCCTTCTTGAAGAAGACGAAGGAGGAAAAGTGCACGATATCCTTCCGCATTCAGCGCACGTTCAATGCGAGCGTGACGCTTCGAATCAACACGATTCCCCTGAGAAAGAATCTCTCGCTTGTTGCGAATATGATCGCGATACGCGCCTTCGAGAGAAGAAAAATCCATGAATCGAGAGAAAGGGGAGAAGTATGGCACACTTCACATACGAGGAAAAGAATTTCATCGCTCCCACGACACTTCTCGCAGATAGTGAACGACTTTCCCGCCCTCAATACAGAGGAGATCAATACGATAACCGCCTTCGTATTCGTGATCTGCAATCCACCGCCGCGCTGCGCGCAAAATCTTTCGCATTTTCGTCGGCCCGGCACTCATCATCGCCGGAAAATCACTGTCGCTATGTGAACGAGATTTCACTTCGAGGAAGACAAGAACGTCATCCACCGGATCCTTCGCAATCACATCAATCTCGTCTCTGCCGATGCGTACATTTCTCGCCACTATGTGAAGTCCCTCATGCTTTAGAAAACGAACCGCGAGCCTCTCACCCTCCTTCCCAACTCTCATGTGTGCTACGGAGGGGGGAATAAAGCGCCGGAGAAAGGCGGGGACTTTTCCTTTCTGCATAGGGCTATCCTATACTCAAGGTGTACGTTCGTCCATCTATTTTGGTTGATTGAGAATTGGTGTACGAGAGTACACTTCCGATGTTTCCAGCACTCCCCCACCCATGCTCACTTCTCTCACCTCTTTTGCCACCATCGGACTCAAAAGCGAACGCATCACCGTCGAAACAGCGGTCTCCCCCGGCGAAGGACACTTCTTTATCGTCGGGCTTGGCGATGCCGCCGTCCAAGAAAGCAAACAACGCGTCAAGATGGCCATACGCTCGAGCGGGTATCGCATCCCAACGGGTCGCATACTCACGGTGAATTTGGCTCCCGCGGATTTGAAGAAAGTCGGTCCGCGTTACGACCTCGCGATCGCGCTCGGCATCCTCCTGAGTCTCGATCTCATCACCATCGAATCTTCCCAGCTGGAGAGCATCGCCTTTCTCGGAGAGCTCGCGCTCGACGGGACGCTGCGCCACGTCTCCGGTGTTCTGTCTGCCTCCATCGCGTGCGAACATCTCGGTATCAAGACGCTCGTTGTGCCCGCGATCGACGCACCCGAGGCGGCACTCGTTCCCGGTGTCCGTGTCATCGCCGCCACTTCCCTCTCGGACCTCCTCCACATCCTTCGCGGGGAGAAGGAACCCCCATTGATCGAAGCATCGGCCTGCAGTCCGAAAAATATTGGTGAAGAGGGGATTGATTTTTGCGACATTCGCGGCCAGCAGCAGGCGAAACGTGTGATGGAAATCGCGGCAGCGGGAGGACACAATGTGCTACTCAGCGGCGTACCGGGGTCGGGAAAGACGCTCCTCGCGAGAGCGTTCCGCGGAATTCTGCCGCCACTCTCGAGGGAAGAATCGCTGGAGGTGACGCAGATTTATTCCGTCGCCAATCTCCTGCCCAAGGACACGCCGCTCCTCTCGAGAAGGCCGTTTCGTCTCGTGCACCACACGGCAAGCGGCGTCTCGATCGTCGGTGGCGGACAGATCCCGGGGCCGGGGGAAATCAGTCTCGCGCACCGGGGCGTGCTCTTCCTCGACGAACTCGCGGAGTTTCCGACGCAAGTCCTCGAGGTGCTTCGTCAGCCGCTCGAAGATCGCTCCATCACGATCACGCGAGCGCAGGGGAGTGTCACATTCCCCGCGGACTTCATCATGGTAGCGGCAATGAATCCTCCGTCGATGATCCCGGGAGGGAAGCATCGCATCGAACGACGGATCAGCCCGCCGCTCCTCGACCGCATCGACCTGCGCATCGACGTGAAGGCCGTCCCCATGGAAGATCTGCGGCGCCTGCCGCAGGCACAGACAACCACGGCGCAGATCGCAGCCCGCGTACGCGATGCCAGGGCAAGGCAGGCGAAGCGGTTCAAAGGACTGCCCATCCATACGAATAAGGAAATGAACGTGCGGCAGATCGATCGTCTGTGCCCCCTCGATACCCCCTGCGAAACGCTGCTCTCCCAGGCCGTCGATCTCCTGGGGCTCTCCGCCCGCGGCTACCATCGGACCATCAAAGTCGCTCGTACGATCGCCGATCTGGAAGGCGACGACGCGATCAGCGCTCCTCACATCGCGGAAGCGCTCCAGTATCGCCAGAGCATCGCGATGCAAGAATGATTACCTCTCGTGCGAGGATGCTCTACCATGACTGCACCTTTCCGCTTCCTGCAACATGCGTCGCACATTCATCGCAGCAACACTTTTCGCCTTCTTCCTCCCCGTCGCCGCTCTCGCATACTTCACGAAAGCGAGCGACGTCCTCACGAACATCTCGTGGCAGGGTCAACCGATGGACTTCTCCGGAACAATCAATGAATCGTATCAGAATTCCATCGCTTCGATTGCTGTGAAGGGATCCACCGAAGGCAAGACGGCAGACACACTAAAGATGAATCTCGGAATCACCGTGAAATCCACTTGGCAGGGAAAGACGATTGAAGCCGCGGGGGAGATGCGCATTCTGAACAGAATCGCCTACGTCGAATTGAAAGATTTTCGGGGGAGTATGTTTGACGCGAATACGGCTGCGCAATTCACTCAAATAAAAGGAAAGTGGTTCTCTATTTCTCTCAAGAGCGAAACGCTCAAGGGCATGAATGCGCCATCGGCGTTGTTCATCAATCCCTCCGCCGGCTCCGGCTCCCTGACCCCCGATCAGCAGAAGCAAATGTTCCTCCAAACGGTGGATGCGATCCTCTCCGTCACCCGTTCGCAAACTTCCGGAGGCTCTTCCTATTCGATCCAACTGCAACCGAACGCGGCCGACGCCCTGCTGCTCGCGTTGCGGAACATCGCACGAAAGATGCATCAAGACACTCTCATCAGCGATCTGAACCAGCAGAAAGAGCAGATTGCGAATGTACGACGCTTCTTCAGTAAGTTGAATGTTCATATCGTGGTAACTACTGACCCGAAGGATCAATTTCTGCGAGGGAAGAGCTATGTCGGCGTGACGATCACCCCCGAGGATTTCCATGGTGAAGGGCCGGGGAGTTTCGTTTTTCAGGGAGATTCCTCCGTTCGCTCCCTGCCCATCTCCGTGTCTGTTCCCGGCAATGCCATCGACATGTTAACAATGATGGGGATTCCTGCCTCACAAGGAACAAGCTACTGCAATCGCTCGCTCTGCGGCTCTCGACCGCCACGTTCCAGCCGATGACAAACGTCCTCGTGCCTTCGTGTTCCTCCTTCGCTAGAATGGCGCCATGCAACCCTTCGGCGACGCACTGGCAGACCGCATAGCCAAGACTTCCCCCGTCTGTGTTGGACTGGATCCGCAACTCTCCAAGTTGCCTTCGTCACTTCCGAAGACCCCCGAGGGAGTCCGCGCCTTCTGCGAGGGCATCATCGATGCCACGGCGGACATCGCAGCCTGCGTAAAGCCGCAACTCGCCTTCTATGAAGTCCTGGGATGGGAGGGAATGAAAGTCTTCTTCGAGGTCTGCGCCTATGCGAAGAGCAGGGGACTTCTCGTCATCGCCGACGGCAAACGAAACGATATCGGCTCGACCTGCGAAGCGTACGCGGATGCGTACCTGAGCGCGGACAAGCCGATCGATGCACTCACCGTCACACCATTCCTCGGATCGGATAGCATCCAGCCGTTTTTGAAACGCTGCAAGGAAAACGGAAAGGGGATTTTCGTCCTTGTGAAAACCAGCAATAAAAGCTCGGGAGAGTTGCAGGATCTGCCCGTCGGGGACGAGTCACTCCACGAGCATCTCGCACAACTCGTCGAATCGTGGGGACTTTCGGATTTGGGACCGGAAACGAATCTCTCCTGCGTCGGCGCCGTCGTCGGTGCGACGTACCCGGAAGAACTGAAGTATCTACGAACCCTCATGCCGCACCTCCCCTTCCTGATTCCCGGCTACGGGGCGCAGGGGGGCACTGCCGCAGACGTGCGAAACGGCTTCCTGCTCGAAGGAAAAGGCGCCATCGTCAACGCATCACGCAGCATCCTCTACGCTTCGAGTGGCGACGACTGGCGGGACGCGGCCAAAGCCGCCGCAGAGGTCATGGCGAAGGAAATCAAAGACGTGCTGAAGGACAGATGACATCGAATACTGAGAGCTCTTTCCGTACTACTCTCCCTCGGGTGCATCATCTCCAAAGAGGTCCGTTGGCGAGGGGGCTTTGAAGCTCCGTCCATGTGAAGTACGTGGCACCGTCCGTCCATCGCACCGCGCCATTCGTTCCGATCGCGCCCGCATCGGACAGTTGCACTTGGAGCATTCGATTCGTCGCGCCTTGATCGACAGCGACATCACCAAAGAGCTGCAACGTCCGCGGCTGCGTCACATCCACGGTTCCCATATCCGTGGGAATGGTGAGACAGCTCACGATCGTGTCGTTAACGGAACAGGGAATACGCTCGGCGCTGTTCTGCGTCCCGAGTTGCCAGTTCGTGACGGTAACGGAAGAAGATTTACTCACTTGGAAATCCATATTTTGCACTTGTGGTGAAGGGGCGCCGGAAACGGCCATCCCCGAAAGCGTAAACGCCGCGAGCATCTGCGCCGACCCCACCGGCAACGATCCGTTCGCAGCCATCGCGTTGGTCACCGAAAGAATGTCTCCCTGCGTGGTTTGATGCATCGGGAATATAAAGTTCGTTTGGGTCGCACCCTGACTCTCCTGACTCCATTCCCCCTGCGTTATCAGTTGAATCGTGTCCACCTGGACGAGGTCTCCCGATATGCCGCCCTCATCCCGAGACTTCATTCTCGCCTCTACCGCAAGCGTGCGCTCCACATCTTTCGGAAGTTCATACGCTCCTGTTCCAGTAAATAGGGCACGATACGTGAGATCGTTGGGATCGTAGACATCATCGAGTGGGAGCCTGCCGATATCCGTGCCGTTCTGATCGACAATTTCGAGCGAATCGATGGACGTTATTTTCCTCTTGAGCGTCACGATGATGGAGGTCACGCGCACCGGCTCCAGAGGGGATCTGAACGTCGCATTGGAGATGGGTTTACTGAGTTGGCCGATGAGCAGGAAGTGACTACGAGCGGGAAGTTCCACCGCACTCACGCTCGAGGAACTCTGCGATGAGAGACTCGAGGACGAGGAAGATACCGAGGAAGAAGATGTACTGGAAACGCTGGAACTGGAAGATGATGAACTCGAAGAAGCGCTCGATGAAGAAATTCCGAGCTCCGCCTGACGGTACTGCGCCAGCTGCCCCTGCGCAAAGGCGACGAAGCCCGCTGCGAGTCTGGCCATTTGGCCGCGCGTCAGAGAATCGCCGTAGGAAACGGGAGAGGGGAGAAGGAGGCCATCTGCCCGCGCCGCCAGAATATATTTCTGATACCACGGATCCGCAGGTGCGGTCGCAGAGGAAATCGCATTCAGTTCACAGAGAATTTTGAGCGCCTCCACGTAGTTCACCGACCGTTCGGGATGGAAGAGTCCATCCGGATACCCGCTAATGGCACCGCTCTTCTTGGCGACACAAACGTACGAACTGAACCAATCCCCCGCATGGACATCGGGGAAGCATGATGCGGCATCGGAAGAACTGACGGGCGTTCCTGCATGACTCGCCAATGCAATCTTCACAAATTCCGCTCTGTTGAGCGTGCGCAAAGGCGTGAATGTTCCGTTGGGATTCCCCTGTACCGCGCCGATCGACGTCAGGAGACTGATGCCCGCCGCTTCCGACGTGGAAAAGGGTGCGTCCTTGTAGCGGGAACTGACATCCGTGAAATCGAGCGCGTTCGCCGCGAGCGGAATCAGAACACCGAGAGCAAGGAGGAGAGTGCGTTTGCGCATGATGCATCGGAAAAAAGTACTGCAAGTGTACTCCGCGTCCCGAATGCATGGTACCAATCTGACGACTTTAACCCGCGAAGAAGAAGATCAACGCGAGGAGAATGCGATAGACGCCGAAGGAGACGAATGAATGATTGCGGATGAAGCGCAGGAGCCACACCACCGAGAGAAGCGCCGCGAGAAATGAGACGGCGAACCCCACTGCAAGCACGTTCACTTGCGCGAGAGAGAACGACCCCGCGCTCTTCACGAGATCCAACGCCGTTGCCGCCGCCATCGTGGGGATGGCCAGCATGAACGAAAAATCCACGATCGCGCGCCTGCGAATGCCAAGCATCATTCCCCCGACGATCGTCGCCGCAGAACGCGAAACGCCCGGGATGATGGCAATGGATTGAAAGACGCCGAGCCAAAGCGCCTGTTTGTACGTGATCTTCTCGAGGTCGGACGTTCCGTCTTTCTTCTCGCCATGCCACACCTCAAACGCGATCAAGACGATGCCTCCGAGCAAGAGGGCCCACAGCGCAACGGATGTATTGCCGAGGAGGTAGCGCTTCACGACGGAGTGTACCGCGAGGCCGATAACGGCCGTCGGGAGAAATGCAACAAGCAGCGTTGGCCAGATCTTCTTGTGATGCCAGAGGAACTTCCAGTAGTACACGACGACCGCAAGGATCGCACCGAGCTGAATGATGATTTCAAAACTCTTGAGAAAGTCGGTCTGCGCAATCTTGAGGAGAACCGACGCGAGCATGAGGTGCGCCGTCGAAGAAATCGGAAGGAATTCCGTGAAGCCCTCGACGAGACCGAGGATGCCGGATTGAAGAAATGTCATAGGCCAGCATTGAAGCATGCTTGCCGGACGCAGGCCATACGCAATCTCCACCCCTTGTGCATTAGCGCATCTGCGCAATACTAACGCCATGCCACGCACCGTCGGACTCACCGGCTACATGGGAACGGGGAAGGGAGAAATCGTAAAGATGCTGCAGGCACGAGGCTTCCAGATGCTCTCCCTCTCCGACATCGTGCGCGAGGAGGCGACGAAGCGCGGGATGGAACACACACGGGAGAATCTCCAGAACATCGGCAACGAACTGAGAAAGACATTCGGCGCCGGCGTCCTCGCGGCGAAAGTGCGAGAGCATATCGAGCAAGACAGCGAGAAGGATTGGATCATCGACGGCATCCGCAACCCCGCGGAAGAGATGGAGCTCCGTCGCCTCCCCGGCTTCCAGATGATCGGCCTCTTTGCGCACGACGACGTCATTATCGATCGTCTGCTCAAGCGAAATAGAGAGGGGAATCTGTCGCGCGAACAGATCATCGAGAAGCTCAACCGAGAGAAGGGGATCGGCGAGCCGCCGGACGGTCAGCAAGTTCGCCGCCTCCTCGACACCTGTGACTTCTTCATCATCAACGAAGGAACGATCATCGAGCTCGAGGCAAAGCTCGATCATTTCCTGAAGCTCCTCGACGGCACGGACCGCCCCTCCTTCCACGAGGTCTTCATGGAGGTGGCGTACACGTGGGCAAAGCGCGCGACGTGCCTGCGGCGCAGGGTCGGCGCGGTGATCGCGAAGGACAAGCAACAGCTCACGACGGGCTACAACGGCGCACCCCGCGGCGTTCCGCACTGCGCGCAGCTCGGCGGCTGCCTGCGCGAGAAATTGGGAATCCCCTCCGGCCAGCGCCACGAGATCTGCCGGGGCACACACGCCGAGCAGAACGCGATCACGCAAGCGGCAAAGTTCGGCATCTCCATCGAAGGCTCGACGCTCTACTGCAACTGCTTCCCCTGCGTCATCTGCACGAAGATGATTCTCAACGCCGGCATCGATACCGTCGTCTACGACTCCGACTACGACGATCCCCTCAGCAAAGAAATCCTCGGGCAGCAGACGGGCCTCAAACTCGTGCGATACGAAGGAAAGAAGTTTAGGTGAAAGAGAGAAATGCTATGCTTTGCACAAGGCTCCTGTAGTTCAATGGATAGAACAATCCTCTCCTAAGGGATAAATGCAGGTTCAATTCCTGCCAGGAGCACCAGAAGGCATGAAAGACAAACCTACGGTTTTTCTTTCATAAACTATCTTTTCCCTCAATGGTGTCGAGCACTTTCAAAACTCGAATCCGACAATCGATAAACATGCTCTACACTGCGCCCCATGCTCAGAGATTTTCTCCTGCCCGGCATCGTGATCGGTATCGGAGCCGGCCTCTCTCCCGGCCCCCTCCTGATGATCGTCCTCTCGGGAACACTGAAACACGGCGTGCGTTCCGGACTCATCATGACACTGGCCCCGCTCTTCACCGATATTCCCTTCGCGATCGTTTCCATCCTACTGGCGCATGAGATCGGATCGATCAAGCCGGCGATCGGGATCCTGTCGATTCTCGGAGCGGCGTTCCTCGTGCTCCTGGCCTATCAAAACATCACGATCCGCAAGAAAGACCTGTACCAGGGCACGAAGAATTCTGCCTCATTCACAAAGGCGGTGGTCACGAATATTTTCAATCCCTACCTCTACATCTTCTGGTTCTCCGTCGCCATTCCGATCTTCGCGAGAGGGAACCTCGCCGGCAGCATCGTCTTCGCGGTGGCGCTCAACATCGCATGCGTGATCAGCATGATGCTGCTCGTGTTACTCGTGGGTCTCATTCGCATGCGCTTCGTTTCGTATCTGCACTGGGGAATCCGCATCCTCGGCGTCCTCCTTCTCGCAGTTGCCATAACGTTTGCGCATCAGGGAATCTTGCTCCTGAAATAATGTTTCCGTGAACCACCATTGACATAGTCAAATTTCATGATAAATATAAAGGTATGGAAATTTCGAGTGAAAAACCGGAAGCTTTGATGCTTCAATGTGTCCCGAGGTGCGTTTCGACGGCCTTCGGCATGTACTTCATGGGGAGACCAGACACGCATTACGTACACGAACGTCTCGCGAGATTGCAGCACTTCGAAGAACTCCAGCATCACTCGCCGGAACCGAAGATAAAAACAGCTGCCGATATGAGGAATCTCATTGCAGCGGAACTGCAACATCCGGAATTGCTCCTGCCCACCGATCACCCTTCCATTGATGCTCTGCGCCTCATCTTCCGAAAGGAAATGTCGTACTACCTCTTCGCGGGAAACGGAAAGCCGATCGTCCCTCTCTCGGCACTGCACAACCATCAGCACGCGTTCATGACGCGTGATCCCGCGAGAGCTCTGGCCTCTCATTATCAGAAGGACAACCAATTCACGTGGCACGAAGCCGGATACGAATCGCAGGTGAGAATGTATCGCTGGGCACAACAGGAAACAGGCGAAGATCCCGTCGTTGTCGACGCGGGGGACTTCACGGCCAACCCTGATGACACCATGTCCCAATTTTGCTCACATCTCGGTCTTCGTCATGATTCTGCATATCTAGAATGGGAGCCTCCGGTCGATGCCAAAGAACTCAAAATTTGGGCGCACGGGAAGTGGCATAAGGAAGTGGAGAAAAGCACGGGAATCCACAAGAGCCATGAAAAGAAATTGGATATCACGGCGCTCCCACAGAGAGTAATTAACATGATTGAACGTGCGCGCGATCTCTACGAGGAAGTCCTCTCTTCTTCCAACCGCATCCGGCCGAAAACAAGTGCGAAAGCCGCACCCAGCGAAAGTATTGTATAAAAAGCTACGAAGATTCTGAAAACTCCTACAACAAGCTCGCCATTTGTTCGATTCCTTCCGCCGCGAGGTGCGTAGCAAGGACGAAGAGCACAATGCTCGTGAAAATGAAGAACGGCCGTAGGGGAATCCGACGGAATCCCATCGAGAACAACCAACCGACGAGAAATGCGGCTAACATTCCCATCACTCCTCCGGCAGCGAACCAAACGATGTCGTGAGCGGGCCGCACGGCGAAAAGAGCAACGACCGCCTCCGAACCCTCACGCCCCACCACAAATACAATGGCAGCGAAAATGCCGATGACATTCCCGGCACTCGCGTGCTCATGCAGCTTCCGGGAAAATGCCGCTCCATCGCCTCGATGCATCCACGTCCACACCGTCATACCATAGAGGAAGATCGCAGCAACGATGCTCATGGCAGCGGACACAACATCCGCGGCGCTGCCACCGGGCAAATGAGAAAGAACTCTCATCAGAAATCCGAGGAGAACACTCAGCGCAATCCCCGAAGCAACTCCAAGCCAAAATGGCAGCACCCATCCCCTGTGCTCAGACGAGCGCAATGCGGCGTGGACGGCCCCTAGAATCAACACCATTTCCACGGTTTCCCGAAGCATAATAATGAACGAGGAGATCACTGTGCGAGGGAGAAATGAGAAACCACATTTCGAATGTGCCGGAGGTCCGGCAGTGGCTGTAAGCAGTATGAAGAAGATCGAAGACATTGCCAAGAACCCCGACTGCCATTACGAAACCCCCGAATCACTTCTTCATGACCACCACTTCTCTTCCTTCCGCCGGAAGTGAGCTCTTGAGTTTGTATTCCGAGACGGCCTCGCCTTTAGCACCGATGAGCTTCGTGATCGCGGCGTACGCTTCCTTGTCGGAGGTCGGAAGGAGAATGATCACGCGCGGATCGAATTCATCGATGAGCTTCTGCGCAATTTTCGCATTCTCCGCGGGGAGCGAGAGAACATCGATTTCCCCCACCATCTCGATCTGATGATCCGTCCAATCCTGAAGAGGCGAGGCAAGGAAGGCACAACGCACGCCGTCGACCTCCACAACATAGGAAACTTCCTGCCCTTCCATCTGACCGATCCCGTACACCGATATACCGCCCTCGTTGTACTCGCCGGGCCACGAGAGCACATTCGGCGTGCGCACTTCTTCTTCCGGAACGGAGAGCAGCACGAGCGTCTTCTCATCGAAATTGTCGGACTTTTCCGGGAAGACCGCAATCGGCATTCCTCCGCCCGTGCAACGGAATGCGAGGCCGCCAAGTGGTTGGAATGTCATCATCGAAGGAGATGGTAGCGAAAGAACCAAGGAGTGCAAAATGCTTCTACTCGATAAATAAACAAATGTCGCGAAGCGCGGGTCTCGCGGGTTCCCGCGCTGAAGCGACACCTCTAAGGGAAAGGATGGCTCGTGGAAGGAAAACCGTAGGTTTCCTTCCACGCTTAATCCCTTGTCTCTACGCGCTCAATTTTCGCTCCCAGGCTCCGCAGCTTCTCATCGAAATGATCGTACCCACGCTCGATGTACTGGATGTCCGTGATCGTCGTCTCACCCTCTGCGCAGAGTGCTGCGAGCACCATGGCCGCACCGGCGCGGATATCGTTGCTGGCGACGGTCCTCCCGCGCAGCTGTGTGGGTCCGATGATCAGAGCCTGATGCGCATTGAGCATTTCGACCTGCGCCCCCATCTTCTCCAGCTCGAAGAGATACCCGAGCCGCCCCTCGTAGAGTCGTTCGAAGATGCGGGAGACGCCGTTTGCTTGTGTCATCGCGACACCGAACGGCGCTTGGAGATCGGTGGGGAACCCCGGGAAAATATTCGTGCGGATGCTCATCGCGCGCATGCGGGAACCTTCACCGTCGACGCGCAACGTGCGACCGCCGTCCGTGAGCGACCACGCGCACCCTCCGCGACGCAACACATCGAGAAAAGATGTGAGGTGCGAGGCTTCGATCCCATGGATCGTCACATTGCCTCTTGTCACCAGAGCCACGAGCGCATGGATACCGACCTCCAGATAATCGGGCGTGACCGTATGTGTGACCGCCTGCAGGGATTTCTGCCCCTCCACAACAACGGTATGCGTCCCCTTCCCGCTGACACGCGCTCCCATCGCTTCCACGAACCGTTCCACGTCGACGACGTGCGGCTCCTCGGCGGCGAGCTCGATGGTGGTGGATCCTGGGAGGAGGGAAGCCGCGAGAATGATGTTCTCCGTCGCCGTCACCGAGAATTCCGGAAGGACGACGCGCCCCGGGCGCAGTGCCCCCTGGAGATGCAGCACTTCATCGCTGCTCATGTCCTCCACGCCGAGCTGCCGAAACGCATCGATGTGCGCGGCAACCGGTCGCTTGCCGAGCACGCAGCCGCCTGGATAGGCCATCTCCACGACACCGAACCGTGCGAGGAGAGGCCCGAGCAACACAATCGATCCACGAAGCTTGCTGACATACTCACTAGGAATCGGACGATTGCGAAGCCCCTGCGTTCGGATGCGAACGGTTCCCTCATGGAAGCTGCTCTGCACTCCCAAAAAATCGAGAACGCGCAGAAGCGCCACGGTGTCGCGCAGATGGGGAACATTGTGGAGAACCGTCTCGCCATCCGTCAGCAGGCTCCCCGCGATCAGCGGAAGCGCGGCATTCTTGGATCCGCCGACGTTCACCTGCCCTCGGAGAGGAATTCCACCCCGAACGCGATAACTGAGTGCCATGGAGTTGACAGTATAGCGAAAGGAAAGCCCGGAGTGTAGGCCGGTTTCTAGCGTCTTTGCCTCTCCAGAAGAAGCGTATCGATGAGCAGAAGCACCACGCCGATGGTGATGCAGCTGTCGGCGACATTGAAGATGGGGAACGACCCCACCTGGATGAAATCCGTCACAAGACCGTCGCGAAGACGATCAGCGATATTTGCAAACGCCCCGCCCAAGATGAGACCGAAGGCGACACGCTGCAATGTCGCATCTTTCGCGCGCACCGCGAGAATAACAATGATGAGGAGCGCGGTGATGACGAGAATCTGCTGCCAGTACCCCGGGAAGGTGATACCGAATGCCACGCCGGCATTCACCGATCGTTCGAAGCCGACAAGCGCCCCGAGGATCGCCAAGCGTCCGGAGAGAAAATGATCCACGAGAACTTTCGCGGCGATACTCAGGGAGAAGGCCCCAAGCGTGACGAGGAAGAGCAACATCGAGACAAGTATGGCGCAGAGAAGAAAAAAAACCATGCAATCAAGAAGAAAAGGGAAACGTCGAGTCTCCCCAGTTGCTATACTGCGGTGCCATGTTTCGTCGGATGGATCTTCTGCTCCTCGGCATCGCTGTCGTCCTCTCGCTCTTCGGTCTTGCGATGATCGCCAGCGTGAGCGTCTTCGAGAGCTACCAGCTCACGCTGCGTATGACGCAGCAGGGCCTCATGCAGGGGCCGAGCAATTCCTTCTATCTGCTGCGCAGCTTCATCCACGTGCTCCTGGGACTCTCCGCCATGTTCCTCGCCGCCTTCGTCCCCTACCACTTCTGGGAACGCCATGCGCGCACGCTCTTCGTCATTGCACTGTGCTTGCTCCTCGCCTGTCTCATCCCCGGCCTCAGTGCGGGGTGGGGGACATCGAGCAGCTGGCTGCGTCTCGGTCCGCTCTCATTGCAACCGTCGGAATTCTTCAAGCTCGCGTTCATTTTCTACCTCGCGGTGTGGCTCCAGAAGAGAGAACAGCTCATCGGTACATTCAAGGAGGGATTCATTCCTTTCGCAACGCTTCTGGCCATAAGCACATTCATCATCGCCATTGAGCCGGACTTCGGAACATTCCTCATCCTCTGCGGGATCGCAACGATCATGTTCTTCATTGCCGGGGGCAATATCTTCCACCTTTTCCTCGGCGGCGGGATCTCGAGTGTCCTGGGACTCCCCCTCATTTTGCACAAGCAGTACATCCGCGATCGCTTCATCGCCTTCTTCAACCCCGCAAGCCCCCAGATTTCGGAAACCATCGGCTTCCAAATCAAACAAGCGCTCATCGCCATCGGCAGCGGCGGAGCCTTCGGTGTCGGATACGGAAAATCCGTGCAGAAATTCGGCTACTTGCCGGAGGTGCAAGCGGACATGATCTTCTCGGCGATGTCGGAGGAGCTCGGCTTCCTGCGCTTGATGATCGTGGTCGGCATGTTCGGCATTCTGATCTATCGCGGATTCCGCATCGCGCAGAACGCTCCCGATCGCTTCGGCTTCCTGCTCGCCACCGGCATCACGTCGTGGGTCGCCGTACAGAGCTGCGTCAACGTCGCGGTGAATGTCGGACTCTTCCCCATCACCGGTCTCACGCTGCCATTCCTCAGCTACGGTGGATCATCGCTCATCGCGCTGCTCACCGGCATCGGTATTCTCCTGAATATTTCCGCGCACTCGACGGAAGGAGCAGTGATTCTTCGACGCGAACGCAAGAAAACTTCGCGTCTTCTCCGACGAGCTTTCTCCTGATCTCATGAACATTCTCTTCGCGGGCGGCGGCTCGATCGGCCACATCGCACCGTACGTCGGCGTCTGGCGGGCCGTGCATGAGATCGAACCTTCCGCGCAGTCCCTCACGATCTGCTCACTGAGACCCGAGGAGAGCGCATTCCTGAAAAAAGAAGAAATGCCCACCGTGACGATTCCCCTGCCCAGACGTTCGCTCTCATTTCCCTTCACCTTCTGGAAAGGATATAGGATCGCGTGCAACGCCATGGATTCCTTCCGGCCGGATGTGATTTTCTGTAAGGGAGGCTCCATCAGTATCCCCGTCGTGCTCGCCGCGCGGCGGAAAAAAATCCCCGTTGTCATCCATGAATCGGATGCCATTGCCGGAAGAGCAACGAGAATCGCAGCACGCTTCACGAAAGTCGTCTGTACGGGTTTTCCGCATGCCGCAGGGCTCCGCGGCATTCGTACCGTGCATACAGGCAACCCCGTGCGACCGGAGATTTCTCAGGGGAAGAGGGAAGAGGGCCTGCGTATCACAGGACTGAAAGGAGATCGCCCCATTCTCCTCGTCTGCGGAGGCAGCCAGGGATCGCAGACGCTCAACGAGTGCATCATCACACATGAGCGAAATCTCCTCTCGCTCTGTGACGTGATCCATCTCACGGGCAAAGGAAAGAAAGGGGCGCAAGCGCAGGAAGGATATTGGTCCGCTCCGTTCGCGCAGGAAGAATTGCCGCACCTCTACGCCTCATGCGACCTCGCGCTCTCACGTAGCGGAGCCGGCGCCATCGCCGAGCTCGCGGAGAACGGCATCCCGACCATTCTTGTCCCGCTGCGAGGCCTGGCGCAGGATCACCAAGAGAAGAATGCGCAGGAAGCTTCGAAGGGAGGGGGATGCGTGCTGCTGGAGCAGGAAGATCTATCGTCTTCTCTGCTCCCACTGATCCATCAGCTCCTCCAAGAGCGCACCACTTTGGAAACAATGTCGAGGAAATTCCACGCGCTGTTTCTTCCAAACGCCGCAAAGCGAATTGCAAAAATTGTCATGCAAGTGGCAGCCGATGCGACCTCACTCGAGATAGTTGCACCATGAAAAGTGAGGGAAGTCTCTTGCTACATCGATGTCTCCCGCTTAGCCTCTCTGCCATGTACAAATTCCTGATCCCGCTTTTTGCGTTGGCATTTCTTCTCGTGGGTTGTGGAGCGAAATCTCCTGCAGCCGTTCCCCCTTCTCCCGTGGCAACCTCAACCGGTTCTTCCTACAGCGGTCCTCTGCTTACAGGGAAACACACCGTCATCCTGAAAACGACGAAAGGTGACATCACGCTCGAGCTCAATGCCGATGTAGCGCCGAAGACGGTGACGAATTTCATCACACTCGCGAAGCAGGGCTTCTACGACGGCCTGACCTTCCATCGCGTCATCCCCGACTTCATGATCCAAGGTGGCGATCCGAACGGTGACGGCAGTGGCGGAAGAAGCATCTTCGGAAAATCCTTCGAAGACGAAATCAATGCGAACAGTTACGGGCTCGACAAGGAAAAAATGAGCGATGCCGCGCAGGGGCAGCCGCTCCCACCGGACGTGGCGGCGATGACGGTGAAGCAGTACTACGAGAAGAACGGCTACGTGTACAACTCTTCTCTCACGTCTCTCCCGCTCGTGCGCGGCGCCCTCGCCATGGCGAATGCCGGCCCCAACACGAACGGAAGCCAGTTCTTCATCATCCAGGCCAAGGAGACCCCCTGGCTCAACGGCCGCCACACGGTCTTCGGCAATGTGACGAAGGGGCTCGACATCGTCGATACCATCGTCAATGCTCCGCGTGACGCTTCCGACAAGCCGCTCACGCCGATCACCTTCACGGTGGAGGTGGTGAACTGAGGCTTAGCCTCTTTGGGAAAGCTCTTCCCTGGTCGCGACGAAGAGACAGGGATTTCGCGCATCCGTATCGTACGTTTTCAGATGAGGCGGCACCGGCACGCCCTGCTTCGCTTTGACATCGCTAAGGGGACCGATGAAGCGAAACCCGTACCGCTGAAAACGCTGCACAGTTTCGTCTTGTGCTATCTCCCCCTTCGGATTGTCGAGCTGTGAGAGCGCGAAGAGCAGACGACAATCGGAACGCGAGAGGAAGTATCGCTTCGCCTCTTCGGCGAGGATCTTCCCCATCCCGTTGTACCCCGACCAGAGAGTGCTGAGCTCCATCGAGCCATCCTCGAAGGGGACAAGCGAGCAACCGGCGAGGGGCGTATGCTCACGGAGCACGAGATGATGGCGCAGCGCCAACGCCCTCTCCGCTTCGGTGCGCGGGCGGAAGTTACCGGCGCGCTCATTCTGCTCGATCACGAATTTCACGATCTCCCTCTCCGGCGCCGTCGGGTGACCGACCACGATATTGCGCCTCTGAACGACAAGTGTCCCTTTTCCTCCTACGTTAAAGATCTCGCCCGGGATATCGCCGCCCGCAGCGATGACGATGCGGGCATCATCCGCCATCGCCTTTGCGTTCCTTAAAATTTTCCTCTTGTCGCCATCGATATCGAAGTTGCGATACCCGCCGTCCTCGTCGATTTCATCTGCGAACATCACCGAGACCGCTCCCTGCTTCTCCGGAGGATCCGAGGAATTTTCCACAACACCTCCCGTCCGCGTCACAAGAAAATTCTCGACGGTGCGAGGTGCGAGAATTTTCGCGATGTCATCTTTTCTCACGGGGACGACCCTCCCGTCGACAACCCCGTAATATCCGACAATCGTGACGGGAGCCGTGATGTCGCGATCGACACGGATCGGCGTACCGACAAGCTTGCAGTCATCAGGTTTGAACGTACAAACGACGTGCTCCGGCGAAATATCATCGATCGGACAGTCATCGGGGAGAACATTGCGAAGCCCCTTAAGAATTTCGTCTTTGGTTTCTCGTTGATAAGCACCGGGAAAATCAGGGAACATTTCACCGTACGTGAGCAGAACCGAAATATTACGGGCAACAAGTTCTTGAATGCTCCTGAAGAGAGCTCGCCCCTCCTTTCCACTGATTTCTCCGCCGCTCGCGGCAATCCCAAGAAGCTCATGCCCATAGAAAGGCTGATAGAGATCGGGTGTCGGAGGGAAGGAAACGGGTGAGGACATCACGCAAAAGAGGAAGGACAACTTGCCCCCGGGGTGATCGACAATGCTTCATGCTGAGTCGTCGTCACCACTGGGAGACGATGCGACGACGCGGCGGAAGGATGCGGGAAAACACGAGGCGTGCATGGTGTCACTGTGACCCGTTTGCCGTCAAGATGCTTTTGCCTCGAAACACGGGAGCGACCCCGCCCGATCCTTGCTATGCTCTGCACATGAGAACGCGTTTCGCGCCATCACCAACGGGATCCATGCACGTCGGCAATTTCCGAACCGCGCTCTACGCCTACCTCGTGGCGAAGCAAACGCAAGGAGCATTCCTGATCCGCCTGGAAGACACAGACCAAGGACGTTCGATCCCCGGTGCCATCGAGAGCATCCTGCGCTGCTTGCTTTGGGCAGGGCTCACGCCGGATGAAGGCGTCGTCATGGAGAATGGGATCATCGGGCAGCGTGGATCGAAAGGACCGTACATCCAATCGGAACGGCAAGCGGAGGGGCTGTATCAGACGTACGCCGAGAAGCTGCGGGCATCCGGCCATGCCTACCCCTGCTTCTGCACAGCCGAGAGGCTCGAGAAGATGCGGCACGACCAGGAGCAACGCAAGCAAGCCCCCATGTACGACCGCACCTGCCTGCGCCTCTCCTCCGAAGAAATCGAGCGGAGGATCGCCGCGGGCGAGCCGCACGTGCTCCGCATGAAGGTCCCGCACGAGCGCACGATCGAATTCAATGACGCCATCCGCGGTGTCGTGAAGTTCCAGGGGCATGTGGTGGACGATCAAGTCCTCATGAAGAGCGACGGATTTCCGACCTACCACCTCGCGCACGTCGTCGACGACCACCTCATGGAAATCGATCTCGTCATCCGCGGAGAGGAATGGCTGAGCTCACTCCCCAAACATCTCCTCCTCTTCGAAGCTCTCGGTTGGACGCCGCCGAAGTACGCGCACGTCCCGCTCCTCCTCAATGCGGACCGTACCAAGCTCTCCAAGCGCGAGAATGCCGTCTCCGTGGAAGACTACATCGCCAAGGGATACTTGCCGGAAGTACTGCTCAATTTCCTCGCGCTCCTCGGATGGAATCCGGGCACGACGCAGGAATTATTCTCTCTCAACGAACTGATCGCGCAGTTCTCGCTCGACCGCGTGCAGAAGGCCGGCGCGATCTTCGACGTCACGAAGCTGGACTGGCTTCAGGGCCAGTGGATGCGCAAAATTCCACTCTCGGATTTCGCTGCCCGCATTCGCCCGCTCGTGCCTCAGGCGAAAGAAGATGATGGATTTGAGAAGAAGGCGGCGTTGATCCAGGAAAGGATTACGTTCTTCTCCGAAGCACCGACGATGCTGCGATTCTTCTACGAGCAACCGTCCGTCTCGATCGATCTTCTCGCCAATGAGAAACAGAAAGTGAAACGAGAGGATCTTCCCGCGATCTTCGAGACACTGGGAACGATTCTCGGTCCGATTTCCGAGCAGGAGTGGCGCGAGGAAAAACTTCTCGAGGAAACGAAGCGCGTTACGGGAGAAGGGAAGTGGAAACTCGGACAACTCCTCTGGCCCCTGCGCGCCGTCCTCACCGGTCTTCCCTACAGCCCCGGAGCGCTCGAGGTCGCCGTCGCTCTTGGAAAGGAGGAGACGCTCCTGCGACTCAAACAAGCCGCCTCGCTTCCGTCGTGATTATGACGATCCAGGAATTCGTGAATGTCGGCGCGAAGACGACGATGAAGATCGGGGGTTCTGCGCGCTATTTCGCGGAAATTTCAACCAAAGAGGATGTGGAGGAAGCACAGAGATTCGCGAAGAAAAAGGATGTGCCATTAATTGTTCTGGGGGCTGGCTGCAACACCGTATTCGCTGACGGCACGATCGATGCCCTGGTGGTTCAGGTGAAAACCTCCGAGCTCTTCTTCATGGAAGATCAGGTGACGGCCTCGTCGGGCATCGCGCTCGCGAGCCTCATCACCGCATGCGCCGATCACGATCTCGATCTCTCCGCGCTCACCGGCATTCCGGGAACGCTCGGCGGAGCGATCGTGGGGAATGCGGGGCAGGGGCCGCAAGGGACATGGATCAACTCTTTCATTGTTTCCGTCTGCGCCTTCGTCGACGGGGATTGGAAATATTTCGAGCCGGAAGAGTGCGATTTTGGCTACAGAGAGAGCATCTTCAAGACCTTGCCCCATGCGATCGTCTGGACTGCCACACTCCGACTCCCCCAAAAACCCAAGGAAAAAATTCTTGGCAATGTCCAAGAACTTTTGGAGAAACGTATTGCATCCCAGCCCCACCGATCGACGGCCGGATCGTGCTTCAAGGCAATCGATGGAACGCCGGCATGGAAACTCATCGATGAGGCAGGACTTCGCGGGCTCACCGTCGGCGGCATCCAGATCAATGAGAAACACGCGAACTTCCTCATCAATGCCAATCACGGAACCTTCACCGATCTCCTCTCGCTGATCGAGACCGTGCGCGACAAGGTGCCCGCGCTCGACGGCATAGAAATGCGGCTCTACGGGGAAGATGGGGAGATTGTGAACGTGTAGTGTATCTATGGTTCGTGGCTCGCTTCCTCCTCCAGTTCCTTTCCGTGTCAGCCTGAGGTGCTTTTTGCGTAGCAAAAAGCCACGAAGGCGGAGGCCGCTCGCACCTCACCATGACACATCTGTCATGGAGAATAAGATAGATTCACTTTTCCGCTTCAGAAAGGCAAATCCTCCACTTTAATTTCCGATGCGTACGCGATTTCGGGAACGTCGATGGAGGGGGCGACGGCCTTCTCTTTCGCCGCTTGCACGCGCGCAGGTGTGGCATCCGCCTGAATCGCACCGTCGGCGAGAGGATGACGCGTCCCGAGGAGCGTCACCGTGTCCGCGATGATTTCGGTGGTCGTTCGCTTCTGCCCTTCCTTCGTCTCCCAGCTCCGTGTCTGCACGCGACCGGAGACATAGACGCGGTTGCCCTTCTTCACGCTCTTTGCGATCTCCTGCGAGAGCGGCCCCCACACGACGACCGAGTGAAATTCCGCGCGCTCGCGATCGGTGCCGCTCGCCTTGTCCTTCCACTTCTCGTTCGTCGCCACGCCGAGCGTCAACACCTGCTGTCCGCTCGTGGTCGTGCGCATTTCGGGATCCTTCGTGACATTGCCGATGACCTCTGCGCGATTGAGCATGCCGGAGAGGAGCGAACCGTGTTCCAACGGCGCCACCAACCCGTCCTTGGGATCGAGGATGATCATGTCGAGCGCGACGATCTTCGTCTTCGATTTCTTCTCATTTGTTTTTTCGTCCTCCCAACTGTCGGTCTGGAGGCGACCCGAAATGAAGAGCTGACCGCCCGCACGTACGTAGCGTCCGGCGATGTCGGCCATCGCGCCCCAGAGCGTGATGGTGTGAAAACTCTTTCCTTCCACGGTCTCGCCGTTCTCGGGACGGAAGCTATGAGGCACGACAAGATTCAAATCCGTGACGCTCGTGCCGCCGGGAGTCTGGCGAAGGGAAACGGGCTGCGTTTGATAGCCGATGAGGGATACCCGGTTGTAGGAGAACATATTGGGGAGGGAAAATGGGAGATAAGGAGGCTACGATCTGTAACCGGTGCGAGAAACCTACGCCATTGGCATTCTCTGGCAAAGGGGATGGAAGATGCAAAGTATGGGAAATATTTCATAAATTCATAATTTTGATTACTGCAAATACTTGCGATAAGTACGTCAATGGTACCTCGGAGATTTTGCCATCTGCTCAATGTAAAAACGCAGTCGGATCTGCTATAATCTATAGATTTTGAACACACACTTCCGCCGTCGGCTTTTGGCCCTTCTCCTGCTCGCTTTCGTGGCTCTTCCCGCGGCGGCGGCGGCGAAGCTGTATCGCATTCCTTCCGGAAAAGATTCTTCCACGATCAATCGCGTTCTCACGGAAGAAATCCCCCAGCAATTGCAGACCGCGACCTGCGGCTATCCTAAAGATATGAGCGCGAGCGATTCGTACACCGACGTCGAAGGTCTCCCCCTCAAGCCGCATGACTGGCCCACTGCCGGTGGCATTTCATCCGAAGCAGATAAGGACAGACAATATCCCGACAACGCCACCGGGTATGCGCTTGCGATTCGCGACGACATCGCCGCGTGTGCTGATCAGCGCAAGAACAGTCGTCCATGTAATAGCCTCCCAAACTGCCAGCAAACCTGTGACAAATTGAACACAGATCAGAACATGCAGTACAAGGTCTACCGCGTCTCGACCTGTACGCGAGGCGTATCGGTACAAGTCGGCACCGATGCCAACGGCGACCCGATCATGCAAGATCAGACGCAGACGTACGACACCTCCGAGCCCTACCCCTACGACGATGATCCTTCCTTCACTCCCGACTGCAACACCTGCCCCGCGGGCTGGAACGAATCCGACTATGCATTCGTGGGCACGAAGTATCTGTGCACCTCCGATCCGCAGGAACAAGCACAATCGCTCGAAGACGGCTCGCGGCTGACCAATAATTATGGATGGACGTGGGGAAATGGAGTAAACGCGAGTGTGGATTTTCCGACGGATGCCTGCAGGCAAAAATGGACCGAGGGTGAGAGCAAAGAGTGGCCGAACTGCACGGTATGCAAAGGACCCGAATGCCGTTCGGATCCCAATCACACCCCTCCCGATTCCTTCGTCCCACCGAACGGCGCGCGCTACCAATCGTTCTATCGCAAGTACATCGCCACGCATACGTTGGCGAACATTCCGGATACCACGACGGAAGATCAGAATCTTCCCGCAACGATGGCGTGCTATTCGTGGTACCAGGAAGATCTCAACCTCTCGGATCCCGGCAGCTTCGCCTGCCTCGTCTACGATCCGCAAGAAGTATTCGCTTCGCTGAGTAATCGAAAGGTCAGCGGCACCGTTGATCTGAAACCCACGAATGAGCAGACCTCCGCAGACGACGCGCATGCCGCATTCGGATTCGACCCGAAGAAATCCGCGAGCAACATCCTGACCCCCACTATTCCTCCACCGAACACCACTCCTCCCTTCGGCGAGACACCGAAGTACGTGACGGCATTGGAATCCCTGGAGATGAAGCTGCAAGGAGTGCCACCGACCGTGGAGATGATTCTGCCGCGCCTTGATGCGATGAGTGCCTTGGCGGATTCCGGTGCCGAAGTGAAGGAGAACGCGACAGGCGCCTCTCTGAACGTCACGCTCTCGCTACAGCCGGGCCTGCTTGAAAACGTCCAGCGCGCACTGCGGCAAGCGATCTTCTCCCGTATGGAAGAAGAGCCCGTGCCGGTCGTGCTGCCGCTCCTCTCGCCGAGCGAACTCCTCGCCTCCATCAAAGAATGGGAAGACTGGAAGGAAACGGTGAAAACACAGAAGGGCGATACGTCCGGCGCGGATGAGGTGATCGCGAAGCTCAAGGAATACCAGAGCAACCTCGACAAATACGCATCGCTGCGCGCGAGTCTGCCCGCGTCCATCGCCACGGTGCTCGATCGCAGGAAGCAGCTCTCGCAGGCCATCGACGAATGGGTGCGTTCCCGCATGCAGCCCTACGAAGATGCCCTCGCCAACCAGGAGAAATCCCAGGAGCTCGTCAATGTCTGGCGCCGCCTGAAAGATGCATCCGCCATCCTCTCCTCCCGCAACCAACCGTACTGCAAAGCGGATAGCACGACCCCGCCGCTCACGTGGCTCGAGAACATCTACTCCCCACCGTCGTTGGCGGGAACCAACATCACCGGCTCCTTCTCGGCATTGAACATTCCAGATATCCCCAGGCACCTCGTCTTCGATTTCAGCGATATTTTCATCGACGGTGCGACGGATGAAGCTGAGCTGAAGATCCCCGTACTCATGCCCGTCCTCGTCTCGCTCGACCTCCCGCATCCGCCAGCACTGAAGAACAACGGATCGAAACTTCCCGACCTACCACCCGTACCATCGCTCCCCGAGCCAAAGCAAACGATCGATGTGCGCAAGGAGTATGCCGCCGCGACTGCGAATCAATCCCTCTCGGGCACGGATCTCGCAGCGCTCATTACCGATTTAAAAGCGAAGACGACGGAGTTACAATCATTGGCCCAAAGATATTTCGTCTATTTCTGGAACCAAGAACGCGATCCATCGATCGAGCTAAACGCGCTCGCGCAGTATCCTGAGACGCGGCTCTGGGATGTCTTCATGCGATTCTGGGCGCCGGTGGGCGCGTACCTGCATCAAGACGTTACACCATTTGGCGCGATGTCCTCCTCGTCTTTGTCCGCTTGCGCAAAAGGAGATGACAACTGTCTGCTCAGGGAACAAGACGTACAAGATCGACTGCGCATTACGCTGCCAAAGGCAGCACAGGATACGCAGCTCGACACGCTGCGTAGTCAAGCGATGGAATCGACGATCGACAAAAACGGAAAGCTGACGAAGAACGGCGACAAGGCGCCCCCCTACGATCTCCAAAGCCCGCAGGACCTCTACCACGTCTTCCAGATCGAACCGGCGATACCGCTGGAACACTCTTCCTCCTCGTCTTCTTCGTCATGAAAAAAATCTCTCTGCCCCTCCTCGGTTTCTTCCTCCTCGGGTTCGCGCTTCTGCAGTCCGCCCCGCGTCTGCAGGCGGCCGCGAACCCCACGACATCCTCGTCATCGTCTTCTTCCTCGCCACAGAGCGCAGCCGAGCAGTGTACGAACGATATCGCCAAGGGACTGGCAAAGGAACGCTTCCTCTTTGACACCATGCTCTTCGGCAATCGTCATGCCGCCGAAGAAAAGGCCGGCGCCACGCGCGTCGACGAGGTCGGCGACACCTGGATCAAGAACACGGAAGGGAAATGGGTGACAAATGGAAAGGATGCCGTTTCCGACGACGACATGGACAAGCAAACGGCGACAGACCCACTCATGAAAGCGAACACCATCGATCCTCAGAATCCGTCTGTGCGCCCCGGGATCCTCGATACGCAGAAAGCTCTCACCTCCGACCTCATCCCTCCGATCCTCCAAGGATTCCGCGCCTTCCAATGTCGTCTGGAATCCTTCTGCGAAGGCGTGACTCAGACCGTCGATACGCCGGTGGGATCGAAAGGGAACGGCAGCGATAGCATCGACGTGACGATCCCCGGCTGCGTGCCCGAAGCAGAGAAGGTGATCAAGACGTGCCAGCCAAGCCCCATCTTCTCCGTCAGTGATGTCGTGGCCGCTCGCACGTTCTGTGCGCCGGTGATCAAGAAGCTCACGACCTACGAGGAGGCACAACTGCTCTACCTCACGCACGAGGATGCGGCGCAACGAACGCTGAGACAATTCGCCGGATTCCTCGAACCACTCCTCGTAAAACTCCGCTTCCCATTCCTCTCACCGCTGCGCCAAGTCTCCAACTTCATCGGCGAATGGCGCTCCGTCTCCTGCTTCCTCCCGTACTGTGCCCAGTAAGAATTCCCACCGTCGGCTCCTCCTGTCCGCGGGATTGATCGCATTGATCTTCTGCGTGCTCGCAGGAATCCGCGGCGCAACAATACTTCGCGGGGATGTCGCGGATTCGGGCGCACCTCCTTCCGCCGGATCCGGAGCGGGGCTCGTCGCATGCGGCGCAAGCCCCACACTCTTTCCTCCGGAGAAGGAAATGCAGTGGGATACGATCTTCCGCACGCATGTGAAAGAAGTGATCGACGCCGACGCGACCGTGAAAATTTCCTGCACGGAAGACGCGAAGGCAACGGCTTCGGACGCGCTGCAGAGTCTCGCCAAGCAATTGCCCGCATGGGCCGACGTGTCCATCGACGAATCGGACATGCCGCAAATCCTCCTCGACTATCTGGAAGCGTACGGCTGCGCCGAACGTGCGCGTTCCGACAACATCCTCAATGAAGTGCTGCAGGACAAATCGATCGCCAACACCTACGACAAAATCAGCGAGGAGGTGAAGAGCCGACAGGATGACGCGCAGACGAAACTCGATGCCACGCGGGAAACGATGAAGCGAGTGCTGCAATTGCTCATCGGGCGAAGCAAGCTCCAGCCGCTCGATCGGTCGTTCACGTGTCTCAATCGCGCCTCGAAAGATATCCGCAATATCTTTGGCCTCCTCGCAGAAGAGAGCGCGTGCATCCCCGAACGAACCTGGGACGCGAAAACGCCGCTGCGAGATCTCTCTCCGCCCTCCCCGTGAAAAAATTCCTCACCATCTTCGGCCTCCTGCTGCTCCTGATCCCCTGCGCCACGCATGGCGCCGGAGATGTGCTGCTCGATAAAATTCAGAGTCTCGTCGCCGAGGAGAGCACGGTGTCAGATAGGGTTGCCGCCTTCACCGCGGACACGCTGAATGCCGCGAAGCTCTCGTACCTCGATGGCTCAGCGCATCTGTCCCTCACGGGAGATGCGGTGAAGAAGGCGCTCGCCAAAGACCAGAACGGGCTCACGGATGACAGCCTCTGTACGGCTCAAAAATTGAAATCGACGCTCGCGTGCATCCTCCTCATGAGTGATATGCAGAAGATCGCCGACCGGGAAATGGAAACGACAACGCTCGGCGACCGGCTGCAATCCGTGGCGACAAGCTATGAAGATCCAATTTCCGATTTCAGCTTGGAACCGCGCAAACTCACATCTGCCTACGGGGAAACGCTCGGCATCTGGGGCATCCCCCAGGTGGCGCAACACCCAGAGTTGACCATCCGGCTCATGCCCGTACCCAACGACGCCTCCTCCGTTCTCGACCCGCTGCATGCATCGCTGGACGCCCTCGTGGCGGACGGGAGCGATGAGGAGCGCGTAGCCGCCGTGTGGCGCTACGTGTACGGTCTGCACTTCGTGGAATCCAAGAGCGACTCCACGGATCCCGATAAACTGAGCGGCGACGATACGGAACGTCGATTCCTCTTCAAGCGGTGGGATACGATCGAGAAAGAGCTGAGCACGATCAAAACCTCGCTCTCCTCGAGCATCGATCCTCCGCTCTCGAAAGGCGAAGTGGCGTTCTTCCTCATCCCGCTGGATACGAAAGGAACGAGCAATGTCAGCATCTGGGCATACATCCGGGACACGAGCATCGACAAGACGGCCGGCATCACCGATCTGCCCCCAAGCGATGTCGGTTTGCGATGGGATACGGCACTCAAACCTGTGCTCCCCTCGCTCATGAGCAAATCGAAGAAAGGCATCCCCGGCGGACTCTATCCGCCCCCTCCAGAGAAAAATGTGAACGGGGATACCGTCGAAAAAGGCGGCGGCGGACTCTGTGAATCTCTCGCCGGAAGCCAGGGATATCTGTGCCACGCGCGAACGACGCTCTCGGCGGCGGATGATTGCGTGGAATCCGCACCCAAAGCCGATACCGGCGTCATCATCCTCTCCTCGTGCACACCGAAAGCGGGGGCGAAGAGCCCCGATGCCGACCTCACCGATCTCTGTACGCGACTCAGAAATGATGCGGGAGGCGGCGATGTCTGCGCGCCGGGAAATACCGCGACCTATCCCTACTCGATCCTCGGAGATGCCTGCTTCGTCCGCGAGTGCGCCGAGCGCAGCTACGGTCACCGCCTGACTCCTGGACGCATCCCCCTCGTCTCGCAGGAAACCACCGCGCCTTGGAGCGGCTGCAGTGCGAGTGCTCCCGCCGCGAAGACCACCGAGATATCGCCGCTCATCGCGCTCCCCCACATTCCGGAGTACAACCCCGCGCTGCGTCTCCACGAATTCAACACGCAATACTGCCAGAGCAACGGCAAGCCTCCGCTCGCACTCCCCGTCCTCTGCGGACCGGATCTGTCGACGGCAATCGAATACCCGCACATGCAAGATGCCGGAAACGGATTCATGCCGGGGCAGGTGAGTGATCCTCTCCTCGAAGATGACTACAGGCAGCAAGCCGAAGCCATGGGGCTCGAACGCGGAGCCTCGCTCTACCGCGATTATCTCGAGCAGGCGAATGCAACGTTTGCGGGGAACCTGAGCGCCACCGTCGCGATGCTGAAGACACTCGCTTCAAGCACATTCCCGACCGCGATGTGTCCGCTGAACCCCCAGGACGATCGCGCCGTATGCAGCGTCTCAAGTCCCACTCCCTCGACCCCATGATGCGCAGAACATTCTTCATCATCGGGCTCCTGCTGCTGCTCGCCCTCCCGCGCGCGGACGCGCAGCAGACGCCAACGGGCCTCTCCACCTACGTGCAGCGAGTGCTCGAGAGGGCCGCGAACGCCGAGAAGGAAATCGCGAGCAAGGGGCACGCGACGTCCGGTGACGCGAGCTTCCAGAAGAACTGGTACGACATCACGACGTCCACCATCACCGAAACACTCGATCCGAAAGTCATGCGCGCGCTGACCGTGAGTGATTTCTCCCATGCCACCGCTTGCCTCTCCACGGACGAAACACTGTTGGAGGCGGAGATGCAGAAGGTCTCTGACCTCCTGAAGAAAGCGAACAGCCAGGGGAATGTCGACGCCGCGAATCTCCTGAACCCGCTCTACAAATTCCTGAGCGATCGTTACGGCATTTTGGTGTGGGGAGCCACGCATCAGGGCTACACCGATCCGGGCTGGGCCAGCCCGCAGACGTTTGATTCCGCGGCGACGACGAAGAAAATCCAGAACGAAAAACTCTGCCCCTTCGACACCGCATACCTCGATCTCTCCGCCGACGGCGCTTCCGGCTGCACGCCCGACATGATCGACAAGGCGATCTCCATGCTCCCCGCGAACAACACGGATCTGAAAGATTCCATGGAAAAGGAGAAAGAAGCACTCCAAGCGCTGCTGGATAAGACCCAGGGCTGGCGTCCCGCGGCTCTGTCCACGCAATGGGAAGGATGCACTCCGCCCGACGAAGCGAAGAAGCAGAGCACGACATGGTCGCAGGGATACTTCTGGGAAATCTCCGGACGGGAATTCACAACGCTCCTCCATCTTCTCTGGAACAAGGAACTCTTGAGACCTTCCCCCTACACCAGCATCGGATTCATCGGGATGCAAGTGCTCAATCAGGAACTCAATCGGGAAACGCGTTCCTTCTCCACCGCGCAAACGAAAGCGGATGCCACGATCGAAAGCGGTATTGTGGACGCCAAGCAAATCGAGAAGACGTTCGTTCCTCTCACCGGCACGATTGGCGCACTTTCGCGCCTTGCGCACGACTACGGTACTGGCAGCCGCAGCCTGCGGGACATGGTGATGGACTTCGACTACTTCCTCAGACGATCCTGCATGAATCGCTCGTGTAACGCGCGTCTCGATCACATCCTGACCATCCTTCCAAAGGATGCCTGTTTCCCCTACACCACGGGAAGCGGCGACCTCGCGCAGAATGCGACGGCGGATGAGGTGAAGCAGAAGGTGCAAGAACTCCAAAGCGCTTGCGATTAGAGGGATCCTGCAAAGACATCGACGTGTATTCTCTCTTGCAATTCGCTACTAGCGAACGCCGGAGGCCGTTATGATGATGAGGTGAAAGCCTCGGATTTCGTCCATCTGCATTGCCACTCCACCTACTCACTCCTCGAGGCGTTGCCGTCTCCGGGAGAGATCGTGCAACGCGCCAAAGAGCTGGGGCAGACAGCCGTCGGCCTTGCGGATAAGGGATACACCTACGGCCTGATTGAATTTTTTCAGGAAGCGCAGAAGCAGGGACTCAAACCCATCCTCGGGCTGGAAGTGTACGTTGCCGCTCGCACACGCAATGACAAAGAGAGCGGCGTGGATAGCAAACGTTTCCCGCTCACGCTCCTGGCCGAAACGCAGGAGGGATACGAGCATCTCCTTCAGCTCGCGACCCTCTCCGCGCTCGAAGGAATGTATTACAAGCCGCGCGTCGATCGCGAGCTCCTCGCAAAATTTGGAAAGGGGCTGATCGCGCTGTCAGGGCCGATCGGCGGCGCCATTCCACAAGCGGCACTGCAGGAGGACGGAAAGAAAATGCGGGAACTCGTCGAGGAATACCGCTCGTTCTTCGGCAACGACAACCTCTACTTCGAACTCATGGATCTCCCCAATGTCCCGGGACAAGCGGAGTGCAATCAACAACTCATCGCATTTGGAAAAGAGCTCAACGTTCCGCTCGTGGCGACGTGCAACAGCCACTACTGCCGCACGGAAGATTCCGAAGCACACGATGTCCTGCTCTGCATCCAGAAGAACGCGCAGGTGAGCGATCCGGGCCGCTTCTCCATGCGCGACTCCGACTTCTCCATGCGCCCGTTCGAAGAACTCGAGCAGGCATTCTCCCATGTGCCACAAGCGCTCACCGCCACGCGTGAGATCGCAGATCGTTGCAACGTGTCCTTCGAATTCGGAAAGTACAAAATTCCGCGCTATGCCGTCCCGAAGGATACGACCGAGGAGGAGGAACTGACGCGACTCACGGAAGAAGGATTCGCACGTTGCTATCCGAAACCCGTCCCCGCGCTGCACGAGCGCCTCAACTTCGAACTCTCCATCATCAAGCAAGTCGGCTTCTCCGGCTACTTCCTCATCGTCGCGGATTTCGTGAATGAGGCGAAGCGCCGCGGCATCACCGTCGGGCCCGGCCGCGGCTCGGCGGCAGGTTCCATGGTCAGTTACTGCCTCGGCATCACGGGCATCGATCCCATCGAGCACGGCCTCCTCTTCGAACGGTTCCTCAATCCCCAGCGCATCTCCATGCCCGATATTGATCTCGACTTCGCGGACACGCGCCGCGACGAAGTGCTGGAGTACGTCCGCAACAAGTATGGCCGCGATCGTGTCGTGCAAATCTGCACGTTCGGGACGCTCGCCGCACGCGCCGCAGTGAAGGATGTGGGCCGCGCGTACGGCATTCCCTTCCTCGAAATGAACAGCCTCGCGAAACTCATCCCCGATCGCCCGGGAACGAAGCTGAAAGACGCCATGGAGACGACCGAGATGAAGGCGGCCTACGAAGGGAGCGAGATGTACCGCAAGATCATCGTCGCGGCGCTGAAACTCGAGGGAAAGGCACGGCATGTTTCCGTGCATGCGTGCGGCGTCATTATCACGGAGGAACCGGCGTCGACGTACACGGCGCTGCAACGCGCGCCAAAGGACGATGAGACGATCATCACGCAATACGCCGCCAAACCTCTCGAAGCTCTCGGTCTTCTCAAGATGGATTTCCTCGGTCTCACGAACCTGACGGTCATCCAAACCGCGCTGCTCATCATCGAACGCCTGCACGCATTGAAGATCGATATGGCTCTCCTCCCGCTCGACGACAAAGAAACCTACGGACTCCTCCAACGCGGCGACACGACCGGCGTATTCCAATTGGAATCGCCGGGAATGCGACGGTACTTGAAGCAACTGAAGCCGACGGAGTTCGGCGACATCACCGCGATGGTCGCCCTCTACCGCCCCGGACCGATGGACTGGATCCCGCAGTACATCAAGCGCAAGCACGGCCAGGAGGAGGTTGCGTACATCCACAACGATCTGAAACCGATTCTCGAGCCCACGTACGGCATCGGCGTCTACCAGGAACAAGTCCTCCAGATCGCGCAGACGTTCTCAGGTTTTACGCTCGGGGAAGCGGATATCCTTCGTCGCGCCATCGGCAAGAAAATCATGAAGGAACTCAAAGCCCAACGGGAGAAATTCATCAGCGGCGCGACGAAGAAGGGCTACGCGAAGAAACTCTCGGAGGAAATTTTCGACGATGTCATCACGCCCTTCGCCGGATACGGATTCAACAAGTCTCACGCGGCCGGCTACGCGCGCATCGCCTACGAAACGGCATACCTCAAGGCGCACTTCCCGACGGAGTTCATGGCGGCGCTCCTCTCCTCGGATGCACAGCGCACCGACCGCATCATGATCGAGATTGAGGAGTGCCGACAGATGGGCATTTCCGTCCTCCCGCCCGACATCAACGAATCGTTGCGCCACTTCACCGCGATCCCGCGCGCCGGGAAGAAGATGGCGAAGGGTGTTTCCCCGAAGGGATCGATCCGCTTCGGTCTCTCGGCCGTCAAAGGCATCGGGGACAGCACCGTGCAGCAGATCATCGAGGTGCGCGATCGCAGCGGCCCCTTCCTCTCCATTGAGGATTTCGCAAGACGTCTGCCGGGCAAGGTGCTCAACAAGAAAACGCTCGAAGCCCTCGCGAAGAGCGGCGCGCTCGATTCGCTCGGCGATCGTCGGGCGATCATCGAACACTACGAGCTCATCGCGGACTTCTCGAAAGCAACGGGCGATGGAGGGACGACGCAGGGCGATCTCTTCGGTGGGAGCGAGAACGCCGTCGCTTCGGTGAAAATTGATTTCCCTCCGGCCCCGCCGGCGACATCATCCGAGAAACTGAAATGGGAGAAGGAAACGCTCGGCATGTACGTCTCCAGCCACCCGCTCGCAGGTCTGAGAAAATACGTGGGCAAGAAAGCGCAGCTCATCTCCACGCTCAAAGCGACGGATGTGGGGAAGCGTGTGACCCTCGCGGGCCTGGAGGAAGGCGTGAAGAAGCTCGTCACGAAGAAAGGCGAGACGATGGCGATTCTCACACTGGAGGATCCCACGGGAAAAATGGAGATCACGCTCTTCCCCCGCACATTCAACGAGGCCTCGGCGCTCTTCGGGTTGCCGGATACCGTCCTCGTCATCGGCGGCACGCTCGATATGCGCGGCGGGCAACTGCAATTGCGCGCGGAGGCCGTGAAGAAAGCGTCTCTCCAAACGATGATCAAGCGTGCAAAGGACGAAGGCTTCTTCGATGAAGAGGAAGCGAAACAGGGATTCATGATGCGCGCAGCGACGCCCGACGAAGCGGCGGAGACCATCGATCTTCTCGACGAAGAAGGCAATGTCGTGGCGGGCGAAACTGTGACGGTGGGGAAGGAGAAGGAGAACGGCGGTGAGGAATTTTTCGGCCCGATCGCCGCATGGATCGTGAAGGGGATGAATCAGGAGGAGGTGCTGAAGAAATTAGGCTGGGACAATCCCACGAATCCTGCCGTCAGCAAAACGGAGACAAAATCTTCTCAGTCTTCTTCGGGCGCTTCGGAATCCTCTCTTACGCAAATCTCCATTCACACAATCAATCTTCCTTCCAAAGCCCCGCGGCAGCTACTGCTTGATCTCAAGAAGATCTTCGAGACATTCCCCGGCAAAGAGCGCGTGCAGCTGAAAATCGGCGAGCAGCTCATCCCGCTTCCTCTGACCATTACCATGTCCACCATCCTCGAGAAAAAGGTAGAAGATGCCATCGCGCTCTACGCGAAAAACGCCTGAAGAAGGGGAAAAGAATTGACATGGCGCAGCCCTGAGAGAGAATGATCGTTCATGGACCTCGTGTACGTCATTCTCGTCGCTCTGCTCATCATTGCCATAGAATGGGTGCTCTGGCATTTGTTTGTGTCGAAGAGCAAAGGGCTCATCTTCCCTCTGGAAACGGATGAGTCCTCGTTCCGCGTTGCCACCCCGATTCGTCTGCGCCTCTTTGCAATTGCGCATACCGCGTTTCTCCTCACACTGATCTGTTCCGCCCTGCTCTTCCGATGGTAATTCCCGTTCGCACCCGCGGCACGACGGAATTCCAGGGCAAGTATCCCGAGGAACAGTTTCAATTTTACTTCCGACAGCATTGGATCCGGCTCTTCATGCCATTCGCCCGGATGATCCTGATCACCGCAATCATCGCGACGATGGGATATTTTCTCGTGGAGCTCTCCTTCGCGTCAGGAACCGGCAGCCGACACATCGTCATCATCATGATTCTGCTCATCTTCGCCATCGTCCAATTGGAATTCCTGATCCACTTCTACAATCACTGCCTCTATATGGTCGTAGTGACGGACCGCCGTATCCATCGCATCAAGAAGACGCTCTTCATCACCGATGATCAACAGAGCATTGATCTGTGGGTGATTCAGGACATCGTCAAGTCGCAGCACGGCATCATCCAAAATACGTTGCGTTTCGGCAGTCTGCGCGTCGAGGCGCAAGAGAGCTTGCTGCGATTGCACTTCATTCCCCAGGTCGGAAAAAAGTATGAGGAACTCATGCATTTGCGCGAGAAGGCGAGGCATTGGTACATTCAGCATCAAAGTGCACATCCTTCCGGTTCCGCCCCCCATCCCACAACATGATCATCCTTCCGGACAACGAAGAAGCGATTGCCGCGGCAATCGTCATCTTGCGGGATGGAGGCGTCGTCGCCCACGCAACGGAAACGTGCTACGGCTTCGCCTGTGATATGACGAATGAAACTGCCGTCCGAAAATTATTCGCGATCAAGGAACGATCCGAGGATCACCCCGTGAGCGCGCTTTTCCCGTCGGTGGAAGAAGCAAAACACTACGTGCTGTGGAATGAGGAGGCGGAGAAGCTCGCAGCCGATTCTTTGCCCGGCCCCCTGACGCTGATTCTTCCTCTGCTTTCAAGCGCTCCGCAGAAACTTTTTCCAATCCCCAGTATCCAATCCCCAACCCCCACACTCGGCATCCGCGTCTCCTCGCATCCACTCGCATGTCGTCTCGCCGCAGCCTTCGTCAAACCGATTTCCACCACGTCTGCGAATCTCCACGGCCAGCAAAATCCCTACTGCGCGGAGGATATTCTCCTTCAGTTCGCAGAGAAAACGCTGCAACCGGATCTCATCATCGATTCCGGAAGGTTGCCTCCCACGCCTCCATCCAAAATCGTGGACCTCACGAAGGGGGGAGAGGTGGTACGAAATGCATGAGAATGAACACGAGACCCCCGATCATAAACAACACAAGATGTTGTGGTTATGTCAAAGGATGTATACTCCTCCTCGTGTTCTGCCCGCGCTGCAAATCAGACGATACGAACGTGATCGACTCCCGACTCGCGGAGGACGGCCGAGCCGTGCGACGACGCCGCGAGTGTCCGAAGTGCTCGCATCGCTTCACTACGTTCGAGCGTCAGGAGCTCTCGTCGCTCATCGTCGTAAAAAGAGATGGCACGCGGGAACCGTACAGCCGCACCAAAATCGAACGCGGCATCTGGCTTGCCTGCACGAAACGCCCCGTCACGCAGGAGCAGGTGGACCATCTGCTCTCGCGACTCGAAGAGAAGTGGGGCGGCAACCGTAAGGAAGTCTCGTCCTCGACGATCGGCACCGATGTCATGAAGGAATTGAAGAAGATCGACGAGGTCGCCTACATCCGCTTCGCGTCCGTGCATCGAGAGTTCAAAGACGTGGAAGAATTCAAACATGAATTGGGGAGATTGTTCAAATAAACAGCAATAACGGCCACGGGGGAGCGCCCTGGCTCTCACTGGCAGCCGACCGTATACTCCCGCCATGCTTCGCACCCACACCTGCGGCGAATTGCGCCTCTCCGAAGAAGGAAAACCCGTCACGCTCTGCGGCTGGGTCCATCGACGGCGCGACCACGGCGGTCTCATCTTCCTGGATCTGCGGGATCGCTACGGTATGACGCAAGTCGTCATCGCTCCGGAAGACAAGGAGGCGTTTGCCATGGCGGGCAAGGTGCGTCCCGAATGGGTGCTGCGCATCACGGGGGCCGTACACAAGCGCATCGACGGAGCCGCGCGGAAGGAGAATCCCACCGGCGAGATCGAAGTCGCCGTGTCGGATGTCGACGTCCTCAACGAGGCGAAAACGCCGCCCTTCGAGATCGACCAGACGGGAGGGGTGAATGAGGAATTGCGCCTGCAATTCCGGTACCTCGACATGCGCCGGGAGAAACTCAAGAACAATCTGGTGCTGCGCCATCGCCTCCTTCAGGCAACGCGCAAATTCTTCTACGATCGCGACTTCATGGAGATCGAAACGCCAATCCTCATCAAGGGAACACCGGAGGGCGCGCGGGAGTACGTGGTGCCGAGCCGCGTTTACCACGGCCTCTTCTACGTCCTGCCTCAATCTCCGCAGCAACTCAAACAACTCTCCATGGTCGGCGGACTCGACCGCTACATGCAGATCGCCCGCTGCTTCCGCGACGAGGACTTGCGCGGAGACCGCCAGCCGGAATTCACCCAGATGGATCTGGAGATGTCGTTCGTGACCGCCGAAGATGTCATGCAGATCAATGAAGAGGCGCTCATCGCAATCACGAAGGAATTGAGACCGGATGTAACAATCCAGAGCATCCCGTTCCCGCGTCTGAGCTGGGAAGAGGCGATGGCTTTGTATGGATCGGACAAGCCTGATCTGCGCTACGGACTCGCCTTCCGCGATGTCTCGGATTTGGCGAAGGGATGCGGATTCGGCATCTTCGCCAAGACCGTCGAGAGCGGCGGGGTGGTCAAGGCGCTCTGCGTCGAAGGAGGCGCCGATTTCAGCCGCAAGGAGATCGATGAACTGACGGAGGCGGCGAAGATCTACGGCGCGAAAGGGTTGGCCTGGATCAAGTGCGCGAAGGGAACGTTCGAGGGTGTCCCGGTGGACAAGCTCGGAGCGGACCTCACGAGAAGCATCGTGGAGAAGACGAAGGCGAAGGATGGTGACATCATCTTCTTCACCGCCGATTCCTTCTCCGTCGCCTGCAACAGTCTTGGCGCCGTGCGTGCCGACGTCGCACGACGTCGCAATCTCTGCGATCCCAAAATATTCGCCTTCGCTTGGATCACGGATTTTCCGATGTTCGAAATCGAGAAGGAGACGAAGGAATTGCAAGCGATGCACCACCCCTTCACGAGGCCGAAGGATACGGATCTCGCTCTGCTGGAAACGGACCCTCTACAGGTGAAAGCCGAAGCGTACGACATCATCCTCAACGGATACGAAATCGGCGGTGGCTCCGTGCGTATCCACGAACGCAATCTCCAGAAACGTATCTTCGATATCCTCAAGATCTCGGATGAGGATGCCGAGCGGCGTTTCGGCCACATGCTTCGCGCGTTTGAATTTGGCGCCCCTCCCCACGGAGGCATCGCCTGGGGTCTCGACCGCATGGCCATGCTGTATGCCGAGGAGCCGAATATCCGCGAAGTGATCGCCTTCCCGAAGGATCAAAAGGGCAAGGATCTGCTCCTGGGAGCTCCCTCGACCATTCCGGAACAGCAGATCAAGGAACTGGGCATCAAGATCGTGAAGGTCTGAGGGGAGATACGTGATTTTGGGTTTTGCATTTTTCGCGATTCGCGCTTCACTGTTCACCGATGTCTCCCTCACCCATCGATCCCAAGGAAGAATTGCTGCGCATCCAACGCGAGAGTCAGAAACTCATCGAGCAGGACGAAGCGAAGCGCACGAAATCCGCCGAGGAAAAACGAGCCTCGAGCGCATCGTTCGCGGCTCGTGGTCGAGAAGAGATCGAGAGGGAAGAGCGGGAGACTGCGCAGAGAAAAGCGGAAGAGCAACTCTGGAGAAAGAAGGAACAAGCAAAAACAGACACGCATGCCGCGGAACGCGAGAGGATGCAGCGTGAAGAGAAAGAGCAAAAGGAACGACAGGCGAAAGAGGAACGACTCGCGAAAGAGAAGGCGGAGTACCTCGCGCTGCTCCACGAGGGAGCAGCTCGTTCAGCACGAATGGCAAAAAAGGAATTGGAGCATAAATTCCTGCAAGAAAATCTCCTCAGCCAAGCCGTGCATCGTGCACAGGAAGCGCAATCCCAGGCGGATCGCGACGAAGTGAGGCAGAAGGAAGATGCCGATCGGGAGTTCCTTAGAAAGAAGGATCAGATCGATCATGAGGACGCGCAACGTCTCAAGGACATCCAGGCCGAAGAAGTGAAGAAGAAATTCCAAATCGAAGAGCAGAAGCGAAGCTTACTTGCGACATTGGAACCGCAACGCGGTCAGACGGGATTTGAGGAGGCGAGAAGCAAGATAGAAAGTGAAGCCGCGCATCGCATTCAGGAAATCGAGAAGAAGGTTTCGGAGGAGCGGGGGAAACTCTCCGTCGAGACGCACGAACGGAAGAATATCGCAGAAAAAGAGGCGATGAAGAAGAAGAGCGAAGCGGAGAGCCGCAGGCGCGCGAAATCAGAGGAAATCGACCAGCAACTCTTCGTGGAGAAGCAGAAAATCGCGGAAGATCCGAATCCTCAGCACTGAGCTTTCACTTCACTCCAAAGCTCGCACGCACAATAGCTGTAATCTGCTTTCGAACGGATGAGGTGTCATACGTACCGGAGTCCGAGATGTCCGTGGAGTTCGGCGCCGTCACTTGGAAGACGCCCATATTCGCGGAACGCAGCGGCCCCAAGCTCGCGCCGGCACTCTCGGCGATGCTTCGCGCGCGCGACTGAGCATCCTTGGTCGCCGCAGAGAGCATGGCAATCTTCAGCGCCGCGAGTTTGCTGTAATAGTACTCAAGCGACGTGGTAGAGATGAGCGCCCCCTTCCCGATGAGAGAAGCCGCATTCTGCGCAACGGACGTCACCTTCGCAATGTCCGGCGACGTCACGGTGATGTCTTGGTGGAACGTGTAGGCCGTGGGGCCCTGCGCGGTCGGGTCGTTGTAAGACATGATGGGCTCGATTGAAACGGGCCCAATCGTCACTCCCGTACCCTCGAGGCCATTGCGCCGAAGATAGGACTGAAGACTCACGAGATCACTATTCAATTGATTGTATCCGTCCTGCACCACGCTCTTTTCGGCAGAGCGCGTGAGAGTGATGCGCCACATCACGACATCCGAATCGATCGTCTGCTGCGCCGACCCCGTCACATCAATGGTGTGTCCGATGGATTTGATCCCGAATGCAAACCATCCGCCGACGATCGTGCAGAAAAGAAGTCCGCAGACAAGAATGGAAGAGGGTAGAACGAGGAAATTCTTGGTGGAGGAATCCATGGGGGGAGAGAGGAACGCCTCGCAGAATACCATGAGCGTTGCATGAAAACCCAAAAAAGACGCAGAAGACAAAACGAGCTACACTACCCGACGTGTTCCTTGCCCAGGTGGCGAAACGGCAGACCTGCCGGCAGGCAGGCGCGCCAGCTACACAGAAACCATGTTTCGGTAAAGAATGACGGAAAATTTATTTTTCGGTATCGTGGGGTCACTCGTTCAACAATGTGAGTTGGAGTTGATCTTTGCCCAGGTGGCGAAATGGCAGACGCGCCAGCCTTAGGAGCTGGTGGGAGCAATCCCTTAGAGGTTCAAGTCCTCTCCTGGGCACCAGTATTCGCGAAGCGAATACTGGTGTGTTTTCGCAGAAGCGAAAACAGCAGATTATTTGAATGGAAGGGGAACCTGCGGTTCCACCTTCCAAACCTTCCCCTCCCTTTACCAATATCCAAATGAGCTGCCCCGTAAAATACGAACCCGGGAGCGCAACCTGAAGCAAGTGTAACTAGCTCAGTTTGAAAAACGGAATGTCGAGAGCGCCTGATTGAAGATCGGAAGCAGCGTCGTTCGATCGAAGGGCGCCGTGTATCCCTTGGAACAATCGGGCCCGATGTTGCAATTGTGATTGAAGAGCGTCACGCGGTAGCACGTCCCCGCGTGGACGGCCGCCACCGTCGTTCCCTGGTAGAGATTGCCCGCCCCCGCATCACTCCAATCCCATTTCCTCGCCTGCGCTCCTCCCAGCGTAGCCTGCGATCCCGTCTGCGGGCATGCCGTCATAGCGCCGGTCGCGACATCGATCGATGCCTCCAAGAGAACTGTCCCGCTCCCAACCGTAGACGGAGCCACAAACGACACGCCGTGCATCACGACATCCGGATACGTAAAGTCCTTTGAGCGATGTGCGATCCACCCCTGCGGCGGCTGCACCGAAAAACTTTTCGTGTCGGGATCCTGATAGACCGGGCCGCTCTTCGCACAAGCAACGACGAGAAGCGCGAGGGAAAAAATCCAGAGTCGTTTCATGCGCCCATGATAGAGGAAGTGTAAGCCGAAGACTACAAAGTGTTCTTACTTCTTCGCTGCGAGCGCGGGAATTAAGGAGGGGAGCAGAGGACTCCCGAGCCCCGTCACAAGATCAAACCCCGCGGCCGCCCGACAATAAACTCCGCAGGTGCCGTTCTTGCCGCTTTTAATGTCGCGAAAATTCCCTGGCTTGATCGCTGCGCTGTAGAGGAAAGACTGATCTTTAGCGCTCGTCGCAAGCGAAAGAGACCGCAGGGAATCGGCAACGGCCACGATCCCCGCCCACTGCGGAGCCGACGCGCTCGTCCCGCCAACGGTGTACCATCCGCCGCCCGAGCCGGCATGGTAGACGGCCACGCCCGTCTGCGGGTCGGCATCGGCGGAGATATCCGGCGTCGCGCGCATGCCGCCCGTGGAGAGGGAAAGAAAGCTCTGGTACGAGGGCTGCTTCTCATACGCGCTGATGCCTCCGCCCGATCCCTGCCATCCCTTCTCGGTCTTTATGAGAGCGCCCGCTGCATCCAATGTGAGCGTCGTCCCGCCAACCGATAGCACGTAGGGCGAACTCGCGGGATAGCTCACGCCGTTGCCGTTATCGCCTGACGACGCGAGGAAGCTGATGCCGGGCTTGTGGAAGTGACTGTCGTAATTTGCTTCCGCCGCGAATTCATCGCCGCCCCAACTCATGGAAACGACACGCGCTTTGTTCGCCACCGCCGCTTCGACGCCGCCCATGAGAGACGTGAGTGATGCGCTCTGCGTTTCAACGAGAAGGATATCTGCTGCGGGGGCCGTCGCGTGCGCCCACTGCGTATCCAGCGCCGTTTCGAGCGCCCAACCGTCATCTGCCGCGGGCTTCTTCCCCTGTGCAAAAACTTCCTGGAAGCAGGGATGCGGGCCCGTAATCACCGAACAGGAAGATGTGCCGGGGAGGCCGAAGAGCGGATGGAGTCTGAACGTCGCGGTGAAGGTTTGCAGATCGGATGCGACCTTCGGCGCATCGTAGGCATCCACGATGGCAATGATCTGCCCGGACCCCGCAGCCGCCACGGCATCGAAACCGTACGCATGACGAATTTGTGCGGGGGCATATCCGACGGGTGCGGCGTCCGAGGCGCGCAGGACATGGAGCGGGGGATGCGCGGTCCACCCGGATTGCGTGTGCCGTACTCCGCTCGCGCAGACGGAAGTAATACAGAGACTGCCGATGATGATCGTGAGAAGCCCACGGGAGAGAGAAGAGGAAATCATAGGAACGCATGATGCAATGAGGTGAGGAATCCAGGGAGGCCTGATGGAATCTCTGAAAACTCCATAACGGCGTTTCGCTCTTATCTAAGCGGAAAAAAACGTTCCGATCTCACAGAGAATAGGGCAAGCGTGTCATGGTGAGGTGCCCGCGCGTTGCCTTCGTGGCCCCGCATGCGCGGGGCACCTCAGGCTGACACAGTCAGAAACTGCAAAGATAAGCGGGCCACAGCCTGCCCTGAGCCTGACGAAGGGAACCATCACGCTGACTAGAGCCTCCTCATCGCCCACGTCGATCAACTCTTCTCCCGACCTCTTCCGCACACACCCCACAGCCCCTTCCCTTCGGCTTTCGCCTGCGCCTGAAGCGCATCGTACTGATGCAGACGAGGATGTGGGAAGTAATCATACGCTCGCGCAAATCCCTGGCGGATAAGAAATGCGCCGACGTCTTGTCCTGCGAGAGATACATAGCGAAGGAGCCGGTGATACTTGTCACGATTCTCGTCTGCCTTCGACGTAAGAGTGACGTCTTTGTCCGCAAGCAAATGCTTGGCTTCCGCACTCGCCTCAGGTCCATAGCATCCGACCGGCTTTCTCGGATCGACCGTCTCCGGTGTATCGATGCCGATTACGCGCACATTCTCTTGATCACCGTTTTGAAGGCGCACGACATACGTATCGCCGTCAATAACGGAGACGACACGCGCATGGGTTGGCGCACAGGAGACAAGACAGAGAGAAAAGAGGAGGGAGGCGAGAATGCGCATGGCCCAAGTGTGATGAAGATTTTTCACCAAAAAAGGATGATGAAAACTGCAAAACATCACGACATCCAATATTCCAATGGGAGCAGCAGAGAAATGCGTTCTATCGCCTAGAAGAACCTAAATGATCTTAATGGAAGGACGCCCATCCGGACTAGCCGACTCAAGCAATTGTTTCATTAAATTCCGAATGCACTCGACTTCATTCCAAGGAAGACATTCGGGCCCTGCCCGCATAGAACTAGTCTTTCGCCCTATCGTCGTGATGCGTAATGTTTTCTTCGTGCCCATTTGAAAATCACCCGATTTAATGGCCGCTACAAGACCCGAGGCGATTTGCTCAAATGTCCCATGAAAAGAACCACGATGATCACTGACAGAGGCGCAGGCTAAAACATCTTGCCCGAACTTAAAGGGGCTCCTATAGAGGGCAATGACTTCGGGAGAGGAAGGATCGACTGCCATTGGTTTGCTATACTACAAGATCTTTGAAAATTGACAACTCACGCCGATGGCTCCGTTTCATCGCTTTCCTCCTTCTTTTTGCCCTTCCCCGCTTTCTTCTCGCGCTTAAGGAGCGCCACCTGCCGCGTCAGTTCGGCAATCATGTCGCCGCCTTTTGCAAAGTCTCGCAGCACGCGCTCGGACACTCGCAGCATCGATCCGCTGATCTTCCACTTCGGATTCACACTGAGCAGCTGCATGATTTCCTGCGCCGTCACGCGGGGGCTGAGTGTCAGCACGATTTCGCGATCGTCCCTGCCACCATCCTCGGCCTTCACGCGGATCACGCCGCTCGTCTTGCACGCCAACTTCAAGCGAAGGATGGAAAAGAGATGGAGCACCTGCGGCGGAAGAGGGCCGTACTCGTCTTTCAGATCCGCCTCGAACTCCTTCAGTACGTCTTCCTCTTCGCTTCCCGCGAGCTTCTGGTACACGGAAATCTTCTCCTGCTCATCGGGGATGTAGAACGACGGAATGAACGCGTCGATCGGCAGAGAGATCTCCACCTGCTCCTCGAATTCCTCCCCCTCCTTCCCTCCGCTCTTGAGATCGTCGACCGCGTGTTTGAGCATGCGCAGATAGTGACTGATGCCGACCGTCTGCATTGTGCCCGACTGGCTCGCGCCGAGAATCTCGCCCGCGCCGCGGATCTCGAGATCGCGCATGGCGACCTGGAACCCGCTCCCGAGTTCGCACGCTTCCACGATGGCTTTGAGGCGCTTCTTGGCGTCATCCTTTAGGCGTTGCGTGTGGTAGAGAAAGTACGCGAACGCCTGCAATTTGCTTCGACCGACGCGCCCGCGGAGCTGATACAGCTGCGCCAAACCGAACCGCTCGGCTTCGTTGACGATGAGAGTGTTGGCGCGCGGAAGATCGATGCCGTTCTCGATGATCGTGGAGGAAACGAGGACGTCCGCGCGGCCTTCTTTGAACTCCAGAATTCGCTTCTCGAGTTGATCGGGGGAGAGCTGTCCGTGCCCCACGACAAATTTCGCCTCCGGAATGAGACGCCGGAGTTTGTCGCAGAATGCATCGATCGTCTCGACGCGGTTGTGCAGGACGAAGCACTGTCCGCCGCGCTTGATCTCAAAGAGAATCGCCTGACGCGTGAGTTCATCGGAGTACTTGCGCACTTCGGTGATGATCGGGAGGCGGCCCGGAGGCGGCGTTGTAATCGTCGTGATGTCGCGCAATTTATGGAGTCCGAGATTGAGTGTTCGGGGGATCGGCGTCGCGGTGAGCGTCAGGATGTCGACGTTCGCACGCATCTGCTTGAACTTCTCTTTCTGCTTCACGCCGAACCGCTGCTCTTCGTCGATGATGACGAGACCGAGGTTGAGGAATTTCACGTCATTTTGGAGCAGGCGGTGCGTCCCGATAATGATGTGGATATCGCCCTTCCTCAGCTTTTCCAAGATCGCCTGCTGCTCGGAGGCAGTGCGGAAGCGGCTGAGCATTTCGATCTTCACGCCGAAATTCTTCATGCGATCCACGAAGGTGTGATAGTGCTGATCGGCAAGAATGGTAATAGGAGCAACGACGGCGACCTGCTTGCCCGCCGACACGGCCTTGAACGCCGCGCGCATCGCCACCTCCGTCTTCCCGAATCCCACATCGCCGCAGATGAGACGGTCCATCGGTTGATCGCGCTCCATGTCTTTCTTGAGATCGGCGATCGCGGCGCGTTGGCCGGGCGTTTCCTCGTAGGGGAATGCCTCTTCAAACTTGCGCTGCGTCTCGACGTCCTCAGGGAATGCAAATCCTTTGCTGCGCGCACGCTTGGCGTAGAGCGCGAGAAGTTCCTTCGCGATTTCTTTCGTCTCGGCGCGCATCTTCTCCGTCACACGCTTCCACTCGATCGTGCCGAGACGGTTAAGCGTCGGCTCCTCGCCCTCCTCATGCACGAACTTGCTGAGTTTGTCGGCTTGATCGACGGGAATGAAGAGCTTGTCGTTGTCCGCATAGGTGAGCTCCAGATACTCGCGCGGCACATCATCGATGACCTTCTGCGTCATGCCCTCGAAGTGGCCGATCCCATGATCCATATGCACGACGTAATCCCCCGGCTGCAAGGACGTCACGAAATCCAGCGCGAGCTTGGAGACGCTGCGCTGCTTGCCCCCCTTGCGCAGGGAGAAGATTTCCCGAGCGGTCAGACGTGCGCACTTGAGATCGGGATTCTGGAGAGAGTGGGGGAGCAGATCGTCCTCATGGGCCGGAATCAACGTGACCGCCCCCGGATGGCGCTCGTGCTCGTGCGAGGCGATATGCTCCTCATGGAGGATGGCCTGCAACTCCTTCCCACGCTTCGTCACGACGAGGAGCACCCACTCCTGCGAGAGCTTGTCGCGCACGTCGTTGAGAAAATCCGTCAGCGTGTAAAACTTCAGAACGGAGAGATAGCGCAGGTGTGCGTGGTTCTCCATCGACTCCGGAAACGCCGTGAAGTGGAGCGTGGCGGTGTTCGGCAACGTGGCGACGTCATCCTGATCATCGAGCACCAGAAGCGAGCCCGGGGGCATCTGTCTGGCGAGTGCCTCCGTGCGATCGAAGCGCGCGGGGAAAATGTCGAGTGTTTTTCCGCCCTCGGATGTTTGAGACAAGTCATTCTTATCCACAACAAGAATCTGAGAGACAGTGTCGAAATCGAATGCAACCCGCCAGGGATGAAGCGTTTGGATGGGGAAAATGTCGAGCGTATCGCCGATACGGCGGTATTCTCCGGGCTTGAGGTAGAGATCCTCCCCATGCGAGTAACCGCGCGCGATGAGATCTTCCACGAAGGCGGTGAACGGCATGTCCTTCCCGACTTTAAGCGTCAGCTTCTCCTTCTCCAGTTCCGCGAAGGACGGAAATTCCTCATCCCACGTCGCGCGCTCGCACACGAACACGGCGCACTCTTCCTCGTTGCCACTCTTCGCCTGCATGAAGGTGAGGAAGACCTGCAACCGATCGTGAAGAATATTCCCGTCCTCATCCTTCACAGGCATGAGCGTATGCGTCTGCGTCTCGAAGAATTTCAACCAGTGCTGCAGCGCTTCCGCACCTCCCGCATTCTGCGTCACGAGAAGTGTCGCTTGCGGGCGGAAGGAGAGGAGATGGCTCAGGAGCAATGCTTTGGCGGTCTCGTTACTGGCCCCTGAAATCGTGAGCTCGTGTTTTGCCCTCAGAAGCTCTGCGAGCTCCCGATGCGTTGTGTTCCCAAGGAGAAGTGATGGTTTCATGCGCTTTCGAAGTGCCGGTGATTGCCCCCCTCACAGAAAAACCTGCGCGGGAGGAATGTACGTTGGAAAAAGACGCCTTCTTCCACAGACCGATCTGCCTACAGCATAGAAGAAATTGAGACAAAAAACAATCTCTCGCCAAAGCGCCTTTTCTACCCTCATCGCAAAAGGGCTGCGGAATTTCACGCTCCATCAACTTCTTAGGACATCCGTTGTTTCGCAAGTCGCCATTCATGCTCTTGATCTATCAGCAGCCCCATCCCATCGAGATCAAGCGGATGCGCCGGCTCGGGGGCAACCCATTTCCCCACGACATTGAACATGGTTCTCTTCACGGCATTGCACGTCATCTGCACCCGTTCTTTCGACGTCAGACTCGACTTATCCACACCGTAATTGATCCGAGGCGCCCTCTGGGAATCCGACAATAAAAAATATCCGCCGAGTTGTAGTTTTAAATACTGGAAATCGGCATCATCGAGCGTCCTGAGCATGGCGCGGAAACGATGTTCATCCCATGGCTCTCGGTACAGCTGCTCCATAAGATACGACACGCCGATGACACTGTGGCCGCGCTCTTTCGCGACGGCTGCGTCGGCCTGCGCTGCGGGAACGACCAAGTCATCCAACGGATGGTCGTAACCGCCAATCTGAAGATCCTCGGGTGAATCTGACATAGGAGAATATTAAAAATTATAGTTTTTATACTGAATCTACTTAAATATGTCAATGTGCCGTTCCACTCTGTCTGCATCTCTCCATCATCCATCTCCTGCTCATAGCTCCTACGATTTCCGGCCCACAGATGAGTGTTGCACTGAAGAGGAAGAAACCGTAGCACGTTTCTGTTTCCGTAGGAGAGCGCGCTCAGCCGGAGTGATCTGGAGAGGCTTGGAAGACATCGTCGAAGACGATCTGGATGAAGAGGTGAGATTTTGAATATTGCCCTTCACGGAAGGCTTCCCCGGCGTTCCGAGTGTTGTGTGGTTCGTGCCACCCGTCGTTCCGCGATTTCCTCCTCCGCCGCCGTTCACAATCTTGGCGGAACTGGAACTCGACGATGATTCGCTGGACGAAGAAGAGGACGACCTTGCGCTCTGCGGCACCCAGTCCGTCGAGACGTTGTACGGAATCGTGCAGGAGCCTCCGCCATTGCCGCAATTGAAGGAGATCCACCCGACCTTATCCCCCCATGCGTAACCGGAGAAGTTGCCGCTGCTATCAATCGTCACGCCGCCGCCTGTCGGAGCGAAGTCGATGTATCCCACAGTCTGGCTCCAGGCTTTGCCGGAAAGATGACCGTTGCCGTCATTGGCGACGCCGAAATTGATAGTCGTGCAGGTGTTCGATCCATTGGTGCAGTTGAGAGAAATCCATCCCGTCTTCTCGTTCCAGGCATAACCCGTGAGTCCCGTATCCGTCACATGCACATCACCTCCCGTTGCCCTGAAATCGATCCAACCAAACGTATCGCTCCAAGTATAGTGATTTGTCTGATTGATAGTTCCGTCGATTGCAGACGCAAAAGCGGGAGTGGCCAGGAGCATGCCCGTGACTACGAGAGAGGCGGTGAGGAGGATGCGGGAGTTCATAGCGAGGAGAGAAATGTTGCTGAACCAGAGAGTAAATAACCAAATGATTCCAATCACGAAATGCTCAAATTTACATTGCCGGGCGCACACAACGTACATCGATGGTATAGCTCGGGTCGTCGTTGAGCGTACCGCCGTCGTAGAAGTTCACGAGCCAGAAGTTACCCGGGTAATCGACGTAGGGTGAGGATGACCAGAAGTAGTCGTCGGCAGGAGTATTGGGGAAATAGGTTCTATTGATAGCGGGTTGTGAATGATTGTAATCGACGATACTGGAAAGTTCCGCAATCGTCGGGAGTCTCCAACCTGTGACGCCACCTGTGTTGAGAGCCTCGCAGTCAGCCTCCGCCGAAGGATTACTGTCGGAGCCGTCGAGAGTGGCATTAAGCGTGGAACCGCCGGAACAGTCATCGCCCGTCTGGCCAAGAGGGCACTTCGCCCAGATGAGATTGGTGGCGGAATCCGCGACTTCGAGAACACCGTTGGCGTCCGTTGCGAAGGAGTAGTGAGATCCGGAGGTCGCGGCGCAGTTATCAGTGTTAGTAGGATACGTTCCCGAAGGAGCACAGGAAGGGTACGGAGGGCCGCCTGCCGTGGCGGAGCCTTGGAGCACTGCGCCGGTCGTGGAGAGAGCGAAGTAATTGGAGAGGATGTTGGAAGTGGTGGCCGGGGTGCCCGTAGAGCCCGTCGTCGGGAGAGGATACGCAGCGGACGGGTACGCTCCCGTGACGCCGAAGTACGCCACGCCAGATTTGATGCTGCCAGAGGAAAGAGTGGGAATGGCTTGGAAAATCTGATCCACCGTGTGCCGCAGCGTCGGGGAGCTTGGCGTATCCGACGGCGCCATAGCCGCATGACCGCTCACAGCCGTGTAGGTGTTGTTCGCGATCTTGCTCCAAATATCCTCCAAGGTGAACCCGCTCGCGGTTCCGGGCGAAACAGTGGGGGTCAGGCTTGCTGTGAGCATGGATCCTCTGAGGAAGACTGCGGCAGTTCCTGCAACAAGGAGAAGCCCGATGAGTACAGGAGCAACTTTGCGGGTAGAGACGGTTTGCATATGTGTGTTTCGGAATGTTGACTCTATTATACAACAGAATATATATATATCAATCCCAATCTCGCCTCTTCCGGCAGCCAACAACCAACACAACCCTTTCTCGTCTCATTCCTCCTGCAGCCGCAGCGGCATGATGAGGTGAAGAAATTGCGGGTTCCCCGACAACGTGAAGAGAGCCGGATGCAGCGCATCGATCACCTTCATCTCGACCACCTCCCCGTCGATGTGGGAGAGGAAATCCAGGAGGTAGCTCGAGGAGAGCGCGATCTTGTTACTGCCGCCGGTCGCCTCCGCCTGCACTTCCGCCTCGTCCTTACCCGCCTGTGTCTGAGGAGTCGTGATCTTCGTCTGACTCTTCTCGCAGTGAAAGGTGAGCGTGTTGTTCATCTCCTTCGCGAAGTAGTGCATGCGTTTCACGACAAGTAGGAGCTCGCGCGTGGGGAAGAGGACGGAGGTCTTCGTCTCCTTTGGGAGGATCTGCTTGTAATCGGGGAACTTTCCGTCGATGAGACGCGAGAGCAGCCGCACATTCCCGTAGTGCATCTCGATCTGCTGCTTACTGAGGAAGACTTCGATTTCAGGCACCTTCTTCTCTGTCGCTTCTCCCTCTTGTTCTTTTTCTTCGGGTTTCTTCAGGCTCGCACTGAGAATACTGCGTAGTTCATCGAGAATTTTCGTGGGAATGATGCACGAGACGGCGGAACCATTTCCCTTCGTCTCAAGAATGTATTCCGAGAGTCGGTAACTATCCGTGGCGACAAGCGTGAGTTTGTCTTTCTCTTGCAGAAAAGACACTCCCGAGAGCACCGGCCGGAGTGTGGATTTCGCGGAGGCGAAGGTCACGAGGTGGAGCGCTTGGAGGAAGGGTTCCGCCTTGAGAGAGAAGGATGTGAGGCGATCAACGGCGGTGATCGTCGGATACTCGCTGGCGGCTTCTCCGGAAATCATGGTTCTGGCATGCTTGGAAGTGCAACGAAGTTGCGTTCCCTCGCTTGTTTCTAGGAGAACTTCCGGATCGTTGTTGTACTGAGCGAAGTTGAGAATCGCTTTCGCGGGAATGGTGATGGATCCTTCATTTTCAATTCGCGCATCGAATGTGGTGATGATGGAAAGTTCCAGATCCGTCGCGCTCACCGTGCATCTCCTGCCTTCCGCTTCGAGAAGAACATTCCCCAGAATGGGGAGTGCCTGCTGACTGCCGATCGCCCTGCTCACGAGGTGAAGCGCTTGAAGAAGATCGTGTGTTGAACAGGAGAATTTCATGTCTCTTGAAGAGAATAAATAATGAATATACTTAATTCGTCATCATCATACCATCTTCTCAAAAGGAAATATTTCCTTTCTGATCCGTGGAAAAGCCCTGGAAAAGGTCGGAAATCGTTTGATGGAAAGCCAGGATCTCCATTTTTCGATTTGGAAGGCTGTGGGAAGGATGTGGAAAACAGGTGGAGAAATGGGGAGGAAAGGTCCCAAAGGCCAAAAAGTATGATTTTGGCTTCACAGAGACAAAAACAAAAACTCCCTGTGGAGAACCCCCTCGGACTTCTGTCTTTCCTCTTTCCGACTTATCCACATCGAGTGTGGATAACTTTTGTATGCAGATTAAGGAGTTTTCCTCTCAACGATCGCACGGTAGGTGCTTCGATCGCCCAGATGAGAGACGTCGAGCTTGTTCTCGCGCACGATGGTTTTTCCATCCTTCGAAGAAACAAAACTTCTCTCGGGAATGTCCTCGGCGATGTACGAACCGCCGGCAACGAAACTCCCTCCACCGATTTTCACACCCGGGTTGATGCCGACATGGATGCCGACACGGCAGTGCTCCCCGATGATGGCGCCGAGCTTCGTGAGGCCGGTCCCCACCATCGTATCGCCAAGAGCGGAGCGAATCTCTCCTTCATCCAGACGGAAATTTCCGGTGACGGTCCCGGCTCCAAAGGAAACATTCTTCGCGATGACGCTGTCGCCGAGGTAGGTCATGTGCGTCCACACATCGTTTGCGAGGATGCTGCCCTTCACTTCCGTCTGAAACCCGACGACACAATTTTCTCCGATGCTGGAAGCGCGGACGAGCGCGCCGTTGCCGACGATCGTGTTCTTCCCGATGTAGCAGGGTCCCCGCACCGAGGCGTGTGGGAGGAGTTTCACGCCGTCTTCGATGACCACATTTCCCTCGACGACGGCCGTGGGATGGATGACGGCGGAGGGCGAGATGCGTGGCGTTTTCGTCGCTTCCTCCAGCAGGAAAGGGAGCAATTCCAGGAGGTGCCAGGGGTATTTCACGGCTTGCCAGAAGCCATCGTAGGAGACAGGGCGATAGGTTTTCGTTTCGAAGAGCGTGGCCAGTGCCCGCTCGTAACCGTCATCATGATCGGAGGCGGTGCGGCGGAGCTCTTCAAGGAGCGAAGCCGGTTCGTTGTGCACGTGAGCGACGATGGTGACGAGGCTGCTCGGCTCCTTCCCTTCGCCCGGCTTCTCCACGATGGAAACGATGCGGTCACCTTCGACCGTCAGGTAGCCGCCGGGGAAGTAGCGCGAAACATTCTTCGCGAGGATCGCTCCGTCCCCGTGCGTTGCAGCAGCGATGAGCGTCTCGTATGCCTTCGGCTCGATGATGTCGTTGCCGCTCACGATCAGAATCGGTTCATTGCCGAGCGAGGGCAATGCCGAAAGGAGCGCGCCCTGCATCCCCTGTTCCAAATCTTCCTGCTCCACGAGGGGGAGAGAGGGGAACAGCGCGTGAATCATGTCCAAATTATGTTTTCCGGATACGACTGTGACATCGCGACAACCCGCCGCCGCGAGGCGATCCAGCTGATGCTGTAGGAGCGTCTTGCCGGCAACCGACCAGAGATTTTTTTCCGCCAGAGGCCAGAATCGCTTCGAGCGGCCGGCGACGAGGAGGAGGGTCTTCATGCGAAGAGCGGAGGCCGCATGCGGGGCTTTGGCACGCGGAAAGGAAGTGTACGCCCAACTGTCCGATGTCTCAACGCGTCCTCAGGCGACGACGAGAGGCTTCTTGCGCAGCCGCAGCCATCCCATGAACGCGCCCGTCAGGCAGAGGACGAACATAAACCCGGCACCGCTTTGCGTGAGTCCGTGGTGGTTATGCTCGGAGGGAAGGAGACGCTGATTTGCCGCGACGGCGAGATCGATGGAGCCGACGGTCCCGCTCGTCTCTTCGCCATCCGCAGGGCGGCTTCGGATCAGAATGCCGAATGTTCCCGGGGGGACATTGTTGATGCGCAACTGTCGCGTTGAGCCTGCGATGGATTGCGGATCACTGTAGGTGAGGCCGCCGTCTGTCGTTTGGGAGATGTCGAACGTGTCGGGAGATGCGTCGCCCGGGACATCGAAGGACACGGTAATCGTGTAGAGTCCGTCATCTCCCTGCGCACTTTTTAGGGAGAGATGTGTGACGTCCGTCGCGCTTGTGGAAGGAGTGTGAATGGGAGCGGAAGTGGAGGAAGGCGATGATGTCGGGGCGGGAGACGGAGCTGTCTCGTTTCCGCTCGATACGATGGCTGTAGCGTTGGTGGGCTTGATCACTTCATTCGAGGAGACGGCCCAGATATTGCTCACGGTGACCGTGTACTGCTCTCCCACTTTCTGCGATGGGGTGGTCACGATGACGGAGGAGCCGGATACGTGCATGCCGAGGACAGCGAGGGAATGCCCTGCCTCGTCGACAATAGTGAAGCAGGAGAACGGATCTTGTCTGAGCAAGGAAACGGGTTCCGTGAAATCGAGTTCCAGAGAACTGGGAGAGAGTGACTTGGCTGCGAGGAGGCGAAGCATTGAGTTCTGCGAAGCAGACGACGCAGAGGCCGGTCCCGAGGAAATGTCCACGAACGCTTCACTGCCGAATGTCGTGCTCTCCTCGCCCGTGCTTGAAACGGCTACGACGCTTACGTAGAGACGATGCGCCGTTCCCGTATACGAAAGACTGAAGGATGGAGCGGTCGAGGTCGTCGTGGCGAAGTCATCGTAGGTGCCGCCGTTTCCCAGGATGGATTGATGACTGTAGTAGACGCGGTACTTCGCGATGTCCGAGTTGTTGAGCGGAGTGTTCCACGTCACGAGCACGATGCCGTTGACGAAGGTCGCAGCGACGCCCGTGACGGACGCGGGCGGTGCGGCGAGAGCGCCGAGAGGCCAACAGAGAAGCAGGATTGTGGCGATGGAGAGTGCTGTGCGACGCATGGAGTTTGTGGGAATTTTTCTCACCATTATAGCAGTAAACTCTCTCTTGCGCTAGCGACAAACGCCGCATTCTCGTGCGGGAAACCTCGGGGGGATGAGGTTGCCGAGAGCGCGAGGCGCGCTTACACTCCATATCCGCGTATGACACCCGCAGAAGGTTTTCGCAGTCGATCGATGTCCGGGAACGAACCCCCGGAGCTTCGTTCATGGGGCGGCGGGAAAATTCCGCGTCGCCGCAGACCTCGGTCGCGTGAAGGCGCGCGTACGTTCGTCAGGGCAGTCGTGCATGGCATCGGGCAATCCGGCCGGTGGGTCGTCTCGCAGAAGCGCAGACTGGGATGGAAGAAGTTTCTCGTTCGCTCGGCGGGAGTGGCCGTGGTGTTGTGCATCCTTTATGTAGGTTTCCTCTGGATCACGCTCCCCAACATCAGCGACCCGACGACGCTCTTCGCGTCGCAGAGTACGGTGGTCACGGATCGCAACGGTATCGAACTCTATCGTCTCTTCGGCGAGCAGGATCGCACGTACGTGCCGGGAAATCAGATCGCGGATTCCATCAAGAACGCAACGGTCGCCATCGAAGACCAGCGATTCTTCAGCCACGGATGCATTGAGGTGCGCTCGATCTTCCGCGCCGTCTTCGCACGCTTCATTGGATCGGATGTGACCGGCGGCGCCTCAACCCTCACCCAGCAACTCGCGCGCAATGCGCTCCTCTCCCGCGAGCGAACCGTCACGAGAAAGCTCAAGGAGATCATGCTCTCGTGCGAGCTTGAGCGTACCTACGACAAGAACAAGCTTCTGGAAATGTATCTGAACTGGATTCCCTACGGACAGAATGCCTATGGCGTGGAACAGGCGAGTCATCAGTACTTCGGCGTCAAAGCCGCTGATCTCACACTCGCGCAGTCCGCCGTCCTCGCCTCAATCCCGCAGCGGCCCACGTACTTCACGCCGTACGGCTCACACGTGCACACCACCGTGTCGGCGAGCGCGCTCAAGCGCATCCGGCAGGGTCAGGTGAAAAACGCGACGGAACTTCGCGACAGCGATGTGACCATCGGGCTCCTCGGCGCGACGTTCGGCAGCGGCTCCAATGCCGTCTACGTCGGTGGGAGATCGGATCAGGTGCTCAAAAATATGGAGGAGCAGGGATTTATTAAGGCTGCGGATCTCCAGCAGGCGACAGGCGACCTGAAGACCATGACCTTCAAGCCGCTTCGGGAAAATATCCGCGCCCCGTACTTCGTCCTCTGGGTGAAGGATCAGATTCAAGCGTTCTTTGAAAAGAATTCCGACAAGGGATTGTTGGAGCAGGGCGGGCTGACGATCAAGACGACCCTCGATTGGAATCTGCAGCAGGCGGCCGAAGCCGCGGTCACGTTGCATAAGGACGATTACCTCCGTCTCTACGGCGCGAAGAACATCGCGCTCGTCGCGCTCGATCCCAAGACCAAGCAGATCCTCGCGTACGTCGGGAATACCAGTTACACAGGAAGTGGGAACGAGGCGCGCATCGATATGGCGCAGACGCCGCGGCAACCGGGATCGAGCTTCAAGCCTTTCGTCTACGCGGCGGCGTTCGAGAAGGGGTACGGCCCCGCGACGGTTGTCTACGATGTCGCGACGAAGATCGGGACCGACACGCCGCAGGATTTTGACGGGAAGTTCTGGGGACTCATGAATATCCGGCAGGCCATCGGGGCATCGCGCAATATTCCGGCGATCAAAGGATTCTTCATGGCGGGGGGGGAAGAGCCGGTATTGGATCTTGCGACCAAGATGGGAGCGCCGACGCCGCAGCTCATGAAAGAGCAATATGCGAAGACCAAGCCGTTTGATTACGGATGGCCGCTCGCGATCGGCGCGGGGGAGACACCGCTCCTGGAAATGGTGAACGGGTACAGCACGTTCGCGGACGCGGGTATCGAGAAATCCACGACGAGCATCCTCGATGTGCGCGACAAGCACGGATCGATCGTTCCGCTGGATCTGCCTTCCGTTGACGATCCCGGGCAGCAGGTGCTCGATCCGCGCATCGCCTATGAGATGACGTCGATTCTGAGTGACGCATCCGTTCGTCCGACTCCGTATTGGCAGAACATGCTCTCACTTCCCGGGTTCCAGGCGGCAGCGAAGACCGGTACGAGCGACAAGTGTCTCGATCGGAACACCGACACGAATGTCTGCAACAATCGCAAGCCCGATAACCTCTGGACGATCGGCTATACGCCGGATCTCGTCGCCGGAGTCTGGGTGGGCAATGCGAACAGCGCCGCGCTCTCGGACAAGGCTGACGGGCTGAATGTCGCCGCGCCGATCTGGAAGGATTTCATGACGCATGCGCTCGCGGCTCTACAGAAGGAGAAGCAGCCGCTCGCGACGTCGTTCCCCGTGCCATCGGGCATCGTCCAGCCGCAGATCTCGCTCCTCTCGGGGCAGCTCCCCTCCGAGTGCACGCCGGTGAATGAGCGCAGGGCGGATGTCTTCCTGTCGGAGAACGCCCCCACGCAATCCGATCCCGCTTGCGTCTCGGTCCTCGTGGACAAAGTGACGGGCTTGCTCGCGTCGGCGAGTTGTCCGGTCGAGGCCCAGGAGAAACGCGGCTTCTTCGTACCGCACAGCGTCCTCTCCGATCGGTGGCCGCAGTGGGAGCAGGGAGTGCAGGATTGGGCGAGGAATGCGGTGACGGGAACCGGAACAGCGACGCTTCCCCTTCCGCTTATTCCCACGCAGCAGTGCGATATCTCGACGACGCCGGGGAGGCTGATTAAGCCGCAGGTGCACATCCTCGTGCCGGCAAACGGCGGCAGTGCGACGTACCCGAACTTCGAGCCGCAGATCACCTACTCGGTCGGCTCGACCGCGAGCGGCATGACGTTCCTCATCGACGGCAAACCCGTCGCGCAGATGACGCGGCCGCCCTTCAAGACGTCCCTTCATATGCCGAAATCGGTGGATGAAGCCGCAGTACACACGCTCCAGGTGATTCTCACGGATAAGTATTTCAACACGGCGACGGATACGGTGACGTTCCACTTCTCGAAAGACACGAACCTCCCGACCGTTCGTCTCACCGCTCCGCAAGACGGGCAGAGCATCACACCCGGGAGTCCATTAACGATGAGCGTCATGGCTTCTTCTCCTTCCGGCGTGAAGTACGTGGAATTCTATGTTGATGCGACACTTCTCTCACGCGCCATGAAGGAGCCTTACCGCCTCATTTACACGCTTCCGGCCAGCTTGGCATCGGGGAGCCATCAGATTCGCGCAGTGGTGACCGACGAGAACGGCAAAACCAATGTCGATGAAGTCTCCGTAACGGTCGGAGGGGGAGCAGTTCCGGCGCCGCAGGCCCAAGTGCCTGCCGATAATATCGGCGTGCCGATTAATTTCGGAGGCGGTCAATAAGACGCTTCACCCCTGCAACTCTGCGTTTGTGTGCACCTCGGACACATCGTCGTCCTCTTCGATCTTCTCGATGAAGTCCTCCACCTTCTTCGTCGTTGCCTCATCGGTGATCGTCACTTTCTGCTTCGGGAGATAGGAGAGGCCTGCGCTCAGGATCGTGCAACCGTTCTTCTTGAGGAAGTCACGCACCTGCGTCCAGTTGCCCATCGCCGTGACAACGCGGAGCAGGCCTTCGCCTGCTTCGAAATCCTCGGCGCCGAAGTCGATCACCTCGAGTTCCAGCTCCTCGATCTTCTCCTGCGCGGGATTGGGCTTCGGCAGCTCGGCCATCACGAGTCCCTTGCGCTCGAAGAGCCATGCGACCGCTCCGCCCTCCGCCATGTGGCCGCCGTGCTTTACGATGATGTTCTTCACGTTGGCGATCGTGCGGTTGCGGTTGTCGGAGAGGCACTCGACGATGAACGCCGTCTTGGCGGGGCCGTAGGCTTCAAACAGGATTTCGCGCATCTGTTCCCCCTTCAATTCGCCGGTCCCCTTCTTGATGGCGCGCTCGATGTTGGCATTCGGGACGGAATCCTCCTTCGCGTTCTCGATCGCGGTGCGCAGCCCCGGATTGGTCGTCGGGTCGCCGCCGCCGGATCGCGCTGCGATCTCCACGAGACGCGCGTGTCGCGTGAATACTTTTCCGCGCTTGGCGTCCTGCGCGGTTTTCTTGACCCGGATGTTTGCCCATTTCGAATGGCCTGACATACGTGAAGAATACAGAATTTCTCTTTCTTTGTCAGGGCGACAAAGAAAGAGAGAAAGAAAGCGCCTGCCTGCCGGCAGGCAGGCTCCGCGCACCAATGCTAACGGGTGCCCATCCCGATTCAGAAATTTCTTTCTCTACAATTTATACCATTCGGAGCTATTCCACCCCGTGGTGCGCGGCTCCGGCTACACATGAAAACAACAACTGCAAAATAATTGCACCTTCTCTCAGCAGCTCATCGTCTCCTTACTTCCTATAACTCACCATCGCCATGAACCGCGCGCGCTCGATCGCCTGCTTGATCATCTTCTGATGACGGAGACAGACACCGGTGTAGTAACGCTTGCGGATATTGCCGAAGTAATCGAGGTACGGCTTGATCCGCGGATAGTCCTTGTAGTCGATGTAGCGCGTCGTGTGCTCGCAGAAGGGGCACGTCTTGAGACGCGGGTCGGGGCGACGCTGTTGCTGCTTATTGCCTTGGTGCGAATGGTGCGGGGAGGCCATATCAGAGGTTGTGAAGGGAATCATCGGAGATCAGTTCTTCGATTTTCTGCGTGAGGTCTTCGGCTTCGAGGGCCGGCTCCTTCACCTTCTTGCGTTCGGTGGCGAGCTTCGCCTGCCGCTTCGCCTTGCGCGCGACCTGCTCTTGGACTTTCTCCTCTTGCTCGCGCGTCTTCACTTCCTCCGTCGTCTCGCGCTCCTTGAGCCACTGCTCGTATTTCTCCGAGAACTTCAGAATCTGATAGTGCTTCGGGGGCTTGAGGAACATGTGGCGAAGCACCCCCTTCATGATGCGCAGAGCGAGATCGACTTCGCGCACCTTGGATGGATCCATCTCGAAGTGGTAGATGACGAAGCAGCCTTCCTTGGCTCCTTTGACGGGGTAGGCGAGACCGCGGCGGCCCCAGAGGTCCTTGGCCACCATCGTCGCACCGACTTCCGAGAAGAGGTCTTCGACTTCCTTGAAGAACTCTCGCTCCTCCTTCTGACCGAGGAGGTAGGGATAGAGGATGCACCACTCGTAGATGCGCGTGTCTTCCGATGTCGCAGAAATTTCAGGCATGATTCGTGGGTAAACCTAACGTCTATGGACGGTAGGGAATCAAAAGCTTGCGAACTTTACCTACGGTTCGAATAAGCGTCAAGTCAAGGCACGCCCCGCAAGCGCGCAACCGCATACGGCGAGTCTTTCGACGAAGACAGAAGCAACGGCGCACTCCTTTCTTAAGTGACGAGAACCCCCGAGAGAGAAAATGCAAAAGAGGCGCTTGACCGTGCCCGAGACGCGAGTAAGATGACTCGGCTCGCTTCTCCTTGAGGTTACAAAAGAAAGGAAAGCCCGCTTTCAAGGCTCCTTCACCCGACCGGCGAGAGAATTCGGAGGTGGCGGGAGAAGAAGTTTTTTCTAGCTCCTTCACAGCATCGTGTAGTAGAGAAAGTCCCGGTCTGTCTCTCCTTCGGGAGTAGCACAGACCAACCACTATTTCTTAGAGTACAAAATCGTCGACTCGCGATTTCAAATAATGAGTCAATCCTGTAGCTGGTGCTTTGCATCGCTACAGGGAGACCAGTGATCTTTGATCACTAGGAATCATTTTGAAGAGTTTGATCCTAGCTCAGAGTGAACGCTGGCGGTGCGCCTAACACATGCAAGTCGCGCGACCGTAGCAATACGGGAGCGGCAAACGGCTGAGTAACACGTTGGTACATGCCTCGAACTCAGGGATAACACCGCGAAAGCGGTGCTAATACCGGATGGTCCCGTGAGGGTAAAGCTTCGGCGGTTCGAGAGTGGCCTGCGGCCTATCAGGTAGTTGGTAAGGTAACGGCTTACCAAGCCTATGACGGGTAGCTGATCTGAGAGGATGATCAGCCAGAATGGAACTGAGACACGGTCCATACTCCTACGGGAGGCAGCAGTGAGGAATCTTCCGCAATGGGCGAAAGCCTGACGGAGCGACACCGCGTGAAGGATGAAGCCCTTTCTGGGCGTAAACTTCTGTTCTGAGGGACGAAATTTTTGACGGTACCTCAGGAGAAAGCATCGGCTAACCCTGTGCCAGCAGCCGCGGTAAGACAGGGGATGCAAGCGTTACTCGGAATTACTGGGCGTAAAGCGTCTGCAGGCTTCTTTCCACGTCTGGTGTTAAATGTCGGAGCCCAACTCCGTCACGTGCCGGAAACGAGAGAGATTGAGTCAATCAGAGGCATCTGGAATGTCGTGTGTAGGGGTAAAATCCGTTGATCCACGATGGAACGCCAAAAGCGAAGGCAGGATGCTGGGGTTGTACTGACGCTCAGAGACGAAAGCGTGGGGAGCAAAGGGGATTAGATACCCCCGTAGTCCACGCCCTAAACGATGTGTGCTCGGTGTAGGAATTTTCAATTGTTCCTGTGCCCAAGCTAACGCGTTAAGCACACCGCCTGTGAAGTACGGCCGCAAGGCTAAAACATAAAGGAATAGACGGGGACCCACACAAGCGGTGGAACATGGGGTTTAATTCGATGGTAAACGAAGAACCTCACCTAGGCTTGACATCTAGAGAATCTGGCAGAAACGTCAGAGTGCCGCAAGGAACTCTAAGACAGGCGATGCACGGTCGTCGTCAGCTCGTGCCTTGAGGTGTACTGTTAAGTCAGCGAACGAGCGCAACCCTCATCTTATGTTGTTTTTTCATAAGAGACTGCCGCCTCCAAGGCGGAGGAAGGTGGGGATGACGTCAGATCAGCGTGTCCTTTATGCCTAGGGCTACACCCATGTTACAATGGCCGATACAGAGGGCAGCGAACCCGCGAGGGAGAGCAAATCCCACAAAGTCGGTCTCAGTTCGGATTGCAGGCTGCAACTCGCCTGCATGAAGTTGGAATCGCTAGTAACCGTAGGTCAGCTACACTACGGTGAATATGTTCCTGGGTCTTGTACTCACCGCCCGTCAACTCATGGGAGGCAGGGGCACCCGAAGCACTCTTACCTTAATTGGGGAGTACCACGGTGACACTGCTGACTGGGAGTAAGTCGTAACAAGGTATCCGTAGGAGAACCTGCGGATGGAACATCTCCTTACCAGGGAGTTACCTGGCACGGGCCGTCTT
>CAINVY010000006.1 GCA_903854335.1 uncultured Candidatus Peregrinibacteria bacterium | reverse complement strand
GGCACCCGAAGCACTCTTACCTTAATTGGGGAGTACCACGGTGACACTGCTGACTGGGAGTAAGTCGTAACAAGGTATCCGTAGGAGAACCTGCGGATGGAACATCTCCTTACCAGGGAGTTACCTGGCACGGGCCGTCTTAGGACGGTGCCGTGCGATGCTTGCTCTGGCAGATGCTGTCGCCAACAAGCGTGGAATTGATCGGGGAGCATCCCCAATACTTCTTCCCTTCCGTAGCGGAGGGGGCGGAGTATTGGGCCTCGAAAAAGGACGTCTCTACTACACAATGCTGTGAAAAAGGGAAACCGTCATGGTTTCCCTTTTTCCAAATCCCTTCCCTGCAAGGTGTCGCTCCAGCGCTGGGGCCCGCGAGACCCAGCGCTTCGCGATTATTATTTTTTTTGGGGTGGAATGATGGAGTAGAATTTGAACGTGCTTGGCTCTTCTTCTGGTGCCCTTCTTGGAGAGATTGTTAACCATCATCTGCCATTTGTGGAGATACTTACTTCCCCAATTACGGTAGAAACACTATTAATCATTGTTACTGCCGTCGTTACTGCGGTATTAACACGCTGGAATGACAGAAAAAAGCTATTGTTTAAAGCCAGATTGGATTGTTACGGCAATGTATGCGCGAAAATGTCTAATTTACCGCTTCCACATGGATTTCAAGATTTATCGCCTTTGCTGTTTAGTGCCCTGCTTATTGCAGGGAAACCTCTGCACAAAAAACTGAAATCGATGGAAGAACTGATTCAGGAAATACTAAGACTAATTCCAAAACCTTCTCCTGGGGAATCTCCGAGAATTCTGGAAATAAGTGCACTTCCTATGGAGGCGCAAGAAGCAATCGAGCAATATAATAAACTTTCTAAGGAACTAATTGATAATATGCGGAAGGAGTTTTGGAAAAAGCGTAGCTTCAATCCAGACCTGCGGGTGTCATTGTGAGCTGCGCGCGGCTTTCGCTTTCTTAGTTTTTTGCTGTTCTGCTACGCATTCGAACCCTTCTTTTCAGTATTTTATGGTTATCTTTACATATCATCTTTCAATACTATAATCACCACCTTTCAACTCTTATCCATGTGGAAGAATAGCCTTCTCGCGGATGCCGTTCTCCTCAAGGAAGAGCTCGGAAATAAAGTTCGAGTGATGCAGGGAGATACTTCAAGATTAAGAATCGAACATGTGCGAGAACTTGCAGCGTTTGCAGTGAGTCGCTTGTCAGCGCATTTCCACGAACAAAGCAGAGCGCTTCTTTCCCGTGATGGTATGTCCGAGGCTCGAGATGCCTTCGACGTTGTTTCACATGGCATACCCCATCATGACATGGCCGGGCTTGGGCTTAGCGCACGAATGGAATTCATGCTCCTATTGGGCGCAGCATGGGCGGTGGAAAATGCGCGTTTGAATGCGAGGGGAGATGAGCATGAATCAGGCGGAGCACCGGATGATGCGGTGATACCGTTGAAGTGATCAGCAGGCAGGAAGCTCCCGCGTGTCATGGTGAAGTGCGAGCGAAGGACAGGGGTGCTTGCGCTTTCGCCTTCGTGGCTTTTTGCGTTGCAAAAAGCACCTCAGGCTGACATGGGAAGAAACTGAAGGGAGAAGCGAGCCACGAACCATCACGCGGGAACAATCCTCATCACAGACCTTGCAGAAGCCCTCCCTTTGCCGTTTCTCGAAGGTTTTGGCGAACCATTGACACTGCATCGGTGCGCGCTAGGATGCCTCCTTCCCATACTTCCATGAGCCGTTCCGATTCCAAGGAAACTTGTAAATTCGATTCTCACGTATGTCATTACGCTGACGCTCAAGAGCGAAGACTCACAACTATGACTGGGTCTTACGGCCAGGTCCTCAAAACATTTGTAGAATCTCCAGAAATTCATGCAAAGATTCTGGCGCGATTTGAAGGCGATCCAGCCGGTCATAAGCAAGGAGATGCTCACATCGATCATGGCATCTGCCTCGCTTGCCACAAAGTGGCGGGATCCCCCGTTGGAGTGAGGCACATGATCTCAGATGAACAGATCGGCTGATGGTATTTTTCTCTTTGTCTCTTCCTCTTCCCGCACTTCCCATGACCTTAGAAGCTCCAGCACCCGCGCAGTGTAAATTCGATCCTACAAAATCGTGCAATTACACCGCTACGGCAGTGGACAGTTTGGTGAGAGTTGCGAAAGCGAGTCTCAGACCTGTTGATCAACAGGCGCTGAGTGCTCTGGTGGCCCGCGGGGCACAAATAAAACAAGCCATGGGTGCTCCTGCTGGCAGCGAAGAACCTGCAAATAGTACGTCATCACTCATTACGGATGCGATCTGTTCAGCGTGTCGGAAGGCAGCGGCAGTCGCAGGATTTACGTGTATTACACAGGATGTAGATGGACATTTGCGAAGCACCTCCCCCACATCACTATGACTCTGGCACCTGCAAACTGTAGATTCAATGACGTATTCAATGACGCGCATCCGTGCGATTATTCTGCGAAGCCGCCAAGCGGTGAGCGTGCCAGGATCGCAAACATTCCTGAGGAAGGTACGAATCTGCATCTCATTCGCGCCCTCGCAAAGCGTTTGGGAGTCGTTTCGCAGACTTCTCCGGAAGCAGAACAAGAGGTGGCAAGTCTTGTTCCTACACTTAGGGAAGTAGCCTGCGCCGCTTGTCGCAAAGCGATGGCAGTCCAAGGATGTATCAATATCGAACGGGAATAATAATTTTATCCGCATTTCTCCCCCTCATGCCGCCCTCTCATTTTCCAGACTGCAGATTCGATGGCCAGTACAGATGCAAATTCCTTGGCCAACAGGATGGCAGCGTAAAAGAGGTGAGTCTCGCGTCCATCGCTCCGAAAATCGAAACCGTTGCAGAGGTGTACTTTACAAATACACTCATTCGAAAGTTGATGCTGGAAGGGTTCAAGGCAAGCCATGCGAGCAATCCGAACATGATGGAGCATTTGAGGACAGGCTTCTGTGATGCATGCAGAATGGCAATACATGAGTCCGGGGTGATGCATATCCGGAAGGCAGAATAACCCCATTGCTCATGTTTTTGCTGTTCGGCCCATTGCCTGCGAAGGGTTGGATGGTAGAGTAGGAGTATGGAATCCTCGACACAGATGCCGTCGGCACCGCGCGCGGCGTACACGCTGCGAATCATCCTCGTGCTGCTACTCGCTCTCGTCACGGTGACGATCGTGGTTTCTTGGGAGAAATCGAATCATGACCTCGGTGGGAACGTCACGCCGAAGACGGTGGAGAAGAGTGGATATTTCTGAGCAAGCGGTGATTGGTGAGGGAGTGCTCGCCAGGGAAGGATGGGAAGTGTTTTACTTGACTAATACACTCGATGGACTATACTTTCGCCCGTGGGCTTCTTTTCCGTATTCAATAGGCACCATCACGCCGCATCTCTCCGCGAGGAGAGGACGGCGTCGGATGTGCTGTGAAATCTATAACCCGATCCCGTCCCCTCTTCGCGTGAAGGGGTTGTTTGCAGTTCGCTGTAGACGGAAAACGCCCGATGAGGGCATCGTGATCGGTCTTTGAAACCAAGGGCAAGAGAACGAGACAGTATAACCAAAAAAGAAAGAAACAAATCGTATGTCATTATTAAAAGTCGCAGTATGTAATGGATCGCTGGGCCCTAGGCTCATCGAATTCCTGAAAACGGGAGGCTACCAATTAAAGGAGCCGGACCGCACGGGGAGTCTTGGTACTTCCAATGGGATTGAATTCGTTCAAGTCGATCGTCGCATGGTTCCGCAGTTCATTCGTGATGGAGAATTCGACGCCGGTGTCACCGGCTACGATCTCCTCCTCGCGAGCAACTTCGAGAACGATCTACGTGTCATGGCCAAATTGTGTTTCTCCCGCGCGAGTGATGTGCCCACTCGATGGGCGCTGGTAGCGAAACCCGGATACCAACTCAGACCACATTCCGTGATCGGATGCGAACTGCCGTCGCTCGTCAGCAGAATCGTGCCGGGATCGCATCACGTTTCCTTGAAGAGGATCGAAGGATCTGAGGAACTGTGCGTGAAATATGGGATCGTAGAAGCGGCGCTCGTCGTCGTTGAAACAGGAAGCAGTCTTCGAGCCTGCGGGCTCGAAATTGTTGCCGGGTTCGATAATTTGCTGGAGAGCGTGCCATGCCTCATGGCGAAGCAGGTTCTTTCAGACGAAAAAGAGAAGAAATTGAACAGTCTCAGCCTCACGCTGCAGGCGGTCGTCGGTGCATCGCAGTTTGCGATGGTCACATTCAATCTGCCGGCGACTGTCGGCATCAGTACGCTGTCGCTTCCCTGCGACACCGCTCCCACGATCAATCCCACGAGCAATTTGGGGTGGGTGGAGGTATCCATCTGCATCCCGCGTTCGAAATTTCCCGATGTCGTCGGAAGCCTTAGGGCTGCCGGTGCAACGGGGATTGTTCTCCTGCCCGTAACAGGTCACCTCGCGTGATCGATCACCGAGAGCCCGATTCCACCGTTTGTTTTCCGAGAGGGAAGCAAGCACCGGAATCGGGCTTTTTGGTTTGGCAATTGCTTTCGATGCGTGCCCATCGGTACGATCTCCGCATGCCATCCAAGAAAAAGCCCGTGAAGAAAACAATTACGAAGAAGAAGCAGCCGAAGAAAGCGAAGTCATTGGATGTTCAGCTCCTCGTAGCCATGGGGGTTGCGCTGATTCTCACGGCAACGCTGATGGGCGGGGGCGGTTTGTTGAAAGGGTCTTCACAGCATCAGGTGCTTTCCGCAGGGCAGGAGAAAGTTTCGCTCCATTGTCCGTCGGGATTCGTCTGCAGCGTGCAGCAGCAGAAGAGCGGAGCATTCGCGAAGCATCAAGTGAGTTGTCCTGCGGGGAAAGTCGTGGAGGAGGGAGAGGCATGCGGCACTGCCGGGTATGACGGATCGTGCTATCGATGCGTGACGAAGCTGAGTGAGAAGTGGCAGACCTGTCCTCAATCTGAGACGTGCACGAAGGTCGGCGCCGACAATTCCGGCGAGTGCGCGGCGGATTCGTTCGCCTGCGCCGGGGGGAAGAAGGTCTGTGATGGTGTGTGCGGTCGCGCAGGATGCAGCGGGCGCTGCTGTCACTGTGTGGGTTCTCAGGTCTATCCGCTCATCCACTTGGGAGACGCAGCGTGAGAGATCGATAGCTGGAGTTATGCCTTGCGCCGCTTTTTCGCCGTGAGCGCCTTCTCGAGGGATCGGCGCATCGTGGGGTCGGTGACGGATGCGAGGAACTCGTCGAGGAAGCCGTCGATGCACAGTGCACGGGCTTCCTCGCGTGGGAGGCCGCGAGAGGAGAGGTAGAAGAGGTCGTTCTCGTTGATCTTCGTCACGGATGCGGCGTGGCTGGCGCGTACGTCGTTCGTGTGCACTTCCAGCGCGGGAATGGCTTCCACTCGCGCTTTTGCATCGAGCATCAGGAGGTTTTGAGAGAGCGTTGCCTGCGTCCTTTCCGCGCCTTTCCCGATCTCCACCTTGCCGCGGCACGTCAACATGGATCTCCCCTCGGCGACGCCGCGCATCGCGACCGATCCGCGCCCCGCCTTCGCGTGAAAATGCGATGCCAACGTGAGGTCCTGCTTCTCGCCGTCACGCGCGTACGCGATCCACCGAATCACGCTTTCTCCTCCTCGACCTTCCACGCGTGAGGTGAGCTCGTGCGTGATAGAGCTTGCGAAGGTCACGCAGGTGAGAGCGAGTGAAGCCTCCGATGCAACAAAAATACTTTGTAAGATCTTCTGCGGGATCGGAGAAGACGGAGAGAGTAGGACGAGCGTCAGGCGGGAGCGCTTCGCGAGCTTGATTTGCAGCGTGTGCTCTGCGGATTTTTTCCCTTGGAGGATGAGGAAGAGCGACGCCTGCGCGTCCTGTTCGATATCGACGTCGAGCGTTTCCCGTGTGGCATCGAGCGTGAGTGTCACAGATGCCGCGGATGCGTTTTTCCTTATGACGAGGTGCGACACATGCGTCCCTTTGCGGACGAGGGAAATGCCGACGCGAGTGGGCAGGATCTTCATGGAGGGCTCATCCTACAGCCGAAACCTCGTTGCGAGAAGAGGCGCAGAGGCGGGCCGATTCATCCCACGCTGTTTTCCATTTCCATCTCAATGAGTCGATTCATCTCGATGGCGTACTCCAGCGGGAGCAGCCGCACGATCGGTTCGATGAAGCCCGAGACGATCATCGCCTTCGCTTGCTCCTCGGGGATGCCGCGGCTCTGCAGGTAGAAGAGATCGTCGGGAGAGAGCTTGCCCACGCTGGCCTCGTGCGCGATCGTCACATCGTCATTGTTGATGCGGATATCGGGGACGGTATCCGAGCGGCTTTGATCATCGATCAGCAAAGCGTCGCATTGAACGGAGGAAGTGCAGCCGTGGGCCTTCGGCGCAACGGTGAGGGCTCCGCGGAAGATATTCACGCCGCCATCTTTCCCGATCGATTTATTGATGACGGTGCTCGATGTGTTCGCCGCGAGGTGGAAAACTTTGGCGCCCGTGTCCTGCCACTGGCCTCTGTTCGCGAAGGCGAGTCCGAAGTGATTGCAGGATGCTCCCTCTCCCACGAGCATGCTGGCGGGGTAGAGCATTGTGGTTCCCGCGCCCATATTGCCGCCGATCCACTGCATCGTGGCGTTCTTCGCGACGATGGCGCGCTTGGTATTGAGGTTGTACGTGTCGTGACTCCAGTTTTCCACGGAGGAGTAGCGCATCATTGCCCCTTCCATAACGAAGATCTCGACGAGCCCCGCGTGGAGCGATTGCGCCCCGTACTTCGGCGCGCTGCAGCCTTCGATGTAGTGCACGCTTGCGCCCTCTTCCACGATGATGAGCGTGTGCTCGAATTGGCCGCCGCTGCGCGCATTCATGCGGAAGTACGCTTGGAGCGGATCGCGGATGTGGACGCCCTTGGGAACGTAGAGGAAGGTCCCGCCCGACCACACGGCGCCATGAAGAGCGGCGAACTTGTGATCTGACGGTGGCACGCACGTCATGAAATACTTCTGTACGAGATCCGGATGCAACCGCAGCGCGTCGTCCATGTCGAGGAAGATGACGCCGAGCTGTTGCCACTCCTCGCGCAGCTTGTGGTAGACGATCTCGCTCTCATATTGTGCTCCCACGCCCGCGAGCACTTTGCGCTCCGCTTCGGGGATGCCGAGACGGTCGTAGATGCGGCGGATGTCCGGCGGCACTTCTCCCCAATCATCCGTCTCCTCCGTGCCGGGCCGCAGGTAGTAGTAGATGGCATCGAAATCGAGCGCGGAGAGATCGGCGCCCCACTGCGGCAGGGGCTTTTTGCGAAACACCTCCAAGGAACGCAAACGATGATCGAGCATCCACTGCGGTTCGTTCTTGTCGGAGGAGATGCGTCGCACCACGTCCTTCGAAAGACCTCTCACCGCTTTCTTCTGGTAGGGCGCAGGATCCCGCTCGTCGAAGATGTTGCGGGTGAGGCCGGAAGGAGAGCGGGGACGGGCGATGGGGAAATCCTAGCGCATGGGCATTCTTTCGTAGAAATGGAATGCGCAGATACTGTATAAGGAGAGGGGCAGAACGTGTTTCCAAATAATTGGAAATTATGTTATAATACCACAAACAAGTTCATGGCTCACACAAACGTCAAACCACCTCCCCACCCGACCGATCATCGCAAGCTCGGTGAGCTTCCTGCGACGGCGATCTGCGGGAACGACATTCTGAGTTCGCTCCTCTATGTCTCGGGGATCGCGATTCTCTTCTCAGGTGTCTTCGCGCCACTCGTACTATTGCTGGTGGGTTTGCTCCTCTTTCTTTACAGACGCGTGTACATGGAGGTCGTGGAAGCCTTGCCGCTCAATGGAGGCGTCTACAACTGTCTGCTCAATGGAACGTCGAAGATCGTGGCGGCCATCGCAGGCGTCATGACGTTACTCTCGTACATGGCGACGGCCGTCATCTCCGCGAAGGTCGGAATGGAGTACCTCTCGATTCCCATTCATCACTTTGCGGGGAGCTTCCTTCATCAGGAAGTGTCGCTTCCCATTATCCTCGGTACGCTCGCCGTGCTTTTCGCATTTGCATTGCTTGTGGTCTCGGGAGTGAAGGATTCGGCGCGTGTCGCGAAGGGGATCTTTCTCGCACACATCTCGGTACTCATCGCGTTTCTTGTTCTGGGCGGCTATCACTTCCACTCGAGCCCGTCGTTCTTCCTCGAAAATCTCGCGCGGTCGCGCTCCCTCATTACGAGCAACGGCGGCGTGGCCAAGATGCTCTTCCTCGCCTTTGCCGCTTCCCTCCTCGGGATTTCAGGCTTTGAGTCCTCCGCAAACTTCGTCGAGGAGCAGAAGAAAGGCGTCTTTCGGAAGACGCTTCGCAACATGCTCATCGGCGTCCTCCTCTTCATGCCGCTCGTCACGCTCGTCGTCCTCCAAGCCATGCCGTACGACGCAATTGTTTCCAGCAGCGATTTCCTCCTTGCCAATGCGTCGCTTGCCATCGGAGGTACGGTCTTCCAGCAGATCGTCTGTGTCGATGCGTTCCTCGTGCTCTCGGGGGCGGTGCTTACCGCGTACGTCGGCGTCTCCGGTCTCGCGCATCGCATGAGCGCCGACGGATGCCTCCCCAACCTCTTCACGAAACAGAATTCCAACGGCTCGTTCCCCAGGATTGTTTTCGGATTCTTCCTGCTCACGGCGTCAATTCTGCTCCTTACCGGAGGATCACTTCTTTCGCTTGCGGGTCTCTACACCATCGCGTTTCTTGGTGTCATGAGTCTCTTCGCGCTGGGGAATTTGATCTTGAAGCAGACGCGCCCCGAGTTGAAGCGGCACTCCTCGGCGTCGGTGCTCATCGTGGTCCTCGCATTTCTCGCAACCGTGCTGGGTCTGATCGGTAACATCATGATCGATCCGATGAATCTCGCGTTCTTCGCTCTCTATTTCATCCCCGCAGCGCTGCTCGTATACGGCGTCATCCATCAGGATTCGCTCGTGCGCATTGCGTTGACCTTTACGCACAGGCTCTCTCTGTTGGACGACTACCTTCGGCGCGAATTCGCGGACATGACGCAGGGGAGATTCGTGGTCTTCATCAAGGGCGTCTCGCGCCTGGAGCGCATCCTGCGGTACATCGACAGTAACGAGGTCGGCCGTGACATCACGCTCGTGCATTGCAGCAAGGCCGGAAAATCTTCCGAAGAGGACAAGAGTTTCCAGGAGCTCAAGCTCACGATCCCGCGGTTGCAGAATGCGGGATTCTATCCGCATTTGCGCTTCCATCTCGTGCAGGTGCCGCAGGCATTCGGCCCCGAGACCGTCGATGCCCTCTCCCGCGAACTCAAGATTCGCAAGAATAGAATTTTCTGCGGCTCCATTCACCACGCGCATCACTTCGATTACGACGAACTCGGTGGCGTGAGAATCATCTTCTGAGGATTCCTACTTCAGATCGTATGTAATCGTGACGTCGGAGAGCACTTCCTGCTGGCCCGAGGGGACCGGGGTCGCAACGGCGACCGGACCTCCTCCCACGCCCACGGCGCTATCCATTGCTTTCGCCGCGTAGGGCATCGGCGGCGTCACGCCGTTATCCTCGGTGAATCCCTTGATGCTTCCGAGCCGCATGCCGAGATCCTGCGCGAGCGTCTGCGCCTTTCCCCGCGCCTGGGCAATGGCCTGTTCACGGGCCTGCGAGCGGATCTTATCCATGTTGTCGATTTGGAAATCCACGTTGCCCGCCTGGTTCGCTCCGGCAGATGTTGCCGCGCCAAGCACCGTGCTCACTTTGTCGAGGTTATGGACTTTCACGGTCAGAGACTGGGTCGCTTCGTATCCCTTCAAGACCTGTTGACCGTTCGTGTAATCATAAGAAGGATTGAGCGAGAGCTGCTCGGTGGAGATATCCTTGTCCTCAACTCCAGCAGCCTTCACCGCGGCGAGGACGGCATTCATCGTTTTGGAGAGTGAGGCCATAGCATCCGTCGAAGTCGCCTTCCTTCCGGTAGTCATTCCCAGAGAGAGGGAGGCGATGTCCGGCGCGCCGAACACTTTGCCTTCTCCGGAAACCGAAATCGTCGTCGGGGTGTGGTCCGCGGCGTCGATCCATTTTCCGCCGAGGTAGAAAAAGCCGCCGGCAACGATGACGAACAGAATGGCCCAAACGGGAGGACGGATCTTGAGAATGTGTACGTCGGACATAGCGGGAGGGGGAAAGGAAAAGGGGAACGCTTGATCATTCTGCAGTATAGCGTGTGTCGGTCGCTTGGGCGGCAGATTGCCTTCTTTCTTTGGAGGCAATCAGCGCAGGAGGATCTTGCCCTCATCCGTCACGCCATAGCGAGCGTAGCCTTCCCGCTCGAGATGAAGCGCGAGGTCCGGTCCGCCGCTCTCGACGATCTTCCCGCGGACCATGACGTGCACCTTGTCGGGCGTGATGACATCGAGGAGGCGGGCGTAGTGCGTGACGATCAGCGCGGAGAAGGTCGGGGATCGCAGGCTCTCCACTTCTTCCCCGACGATCTGCAGAGCATCGATATCGAGACCGGAATCCGTTTCATCCAGGAGCGCCAGTCTTGGGGAGAGCATCGCCATTTGCAGCATCTCCGCCTTCTTCTTCTCTCCGCCGGAGAATCCCTGATTGAGCGATCGCTCGGCGAACGACGGATCCATGCGCAGCTCTTTCATTTTTTCTTCCAGGAGCGTGCGGAACGCGGGAAGCAAGATCTTCTTCCTTTTAGGATTGGCTTTGCTCAGGGCATTCAGTGATGCAAAAAGAAAACTCTGGAGACTCACGCCTGCGAGTTCTCTTGGGTATTGGAACGCGAGGAAGAGGCCCGCCGCTGCGCGCATGTCCGGCTTCAGTGCGAGGAGATCCTTTCCCAGGAATTGTGCTTTGCCTTTCGTCACGGTATAGGACGGATGGCCCATGAGCGCGTGCACGAGCGTCGATTTGCCCGAGCCGTTGGGTCCCATGAGCGCGTGGATCTCTCCTGCGGCGATGTCCAGATTCATCCCCCTCACTACGTCTTTCCCCTCGATGGAGACATGGAGGTTTTTGAGGGAGAGAAGGGGGGGATTCTTGGGCATAGAGGTGACTGAGTATAGAGTATTTGGTATTAAGTATTCAGTATACTCTATACTGAATACTCCATACTTAATACTCGCATGTCCAACGTCACCTTCATCCTCAAGGATCAGCGCAAGATAGTCGCCACGGCCGACGGCAGGACACTCCTGCAGATCGCGCTCGATGGCGGCGTCCCGATCGAGCATGCGTGCGGAGGGAACGGATTTTGCACGACTTGCTTGTGCAAGGTGAAGGAGGGCGCGGAGCACCTCAGCCCGAAAAACGATCGCGAGGAAATGATGGGTCTCGAAGGAGAAGATCGTCTTGGTTGCCAGGCGCAGGTGCGCGGAGACGTGACGGTGGAAGTGGTGGAGATGTGAGGGATTATGTTCGTGTGAGTGAGAGCAGTTTCGCTTTCACCTCTTCGTCGTATGGTTCAAGTTTGTTGATACGACGGTACGTCTCCTCTGCCTTATCGGTGTGTCCTAATTGCATGTAGCACTCTGCGAGAAGATGCAGGAGCCCCGTGTCTCGAGAGAGTCGGACACTGGCCTTCTCAAGCAATGGGGCCGCTTCCTCGTAGCGCTGCGCGGCGATGCATGCTTTGCCAAGCGCGAAGGAACGCTCGGGGACTTGCGGCTCCCGATTGAGCGCTTCCTGATACGACTGGCACGCCTCGATGTACTTCGCTTGTCGGTAGTACGCGAGGCCGAGATTGGCGAAGAACGAGACATCCTGACGCTGCGTGAGGAGTTCTTTGTAGAGCGCCTCGGCCTTGTTCTCTCGATTCGATGTGAGGTAAAGCTTCGCCAACTGCGCTTGCACATCGAGCGCCTGAGGCTGGACGGTGAGCGCCTGGATGAAGAGCCGTTCCGCCTCCTCGGTCTTGCTCTGGGCGAGCGCCTTCTCGGCCTGACGGATCAATGATCGCACTTGCTGCATTTCGATGGCGGAGGTGCGCGGACTCTTACGCGGCCTTGCGATTCTCTTCTCTTCGACGAAGAGCGCACCGCGTTCTTCCGCGGATTGGAAACGCTGCTTCATTCCTCGGACCAATCGGCGAACCCCTCGGTTACGCAGGAGGACCCGCGCTCCGAAGAGAAGGAAAATTCCCAACAGGGAAATCGTAAGAACGGAGACGTAAATCATAGGGATCCAGTGTCGAAGGAAGGCTACCACTCGCGGCAAAGTGTAGCAAGGGGACAAAATCACTCATGCGGCAACTCTCTCTTTTCCGACACCGAAAGCGCGAGCCTCTGTGCGAGGAGAGGGCGCGATGCGTTGGTGCGTTGGTCGGAGACGAAAGCCGTGAGCGCGGAGACCAGATGGGGATCGGAATCCCTCTCCTCGCGAAGCGAAAGCGCCAGGTGGAGGAGAAAATTTTCCGATTCGTCTCCTCGCTTGAGGAGCGGATCGAGGAGACGCAGCCTCTCGCCCAATGTGTGCGCGTGCCAGAACGCGACGGCCTTGGCGTACTGCTGGTGCTCAAGTCGCAGCAGGTCGGGATCGCGAAGTAACCGAAAGATGGCACCCGGAGCGCCCTGGGCGAGCCGCAGGAGGAATCGGGCCTCCTCATCCTCCGTATCGCGCAGCAGCGGGGCGAGGTCGGCGGAGGCGAGGGGCTCGAAGCGAAGCACTCTGGAGCGCGAAACGAGGGTGGGCAGCAGCGCGGAGAGGGATTCGGTCGTGAGGAGGAAGACGACGCCGGCGGGAGGTTCTTCGAGGATTTTCAGTAATGCGTTCACCGCTTCCTCGCGCATGCGTTCGGCGGAGCGTATAAGGCAGCAGCGAAAGGTTCGTCCCGACACTTCCTGGAGTTTCTCCTGTAGGGCGCGGATGTCGTCGATGCTGATGGTGTCGGTCTTGGCGCGGGATTTGTGGCGATGTTGCTGGGAGATGTTGCTGGACTTCGCGATGACATCGAAATCCTCGCACAGGTCTTCGATCCAGAGCTGATCGATGACGAGGATGTCCGGATGGAAGAGCCGATCGATTTCAAATGCGAGTCGCTCTTGGTCTTCGTCCTTCGCGTCACTCAGGAGCAGCGTCTTCGCGAACCACTTCGCGATCGTGAACTTGCCCAAGTGCTTCTTGCCCGCGAAGAGGTACGCATGAGCAACGTTTCCGGTGGCGAGATCCGCGAGGAGCGATTGCGTTTGCGATCCGTGGCCGACGATCTCTTCCGTGGCGGGCATGGGGAAGGACATGATAGCAGATCAGAGGGATGTTCGCGTTTCTTGGCTGCTCAATCCCAATAATCCTGTCGCCATCCATCGCTTTCGATAATTGGTGCTTCCCCATCTTCCAATTCCACCACAACGTCATCCACATCGCCCTCGAGGTCGATATCGCATGCACAGAGAGCTGCAAAGAGTTGATCGCGAATCACCGCACAGTCCGTGCCTGCTTCTTGGTGCGTCTCTCTACTCGGGCCACGCACTGTCACCTCGAGCCAGCCACGTCCATTTTTTTCGACGGGGTTTAATTCCGCTATCACACTTGAGGCTCGCTCTCGTGTTTCGTTGATTATTGCCAGTGTGAGAGATCCTATATCCTTGGGTTCAGTTTCTTGGGAGAACGTTATGGTGAGCGGGCACGAAACTTTTGCGCGTGTTTCACCAGCGCACAGCGTCTCTTCCTTGTCGTATTTCACGGATCTGATTTTGGCAGGGAGATGGCGGATACCGTCCAAGAGTGCGGGAAGATCCTCGGGAAGGATTTCACTGAAATTCACTGTTCTGCACCTGCCAAGCACCTCTCTGCTTTTGTCCGCACATACGAATACTTCTGTGCCGCCGGCCTTTTTGATCCTTTGTTCAAGGAGCATCTTTGCCGCCTGAGGAATGTCATCTCCTATGTACCGGCCTTTGACTTCGAAGAGACTCATAGCGTGGGACGGGGATCGGGAACTTCCGGTGGTTTCCACGGCACATCAACCACCGTGGCGCGGGCGGCTTCGCCACCCGTGATCGCGAGAGGACTTTGATCGAGGAAAAATCTAACGAAATCGATCAATTGAGTGCGTTCGGACTCACAAATTTCTCTGAACTCACAATCCGAAGTGTGCGCTTCTACCGAGAGAATGCCCTCATAAGGATCCTCTTCGCTGGGGGCGAATTCGACTTTCACTCCATCGAAGTGGAGTTTTCCTTCCTCCAAGATCGTATGGGCGATATCGCCCACATCCAGAGGGCGATGATGATGATGATCGAGAAGTCGCACCTCCGCCGCATACCCGACTCTCGCGTGGAAGGAACCGGGTGCGGGTTTTTCGTCGAAGGCAATCGATCTCAATGCGACGGAAAAGTGACGATAGCAGTCCAGGATAGAAGGGAGATGGTGGAGTTCGATGTCGTCGAAGTTCACTGTTTCGCAAGAGCTGATCACAGCCCCTGTCTCCGACACGAGGGATTCGGATTTCGTAACGCTCGCATCCCATAGAGCACGCTCAAGGATGAATTGAACATCTTCAGGCGCCTCCGGTCCATCGTATTGCCCTTCAACTTCAAGCGTCTTCATGGGGTGGAGGGGGGGGAAGTGGGTTTCTTCTCGGCGGTGTTTGCTTAACGCCTACAGCGAAAGCTTTTTCATTAACAAAAATAAAACTCGACAAGAGCGCCTCCGCGAGCATCGCTGCGATTTCTTTGGAATACATGCCCACAAGATTTTTTTCTGTGCCGTAGGAGCGCGCGCTCACGGAGAGGAGACCCTTCGCCGGTCGAAGCGCGTCAGGTTCCAACACAACGCGTATCCACTCAAGGGAGGTTTGTGTCTGCAAAATGATGATCTCAGCGACCAGAGCAAGATCTGTCTCCGATGGGACTTCCACCCCCTGTCCCATATTGGCTGTCGCATGCCAGAACCCTGGCGTCGGAGCGCTGCCGAATTCAATAGTGCGAATCTTCATCGGGAATTGATCAAATACCGAGAGCAATGGATGGGCGTCATCGGGTGTTACGGAATTATCCCTTCCCATCGCTGCGACTCGGCCGGAGATATTTCTTTTATGCATTGTTGCGGACATGTCCGAACTTCCCGCTTCCTGCAAGGCATCGAACAGTTTCTTTGTAGCCTGTGGATCATCGTCTGGTCCCGTGTAAGGACCGGAGGCTTTAAGTGTATTCACAGTGTGGGATGAAAAGGCGAAGAATTGGTTTTCCTTGCAGGTACCCGCTTCTCAGACGTGTCGATGCTTCCTTCCTCGATTTCGATGCCGCAGCTCGCAAGCGCATCGGCGAGCAGGAATGCGATAGTTTCGCGGTAGTAATCTGAGAGAGCCACTTCGATCGAATGAGAGCGCGCCGACACCACAAGCTCACCGCGGGCTGCATCGTCTGCGTTTGGTTTCAAGCCGACGCTCGCAGAGTCGAGAAACTGTCGCGCATGCAGGATGATCGCTTGCACGAGATGCCCTGCATCCAGGGGAGGATTGCTCTCCGGCAGCTTCACGGTCCGTTGCAGTGACGCCTCTATGAAAGAGTTTCCGGGATCGGGCTCTGCAGAGCAGTATATTGCCGTCTCGATGCTCATGGGAACTTCACGGAAGAGAGGAAGCAATCTTGAGATATCATCCGGTGAGACAGGGAGTCTGCTGATCGCACCACACGCGCATCGCACCTTATTCTGTTGCTCCCATACGGTGACGTTTGAATGCGTACTCCCGATTGCATCGAGGGCTGCATCAAGCGCTTGAGGAACATCCTCAATAGGGCTTGCTCCTCTGTATTCGCCCTCGGCTGCGAGCGTACTCATGTGGCGGAGTGTTCAACGGGAGTCGTGCAAATCGGCTCATCCTGCGGCGTTCTCCGGATCGTGGCTTGCATATTGCGAGTGAGCACGGGAATCGCACAACCCGCGAGCGCTCGTGAGAGAAGCTCTTGAATGGCCGTGCAATAATCTCCTATGAGGTTGGCCGTTGTGTCGCACGAGCGGATCTCTGCATGGAGCACGCCTTTCTGTGGATTCTTTGCGTTCACTGAGAAGGAAACATCCTGCCATGCGATGTCCGAATGCGTTTCCCGGCTGATCGCTTCTACGATATCGCCCACGTCCATGGGACGGAGATTCCTGTTCTCGAGCGTCACCTCTTGGCACAGTTTAACATTCGCATGCCATGTTTCCGGGAGCGGCCTCTCTTCACCGAATTTCACACGCTGGAGACCGATGGGAAACTCGCGGAACAGTTGCAGGAGGCCCGAGAGGTCTTTGGATAAAATGGGACCATAATTGATCTCCCCACATCCGCCATGCACGATTTTGCACGCTTTCAGCTCCGCGGTTCTGTTCGTCACATGTGCATCCTGGAGCGCCTGAAGGAGAGCAGGTTCGATCAGCTCGTTGTCGAGCATTCCTTTGTATGGACCTTGAACATCGAGGGGGCTCATGAGAGAGAGGAAATTAATCGGCGGACTTTGGTGCACGGTTTTCAGTGACTTGAATCTCACCTTCCTTCACGGCAATCCCGCAATTCTCAAGAGCGCGTACAAGCCAGGCGTCGATTTTGTTACGATTTTCCTCCACCATTTCCCATGTCGTGCCGTTCGTGCGCGCCGATAGCGTGAGCAGGTGGTGCGGTGTCGGTTGCGCCTTCGGCTCCAACTTCACCGTCAAGTACTCGAGCCTGGTTCTCAATTCCAAGATCATGCTTTCCAGGATGTGGCCCGCATCCATGGGCGGGGTCTCTTCCGGCAGCGTCACGTTCTGATGGAGCGTTGCCCCTACGTGCCACTCGCCTTCGGTGGGAGTTTTTTTGCCGTACGTTGCTTCGTTGATTTGGATCGGGAATTCTCGACAGAGCTGAAGAAACCCTGAAACATCGTCAGGTTCGACAGAATGATTGTTGATTTCTTCACAGTATGCACCGAGTCCATTCGTAAAAATTTTCCAAGCGCCGTAATGCGGGTGGGTAGCACCCCCATCTCTCAGATTCCTCTGAAGGAGATCGCGGGCTGCTTCGATTGGTTTAACGGGGCCCGAGTAGGTACCGAGGGTTTCGACGCGACTCATTGGGGGAGAAGGTAGGGAAATAGAGATCACTGCCTCGGCACTTGCTCCACCGAGGCTTCGAAGTTCTTTCCAGCAGGAATCCCGCAAGCTGCGAGGGCCGTGGTGAGAATTTCCGTAATGTCTTCAATGTATCCTTCCGCCATATCCGCATCAATTTCATGGGAGCGGCCCATGATGGAGAGTATTCCCGTTTCCGGAATTTCCGTATCCGCAGCGATCTCCACGTTCAACTTCGCGAAACAGTCTCGTGCTTCTTTTATGATCGCGAGCAGGATATCGCCGACATCCGTAAGACGCTCTCCCTGTGCCGGGAATGCTATTTCTTGCATCAGTTCGGCCTTCACGAACCACCCTTCCGCGAGGCGAGGCACTTCCTTATTGAATATCGCAGCTTCCAATCTGACGTGTTGAGCACGAAACAATTCCAGTAACGAAGGGATCTGTCCGGGAGTAACTTCTTTAAAGTTGATCGATCCACAGCCTGCTTGCACGGATCCATCTGCGGCTACATACAGGCTCTTGAACGTTGCAGGCAGCGTATCGAGTGCTCTGGAAATAGATGCCTGAGCCTCCTGGGCGGTGGCCGATCCAGTGTATTTGCCTCGGATTTCAAGTCCTTTCATAGGGATAGAAAAAAAATGGATGGAGATCGGATCACCGGTTCTGCACCTGCTCCGTCGTTGCGGAGAAGTCTCCTGTCAGAGCGGGAATCATGCACGTTGCGAGGGCTTCTTTGATGTACGAAATAATATCGTCGCAATACAGTGCCGCAATTGCATACGAGTTCGTGGGAGAATGTGCCAATACCGAAAGCATTCCTTTTTCCGGAGCTTCATCGTCCGCGGCAAATTCCACTTTCAACTTTGCGATTTCGTTTCGTGCCTCATGCATGATGGCCTGTGCGATATCGCCAACATCCAT
>CAINVY010000005.1 GCA_903854335.1 uncultured Candidatus Peregrinibacteria bacterium | reverse complement strand
AGCCCAGCCAGCCTAGTGATGCGCTTCGCGCATCGCGTTTAAAAATTTTCAAAAAAGACCCATGTGTAAGCCCCGCAGGGCAAAATGCATTTTTAGCGCATGACGAAATACCGCACCCATCTCGCAACGCGAGACGCGGACTTCGTTATAAAGAGCCACCAAATCGCAGTCTCAAGACCTCAAACATTGACAAGAATTGTTGATTTTGTAGAATGCCAAACTATGGCAATTGGTCCAGAAGCAATGGCAAGATATCTGGATGGCATAGTAGAAGACGAAAAACTTCCCACGTTGGCCGTTCTCCATGAAGAGCAGATGAAGGTGAGAGATCAGTTGGAAGGAAGTTTGGCCTGCTCCGTATCCGCGATGATGCGTCTGGCACCTAGGGAGATTCAAGAATATCCGTTGTTTAATGCATTATTCAGAACCAAACTCAGAGAGTTGGTGGAATGCGAGTCCCCTGACAGGAATTGGTTCAAAATTATTTCTGGAGTGGAAAGCGATGGATTTGCAACAGCTGAGTTTGCCAGAACCACGATGAAAACGCTCCAGCAGAATTGGGCGGGTCTTGTGGATGTGGAAATTTGGGATCCCACAGAAGATCCTACGAATACTCGATATCGAACGTTGAGAGTAAGACTCGCATTGCCGACGAGAGGCCCCGTCGCCACTCCTCCTGCGCGTGGCAAAGAACATGCTCCTCGTGTCTCGGCGGGAGATGGATGGTAGAATCCTCTCCATGAAACTTCCCACACGCAAAGAAGGTATCCCGCATCAAGTTTGGCTCCTCGGCTTCGTGAGCTTCTTCAATGATATCGCTTCGGAGATGCTCTATCCGATTCTGCCCATCTTCATCACGCAGATTCTTGGCGCGCCCGTCGCCGTCGTTGGTGTGATTGAGGGATTCGCAGAGGGATTCGCGTCACTCTTCAAAGCGATTTTCGGCAATCTCTCGGATCGCATGGGGAGGAGAAAACCCTTCGTGGTGGCGGGATATGCGAGTTCCGCGTTCAGCAAAGCGATTATTGCCGTGAGCACCGTGTGGCCCGGCGTGTTCCTCGGGCGGCTCGTGGATCGTCTCGGGAAGGGGCTTCGCACAGGCGCGCGAGATTCCATGCTCCTCTCTGCTTCGACGCCTGAGAATCGCGGGGTGATTTTCGGTATTCATCGTTCCCTCGATTCGGCCGGGGCGGTCCTCGGACCTCTCCTCGCGTTGTTGCTCCTGCGGGTTGTTTCCAGCATTCGTTCCATCCTCTGGATCGCGGCTATCCCCGCCTTTTTCAGTCTCTTCCTCTTTCCGTTCGTGAAGGAAGTGCGCCAGAAGCCGGATCCTTCCATCCCGATTCTGCGACTTACCACAAAGGGGTTCTCCAAGGAATTTCGTTTGCTCCTCATCGCGCTCGGCGTCTTCTCGCTTGGAAATAGTACCGATGCGTTTCTCATTCTGCGCGCCCAGGGGCTCGGCATGAGCCTCACGCTCATCGTTCTCGCTTACGTTCTCTACAACGTCCTCTACATGGCACTCTCCACGCCTGCGGGGTGGGTGAGCGATCGCATCGGGTCGAAGCGCGTCATGATCGCCGGAATCTTGCTCTATGCCCTCGTCTATTTTGGCTTCGCGTTCGACACCGGAGCATCGTACGTTTGGCTTCTGTTTGCCGTGTATGGTTGCTACATCGCCCTTACGGATGGCGTGTCCAAGGCACTGGCGAGCCAGTTCATCGACCCCGCCCAGTCCGCGAGTGCCTATGGCTTGATGCAGATGGTCACGGGCCTCGGCGCCCTCGCGGCATCTCTTATCGGAGGGGAGCTCTGGTCGCTCTTCTCGCCGCAGGCAACGTTCCTCTTCGCGGCCACCTGTGCCGTACTCTCCCTCTTCGTTTTCGCAGTTCTTCCCGCGCACGTTCGGGAGTGAGTCTTCGATTGAAGTTTCTCTGTATCTATTCATGAGTTCTCCCGCTCGAAAAAAAACCTTCCTCAGCCTCCTTGCCATGTTCTGCGTGGGGATGCTGCTGAGGGTGCAGTATGAGTTGAAGACGCCATTTCTTGCGCGCAATCATGATGTGGAGGGGCACATTCGCTATCTTCAGTACGTTCTCTCACATTGGAGTATCCCTCCTCCTCATGGAGGTTGGGAATTCTTCCAGCCTCCGCTCTACTATTTTCTCGCCGCAGTCGCATACAGAGTCGGAGGATTTTTTGGTGTGCATATTCACGTCTTTGCGCCGGTTCAATTCCTCTCGCTGCTTCTCTCACTTGGGACTCTAGCAGCGGGAATTTGGATCGGAACGCTCCTTTTTCCCCAGGGCAAGAGCAGAACGGCGCTGTTCGTATATTCTGCGATCATTGCAACGTTTCCTTCTCTGGCATTTCTCTCTTCGCGGATTAGTAATGATGTGGGCGTGCAATGCATGGCTTTCTTGGCTTTAGGATTTCTCCTGCGCTGGTGGCAGGGGAGGAGAACACGGGATTGGTGGTTCTTTTCGCTGTCCCTTGCCGTTGGAATGTTGATGAAGAGCAATATTCTTCTGCTGTATCCTGCTGCCGTTTTCAGTGTGTTTCTCGCAAACCGACTTTCTCTCCGTGAAAAATTTCTTTTTCTCCTGCAGAACGTTTCCATTCTCTTCATAATAGACGGATGGTTTTTCATCCCGCGGTTTCTCGCGGAACGCGACGAGAGATTGGCTTTCGTTGGAAACCTTACGAGGAATATCGGCTATGTGCCGTTTCATATTCGTGATTTCTTCACATTCAATCCTTTGCGTGTTCTTGCGCATCCTTATCTCAACCCGGCGCATTACATCTCAAACTTTTGGGGGTACTTCTTACGCTCGGCATTCTTTGATAACTTTAAAAACGGAGGACACTTTCAGCCATTGGCCATGATTATTCTCGGAATTGGCATGGCACTGATTGTTCTGCTGTTGCGAATGCTGATCCTCGATGTGCAGAGGGGGGCGCAATCGATGTCCGCTCCATTGTGGCTCGTGTTTTTCTTTCACATTGCTGGTGCAGTTGTCTATCGCATCGTGGGGCCGTATCTCCCCGATGGGAACTTTCGTTTCGTCATTGTTCTCGTTGTTCCCTGTGCGTTTTACATCGTGAGCGGATTTGGCAGGTTGCAAACGTTCATCGAGAAACTGCATTTCGTCCTCGCGTGCGCCTTTGTTCTGCTCTGCGGGATGTATCTTCTGGTGATATAATTTCAAACGTTATTGAGAAAGGGGAACGTTTCAGGCATCCTCCAGGTACGTTCTTTGCCTGTTCTCCTATGATTTCTCTCCTCCAACGCAGTTGGCTTCTGATGATTCAGAGACGTCGTGTCGTCTTCGGTGGCATTGCCGCCGTGGCTCTCGTCTGTGTTCTCCTTCAGATCGTGATGGAGCAGAGGATCGGTGCTGAGGTGTCGATCCAGTTGCAGCGTTTGCTTGGAGATCAGCGTTACCAGCAGATTATGACAGAACTTCAGACGCAGACCGGACAAAGCGATCCGCAGACGGTCATTCAAACTGTTGCGGATGAAGCGGCAAAGAAGATCGATTCACTTTCGCCCGCGGATCAAAGCGCTTTCCTTACTACGCTTGTTCGAGAAAGTCTGCCGATTCTTTCTGTCGTTGCGTTTCTGCTCCTCTTGTACTTTCTCATCTCCATTTGGATTCGGGGATATTTCTTCCAGATCGCCCTGATTCCGGGCGCCGATTTTCGCGAGCTCGTGGCGCGCACGACGGGCAGCTATTTCCGGTTCCTCGGTGCAATCTTCGCGACGTTCTTCGCATCATGCATTTGGCTTCCCATTCTTCTTCTTCCCGCTTTGGCGACGCCGTTTTTTCCGCTCTTCTTCCTCTCCGTTCTCCTGCCGTTCTTCTTGGTGCCGCGCCTTTCGCTGAGTCCGTTCCTCGTCTTAAAGGGGGAGAAGATTCGACGGAGCATCGGTGAGAGCTTCCGCAGGAGTCGCGGTTCCTATTGGAAGATCGTCATTACACTCTTCCTGTCGGCGCTCTGCGCAGGTGTGGTCGCCGTGTTCCTCACGCTCATTTTATCCGCGCTGATGTCGTTGTCACCGCCCAGCATTCTCTTCTTCTTCGCATGGATGCGGGAAATTATAGCGCTGCTGTCGGTCGCGTTCGTCACAATGACGCTCGCACTTCTCTCGCAGGAAATCTTGGGAAGGAAATCATGAGTCAGCCCTTGCTGAGTCGCAAAAATTCTTCCTCCTCAAGCAGACGCGTTTCGTACTTCTTTGCGTCGGAGAGTTTGCTGCCGGGATTCTCCCCGAGGAGGAGGTAATCGGTTTTCTTGCTGACGGATCCGCTGATATTTCCGCCGCGGTCTTTGATCATCTGCCGTGCTTCCTCGCGGCTCAGGGTGGGCAGTGTCCCGCTGACGACAAAGGTCTTTCCCGCAAACACTTGCGGAAGACTGCCTCCCTCGGGTTGCAAGCATACGACTCCTGCGCGGGATAATTTATTGAGAAGATCTCGATTGTCCTCGTCCGAGAACCACTCGTGGAAGGAGCCGGCGCTCACGTCGCCGATTCCCTGGATATCTCCCAGACTTTCGGGGGAGAGTGTGGCGACGACCTTGCAAATATCTTCGATCTTCACGGCTCGGATTTCCATCATCTTCTCGTCGCCGCCGAAGAGAGACTGTTGATTCTTGATGGTCTTTTTCTCGTTGACGGTGAGTGCGTGCGTCGGCCACTCGATGCGACGAGCGAGGAGGTCTGCCGTCTCCCTGCCGACATGGCGAATCCCGAGTGCAAAGAGGAAGCGATCAAGCGGGACGCGCCGAGCCCGATCGATGGCCAGGAGAATTTTTTCCGTCTTCTTCTCCTTGAAGAGCGGCAGCGAGAGGAGATCTTCATAGGTGAGCGTGAAGATGTCCGCGGGATCGACGACGATCTCCTCGGCAAGGAGTTCCTCCAGGGTTTCCTTGCCCAGCCCCTCGATATTGAAGGCGTAGCGGGAGACGAAATGCTCGATTCTCTCTTGTCTTGCAGCTGAACATTTCGGGTTCGGACAGCGACGAACCACTTCCCCCTCTTCCCGCACGAGCTTCGTCCCACAACTGGGACAATGGCTCGGAAAATGGAAGGGCTTGCTCTCGCTCGGCCGCAAATCCGGCAGCACTTGCAGCACTTCCGGAATCACGTCTCCCGCCTTCTGTACGACGACGGTGTCTCCCACGCGCACGTCGAGCCGCTTGATCTCGTCTTCGTTGTGGAGCGTCGCTCTCGTCACCGTCGATCCCGCGAGCAAGACCGGCGTGAGGTGGGCGACGGGCGTGACGGCGCCGGTGCGTCCGACCTGCAGGACGATGTCTCGCACGATGGACGTCTTCTGCTCGGCCGGGAATTTGTAGGCGCGTGCCCATCGCGGGGCTTTCGCCGTAGAGCCGAGGTCGCGTTGCGTCTTGCGATCATTCACTTTGGTGACGATGCCGTCGATGTCGAAGGGGAGCTTCTCGCGCTCGCGACGCACGTGCTCGAAGTACTTCTGGATTTCGTCGATGCTCGAAACGAGTCGCGATTCATGATTCGTGGGGATGCCGAGATCGTCGAGAAACGTCATCAGACTCTCTTGAGTTTCAAGTCCCAGTGCGTCGGCACTCTTCGTATCGAGCGCGTAGCAGAACATGCGAAGGTCTCTCGCGGCTGCGGCACGCGGATCGAGCTGTCGCACCGATCCCGCTGCGGCATTCCTCGGGTTGGCGAATTTCTCTTCATCGCTGAGGTTCTCATTGATCTTCCTGAGGGCCGCCTTCGTCATGAACACCTCGCCCGAGATTTCCAAAAACTTCGGAGCATCGTTCGCGGAGGAGGCTGGCAATTCGAATGCGAGAGGGATGCTCTCGATCGTTCGTACCGTGTGCGTGACGTCTTCCCCTTCGATGCCGTTGCCGCGCGTGATGGCGCGCACGTAGGTGTAGCGCCCATTCTTGCCCCGTTGATAGATGAGAGAAATATTGAGCCCGTCGATTTTGAGCTCGCAGCGGAAGGCGAATGTCCGCTCCGCATCACCGAGCGCTCGATGCATCTGATCTTCCCATTCGGTCAGTTCCCCTTCGCTGAAGATGTCCGTGAGGGATTCCTTGGGCGTGAGGTGAACGATTTTCGGCAATCGCCCGTCCAGCGGCGCGCCTACGCGCTGAGTGGGGGAGTCGGGAGTGACGAGATCGGGATGTTCTTTTTCCAGGGCGATGAGCTCCTGCTTCAGGGCATCACGCACATCTTCGGAGACGAGTGGCTTGTTCTCGATGAAGTACGCGCGGTTGAATCTCCAAATCTCGGTCTTGAGCTTCCCGATGCGCTTCTCGGCCTCCGTTCTATCCATGTGAATATCCTACCGTTGACGCTGCTGGGTGTCATCTCAGCTCCTCTCATTGGTGGATCAAATCACAGACATCACTCTGTCAATTGCAATCCTCTGGCGAATCGGAAAGATTGCACCCACATGATAGTTTCCAATGATGCCCGGCAGAATATCGCAAAAGTTGATGAAGAGATCATCCGTCTCCTTTCGGAGCGGGTCTCGCTGACGCAGGAGGCTCAAGAGGAAGATCCGGACGTTCTTTCCGGGGAGTACCAGACGGAAGTGGCCGCACAGTGGGATGAGGCGGCGGACGAGCATGGCTGGAATCCATCCCACCTTGGGAAAATCTGCCGTGGGATACTGGATCTCTGCAGGCAGGTGGATTGAGGTTCTGCAACGGGGTGGAACTCAATCTTTTGTTTTTTGGAAGCGAAAATTCTGGCATTGCTTATCGCTTCACAAATTTGAGATATAGTTTACAAAATATATATGTTCGGTAGAGTACGAGATTGCCTTGGAAACACTCCCCTCCAGCATCGAGGCCTACCTTCTTGAGGCGGGCTTCTCCGCCACGGAACTTCTCGTCCTCAAGCGTCTCCTTGAGGATGACGCGCTGACGCTCAGGCAAATTGCCTCCAAGACAGGCAAGAGCACCGGCGTCCTCGATCAGGCTTTGAAGAAATTGCTGCGTCGCAACATCGTCACCAAAGAATCGATCAACGACACGACGAAATATGCCATTGTCTCTCTGCAGTCGATTGCGAAATGGGTGGAGGAGGATACGCAACAGAAGCGGGAGATGTTACTGCGACGTCGTCAGAATTTCGATGCGTTCATTCATTCCCTGGAACGAAATCAGAAGCGTCCGGACATGCAATTCTATGACGGAGACGAGGGGGTCATCTCGGCGTATCGCAAGCTCCTCGACTTCGGAAAGGAGACGCTCCACTTCTTTCCTGTTGTGTGCTCGGCGGAAGATGATCCCTTAAGAGATTTTCGCGTGGAGTATTTTCGAGAACGCCGGCGCAGAGGCATTTTTTCGCGCTTCATCATTCACAACACGCCGCTGGGCCGTCGCTTCGTCAGCCGTGATCCCTTCGAGTATCGCAAGACGCTCCTCATTCCCGAGGATCAACATCCTATCAGTTTCGAAAAGGTGATCGTGGGCGACGTCATTGCCTGTTTCAATCATGCCGAGAAGCGTGTGTGCTTCCTGCATTTTCCCGAGCTTGCGGAGAGCGAACGGAAGCTTTTTGAGAGGACATGGAAGCAGCAAACGAATGTCCTTGGGCCCGTGGCGCCAACGCCTCCTCCCGCACCCGTTATCCCTCTTTCCACGCGCACGCTTTCCAGTTTGCGCGAATTTTTCCTCAGCAGAAAAAGCATTGTTCTCTTCGTAATATTTGCCATCGTAGCTGGCGGCGTGACGTATGGGCTTTATAGACAAAACCTATTTCTCAATACCGAACGAATTAGCGAGAGAGCAGTTGCGATTGCGGAAACAGCAGCATTGGAATTTGACGCTAAGGATATTGATCAGCTTCATACCGCGGAAGACGTGAAGAAGCCGGAGTTTAGGAAATTGATAAATCACCTCAAGCAAATTAAATCTCAGAATGATCATATTATATGGGCCTATATTGACAGGGCTACAGGTATAAAAAATGCTGCTTGGGAGGTCGTCGCTGATGCGGATTACGGAACGCCAGACAAAGACTTGAATGGCGACGGAATCATAGAAGAAAATGAGCAGCTCACAATTCCTGGACAAATATACCCACATTATGACCCATTTTTTCAGGACAAAATGGAGAAGCCAGAAGTGCATATTCTCCACGACGAATGGGGAGAATATTTTGATGCCTCAGCTCCGATTGTTGATTCCAGAGGGAAAACAGTGGCCGTATTATTTATCGATATCGATAGCAACGAATTACTAGATCTTCAAAATAAGTCGTTTGCAACAATTTGGTATTTCATTGGAATATTTGTATTCTTTGTATTAGTACGGTTAGCTGCCTTCAATCGAAGTTTGCTTTTTGAAATTTTCAACTTATTTCAATCATCAATTATTCGATATAAGAAGAAATAGCAAATTTAACCTAATAAAAAGGCACTCATCAAGAATATTCTTGTATTATCCAAGGAATTAGCATAGTTTTGTTTTCATGGATATGAAACTGGCATCTTCAAAATCTTGGAAGTCCGTGTTTCTTTTTACGGCGATATTAGTCTTTCTAATATTGCCAATTGGAACTAGTTTTTATGAATTTTACTTCATAAAAAATTATGATTACTTAGTAGAAGCGAAATGTAATCCAAAAATTGAAATTTGTTTTTCAAGAGATTGCACTAATCCAAATGATTGTCCTCCAGATGGTCTCTCGATATATAAAGAATATCATGTGAAAGCATACGACTTTCATAAGTGCAGTGATAATTCCTGTGAAAGGGAATGTTCGATGGGCGTAATTAAATGTTCTCCAATTCGTTGCGACAGTGAGGCTGGTGATTCTTGTACCGTGTTTTCAAGATGAATATTGAATTTAGCTTGGACAGTTTGGATATTAAGAAATTAGTTTCTGACAAAAAAGCATTTTCTGATTTTGTGTATACTCCGATTGAGGATGTAGTAAATGAACTCACGCACAGATGGGAAGACATAAGCCTAGAAAATAGAGTTAATGCATATTTAAATAGTGATATTCCAGGGCCATTAATAAACGGATATAAGGCAATAATCTTTCGGCATATTTGTACGTCCAGTTACGAAGTTGATAGGTATATTAATTCTGCAAAGCAACTTGGTCTCGATCTTGTTTTTGGGGAATATCATCAAGACAAGTTTACTTCAAATAATATGATAAAATATTGTCTAGGGAAGATCCCCCTTCATGCAGGAGTTGGGAGAAATGGTGGTGCGAAAATATCTTATGAAAACATTTTTGATTTCAATTTTTCGGATGGGAAAAAATTTTCATCTATTCGGACTGATTGGGGGCAGTCGCTGATTAGTTTTCATCATGAATTATTTTTTAATCGTTATCCAAATATAGATGCAAGCAAATTTTACGATGCATCCGCGTGGTTTGAGAGAAACGGTGCTATGTCGAAATATTACTATAATAAATTTTTAGCGTTATTTATCAGAAATGGTGTTCTGTTTGAAAACTTTTCTATTAATGACAAGGAAGAAAGAAGGTTTACAATTGAGTATTTTCTGCCAGCATTTATTCGAGTATTTAAAGAACTTTCTGTGAAACCGCTAATTGTTGATCTTGCCCCAATGGATATTGATGGAGATATTTACTGGTTATCACATAAAGCAGTGGAATTGGAATACATTGAGAAAAAGAGAAAATTAGGGTATAATTATCGATATGGGACCGAACACGTGTCTTGAGCTAAATAAATATTATACAGCTACGGCTTACTACTCTCACTACATTCCTATCTTAATTTCAGTCATTTTGGTTGTCTTTACTCTTACTAAATCGAAATTTTCTTTTCTCGCAAGAATATTTTGTTATTTCATCATCGGATTCTGCATTTGGTTAATTGGCGATGTAATTACTTGGACATCGCCCAATTACGATTTAATTGCTTCAGTTTGGGCACCTTTAGATTATATAAATATTATTTTCTATTTGTTTGGTGCATATTTCTTTATTGCTTTGGTGCGGGGTAGAGATATTGCTTTATGGCAAAAAATTGCTTTGTTTGGGCTTGCACTTCCCGCTTGGGGGATAGCGGTGACTAATCAATCTGTAACTGGTTTTAATCTTCCTGTTTGTGAGGCGTTTAACAGCGAGTTTCTTACTCAATATAAGCTATTAGTCGAAACAGCTGTCGTAATCTTTATCCTGGTTTATGCTCTGTTCCAATTCTGGAAAGGTGAAAAATCGATGCGGAAACAATTATCGATCGTAGCCTTCGCTCTTGTGCTATTCTTTAGTGTATTCGGCTATTCGGAATACTACGCTAGCCAATATGCTGTTTATTGGTTCAATCTTTACAGTTTGTTTGTTTTGCCGGTCTTTCTTTTTCTGATCATATATTCCATTACTAATTTAGAGATATTCCAAATTCGTTTAATTGGCTCTCAATTACTTGCGTATGTATTGATAATTATGGTGGGTTCCCAGTTTTTCTTTCTTCAAAACACAACCCAGAAGACTCTTACGGTAGTTACCTTTGTGTTGTCATTAGGTTTTGGATTGCTGTTGGTAAGAAGCGGAAAGAGAGAAGAGACAGCACGTAAGAAAGTTGAAAAACTGGCCGGGGAATTAGAAGAAGCCAACAGCAATCTCAAGGAACTCGACCGACAAAAAGACGAACTCCTTGGCATGGTAAGCCACCAGTTGGCTACTCCGGTAACGTCCATGCGCTGGTATCTGGAAATGTTCGAAGACGGAGACATGGGAACCATGCCCCCCGAGCAGATTGCGACGATCAAGAAGATGCAGTCCATCGTGCAGGATCTCTCCGATTTGGTCAGCATGATCTTGGATGTATCGCGCATTCAATTGGGGCGACTCAAGCTGGAGCCGAGGCCGCTCGACATTCAGGAATTCGTCGCCGACATCATGAGCGTCATCGAGCCGAAGGCGCAGGAGCGAGGCGTGATCTTCAACAAGCTCATTGCCACCAACCTGCCGACCACTCCTCTCGACAAGAAGTACACGCGCATGGCGATCGAAAACCTCCTCACGAATGCCGTGAAGTACACGCCCAAGGGCGGCGAAGTGCGCTTCACTGCGGAGGTGCGCGGCTCGAACTTGTACTTCGAGGTGAAGGATACCGGCTGCGGAATCCCGAAGGAGGATCAGGGAAAGATCTTCGGCAAGCTCTTCCGCGCCAGCAACGTGCGCAACTCCATCGACGGCAACGGATTCGGTCTCTACGTCGCCAAGGGTGCGACGGAGAACCAGAACGGAAAGATCTGGTTTGAGAGCGAGGAGGGGAAGGGGACGACGTTCTTCGTGGAATTGCCGATCGTGTCGCAAGTCGCAGCGCCGCAAGAGCCGGCGGCGGACGGAACGAAGACGTCAGCGTGACGCGCTCGCATTGATGTCCTTGCTCGTGAACGCCCGTTCGATCACTTCCGTGAGATCCACTTCTTCCATGCGCATCTCTTCGATAGGAAATTCGCGGAAGATCCTCTCCGTAAACTTCGCGAGTTGGTTCCTCTGCATGCGGAGCCGATACGTGTAGGTATCGATCTTCTCCATGTGGCGTTCTTTCACCATCTCCTCGATTTCGCGGATCTGCTTCTCTTGCATGTTGCTGCGGAAGCGGAGGATGCCTTGCTGCTCCGGCTCCATGAGGTCGACGAGCTTCTTGAATTTTCCGTCGTACATTTTCTTTCCGTGGTTGATGATGATCACGTCTTTGCAGAGCTTGGCGATGTCCTGGATGTAGTGGGACGTGAGGAGGATCGTGATGTTCTGTTTCTTCTGGTAGTCCTTGAGGAATTCCCAGAGATGGGTCTGCGAGATGACATCAAGGCCGATCGTCGGTTCGTCGAGGAAGAGGACCTTCGGCTGATGTAGGAGGGCCAGAATGAGTTCGCACTTCATGCGCTCGCCGAGCGAGAGTTGCCGAACGGGCGTGCCGAGCACATGCCCCACGCCGAGGAGCTCTGTGAGCGGATCGAGGACGGCATTCCACTGGGCGCGGTCGATTTCGTAGAGATCGCGATGGAAGAGGAACGTGTCGATCGGCGGGAGATCCCAGATGAGCTGCGTCTTCTGTCCCATAACGAGCGCGATTTGTTTTTTGAACGCGCGTTCGCGCTTCTGGGGAGAGTAGCCGAGCACGCTGATGAGTCCGGAAGTCGGCGTGAGGATTCCGGAGAGCATTTTGATCGTCGTGGTTTTTCCCGCTCCGTTCGGTCCGAGAAATCCGACGAATCCTCCGACGGGAATTTCGAAGCTCAGATCATCCACCGCCGATTTCTCCTGCCACTTGCGCCTAAAAACGCTGCGGATCGTAGCCATGACGCCGGCTTCCTTCTGGTACGACCGGAATGTTTTCCGCAGATTACGGACGGTGATGGCGGGAGCAACAGTAGACATATTAGGAGGAGGCGGAACGGTAGGAGCGAACGAAGAAGGAGAGGAGCGAGAGATCGAGGGCCCAGAGGATGATGGCGATCAGGACGAGGAGGAGGGCATTGAAGTGATTCGTGAGAACGAGCAGCGCCAGAGAATACTGCAAAACCCCGAAAGAAGCAATCCATAACATAATACTTGCATAATGTCCAATAGGGATGGATCTGGCGGTTTGCAGGTATTCCCACACCCCTTCGTACGGGTCCCACTTTCCCCACCGGATGGCGGGAATGCCGGAGAGGAAAACCAGCCCCGCCTCGATCACGGCCGCGACGAAGCCGACGAAGAAGGCGAGTGGCCACTGAATGGCCGGGAGCGAGTAGAGCATCAGCCCCGCTCCGACAACGGCTTGCGGGAGGTAGTAGAGGTAGCCGAGATCTTCCGTCATGATGCGCACGAAGAGCGCAGGAGGTTGGAGAAGCCAGAAATCGAAATCCCCCCGCCACACGGCGCGCGAGAGGTGGGTGATGAGACTGATGGAGCACGAGAGAGCGAGGGCATTTGCGAAGAGCGCGATGCCGAAGAAGCTCACGACTTGCATACCCGAGTAGCCGAAGAATGCGCCGCCGGAGGCGTGGTACACGACGCTGAGAAAAATCGCCTGGATGCCGATGGTGAGCCAGATCGTGAGCGTCCAGAAGAGCAGGTCTAGTCGGTAGCGCATCCATCGGAGGAAATGGAGTCGGATCGCCCAGCGGATGATGGTCCAGTAGTAACGCATATCAGCCGCCGGCGGCTTCGTAGAGTCTCACGCCACGCGTCCAGAGGAGACTGGCAAGGAGGAAGAGCAAGGTGCACCACAGGAGTTGTCCGCAGACAATCGGCAGGAGATTCGTGCCGGAACTGAGCATGGCGGAAATGGGATCGGAGATGGCAAACCGCAGCGGCAGATAGGCGCTCAGTGACTGAAGGAATGTGGGGAGCAGGGAGAGCGGAAGCATCAATCCTCCGAGGAAATCGAGGATCACCATGATGAGGGCGAACGTGGCATGGATCTGCACGGTCCAGAAGGAGACGAGCCCGACGACGGTGGTGAGCAGCGCGAAGATCAGAATCGCGAGAGGGAGGACGACAAGGCCCGTCAGGAAAGCATGGAGGGTGAAGATCGGGAGGGTCGGTGCGACGAAGTAGCTGATGAGGAGGATGATGGAACTGGGAATGAGCAAGATCAGGAAGCGCGACAGGATGACGCCGGCGCTCAGTTGGAAGAACGTCAACGGTCGCACCAGCCACTGATCCAGCGTGCCGCGGTGCACCATATCGCTGATGTCGCGGTGGAATTCCGTATTCGAGAGCGTCGCAATGAAAATCGCCAGGACGTAGTAGCCGCCCATTTCCGATGCGGTCCATCCTTCCAGGACATTTAACTTTGCGTAATTGAAGATCGACATCCACGCGAGGAGCGGTACGAGGATGGGCAGACCCCGATCCAGGATGATCCCGATCCAATACTCACGGTGCAGCAGACGCTGCTGGAGGGAGATGGCCGTTTGAGAGAGGAGTACGCGCGACAACCCGTACAGTATAGACTACTTGAGGTTGTGATTGATCGATTGCGTTTGCTTGGTGGAGTCTTTGCTTCTTCCGCAATGGAGGCGAAAATTCTTGAACGAACCATTGGCGCATGAAAGGAATGAATCGTCCCTTGAATTGCGTGGGAAAGACTTGTCATACTGGGATGTCTTCCCCCTATTTTCATGATACAGAAACGTTCGTTTCTCCAGAAAGCCGTTGGTATGTCTTTTCTCATCGGTGTCTTGTGCGGTTCCGTTGCCGTGGGCACGGCCATCGCCACGCTGCGAGGTTCGGCGATATTTTCCGATGTACCTGCAGGCTCGTTCTACGATGCAGCGGTGGGAGAGATGAATGCAGCAGGCATTATCCAGGGGTATGACGCGAAGCACTTCGGACCGAACGATTTCGTGACACGCGGACAGATTGCCGTCTTACTCAAGAGACTGCGCGATAGCATCAACGGGGTGGTGCCGTCGACGTCATCGTCGTCGGTCTCCTCGGTGAGTTCCGTATCATCATCTTCTGTCTCCTCGAGCTCTTCCTCATCTTCCGTGGCTCAAGCGGCCAATATCGTCAACGGATCCTTCCACTTCACAGCAGCAGCCTTCAGCTATCCGGATCTCACGCCATCGCTCTCTATCGGTGTCATGCGTAGCGGCGGAACGCAGGGAACGGTGACGGTGAAGTACACGGTCTCCGGTGGCACGGCAGTGGCGGGAGTCGATTTCAGTGCCAATACGGCTACGTTAACCTTTGCGCCGGGGCAAACGACACAGAATTTCACCGTGCAATTGACGAAGAATACCGCTGCGACGGGTGGCAGGACGATCAATCTTGTGCTTAGCAATCCCTCGGGTGGTGCGACGCTGATCGATCCTTCGACTGCGGTCATCACGCTCACGCACAATGGTATCAGTGCTTCGTCCAGCTCGGCTTCTTCTGTCGTATCGGGTTCGGGTGGCGCAATCGCATTCTCCGCGGTTGGGCTTGGTGTGATGGAAAATGGAGGAACCGCGACGATCAAAGTCGTACGCAGCGGATCGACGACGAACGCCGCGACTGTCGCTTTCGCTACGAGCGATGGGACGGGCGTGAACGGCTCGGATTATACGAGGACAAGCGGTACGCTGTCTTTCGCCGCCGGTGAGACACAGAAGAGCTTTACGGTTTCCATCCTCGACAATACAACCGTCAACGGAAATCGAACGGTGTTGCTGACATTGAGTAATCCGACGGGCGGCGTGGTGTTCGGTACGCCATCGACGTCGACACTCACGATCGTTGATGACGAGATGGGGCCCGACGGCTCCGGCTCCATCGTGTTCTCCGCACTCAATTTTTCCGCCAATAACCATGACGGTATGGCGTACGCAACGGTGACGCGAGGAGGCGGTGTGACCGGGACGGCGACGGTGCAGTATGCGACATACGATGACAGCGCGCTTGCCGGAACGGACTATACGGCGACATCGGGCACGCTGACGTTCAATCCGGGGGAAATGCAAAAACAGATTGCCATTCCTCTCATTCGGCATACCACTGCGCAGGGGCAAATCTCTTTCCTCGTTCGCATAAGCAACGTGACGGGCAATGCCACTCTGGGGTCGCAGACGCAAGCTCAAGTGACGACGCAAGGGTAATTTCATGAATCTTTGCGATCAGGCATTCTCTCTGCTATCCTCGGGCGTATGAAGCACTCCCTCACACTTGGCGGCATCGTCGCCCTCTCGGTTCTCCTCCTCTCGTGCCAGGCGGACCTCACGCAGAATACGAACGGAAATCCTCCCTCCCCGTCATCGTTTACGTTGACCAGTGGAGCATTTGAAAACAACGGCGTGATCCCATCCGCGTACTCGTGCGACGGCGCAGGCCAGAATCCTCCGCTCTCCATCCAGGGTGTGCCAACCGATGCGAAGAGTCTCGCACTCATCATTGCCGATTCCAGTGCTTCTCCTTCGCTGTTCATTCACTGGGTGCTGTGGAATCTTCAGCCGCAGGATCAGGACCTGACGGAAGGAATCAATATCGACAGTTCAGAGCTCGGTTTGACCAGCGCGGGAACCACGGCCTATGTGCCTCCTTGTCCCACGGGCGGATCGCACATGTACCACTTCATTCTCTTCGCTCTCGATACGCGTCTGCAATTTGACTCTCCTCCGACGGATCAGCAACTGCAGGATGCCATGAAAGGACACATCCTCGGGCAAACGGAACTCGCGGGGTCGTATCACCGCAATTAGTGTCTTGAGGAGATCTGTCGCTTAGGAATCGAAGGATTTCGGTTGTATTCCTCAGATCTTCGCGAATGTGGCTTCCTGTGACAGCAAGGCGCGAAGGTAGCTCCACCCTGTATTCTTCCAGTCCACGGTCGGAGGGTTTTGGAGAATGAGCGGGGGCTTCGAGGAAAGGACATTGCCGGGAGAGAGGATGCCGACCGTGAGTTCGCCGTCCGTGTAGTACCAATCTCCCTCTGCGTTTTGTCCTGCGATGTTCGCTCCCACTCCCGTGACCTGGTAGAGCATCGTCAGTTCCCGACGGGCAGAGAGATCATGCATGAGCACGTCCCGTTCCGTATCGATATTGGATGCGATGTGATGCGTGAGTTGTCCGGTGAAGTGATTGAAGCCAATTCCGTTGTCGAAGGTGGCGGCGCCGATCCAGAATGGTCGTCCGTCTTCTTCCGTGAGCGGGGAGAGCCAAAAACGGACATGATGGCGACTCTTCGCATTCCGATCCGTTCTTTCGAATGCCAAATCCTGCTTGCGACCCCAGAGATAGAGATTGCTGATCGGAGCCGTGGGGTAGGGGCGGCCGAGGAGAACGCTCGTCGCGATGGAGAGGCTCGTTTTCAAGGTTACGGTGTCCGCGGGAAGCCAACCGGCGATGAGCATGCCTCGAATGAGTTCTTCCCGACTCCCCACGATGCCGATGTTCAGCGGATCGCCGGGGAAACCCGCGAAGCTTTCCGTCGTCTTCGGCGCGTTCTGCAATGAGGGATTGTGTTCGTAGTGTCGCCAGAGATTCGGCAGAGCGAGGTAGGAGATGAGTACGTAGACGGTAACGACGATCAGGAGATCGCGAATGCTTCGTCGCAGCCATTGAAAATAGGAGAAGAACTTCAAAGAGATATTCGCAAGATGGGATCAACGGGAAACACGATTCATTTCTTGTAGAAAGCCGGATCGATCGTTCGCTGGAAGCAGACGTTGCCGATGCCGTGTTGCCAGGTGTCTCCGATTCCTCCCATGGGTCTTGGAACACTGAGACTTGATCCCGAATCCGTCGTCTCGAATGTCGCGCAGAGGCGGAAGGAGTGAGGAGTCACGACGGAGAAGGTGTAGGGCGCATGTGTCTCGGGATCGATTGGCGCGCTGAAGCCGGAAATGTCGTTTCGCAGATTATCCAGCGTGGCGGGAAGTCTTTGCTTGCTGGTCCAGAAATCCACGATGGAGCTCTGAATCGATTGGAGATCGCTGACGCGTTGCGTGTCGAAGCGCACCAGGCGTTGATGGAAAGGGGAGCCGGCGATCACAAGTCCCGCGATGAGTATCACGAGGAGGATCACGGACGATGCCCACGCTGCAAGGCGCGGCATGCGGGTTGCGATGAAGTCTTTGCGCCTGAGATCCCAGAACTCATAACCAAAGACCGCGATGGCGACGAGCAGAACGGCGAGAACCTTGAAGACGAAGCGTGTCGTCAGATCGCCGTTCAGGAAACTGTGGATGAGGACGATGAGATCGATGATGATCGTGACCGCAGCGAAGAAGAGCGTGAGGGAGAGCAGCCAACGGCGGACCGAGAGATCCGCTTTCTCCGGGAAGGCTTTGATGCCTCGCAGCAAGATCCACGAGGCGAGGAGGAAGACGGGGAAGGCTATGATCATGGCTGCAGCCGCCGTGCGAATTGCATCCAGATCGGCTCCTGGGCCGGGATAGAGAATGAGGGGATCGGGAAAGAACTGCTCAATCAGCGAGAACAGGACGACGAGCGTGGACCAGATGGTGACGTACAGCATCACGATGGAGAGCAGATGTGTGAAGACGTCCTGTGCGGTGGAGGATCGGGTAGGCATGGGGGGGGGAATGGGAAGAGGTTGCTAAAATTATTTCTCCGGTGAATAACGGAGATCATCGAGGAAGATCGCAATGATGCTCATGAGGGGGATGGAGATGAGGATCCCCAGAATCGGATGGATAAAATTGGGAAAGCTGATGCCGATCAACATGGCGGTCATGATCGTCACGATCGACAGATCGACGGCATGTCTCATGATCAGCGGAACGATCAAGTTGCTCTCGCACCACTGCACGACGTAGTACGCCCCCGCGACGATCAATCCCCACATGAGGCCTCCCCCCGCGAGCGCGATGAGGATTGCGGGCACTGCGGCGATGATCGGGCCCGCGTACGGGATGAATTCTGTGAAGGCGGCGAGGAGTGCGAGAGTCAGCGCGTAGGGAATGTGGAGAATGAGGAGCACAATGAAGACGAGGACGCCGATACTTGCACAGAGGAGGAGCTGGCCCTTTGCCCACTGGCCGATCTTCGTGCGGATGAGTGTGGCTTTCCGCTCCATGTAGGGCCGAATCTTCGGGGGCAGGAGACTCTTTATCCAAGCAATCACCGCGTTATTTTCAAGTTCGATAAAGAACGCCAACACCAACACGACGATGAGGTTGAAGAAGAAGGAGACGACGGAACTCACGACGCCGGTTGCGAATTGCAGAGAGCCGCCTCCGACGGAAGTGAGATGAGAAGAGATGCCCTGCAGAGCGTCGGGCAATTGTCGGATGGATGCTTGTCTGAGCATCGACTCGAAGAGGCGCGAAAGGCGATCGTTGGTTTCCGGTTGCATGAACGGAATGGTCACCGTCGGATGCAGCAGGAAGCGATTCACTTGGCCCGTGGAGAAGTTGGCGAGGTCGGCGACTTGCTTGGAGAGGATGGGGACCAGTGAGAGGAAGAGGAAGATCGCCAGCGCGAAGAAGGCCGCATAATGGAGGAGGATGCCGATGCTCACGGGGATGCGCCGCCTCTGAAGCATGCGCACGCCCGGGTCGAGAATGAGCGCCAGGAGGATGGAAAGCGAGAGGAGGAGGAGGACATGCGAAAGGAGGTAGGCGAGGAGAACGCCGAAGCAGACGAGGAGCGCACAAAGAAATCCCTGCGCAATCGTCATCGCTGTCGGACGTGCGATCACGTCTCGAGGAACGTCGGTGGATCGAGGAGTCATCCCTCTTGCCATGGGATGCATAGTAGCAGAAAGGAGGGAACTCTGCCGAGGAAATGCATTTCCTGTGACGCCGCGAAGTGATTCTGAGACAATGCGCTCCGATGCGTTCCTTCCAAGAAGCCCTCGACCGCTATGACTATGTTCTATCAAAGGAACGCATAGCGCAGAGACCGGCCCATCCTCGCGATAGCGCGAAGTTGCTCGTCTACGATCGCAAGACTGCAGAAGTACGTGACATGCTCTTTCGCAACATCGGGGATTTTCTTCCTTCCAGGTCGGTCCTCGTTCTCAATGAAACGAAAGTCATTCCCGCCAAGCTCATGGCGAAGAGATCGACGGGAGGACATGTGTCGCTCCTCTATCTCAAACGTGAGGGGGAATATCTTCTCGTGCTCGCCAACAGGCGGCTTCGTCCGGGCGAGGAGTTGAGACTCTCGCAAGAGGAGTCATTGATCGTTGAAGGAGAGTCTGGGAATGCGTGGCTTCTGAAGCCCTCATTTAGGGTCTCCCGTATCGAGGATATCCTGGAGAGCATAGGCAGTGCTCCACTTCCTCCGTACATCAAGCGCACACCGCTCTCGCCGGAGGAAGTGAGGCAGGAGTATCAATCCGTCTTCGCGAAGGAGCCCGGCTCCATCGCGGCACCGACCGCTTCACTGCACTTCACATCCGCATTGCTCGATTCCCTTTGTGCTGCGGGGGTGCGCATCGCGCGTGTCACGCTCCATGTCCACTTGGGCACATTCGCTCCGCTCTCTCAGAGGCAATGGAAAGAGGGGAAGCTCCACGAGGAGTACTACCATATGGACGAAGATGTCGTGAAAATCTTGGAGGAAGCGAAGAAAGCTCACGATCCTATCATCGCTGTCGGCACGACCGTGGTTCGTGCTCTGGAGTCGGCAAGCGATCGGGAGGGAAGGATCGTGAGGCCGAGTGGCACGACGGACCTTTTCATTCGTGAAGGGTACAAATTTCGGCTTGTAGAAGGGCTCATCACAAATTTTCATGTCCCGCGATCGAGCCTCCTTATGCTCGTGGCAGCATTCATGGGAGAAGATGAACTCTTTTCGCTCTACGAACACGCTATTGAGCGCCAGTACCGCTTTTTCTCGTTCGGAGATGCGATGCTCATTCTCTGATCGGAGCACTTCTTTATGATCAATTCGACGTTTCAGCAAAATAAACAGATATTGACAATAAAATGATAAAAGTACATAGTTTCTCCCTTTTTCCCCTTCCATCTATGCGCCACCCCGTGCGCCTTGGATCCATTCTCACGGCAATCGCCGTCGTTGGTATCCTCCTCATCCCCACCCAGTGGGCTGCAACCACGCTCGCGACGACGCCCTCGACGAGTGATCTCGCCCTTTCTCTCACCGCGCCTGCGTTCGTGGATCGTGGCAGCGTCTTCACCGATACGGTGACCTTGACGAATCTCGGTCCGAGCGATGCGCATGCCATCGTCGTGACGATCAAGCCGATGGCGGGATTGAAGTTCCAATCCTCGGGTTCGTATCCGACGTGCTCGTTCGACGGAGTGAGAATCACTTGCTCGGTTTCTTCCATTGCGAATAGTAGCGTTCTCGCCATCCCCGTGAACTTCGCAACGTTGTATCAGGATGCCTGCACCGCCGTGACGTACACGGCTGATGTATCGGTGCAAGCGAACGAATTGGATCCGGCTCTCGCGGGAAATTCGAAGACCTTCTCCACCGCGATCAATTGCACGGCCGCACACAATGAGTGCAATGACGGGATCGATAACGATAAGGATGGACTGATCGATATGGCTGATCCGGGATGTCAGATCGGCAGTACGGAAGGTGCTGATGAAGCCCAGAGGCAAATGCAAATCGATCAAGAGAGACGCCAGATGCGTATTCTCTCCCACATGGGGGTGCTTTCATCTTCCTCCTCCTCGTCTGTTTCGCGTTTTCCCGTGCAGTCGGTGACCATCGTCCCGCCTCAGGTGACCTCTTCCTCTCAGGATGCCATCCTGACACTCACGTCATCCCGCAACGAAGTGTTGCCGGGTGATACGGTTGTTCTCAGCGCGCAGGCGCAGAATATTTCCAGCGGAACGCTCAAGGGAGTGGAAGTGGATTTCTACTACGATCCGAATCAGATCACGCCACTCGCAACGGCAGGTGCTATGGTTGGAAACGGGAGACTCACCTGGACGGTGGATCTCGCTCCCGGAGAAGTGCGGGAATTGTCATTCAGCGTTCGGGCGAACGCATCGCTCAAGCCGGGGAGCACGGTTGCCGCTTCCATGCGCATTCTCGGCGCGGGTGGCTATCCTTCCTCAGTACTCTCTATGCCCGTGATGGGACAATTGCCCCAGACCGGTGCGGGCTTCCTCTCCTCTACGGATGATGCGAGCCGCTTCCTCAGCCCGATCGGTTCCGGCTCCTCCGTCTTGGTGCTTCTGGTCATCTTCTCCGCTCTGAAGTACACGGTGGCCGGAGGATTGGTCTTAAGAAAGTTCTTGGCAGTGCGCTAAGTATTCATTCGCATCCAAAAGAAAACGCGCCCTCGGGCGCGTTTTTCTCTTAAGATTTCACCATCCACCGATAGAGTTGGCAGGCGAGAACTGCGCCGACGATGGGGCCGAAGGCGTACGCCCAGGAGATCGACTGCGCGCCAATCATAACAGCGGGATTGAGGAGTCCGTTGCCCACCGTTGATGCGAAAAGAATGCCGAGGAGGAGCGATCCGCCGACGGCGAGTCCCCATGCTGCATGCGGGATTTTGTCGTAGACGACGCCGCAAATGCCAAAGAGGAGGATGCCGGTGCCCACCGCTTCTCCGGTGAAGATGCGCAGTGAACCTGCTACGGTGAGAGCGGGAAGCGGACCGAACGCCCAGAGGAAGAGCCCCATGGCGAAGACGGCACCGATGACTTGTGCGGCGATGTACGCGATGGCTTCCTTCGCTTGGATTTTGCGGATGCTCCAGAGGCCGATGGTCACGGCGGGGTTCACGTGGCATCCACTGACGGTACCGACGGAGTAGACGAAGAGACCGAGGGTCAGTGCCGCGATGACGGGGGCGATGAGCGGAATCGGAATGCGCAGTGAGACGAGAACCGCGGAGGTCAGCGCAAGAGTACCGATACATTCCGCCACGTATTTCTTCCAGTGCATCGTCATGGGAGAGGGGAGAAAGATGCTTCGATAGTACCTGGAATCACGCACTACTCGATCGTATCGTCTTGACGCAGCAATCCGAACGGACCGCGGCATCGATCGCAGATTTCCCATTGATTCTCATCGATCTCGAAACGATAGGGGAAGAATGAAATGTTGATTTTGAAAAAGGCCTCGCAACGGGCGAGGCCTTAGCAATATTCACGGTAAGTGTTCTCAACGATTGTAGGTGCCGAGCTCTCCCGGCAGTGCGCCGTTTTGAGCGGGGAACGTCGTGGTGGTGGTTTCGGAAGATTCCCACCAATAGGAGTTGTTGTAATGGTACGAGGAACCGCGTCCGTGGTTGTAGCGTCCCATATCTGGGTAGTAATGGGAATTTGAATAACGGGGAGCGATGTATCCACGGCGATAGGAAGGAGCCTCTACGACGGTGGTGCTTCCCCTGTAGTAGTTAGAAGGATAGGAGGAGTAGTTCAGCGGATACGCATAGGTTAAAGGATAGGCCGCTGCCTGCGAGGGGGCAGAGTTATTGTTCACCTGCGAGAGATTGATATTCGTGCTCTGCGACTGTCCACCACCACCATATCCTCCACTGTTTCCGGATGAAGCAATCTCGCGGTGCTGATCATAGGTGCGATTGTTACTTCCCATAGTGCCATAATTGACGGTGCAACTGCCGAGGAGAACCGGCACCAGCAGCGCTCGCATTTGCCTGAGCGCATTGCTGATTCTTCCTGCTCCCGTTGCTTCCATGGACATCGGTGCCTTTTGGACTGCTTCTCTGCTACCCGGATGCGAAAGTGACATGTTGTGAATGGGAAAAGAGTGTCAGTGTATTACTTCTTTCAGAAAAGTCAAGGTCTGTCCATTCTTCAATAGGGCTTCTTCAGCTTGCCCAAAATGCATAATGGAGATACGTTCGGCACTCTTCACCTCCTCCCATGTCCCACCTTCTCCCGTACATCAACCTCTTGGCCACGATGCTTGTGCAGTACATCCCGCAGGTCATCCTCGCAGTCGTCACGCTGATTGTCGGTTTCTGGATCGTCAAACTTGTGGTGTCGGGAATGCGGCGGGGTTTGCAATCGAAACATGTGGATCGCTCGCTCGCGGGCTTCCTCGAGAGTTCCGTTTCCATCACGCTCAAGCTTCTCGTCATTATGACAGTTGCGATGATGGTGGGTGTCCAGATGACATCCTTCATCGCAGTCCTCGGTGCCGCCGGTCTCGCCTTCGGTCTTTCGCTCCAGGGCAGTCTCGCGAATCTTGCGGGGGGCATGCTCATTCTGCTTTTCAAGCCGTTCGCAGTGGGAGAAGAAATCACTGCGCTTTCCCAGCGCGGCATGGTAGAGAAGATCGAAATATTCTCCACGATTCTTCGTGGCGAGGATGGCACGATGATCATTCTTCCCAATGGGCCTCTCAGTAATGGTGTGGTCGTGAACTACTCGCGGAAGAAGTGAGCTTATCTCTCCATGAAGAGCAGGAGATACATCACCGCCATACCGCCGATCAGCGCGAGGAGTTGGCCGATGGATTTGCGCCACGCCGTTTCTTTGTGGAGTTCGGGGATGAGATCGGAACCGGCGATGTAGAGCAGATTCCCCGCGGCGAAGGGAAGAAGGGAATTCGTGAAGGAACTCAACGTAGTGCTGGAAACAAGAACGAAGATCGCGCCGAGGATGGATGTGCTCGCGGAGAGGAGGTTTAAGAGGATCGCCTTTTTCCTGTTGAAACCGCTGTGGAGCAGGACGGCGAAGTTTCCGATCTCGTGCGGGACCTCGTGGAAGATGACGGCCAGCGTCGTGGAGATGCCGATGGGAATACTCGCGAGGAAACTCGCCGCGATCACGATGCCATCGATGAAATTGTGCACGCTCTCTCCCGTCGCGCTCATGATGCCGATGCTGTGATGATGGTCGGCGCTCTCTTCGGATGGGAGCGCGTGGCAATGTCTCCAATGTATGATTTTTTCGATGACGAAGGAGAAGACGATGCCGCCGAGGAGAACGTAGAGGCTCTGGCCGAAGGTCGCGGGTCTCTTCGCCAAGTCGGGCATGATGTGGATGAACACGTCTCCGAGCAGGCCGCCCGTCGAGAAGCTGACGAAGTAGAGCAGGGATTTTTTGACGAAGGATCCTTCGAAGAGGAAGAACGCGATGCCAAGAAGCGAGAGAAGGCTCACGAGGATGACGCTTACAAGGGTGTAGGACGCAACGGTGCTCATGGGGGAACTATAAACGAAAGTCAAAATTTGTCGAGAATTCCTGAATAACTGCCCAAATCTCAGATATATACAATTATATATATTCATGTTATAATATTAGCAACAACTATGGAAAACCCAAACACATCCGACAGAAAGTTTTGGGAAACGCTCCGTCGCAAGCGCTTCCACTTCGTGGTGATACTTGCGCTGGTGACGACGGTTCTTTCCATGACGATTGGGAGCAATCTCTTCCAAGGGGATCTTCTGAACTATCAGATTGTGCAGATGAACAGCCCCAGTGCGCGTCGAGTCTCTCGTCTTGAGAAAAGGCAACGCAAGCACGGAATTTCCACAGGTCCGTCCGTTTCGTTCCTCGGGGATCTTCTTGGGCTCATGGAGGAAGGAGGCGAGTTTATTCCCGTGCTTCAGAAGACGGTCTTTCCCGTTGATCGTATTCCCAACTGGGGAGCGATGCGCACGTCGGATCAGTGGGATCGCACCTATGCGCAAATGACCGATGCGGATTTCGTTCCGGTTCCTCGCTACGATCTTTCGCAGCTCACTATTCCCATGTCATCTCTCACTCATCCTCTTCTTGATACCAACATTCCGATCATCACGGCTAAGCTCTTCTATTCCACGCGCTACTTCGCCGCCTACAGCGTGGATGCCAATGAGTACACGGGAATGCATTCGGGATTGGACTTGAAGCTCCCCATTGGTACTCCCATCCATGCCATTGGAAACGGTCTTGTGGCGTATGCGCAGAATGAAGGTGCGCTCGGTCTTCATGTCATCATCGAGCACAAGCTTGCGAGCGGAGAAGATGTGTTCTCGGTGTACGGTCATTTCAGTTCCGTAGCAGTCAAGGTCGGTGACCAAGTCGCGGTCGGTCAAGTTATCGGAACTGTCGGCATGACGGGGAACACGACTGCGCCGCATCTCCATTTGCAAGTGGATCGTGAAACGGAAACCGATCCGCATATGCCTTGGACTCCGCTCTATGCACCGACGAAGGAGCAGGTGGCGAAGTGGTCCATCAATCCGATAACGTTCATTCAAGATCACGCGGAGAAAACGTCACCCTGAGGGATTTCGCAAAGCGAAATCGTCACGAAGCCACGGCGTTTGAGAACGCCGTGGCGAAGGGCGATACACGACTCGCAACGTGATGGTTCGCGACGCTCTGTGCGCGGAGCTCCTCACCATGACACGTTGCTATTCCTTTTCACATACAAAACCTCCCCCTCATCTCTCGAGAGGGAGGTTTTCGATATGGTCTTCATTGACAGAAGGTCGGATCAGCGAAGGCCTGAGTGACTGTCGTTTCGCTTAGGTTCAGGAAGGTGCTGAGGCGCTTGATCAGTCTCTGGATGAACGAATCTGACTGATGCGGGAAACGATTCTTGAAGCGGCAGATGACGTTGGTCTGACGGTGCGTCATCGGAGTGGCGCCGAGCGCTTGTCCTCCGAACGCTCCCGGGGCGATGCCGCCATTGCTGGTTCCGCGTCCGCCTCCACCACCGCCTCCACCACCACCTCCACCACCCTTAACAGCGTCAATGGTCAGTGTTCCCGGCTGGAAGGTGATAGAATAATTATCACCCGCAGTGAGTGATCCTTGATTGATGGCATATGTTCCGATGGTCTCACCTGCGACCCTTGAGAGATTGCCTGAGAGAGTATCGCTTCCCACGAGCGCGCCGCTCATCGAGTAGGTGAGGGCGGGATCGGATTGGTCCTGTGTCTTCGATTGATTGTCCGTCGTGATCGTGAGGGATTTTGCTGAAACTGTCAGATTCCCATCCACGTAACTGACGATGTAGTTATCCAGTCCCGTACCCACTACCGCGCTCGGAACAATAGTGTACGGCGAGCCGGAGACAGGAGCCGTTGTCGATGATCCAGTGCTGGTGAGAGTAATGCCCGTGGCCGTGTCCCCGTTGACGAGGCCGTTCGAGACGAATTCCGTTCCTGCAAATGCCACCGAATCACCGTACGTCTTGCTGGTATCCTTGGCCGTGATCGTCAGTGCAGCCTTGGCAACATTCACGGTCACTGTGGACGTCGTCGTAGTGTAGTTTAACGTGTCATCTGGCGTGAAAGTCACTGACTCACTTTGCCCGTCGCCCGCACTCAAGAGTGTACCTGCGACGGATGTGTAGGTGAATGTGCCAAGAACACTGGCTGAGCCGCTGAGCTGCGCATTATCCAGCGCCGTGCCGTAGGTGATGTTCACGGGGTTCATCGATGTTATTACCGGTGTCGGGTTTGTTATAATTATAACTGGGGGGCGTCCTGTCCGAGCAGCTGTCGCTATGGATGTATCGAGCGGGAGAACAGCTATAAATGACCATCCAATAATTTGCATCGTGAGGGCCGCAAGTGAGAAGCGAGCCGTGAATATCTTCGCGGCTGATCGAAGAGAAGAAGGGCGTTCCATACTATTTTGGGGAAGAAAGACAGGGAGAAGAAATTGAAACTATTCAGGCATCTTGCAAAATTACTCTTATATGATGAAATTTCAAGTCGAAAAATGTATTCGTGTTTTTCGGCAAAGATTTGCAGAATTAAGTAAATTAAACATTACGATGTGTTTGAAGCGTTCTTCTGGCAAGTGGAACGAAAAGAAGATTGGAATGGAGAGCAACCCGGCACTTAAGCATTAATTGATGCTCTCCGCGCTGTAGCGCGCGATGAGGCCGGTGCGAACGGCGAAGCGAAACACGCGCGTGAAGAAGAGACACGCGAGGATGAGTGAAACAACGGAGAGAGATCCTCCGATCACGAGCGACTGCATCGACACGGCGGAGCCGGCGATGACCGCGCGCATTCCTTCGAAGACGTAGGAAGGAGGAAGAAGGTGACCGATGACTTGCATCCATCGCGGGAGAACCGAGAGCGGGTAGAGGACACCGACGAACGGCGAGAGAAGGGCGGGGATCGGCCAGATGAACCACTCGGCCGATGGACCCAGCCTCAGCACGATGCCGGTACCGACGATGCCGAGCGCGATGCCGAAGAGGAAGAGAATGCAGAGGAATGGGATGAGGAGGAGGCCGTACGGGAGCAGCGAGAGGGAGAAGACGAAGACGGCGAGCAGCAACATTACCGCGATGCTGATGGTGCCCATGAGCACGCTTGAGAGGACGAGGCCCGACACGTACTCTGCGATGGAGATCGGAGAGGAGAAGACATTCAGAAAATTCCTCGACCACACGTCTTCGAAGAATGTTGTTGTCACGCCCTGCATGATGCGGATGAGAAAATTCCACAGGAGGATGCTGCCGAGCAGAACGGAGACGACGGAGAAGCTGCCCGTGACGACCGTCGAGAGGTACTTGGTGAGGAAGCCCCACACCACGATATCGATCCCCGCCCAGACGCAGAGCGGGAAGAGCCGCGCGATGCTTCCTCGGACGAGGTAGTACTCTCTCAGCGCGATGGCGGCGATGCGTTGTGGGTTCATGATCAGGAGAGATCGAGGGTAAGCGGTTCTTTCGCAACCGTAATGAAGAGTTCCTCGAGTGAGGATTTGCCGTGTTTCACGTGGAGCGTCTTCGGATCTCCTTCCAGCAGCACATTGCCGCGCGAGAGGAAGAGCACGCGATCGCACACCTGAGAAACTTCGTGCATGTTGTGCGATGTCCAGAGAACGCCGCACGTTTGCGCTTCTGCATAGTTTCGGATCTTCGTGCGGATGTCTCGCGCGACAGACGGGTCCAGGGAAGCGGTCGGTTCATCGAGGAGGAGGAGTTGGGGGCGATTGAGCATGGCTTTGGCAAGACACAGGCGCGTCTGCTCTCCGGAAGAAAGCACGCCGCTCTTCTTTTCCCGATATTCTTCCAGATCGAATTCCGCAATCACTTCTTCGATGCGCTTCTGGAGATTGGTGATGCCGTAGAGCATGCCGAAGATTCGCAAGTTCTGTTCCACGGTGAGATTGCCGGGGAGCGGAGCGTACACGGCCGCGAAATTTGAGAGCTCCATCGCCTGCCTGTGACATCGTGCGACGTCGTATCCTTCCACGCGGATTGTCCCCATACTCGGTGCGAGCACGCCGAGAATCATATTGACCGTGGTCGTTTTCCCCGCGCCGTTCGGCCCGAGAAGTCCGACGATTTCCCCGCGGTGAACGTCGAACGACACGTCGGAAACGGCGAGAAGGCTACCGTAGTCTTTCCGGAGATTCGTGACGGAGAGCACCACGGATGAAGGCCGCTTGGGGGAAGGGGAGATGTTCACGATGCGTTCAGTGTACGTGTCCTGCTTTGACCGGGCGAGAAAGAAGAAGAGAAAGAACATAGAGATAGCATTCTTTTTCAGTACTGTGTTTCGCGCCGCAGCGCAACAAGCAAAAATTCCATGGTTCCCTGGTCTCCCACAACAAATACATCTTCTTATGTGAGGGGCATCGCGATCTCTTCCACATCGATGGCGTCGAGTTCCCGCTTGAGTCCCTTGCGCGTATCGGCATTCAAATCCTGCCCCTCGACGCTGTCGAGATAGGCGATGACGTCAGTAATTCTTCGGTGTAATTCTTCGAAGGGGCAGCGAAATTCTTCGACGATGTTTTCGGGGAATATTTGCAGTTCAGAGAAGTATTGTTGCAGTGAGTTTAGCATTTGAACGACGCGTTCGCGCGAACGGGGAAGGGAATCCTCGACGATTATTCTGGTTTTGAGACGCTCGAGATTGCTGCGTACGAGTTGGAATTTTCCCAGCACGTGCATCCGGATGAGCGAATGCTCCGCCCACTCGCGGTCGCCGGCGAGACACGCCGTTTCAAGATCTCGGTATCCGTCGCGGAGATGTTCACTATAGAAGCGCATCGGTTGCAGCGTGATGCGCTCAAGAGGACTCGGATCGATGGCCATCCGCCTGAGCAACCCATTGGCTTGTCCATCCAACGATCGATCCGACTCCTGTCTGCTGTTTGTTTCCTCTTGATGAAAGAGCGCGATTTTTCTTTGTCCGAGAATGTCTGCCGACCGCTGAACACTGCGGAGGAATGAGGCAAGAATGTGCTCGTTCTCTGCGATGTTCTGCTGCAGCGAAAGCCGATCCTGCTCGTTGCGTCCGCCCTTTTCTCTTATCTCCGCGTAGCGCTTGAGGAAGCGATTGATGATGGCGACGAGTTGAGCCATATTCGCAGCGATGTTCTCCCTGCCGAGACTGTCTTTGAGCGACTGCACTTGCGTAGAGAGATCGTGCACTTGCACTTTGTATCGATTCACGCATGTCTCTAGGCAATCGATGCATTCCTGCATTACCTCCGCGCATTGACGTCGCAGTAGCTCCCGATTGTCGGGATCCTTCCACTCTGTATTGAGTCGTCCGTTGAGTGCTCGCACATCTTCCTCGAGCATGGCGAGCGTCGAGATTTCCTTCCCATAATTCTCATATTGATGGATGGGCTTGCGGCTCGCGTCGTAGACGGACGTGAAGTGTTGCGCGACGAGTGGGATCGGTGCGTCGTCGAGGGTTGAACATTCCCGTACGTAGAGGAGAGTGCCGAACGTATCGGGATGAGGCCCGGGAACGTCCTCGTATCGTTGTCGCACATCCTTGGTCGATGGCGATATTTGAAACCAGCGTCGTGCTTTCAGCTGGAGCGGCGTGAGCGATTCCCAGAGCTTCTTCAGTGCGGGGATGGCCTCATCATGTTTACGCTCCAATCGTTGCAGTGGACGGCGACGATCTTGCTCCGTGAATTCGCAGAGGTGGAGATGTTGTGCGAAATCGTCGGAGATGCGGTCGGGGCTGACGAGACAGGGGACGAGGCTGAGTGCATCGAAATCCAGGGAATCGGGAAACGCAATCACTCCTTTTGCGTCGATCTCAAAACGGGGGACGACGAAATCTTCTCTGCGCGAGAAGAGCAGTTGGAATCGCTTGAAGCGAGAATTCGGCAAGGCATCCCATATCTTGCGCTGCAGCTTCTCTCCTTCGTATGCCGAGTCCGGGTGATCCTGCATTTCTCGGAGGAGAACGAATTCGCGATCCCACTGTTCGCGTCCGTACGCTTCGCGCTGGTTGTCGGTGGATCTCAGTCGCTCGATTTTCTCGCGGTCTTGAAGCAATCTCTCAATGGTGCATCTTTCGCCGCTTCGCATCACTTCAAGTTGCGTGAAGGAAATCTCCGGGGAAGCGTTTCTTTTTGTGAGCTCGCGATCGTTTGTGCGAAGCGATTCATCGAATGTTAACGTGCGGAGTGCCATGAATGTATTATTGTGAGATATCGAAACTCTGTCAAATATGCCACGAAACGCATTGGAAGCATTCCGTGAGGAATTTCATTTCTCGAATTGGGAATTTCGTGTACGCTATGCGCACACATGGGGTTTCCCCCTTCTTTTTTGAGCCATGACTATTCGAAACATCGCCATCATCGCCCACGTTGACCACGGCAAAACCACGCTCGTGGATGCCTTCTTGAAGCAAGGCGGAGCATTCGACGCGCACGAAGCGGAGACAAAGGGAGAGCTTCTCATGGATAGTAATGCTCAGGAAAAGGAGCGTGGTATCACGATTTACGCAAAGAACACGTCGGTCACGTACGAAGACTGCAAGATCAATATCGTGGATACCCCCGGGCATGCCGATTTCGGGAGTGAGGTGGAGCGTATTCTGCGAACGGTCGACTGCGTCTTGCTTGTCGTCGATGCACAGGAAGGTCCGATGCCGCAGACAAAATTTGTTCTTAAAAAGTCGCTTGAGCTTGGGCTAAATCCAATAGTTGTCATTAATAAAATTGATAAACCAGCCGCACGACCCGCCGCAGTTGTGGATGAAGTTTTCGATCTCTTCCTTTCTCTGAAGGCAACCGATACGCAGCTCAATTTCCCTTACATCTTCGCGATTGCCAGAGAGGGGATTGCGAAGTGCCGCATGGAAGACGATTCCAAGGATTTGAAGCCGCTCTTCGATCTGATCATGAGCCATGTTCCTGCCGCTCAGCAGAAGCTCGATCTTCCCTTCCGCATGCAGCCGAGCTCCCTTGCCTACGATAATTATCTTGGGCGTCTCGCGATCGGACGCGTATACGAGGGCAAGGCGCGCCCAGGTGACTCCGTGTTCGTAAAGACGCCGGATGGAAATGTACGCAAAGGAAAAGTGACGAAGGTCTTCGTGAGTCAGGGGCTCAAGAGGGTGGAAGTGGCCGAAGCGGACGCGGGAGACATCGTGACGCTTGCGGGCATTCCGGACATCTACGTCGGAGAAACGATTGCAACCGACGAGAATGCGGAGCTTCTGCCGGCGATCAAGATCGATCCACCGACGATCTCCATGAATTTCCTCGTGAATAATTCTCCCTTCGCCGGCAAGGAAGGGACGCTCGTGACGACACGACACATTAAGGCGCGTCTTGAGAAGGAGAAGGAAACAAACGTTGGTCTGCACATGGAAGATATTCCCGGTACCGATTCCTACAAGGTTTCCGGCAGAGGGGAGCTTCATCTCTCCGTCCTGATTGAGGATATGCGCAGGGAGGGATTCGAGTTGCAGGTGTCGCGTCCGGAAGTGATTTGCCGAGAGGAGAATGGCGTGCAGATGGAGCCGATCGAGCATGCGATCATCGATGTGCCCGAAGAGTTCACGGGCACGGTGATCGATATGTTGGCGAAGCGCAAAGGGGAAATGTTGGACATGAAGACGCACGAAGGGCACGTTCGTCTCGAGTACAAAGTGCCGACGAGAGGCCTTCTCGGATTCCGCGGAGACTTTATCATCGAGACGCGCGGCGAAGGAATCCTTACGCATTCCTTCCTTGTCTACGAACCGTTCAAAGGCAATCTTGCCGGCAAGTCACATGGATCCATGATCTCCATGGAGAATGGCGTCGCGGTGGCATTCGCACTGTGGGGTCTGCAGGAGCGCGGCGCGCTTTTCATCATTCCCCAAACGAAAGTCTACAGCGGCATGGTGATCGGAGAGAGTTCCAAGGGTGAAGACATGACGGTCAATCCGACCAAAGAGAAGAAGCTCTCGAATATGCGCTCCTCCGGCGCGGATGAGGCGATCGTTCTCGTCCCCGTTCAGCCGATGACCTTGGAACAGGCGCTCGAGTACATCGCCGATGACGAGCTCGTGGAGGTGACGCCGGAGTCGATCCGTCTTCGCAAGAAACTCCTCACGGACAACGATCGACGTCGCGCGCGACGGTAAGGGGGTGGGAGGACTTTGAAATACTGCTTCGAATAAATAGTGCCTTTCTCTTTGATATTTCCGCGTAAAGAGCCTATTGTCAATTTCTTGCGCGGTGCGCTTCTCTCCTCTCATTCCATGTATACCAAACAGCATAAAGCTTGCCTCGTTGATGGTTGTACGGCTCAGACGTACGGAAAGACGTACTGTCATGCGCATATCAAGAACAAGGCGAAATCGATCCTCATTTCCGATGAGCAGAGAGCGTACATGCGATCCGATTGTTGCGATGCGCACTGCATCGATGGCGTGCGACACGAGTACGGCAAGCAGTACTGCGTCAAATGCAAAGGAGCGTGTCTGTGGCATCCGTCCGTACTGCTACGGCCGGTGCGCGTGTCGTAGAGATTTCAACTCCTGCGGCGGCGGACGGTAGGCGACGGTTGAGGCTTGGCGGGAGCAACTGCTGTTTGGCGTTCGCCGAATCGTGTGACGACGTACGTCCCGCTTCGTGGCTCTCGTTCGATGTCGATGATCTTGAGACCCGCGGCGTCCTCGAGCAAGTGCGTGAAGCTTCGGTACCCGTAGTAGCTCTCATCGAAGGATGGCTTCTTGCGCTTCATCGTTTCCTTGATCATGGAAGCGTACAGCATTTCGTGGTTCTCTCTGCGCAGCGCCGCGCAGGCGTCGAGGAGCAGGGCGAACGCGTCCCGCTTCTTCTCGGGGAGAGTCGATTCGAGCTTCGAGACGACTTGTCGCTCGTCCTCCTGTCGCTCGAGATCTTCGTAGTAGATGAACTCATCGCAATTGTCGGCGAGGAGGTGCGAGGTGGAGCCGCGCATGCCGATGCCGATCACGTGTTTGCCGTTCTCCTTGAGCTTCGAGACGAGAGGGGAGAAGTCGCTGTCTCCCGAGACGATGGCGAACGTATCGATGTGCGGCTTGCTCCAGGCGAGATCCATGGCATCCACGACCATCCGGATATCCGCGGAGTTCTTGCCGGTCAGCTGTCGCACGGGAATCTCGATGAGTTCGATGGCGGCTTCGTGGAAGGGGCTGGTGTACGAGGGGAAGCGGCTCCAATCCGCGTAGGCTTTCTTCACGATCAATTTTCCTTTCTCCACGAGTCGCTCCAATACTTTATTGATTTGGAACTGCCCCTTTCGTGCGTTCTGGAAACCGAGGGCAAGATTTTCCAGGTCGATGAAGACGGCGAGGCTGCGTTCGGCGTCGGAGGTGTGAGGCATGGTGAAGACTTTAGTCTCTTTTCATGAGGAAAGAAAAGGAATGGTTCGCAAAGATGTTGTCTTGCAAGGCAGAGGATCAGGAGTTCTCCCCGACGAAGGCGTGATGGATGGCTCAGGATAGTGATGCGTTTATCGCAGCGATATTTTGTGCCAATTCTTCGGTGTATCTCTCATCGAGATATTCCTGGAGGACATGCAGGATCAGCGTCATTTGCTGCATCTTTACTTCTCTGGGCGCGGTGAATCTGCTCCACACATCGTCTCCGTCCCGCTCGAGCGCGAGGAGCAGGGCGCGGGTGTTGTGCGTCTGATCGGCACAACTGACGAGCAGGGATTCCTTCGGCGCAACGCGTAGATGTTGCATGTAGAGTTTCTTTCGTTCTAACCAAGGAAGTGCCTCGTCTTCCGTCACGCCCTCGATGATCTTTAGGACAGGTTCTCCGAAGTTCCGATCGATCTCCGACCGCAACGCTTCATGTTCTTCTTCCGGTGCGTCCTCGAGAACATCGTGGAGGAGACCAGCGATACACGTATCTTCACTCGCGTTCCAATGCGAGAGCAAGCCGAACACGGCGATCGGATGCACGATGAAGGGCAATCCGTCCCCCTTACGCGTCATGTTCCCATGCACACGGACGGCGAGGGAAATGGCGCTCAGAAGCCGTGGTGTGAGAAAGGTCTCCATGAGAAATTATTCTATGACAAGCCGCGGTATTTGTCATTATCGAGCTCCTCAGAAGAGCCACTGTTCTCGCATCCTATCCGCGACCTTCTGCGCGCACTGCGTCGGCGTTTCCTCTTCTGTCCGAAGAATCAGATCTGCATCGCTTGGAATTTCGTAGGCACTTGATACTCCGGGGACATTTTCTTCGTGGGCTTTCTGGTAGAGCGCTTTCGGATGGCGTTTCCTGCAGATCTCCAGAGGTGCATCACAGTGGATGAGAAGGAAGCGATCAGAGCCGATGAGATCACGCGCGTTTCGACGTATCTCGTCAGTAGGTGCGACGAGTGCGCACAGAGCGATGATGCCGGCATCATTCAGCATCTTGGCGACTTCCATCACGCGTCGGACATTCTCCGATCGCTCTTCCGTTGTGAATCCAAGATCCCGGTTGAGTCCGAGTCGCGCGTTCTCCGCATCGAGGACGACAGCGATGTGGCCTTCTTCGAATAATTGCTCCTCGAGCGCGTACGCGATCGTGGATTTTCCCGCACCGGAGTATCCCGTGAAGAGGAGTGTGACAGGCTTCTGCTTCCAGAGTTTCTCCCGTTGCTTGGGCGCGATGGAGCCGGATTCTCTGCGCAGCGTCCGGCTCCTCGGTTCCATCTGCCATCTGCCCTTCGCATCTTCTCTTCTGCGATCCAGCACCATGCCCGCTGCGACCGTCGCATTCGTTACGCGATCAATGAGGACGAAGGATCCTGTCGTGCGATTCTTCGCGTAGCTGTCGAAGGCGAGAGGTTGATGGAATGTGAGCGAGCAGCGGCCGATGCCGTTCATGGGGAGGCTCGCCGCGTCCTTCCGATGATGCGTCTGGACATCGAGCTCGTACCTGATGGCATCCACCGTCGCCAGAGATTCTGCTCTTCCGAGACGCAGGAAAAATGTCTGATGAGGCGTCAGTGGTTCCTCTCCCATCCACACGATCATCGCTTCGCATCGATCATCGAGCGTCGGGACATTCTGGGGATGCGCGAGGACATCTCCTCGGGAGACATCGATTTCTTCGGTGAGCGTGAGCGCCACGGCCTGTCCGGCGAAGGCTTCCTGCAGCGGTCCGTCGAATGTTTCGATGGAACGAATGCGTGTGTGTTTTCTCGAGGGGAAGATGACCACGTCATCTCCGGGGCGAACCGTGCCCGAGGCAATCGTTCCCGCGAAACCTCGAAATGTGGAATTGGGTCTTAGCACGATTTGCACGGGAAAACGAAAGTCGATGAGATTGCGATCGGAGGCGACGTTGAGCGTCTCCAGGAGGTGCATGAGCGTGCCGCCGCGGTACCACGGCATCGAGGCGCTCCCATGCACGACATTATCGCCGGCGAGTGCGGACACGGGGATGTAGTGAAGGTCGGTGAAATCGAATCGCGCGCAGCATTCTCCGAAGTCTGCGCGGATACGATCGAAGACGGCTTGATCGTATCCGACGAGATCCATTTTGTTCACGGTCACGAGCACGTGCCGGATGCCGAGAAGTGCGATGATCGCCGTGTGGCGATACGTCTGTTCCGTGACGCCTTTCGTGGCATCAATGAGCACCACTGCCATGTCGGAGGTGGAGGCGGCGGTCGCCATGTTGCGCGTGTACTGAGCGTGGCCGGGGACATCCGCGAGGATGAAGGTGCGTTTCTCGGTGAAGAAGTAGCGGTACGAAACATCGATGGTGATGCCCTGCTCGCGTTCCGCCTGCAGTCCGTCCATGAGGAGGGCGGGATCGATTGCACCGCCGGTCGTTCCGTAGCGCTTCGAATCTTCCTCGAGCGTTTTCATCGCATCGTCGGCGAGCAGTCCGGCATCGAGGAGGAGTCTTCCGATCAGCGTGCTCTTGCCGTCATCGACGTTGCCACACGTCAGAATCCGCACGAGCTCCTTCCTGCGCTGTTCTCGGAGGAAGGTTTCGGCGTCGATGGTGGAGGGGGTGAACGTGGACATGGTATTTAGAAGTAACCGTCGCGCTTCTTTTGTTCCATCGAGGCGACCTGATCGGTATCGATGAGACGATCGTGGCGTTCGGTGGTGTTGGTACACAGGAGTTCCTCGAGGATTTCGGGCAGCGTCGTCGCTGGGGATTCCACCGCACCGGTAAGGGGATAACAGCCGAGGGTTCGAAACCGCACCAACCGCATTTCCGGGATTTCTCCGGGTTCGAGCGGCAGACGATCGTCGTCTACCATGATAAGTGATCCCTTGCGGCGGACGACCGGACGAAGTGCGGCGAAGTAGAGGGGGACAACGGGAATATTCTCGACATGGATGTAGTGCCACACATCGAGCTCTGTCCAATTCGAGAGCGGGAACGCGCGCATACTTTCGCCATCCCTGATTCGGGTATTCCACAGACGCCAGAGCTCGGGACGTTGACTCTTGGGATCCCATCGATGGTGAGCGTCGCGGAAGGAAAATATGCGCTCCTTCGCGCGCGATCGTTCTTCGTCTCTCCGCGCACCTCCGATCGCGCAATCGAATTGATACTTCTCGATTGCCTGCTTCAGCGCGTCCGTCTTCATGATATCCGTGTACACGGCGCTTCCCTGCACGAAGGGAGAGATACCTTTTCGCACGCCTTCCTCGTTTGTGTGGACGATGAGTTCCAGTCCGAGCTCACGGACGACACGGTCGCGAAAAGCAATCATCTCGCGAAACTTGAACGTGGTATCGATGTGGAGCAAAGGAAAGGGGAGCTTCCCCGGGTGGAAGGCCTTCCTCGCGAGGTGCAGGAGCACCGAGGAATCCTTGCCGATGGAGTACATCAGAACGGGTTTGCGAAACGTCGCAGCAACCTCTCGAAATATTTCGATACTCTCTGCCTCCAGTTGTTCGAGATGGGTGAGGGAATACGACGCCATACGGAGAAGAGAGTAGCGCCGATCCGATGCCCTGAGAAGCAGGAGCTAAAGCTGAAACCCGGCCGGTCCTACCGGCAGAGCTGCAGGAGGGATTGATACATCCGCTCCGCTTCGGCATCGTAGGGGGTCGGGAGAGTCGGATAGGATGTCGATCCTTTCACGAGATCAAGAGCCTTGTTTGTATCGATTTCCTCCTGGGGCAGAGCGCAAAACTGCAGAAGCTTCCTGAGCGTGTCCGCTTTATGCGTGAGCATGCTTCTCGAGTCGAGCCAGAGAATGTTCGGGATGTCGCGATAGAAACGCTCAGCGAAAGCGTAGACGTCGCTCCATTGCAACAGGTATCCCTCGTAGTCCTCACCCCTCTCCCAGTGATCCAACGTCTGCTGCTCGTGACAGTCTGGTAGGCGAATTGCTTTGCGCTGGGGGCCGAATTCAAAGTGTCCGAGAATCGAAAGTCGCTTTGCGAAGTTGTCATCTTGGTTCGACAGTTCCATGAATTTCGCATGCACGCGCGCGAGTGAGTGCGCGTGGTCGAAGGGATTTCTCACACAGAGGATGATTTTCGCATCAGGAAAAAGTCGCAGGATGTAGCGGAGTCGGAAGAGATTGTAATTTCCCTTCGAGAGATAGTGTGCTTTCTTTCCTCGCGTGTAGAGAATCTTCCGTATCGCCATGGACAATGTTTTCTCCAATGCAGGATTCGAGTAGTGCTCGTCGAGGACGGCAGAGAATCCTTCCTTCTCATAGTCTGTGATTGCGTTCTTCCAGAGGAGTTCCTCGAAGGCATCGGGCGAATGCGGATCGATGAAGAGCTCGTCGCCGTGCTCCCGTTTCACCGGCGTCTGATTGCCATAGTAGAGCGTATTCATGAAGCTCCAGAAGTAGGGGACCTCGATGAAGGGCAAATCTCGGTACTGAAATGTTCCCGTTTCCCGATGCATCGAGAGCATGTGCGTGATCAGCGTCGTTCCGGAGCGTGCGAGGCCGCAGATGAAGATCGGGTTTCGAATTTCTCCTCCGATTTTCTTCCCCAGAAAAGACGTTTCGAAATCGGACCAGAAGCCAAGCATCTGCGGATGCTTGCGGACGAAAGCGAGCTGGAGAAAGCTCTCGAGGCCGGGCATGCTATTTCGTTGTTACGCTCTTAGCATTTTCTTTGCGTTTCCAAAATTTTCGCATGGCGAGCCTGATCGGATAGGTGACTGCTCCGAGGAAGGTCATGAGGAACATGAAGACCAGCACGACCCAATTTCCGATCATGGGGATCATCGGGCCGAGCCCCGCGTATGCCCACGCCTTTTCCGAATAGCCGAACGTGAGGAGTATACAGACGGCGAGAGGAACGCATGCTCTTAATGCTTCTTTATGGATTCTATTCATGAGCTGGAAAGGGAACCGGAACTGCTGTCGAGGAGGACGGCATTATCATAGCGAAAATTCGGTGGCTTCCCAGTGAAGATCGTCGTTTTCTTGCACGCCATGGAGATGGGATGTCCGGGGCAGTCCAGGACGAACATGGAATTATTACGGGAGTGCGAGTCCTGACTTTGCACGATAATTCGGTTCTTGAATATGGTTACCTTTCCTCTGTAGTAGCTTTCAAAGTAGTCATTTCCCGTTGCTTCCCAATAGCCCAACACGTTCCCGGAATCGATGGAAATTTCGGTAATCCTGGATCTGCCGTTCTGCTTGTCTGAACTCAGGTTGTCGAAAACCAACAGTGTTCCCCAATCGGTTATGCGAGGCGAATGCTGCTGTACGGTTTTGTTCGTTACATGCCACTTTACCTGCAGCGTGTCTCCGTCGAGGAGCAGAATCGTACTGATATTTCTCATGGAGATAAGCATATCGCCCACTTTTCCCTGGGGGAAGAAGTGTGCTGTCCTGTCATCTTTAATAATTTGAATATCATTGGTGTGGAGTGGATCTGTGCAATTGGAAATATTCTTCACCATCGCCTCATTTCCGTCTTTGAATGATGCAATGATGGGCAGCAGAGGAATATTCTTCTTGAGTTTTCCCGTATCGGCATCGAGAACACGGATGGTGTCATGGACGGCGTTGTTTTGCTTGCACGTGGCGTACTTGTATCCGATTGCTTGTGAGACAGTATCGGGGAGGCTCGAAAAGTCTCTCCCGGGATAGTAGATCTGATTCTCAAAGGCATCGCCCCAATGATTCAAGTGCAACTTGGGGACTTTTCTTTCCCAAATTTTGTAGAGGGTGTCGTTTCGTATTACTGCGCGGGTGAGTACCCCGTTTGTGGTATGAAAACGATCATCCATTTCGCTGTAGTACAAAAGGGAACGATCCGGCAGAAGCGATGGAAGCGATAGTGTTACTCCTTTCTCCGTAAGGAAATGGATCGTCTTCTTATCTACTATTGCCAATCCCAATCTGAAGGCGACGAGTATTCTGCTGTTCATGTTGTTGTCATAGAGCTGTAACCCTGAGAGGCTCTGTTGCAGTTTTTTCTGGTGCACCGCATCAACGGTGACCTTGCCTTCGTTGCCCTTGAAGAACCGGACAGGTTGCAATTTCGTTTTGAAAAGGTAGATGGAGTTGTCCATCCACTCGTTCACGCGAAATGCATTGTGGCTGGCCGCGATATTGCCAAGGAGGAACGGCGCAAAGAAAAGGGCGCAGAGAGCAGAGATGCGCATTGCATGTTTCAGCGAAACCTTTCGCTGATCTCTAAAGATTTGTAGGAGTGCAGCGAGGCAGAGTATTGCCAAATACGCGAGTACCACACTGAGGTGAAAGCCGAATCTTCCCAGGATCCAACCTACGCATGCAGAGAGGACCCACAGAGAAGCAAGGAACCACAAGCGAAAGTATCTCTCCATCGATCTGATGGTATCAAACGCTTCAATGAATACATATTGATTCTTCTCACGAAGTGTCTCAAGATTTTGTCGATGATCTGGGAGTGGGCGAGGACTTCGCGATGTCCCGCGGGATTTCCATGAGGAGGAACCACGCGTCGCTGCAGGTGGAGATGATGAAGATGATGACGACTCCCGTGAGCCAGAAGAATGTGACCGATTCTTGCCGCAGGAGATCCTCCGCGAAGCCGACGAGAATCAGAGAGCAGACGAGCGAGGTGATGAATCGCAGGTAGAGGTAGCGTGTGTTGTCAACGTGTTTGTGCTGTTTCCACAATCGATGCGCCGAACGATAGGTCGAAAATACGGCAATGGCGAAGATGGGAATGCCGAGTCCTGCGGCAGTTTGATTGGGAATGAGAAAGAGGAGACCGATCACCATGAGCATGACGAAGTTGCTGAGGGCTTGCTCCGCCAGTCGGTGCAGGTGATCGTTTTCCGGTCGTTCTATCACCGAGCCGCTGTATGTGATCGAAAAGAAGAGGAGCCCCGCGAGCGTTGCGCTCGCTTCTGTGACGGCAGTGTAGAACGTGTGCCAACTCGCGATCACATGCGTGAATACCACGGAGGTTATTCTAGCATAGTCATGACTTAATTGTTCGACGCATTCCGATGGGGCGGCCCGGGAGGGGAAGACGGAGTATGCGCAATTCCATGCGACGTTCGCTGATACGTTACTTGATGCTTCGTGCCTCTTCGAACGAGGAGCCCTTCCGCAGTCATTCTTCCCAGTATTCCTCTCGCAACCGTTTCGTTTGGGCATTGAGCCGCACGCATGCATTGAATCAATGCTTGTTCTCCTATCTCAGCCTCCCCTTGGAAATATACGAACGTCAGGAGCACGATATCGTACGGACTCAACGATGGCTCTCGGGACTCCGGATGTTCTTTCATGGGGGCATTACACACGACACTTTCTAGAAATCAATGGATTGTTCGGGGGGCGTACGGATGGATGGGATTTTCAGTCGCTCTCTCTGGCGAGAGATGTAGGAATGGCATCTTCCATCGTCCGGTAATACTCCATCACGCGGGGTTCGCAGATGATGGAGCTCGGATTCCAGCGTTCGATGAAGAGACCGGCGGAGGATCGAATGCGGCTCAGAGCGACGTAGGCCTGACCGGGTTCCCAGAGAGAGGCGAGGTCTACCATCAGGCGATCGAGCGTCGCTCCCTGTGATTTGTGAATCGTGCTGGCCCACGCGAGATTCACGGGGAAATTCCATGCGCTCGCCATCTCACTCCCGTTGCCGTCCAGGAGAGCGAAGGATGTCTTCTCGATCTCCACGGACTCGCCCGAAAAGAGCGCGATGGTGAGGCATTCCGGCTCGATGCGCTGAAGCGTTCCCAGGCTGCCGTTGACGTAGCGCGTCTTCCCGGATGTATCGTTTTTCCGCAGCATCACGAGCGCGTTCTTCTTGAGGTGGAGCGCCTCGGGGATGGGGCAGGTGCGGCGCAATTGTGCGATGGAGTGTTCGCGTCCCGCAAAGAGCGTATCGAAAATCTTTTCCTCGAAGGGGAGTTGGTCGAGCTTCTGTCGGTTATGCGACTCTGCCGTCGCGCGGTGTGGGAAAAGACGTGTCCCTCTGAAGTCGAGTGTTGGCGGCAGGATGCGGGCGTTGAGGAAGTCTGCCACCTCTTCGTTTACGATGCCGTTGCGGATGAAATTGAGGACACGCAGGAACTCCGGTTCCTTGGTTCGGACACATGTGGATAGCAACGCGGGGGAGAAACGGCTCTCCTCCCACACATCACTCAAAAATGCCCAGTCCTTCCCCTCGCCTCCACCCGAGACGGGTGGCAGTTGTGCGAAGTCGCCCACAGCGATCACCTGGAGTCCGCCCCACGGCGCGTCCGTCCCTCGCGCGATGCGAGCAACGCGGTCGGCGGCACGCAGCGCTTCTCCGGGGAGCATGGAGACTTCGTCGATGACCACACCCTGCGCACGGCACAGCCGCGTGAGGACGCGCTTGTTTTGGCACGCCCGTCTCGCCGCGCTTTCCGCTCCGCCTTCCATGATGCCGATGCCAAAGAAGCTGTGAAATGTGCGTCCACCGACGAGGATGGCAGATACTCCCGTGGAAGCGACGACGGGGAAGAGAGCCGAAGGTTTTCCTTCGAGAAATTCTCGCAGGAGAAAACTCTTGCCCGTGCCCGCTGCTCCCGTGAGGAAGACGTTTTCTTTGCCTTGCAGTAATGTCCACGCGCGTTCTTGGCACGGCGTCAGCATGACGCCCGCGTGATTGTTCGCCGGTTGCACGATGGCGGAGACGAGACGCTTGAGCGCTCGTTTCTTCGTCTCACTGCGGCCGGAAATCTTTGCGCCCGTGAGCTTTCTTTCGACGGTGATGCTTTTCCTCAGGCGGGGCATGGATGGAATGTAGCGCACTTGTCATCAGAGCGCTCCCAGATCCAGCTCTTCGTTCATTTCGATCTGGCTCACGAATTCTTTGTCATGACTGACGAGGATGAGACCGCCCTTGTACTGGTTGATCGCTTCGGCAATCACAGGAATGTGACGGAAATTGATGTGATTCGTCGGTTCGTCCAGGATGAGGAGCGTCGGTTTCTGCAGGAGGAACCGCGCGAAGCAGAGGAGGCCTTTCTGCCCCTCCGAGAGCGCTTCCACTTTGGTGTGCACCGTGTCTCCGGGGAGGAGGAAGCGGGAGGCTGTGCTGTAGATGGCTTGGTTGTTCTCGATCTCCATTTCTTCGGCGAGGATTTGGTACACGGTCTTGTCCATGGCGAGGCCCGAGAAATCCTGATGGTAGTAGCCGACTTTGACGCCGTGCGTAATGACGGCGCCTTTCTCCTTTCCCGCGACCATGGCTTCCAGGAGTGAACTCTTTCCGATGCCGTTGGGACCCGTGATGAGCAGGCGATGACGGCGGCGCACGGTGAGCCCGATCTTCTTTTTCTTCGGCTCGTGGTTCTGCATCACCGTCACGGAGGAAATGGTGACGAGGGGTTTGGGGAATTCCGTCGCAGCAATCGTGAATGGCGGAATGGTCTTTTCCTCCCGGCGCACTTCCACTTTGTTCTCCTCGTCCGCCTCCGCCGCCTTGCGCATCTTGCTCGCGAGCTTGCGCATCTTTCCGCCCTTGTGCGAAAAGAAGTTTATCTTCTCCTTCCGATCGAGGATGTCCTTCTCCATGCGGGCATTCTGCCGCTGCTCATTCTCGATCTGCTGCCGGATCGCCTCGACGACGTCGTAGTAGTCACCGACGAACTGCTGCACCTTGTGCGTGCGAATATCGAGGTGGAGCACGCCGTGCGTGAAGCAATTCAGGAAGTCCGCATCGTGCGAGATGACGATGCAGGTCTTGTCGTAATCGATGAGGAACTGCGTCAGGTGATCGATGCCCTGCGCATCCAGGTTGTTCGTCGGCTCGTCGAGCAGGAGGAGATCGGGCTCGGTGATGAGCGCGAAGGCCAGGAGCAAGCGAGCTTTTTCTCCGCCGGAGAACGCACGCAACTTCTTCTCCAGAGGCGCCCTCACGTGCACCGCATCCGTGACGCGGGCAATGCGTCGTGGGAGATCAAACTTCTTCTCTTTGAATCCTGATGCGAAGAACTCCTCGACCGTCTTGTCCAGATCCGCGTGTGGGATCACTTGCTTCGCGATGCCGATGGTCGTGCCCCGCTTCGTGTGAATTTCTCCCTCCTTGGGCTTGAGCATTCCCGTGATGAGTTTGAAAATCGTGCTCTTGCCCGCGCCGTTCTGCCCCATGATCGTCAGCTTCGCATGCTCTCGCACGGAAAAACTTGCTTCCGCGAGGATCGGCTTGCGCGAATCGTAGTGAAACGAGACGTCCTGAAATCGGAGGATGACATCGCCGTGATCCATGAGCAGAGAGAGAAAGAAGTGAACAGGCGCGAGATTGTAGGACACACACGGCACATTTGATAGCACAGAACGACAAATATTGAAGGTTCCAGACGTGTCTCGATCAGATCATCTCAGCGACACGTTGTCGAAAGTGGCTTCGGATTCGCATCATAGAATGCGACGATCGTAATCATTCAATATGCTTTCAAGAGTGCGTAGGGGTGGTGTGCCTTGTATGCATTCCAATATCCATCAGGGAATGCTTCCTCCGCTTCCCTCGTGGGTGCTACGGGAAGCCATTCAACATGACGAAACTTTTCTCTTTTCGCAGATTCTTCATATTCGGTTTCCGTGAAACGCATCCAGTCTGCCGAAAATGTTTCTTGACCCACCTCATCTAAGAAATGGACACGCGCGGATCTTTCTCCGCTCTTCGAATACATTCTATTGCCAATTCGTGTGTCGAACGCCTCGAAGCGAGGATTAAATATCACGGACGAGAACGCACACGTTTCCTTCAGATGTCTTCGTGCGCATGCGAATATTTCACGAAGAGCAGGAAGATCCTGCGCATAGGGCAGAACCATTTCAGAAATCGCGGCGTCGAACCGGGTTTTGACATGGAAATCTTTCGCTGCGGCAACGTGATACTCAATGCCGGGAGATTTCTGGCCTTGTGCGATTTCGATGGAGTGCGGCGCGCTATCGAATGCCGTGACGCGGATATTGTTTCCGAGCTCAACGATCTTTCGAGAAAATCTTCCTTCACCGCAACCAATATCCAGAACGTGAAATACTTTTTCCCGAGATCGATGTGCTTGATTAAGGAGCACTGCAATGAGAGCAGGATCCTGCGCGCCCATACGCATGGCATCGGCATTGGTATAGGTTGCCCATTGTTCTTTCAATCGATCGAATTGGTCCAAGGCGCAGAGGAAGAATTTATATTACTATAATATATCTATATGGTTAGTCAATAACCTTGGTTGCTAGACGTAATGCGGCCGTTTACCGTGATAACATGAGGTGTTCGATGAGGATTTCGAATCCCATGCATATCAATAGAGCTCCTCCGATGATCGTCACCATCTTTTTAAAAAGGACTCCCAACTTTTTTCCCAGATACACGCCGGTAAATGCGAATAGGAAAGTCATCCCTCCGATGATGGCTACTGCAGGAAGGATCGTTGTATTAACAAATGCGAACGTAATGCCAATTACCAGAGCATCAATGCTGGTAGCGAGACCCATGCCACAGAGCATTCTTGTGGAACACTTTTTTGTGACTGGTTTTTCGGGGTGCGCGTGTCTCGATTCGATGATCATTTTCGCGCCGATGGCGAAGAGCAAGCCGAAGGCGATCCAGTGATCTACTCCTTCAATAACAGCTTTCATCTGCATTCCGGCAAGCCAACCGAGGATGGGCATGACAGTTTGAAACAGAGCGAAGCATATGCCGAGTCTCAGGGCATGGCGCAGCGGATGAGCGCAATGCACCATCCCGCTTGAAATCGATACGGCAAACGAATCCAAGCATACACTTACGGCGAGGATCGTGATTTCGAGTATCGACATTGCGGTCGAGTATAAGCAACCCTGTTCGCTTGTCCAGTTTGCTTCGAATGGATTTTTGGCTTATGAAAGCCATGGATTTCAATAACTTCGCATACACTTGTTCGTGAGAACTTTCTAGGCTCTTCAGTCTTCTGAGGCAGGATCTTCACGATCCATTGATCGGATATTGAGTGGGCGCGGGACGACAACTTCGCGAATGGCCTCACCATTGAGCCGAGGAAAAGCTACACTTTGTGCATGAAGATTTTTGCGCTCGAAACGAATGTGCAGAAGACGATCGATCGGCTCCTCTCGCCGGGTGAGCAAGTGGTCCTCTTCGTTCGCTATCAGGGGTTTCGATTTCTCCTAGGTCTTATCCGCCAACTGGTCATGACGCTCATCATCGCCGGTATTGCGTATGAGTTTCTCGCCATCGCCACACCGCTCACGTACGTGGAGATTGGCGCAGGAGTCCTTTGGATCCTTTCCGTGTTCATACCATTTCTTTTTCGCCTCATCGATTGGAGGTACGATTGTATTCTTCTGACGAATAAGAAGTTGGTTTCTGTGGATCAGACACTCATCTTCCGATGCGAGACGCAGGCGATCGACCTGGAGAAGATCGTGCGCGTGGAGCTGAACACGGAACTCTACGGACTCACGTCCATGGGCAAGTTATCGATTCACTACGAGGAAAACATAGAGGATCTTACGTTTCGCTACGTGCCGCATGCCTCAAGTGTCGCCGCGCAGATTTCTGCTCAAATGGATAAAGTAGTGCGCAATGTCGTTCCTGGAGCGTGAGCATGCTTACTTGAAAGACAACCTTCTACTATTTATTAAGGTTTGCTGTTGGTGTGCAGGGGATGGTATCCGAATGTTGGCTCCCCGGTTCAACGGGTCTCATACAGCTTCTCAGTGATGATGTGTACTGGCGAGGCATTGAGCACAAGCTGAATCACATTGATGCTCTAAGGAAGGCACAACAACGATTACCAGTAGTCATTTGACGTGGTCTTCCTTCTTGGACTCCCCTCCGTCAGTAACGCGAAGATGATCCATGATCTTGTATCCCTTGAGGTACTCATAAGGGTCAACGAACCGATACCACGGTTCCATGTGATACCAATCTTTACCGTCTTTCGTTTCCTTTACCATGCGACCCTCGAGCATCTTCTTGGGTGGCAATGTGTCCTTGTTGTCTTTGATTAGAAAGAGCTGCACATGGACACCCTTTCCATCACTACACGGAATTGTGCGAGCTTTTAGGACGCCTTCCTTCACCCATCGCCTCAACACATGACCTTTGACATTGAATGCACTCTCAATGTCCCATCTTGAGTACCAACTCTCATCATTCTTGGCGAGTGAAGCAGGAATAACCTTTCGATCAATTGCCCCCTGACAAGTCATGCACTTGATTCCGTATTTGTCGAACCATGATTGTTCTCTCGAAGCTGACTGACCGCAGATGAAGCATCTGTAGTCACCATCGAGATGAAAGCCTTTGGGCGACTCTTCCAGCTTCTTCTTTCTGCGTTGGTCTTCCACAAAGCTGCTAATAGCCAGTTCAGCTAGCCCGATCAAAGTATTGCCTGCCTCAGTTGCCTCATCCCATGAGAATTCTCTGCCGTGTTCCTTTTCTAGAATGCCCTTGAGCTCTTGAATTCGCTCTTGAGATAGCTGCATAACTAACAATTATACGAAGCATCACATGAGAGTAAATATGAATCTCAAATGCCCTAACTGTTGATCGGAAAGCCACAAACCACGTTCGCTGTGCTCCAGACCATTCAGCACATATACTGGCCGTATTGATTATGAACATGCCATATGAAAGCCACTGAAACCAAGCTGCTCGACTTCCTCAAAGGCCCCAAGCAATTCGTCATTCCCATCTATCAGCGAACTTATAGCTGGACTCAGCCACAGTGTGAGCAGCTTTGGAAGGACATTGTGAAGACTGCAACTGACGACACCATTGCAGGTCACTTCATCGGTTCCATTGTTTACATCCAGAAAGGTATCTATCAGGTTGCCTCCATTCCTCAGCTCCTTGTTATTGATGGGCAACAGAGACTCACGACATTGTCGCTCCTTCTGTATGCCCTGGGAGAGTCGATGCAACAGAAGGGAGAAGGAGGTGAAATGAACCAACGCAAACTCAATAACTACTTCCTGTTCAATAGTGAGGAGCAGGATGATCTTCGACACAAACTCATCCTTACACAGACCGACAAGACGACCCTGTGCCGTCTTTTTGAAGGTAAGGAACTTGTGGAGCCAATGTCCCGTCGCATTGAGGAGAACTTCCGATATTTTCAGGATCAAATTGCCAAGGCAAACATTGACCCAGATGTGCTCTACAGAGGCGTCGCTAAGCTCATCATTGTGGACATTGCCCTCGACCGTGAACATGACAACCCTCAACTGATCTTCGAAAGCCTCAACTCCACAGGTTTGGAACTGAGCCAAGCAGACCTAATACGCAACTACGTTCTTATGGGGCTGGAACCACAGGAGCAGACAGCACTCTACGAGGAGTTCTGGTTTCAGATGGAGCAGAACTTTGGACAGATCAATTACACGCTGTTCTTCGACCAGTTCATGCGTGACTATCTCACTCTGAAAACAGGGCGAATTCCACGCATTCAGGAGGTGTACCAAGCATTCAAAGTGTATGCGAATGCTAACCGCAACCTCAGCATTCGAGACATCGTGACGGACATCTATAAGTACTCCAAATACTTTGTCGCAATGGCATTGGAACAGGAGGAAGACAAGGAACTTCGTTCAGCCTTCACGGACATCAACGCACTGAAGGTGGATGTTGCCTATCCGCTCCTCTTGGAAATGTACGATGACTTCACTGCAGGAACTCTCAATCACAACGACTTCTTAGCGATGCTACGACTGATTGAGAGCTATGTGTTCAGGCGTGCCATTTGTGGTATTCCCACAAACTCACTCAACAAAACTTTCGCCGGATTCACAAAGGAACTCAAGAAGGAACGTTACGTTGAAAGTTTCAAAGTTGTGATGCTACTCAAGGACTCTTACAGACGATTCCCGAATGATAACGAATTCAAGCGAGCATTGATGGACAAAGACCTCTACAACTTCAGAAGTCGCGTGTATTGGCTGCGCAAGATTGAGAATCATGGGCGGAAAGAGAGAGTGGATGTCGAAGGCTACACAATTGAACACATCATGCCGCAGAACCCCAATCTTTCTGTGGAATGGAAAACAGAGCTAGGCGAGAACTGGAAGGAAGTTCAGGCCACTTACCTTCACACGCTGGGTAATCTCACTCTCACTGGCTATAACAGTGAATACAGTGATGCTCCATTCATCAACAAGCGAGGGATGAAGGACAAAGAAGGTCACAACGTAGGGTTTGTTGGAAGTCCTTTGCGACTGAACGAAGGATTAGGTTCTCTGGAACATTGGAATGAGAATGAAATCAAGAAGCGAGCAGGAAGGTTGGCTACTGAAGCAATACAGGTGTGGAGATACCCTGATGTTGATCCAGCTATATTGGAGCAGTACACAGTTGAAGAGGAGGGAGAGGCAGTGAAGACCTACACACGAGCTGACCATCACTATCTGACAGGTGACACGTTGAAACTGTTTGAACAGCTGCGCACACATATCCTCAACCTTGATCCGTCTGTTCGAGAAGAAATCCTAAAGCTCTACATCGCTTATAAGATGAATACGAACTTTGTGGACGTGATAGTCCAAAAAAATCAGCTGCAACTCGTATTGAACATGAGGTTCACTGAATTGGATGATCCTAAGAAGCTTGGTAAGGACATCACAGGGAAAGGGCGATGGGGGAATGGGGATGTACAGGTTGAACTATCCTCGCCTGACCAATTGGGTGATGTAATGGCACTTGTGAAACAATCATTCGCGAAACAGGCGGACAATGGTGATTGATTTCTGAGCATATGAATATGGCACCCAAGATGAATCTCCCATGGCTGGACTTCATACAGGAACATCAGAGTATTCCAGTTGAGTATCATAAAATTCTGATGAGGATATTCACGAGTAACAAAATCTTGGAAGCTATGTGGGAGTTGAGGAGGGAGGAGGGGATCGGAGAGGATCCTGAAGCTGATGATCCTGTAAGAGAAGCCAAGGAGCGAACAGAAGGCTATATGGGCACAAGAGAAGGGATGCTGTTTCGAGATAAGGTTTATGGTCAGATTCTAAAGAAGTTTCATTTCAATGATGAATGGCTCGACTTCTTCATTGCATTCATCAGGTATGGCATTGTTGAGTTGCCAAGCGAGAGGGAGCCCGGAGAGAAGAAGAAGTTCTCAACTTACTTCAAGTTCAAAGATGAAATTGAGAAGAGATTAGGCACAACGATGAAAGTGATTGGATCACAACCATTCAGATCAGGTAATACCATAATTACTCTCGATGAAGCTTCCGGGAAATTCACTATCGAAGGTGATGGAAACAGCACGATCCAAGAGATTCTAGAACTGAGTGATGTTCTGCAAAGGTTCACTAAGCAACTTCGGAAAAAGATACCGAAAGAGTTAGTTCAGGGTGGCAAGCATGAGAGCTCTTTGTTTATCGAGAGCATAATTTGCTTCCTACTTGATCATGGCTTTACGAAGAATTCAGACATCGATCAACGGGTACGAAAATACTATGAGGGAAGTTATGGTCGTCCGCCTTCAGCAGAAGGAGCGTACTCCCCTGAAGCTATTGAAAGACACATCCGGAGAGTGAAGCAAATGCGAAAGTCGTAGGCGGACAAATATCTCAAGTTTCTATCGTCCGATATTGATTTTGGATATTCATAGAATTGCTTCCATGCAGATGGAAGATGGTGCACAGGCTGAAGAGCTATTCGTGAACCAAGCAGCTCACCTGCTGTTGGCTCTTGCGGGTCTCAAGGAGCTACCTCCCAGCAAGAGGAGCAGCACTGATGAATCTCTTACTCCACCCGACCCCTGTATTTCTTGATTCTTTCGTTTCGATGACTATGCAGACCTTCTCAACAACAGATTACGGCATCTGCTGCTACGCAGTAGCAATCGGAGCCAGACTGACGCGTGTAGATAGGGGAGAGAAGAAGGCGGTGTTCGTCTTGGAGAGTCCTGAAGGAGAACAAGAGATTGCGGACAAGTATTGGTCCAACTCAACGGTCAGAATCATCGACTTCCTCAACGCACAAAGGAACGTGAAGCAGCGTCTCTTCTCAACTATGTAGTTCATTTTATTATTTCTATTTCTCCCCCTATTTGTATGGCTATGCAGCAGCCGAGTCTCGTGGGCAAACAAGTGCCCTATAAGAAACTGAAGTATTCATACGACAAGAAGCCGCCTGTGGACCTCAATGACGTCACTTGTCACATTACTTGTGGGCTTGGTGAATTTCTCAATGGTAAACGTCTGACTCCAACGTACAGCGTCCAGCTGAGTGCCGAAGCATGTGCCCTCTTGGATGAGAGAATCCACAGACAACTACCTTACGATCAAGATCATCTCCAAGAGAAAGCAACCATCTGTCGTGAGATAAATATTGGCGGAGTAGATGAACCTGTTCTTCTCATGAGAGAGCAAATTTGCGATCAGAAAGACAACAAATTCATCGTAAGCCGATACATGCTCAAATACCGTTTCTTCGAGCTTGCGCTGGAAAGCTGCGGCAATTTGGCGGCGGACAAGATGATGATATTCACGCTTCTGGCAGGGCTGAAGGAGTATCTGTTGTCGGATTGCATACCTTTGACTCCAGCTCCTCTACGCGATTGAACGATGGTATTTCTCCACGACCATCGGCCAAGCGTGCTCCTGCCAATGAGAAACACTGATTACTTCTTCGTCCATAAGACTGTCACGAAGAATGAGTACAAGACCGCCCAGTTCACGAAGGTTGAGCTGGCGGTCTTGTGCAGCATTCAAGGGTACGAAACCGTCAGGAGAAACATGCGTGATCTTCCAAGTATTGAATGGGAAGAGGTGCGGAGTGCACCGCGTTGGAAGAATGCTCTATCCCTCATGGCACAGATGGAGCAAGTAAGTAATGAAGACTTCTCTGAGGGGGAGAAAGGATTCTGTCTCTACAACAACGCTCCATACTTCGGGCGCTGTTACAAAATGGTCGGGAAGGACTACTTCAAGGTTGAGGGCACCAAGGTGCCACTAGGACAACGAGGATGGATGCCGCCTGAGGCAACAGTTGGAGGATTGTGTGACTTCCTATCACGTCTTGTCCGAGGCGCAGAAGTCTTTCTCCAACCACACTACACGCATGATCAGGAATATATGACCATCCAAGAATTCTACAAAAAATCTAGGGCTAAGCCTACAATGGAATTCTGAATTTATCTCTCTGCAAAGCCAAAAAGTGTATGTACACAGTATAAGGAGGGAAGTACCCAGCGATACTGGACGCAAAATACATTCTGGTTTGCGATAACTGTCTATTCTATTCAAAAGCCGACCTACATCAAACCAACACCCTCAAAAACCCACCCGTAAAGACATTGTTGCTTGATGAATAGAAGTGTGACATAACAAACATTATTAGCATGACAAACATGATAAAATGGCTTGTGTAAGCCAAAAATGACCTATTCACCACACCCAAGGCACCGAATACCCCTTTGCACCTCACACAAGCCTCGACCGAGATCGAGGCTTTTTCTTAGGCACCTAGATACCTCATAGAACCTCTCTGTTCTCTTCCTACTTCCATTCCCCATAACTCACCATGAATACGACGATTCAAACACCATCGGCTCTCAGTAAAATTTTCCCCTCCAAGGTGGAAGCAAAACCTGTTCGCCCTGCTGCTCCTGCAATGAATGAGATGAAGGCTGGAAGCAAATGGTGGGGCTACGTCTCCAAGCGAGGGACAGTGAGGGCTAAACACTATGTTGAACATTCAGAGGCAGGCAGGCGTACAACCAAGGCCTTCATTGAATGGTGTGGTGACTACATCGCAGCAAACACGGAACCCTTTGCTTCAGGTAGTAAGAAGGACGCTCTCGCCATCACCCACAAGCTCTTGGCAGCCAAGATTGCCGAACTGAAGAGCCTGAAGACGAAGAAATGAATCTATCAGCACTATGCCCCGGTCATTATCTGGCCGGGGCATTCTGTTTCCCTAACTCTCAATGAATAATTCTCCTTATCCTTTGGGTTTCTTCCCAACTTCCCTCCTTCTATATGAAATCCACCCTCACAATCCCTGTGTATCCCCTCACAATCTCAAAACATAACTTCCCACCTGTCGTCTCAGCTGACGCTGTGCGTGTGGCAACACTCCTCCTTGAACATGATTACAGTGCCAACTCACGAGAGGCCATCATTGCAGACCTCAAGTCATTCCTGTTCTGGTTCAGCGAGAAGAATGGGGAGGCTTTCAGCTTCAAGCGACTGACAGAGAGGGATGTAGCTGACTTCAGAGACGATGCCAGACGCAATGGACGTGCTGTGAGCACCATCAACCGCCGTCTTGTCTCATTGAGGCTGTTCCTCGAAATGGCTGTTCAGGAAGGACTTCTGAAGACGAATCCCGCCAAGGGTGTGCGGCAACTCAAGAGTCAGCCCCTTGCCCCTCAATGCCTATCACCACAGGACACACGGAAGTTTCTCCGTGAAGTTGAAATTCGAGGGAACCAGCGAGACCGACTGCTTATAGAGCTGATGCTAGGTAGTGGCTTACGTGTCAGTGAGGCTGTGAATCTGAATGTAGATGATGTTCAGCTCTCAGAACGAAAAGGGCTGCTTATCGTGCGCCATGCCAAAGGAGGGAAGGAGAGGAGAGTGCCTCTCCATCCAAATGTTCGTCGATTGCTTTCAGAGTACCTTGAGGCTGTGAAACCAATAGGAAGGCTGCTCAATGGTCAGAGAGGTGAACTCACGACCATGGGGGCACACTTCATTGTGAAGAAATATGCTGCAAAGGCGGGAGTTGTTCTACATTGCCACACTCTCAGGCACACCTTTGCCATGAACTACCTCAGAGCAAATCCATCAGCCATACAAACGCTATCGCAGCTATTGGGACACTCCAGTTTGGATGTGACCAGCCTTTACCTTCAACACACTGTGGAGCAGCTTGAGGAAGGGATCGAGAGAATGAGTTACTGAAACCAGGATTCAACCCCTGCCTAGGTTGCATCCTTGAGAATGCAACCCCTGCGCTCGTTCTCGAATGCAGTAAAAATACCAATTGTTGAAAGTAGTGCATCCGCTATGGCTTGTTTCTGATCAGGTTTTTCACGAGCATACAATGCAAGTTCCAGTATTTGCGTAGTTGTAATGAGACATTGCCTCATGCGTTTCGCAAAATCGAGCATTTGATCAGGGAAAGCTGGCTGCGTTCGTTCCTGTAGAGGTATGTCTTTATAGGCATTGATGATAAGCAGTCCCTTTGGCTCTTCGCCATGTTCAGCATGGTACCCACTTATCCATTTTTGGAGCTGAGCTGCATCTCCTTCGCCAGCCGATTTCGTAACCCCCTTTACTTCAGCAACACATGGCCTTTCTCCGTACTTTAGAATCAGATCATCTCTTCCTTCTGGTCCGTGTTCAACCGTAAATCCAATTTGTTCCAGAAGAATTTTCACCTCATCGACTAGCAGTTGTCCGGTTCCGCCTGCAAATACAGTTTTTTGTCTATCAATGGATTGTTGCTCAAGATTGGAGGCATCAATCTTTTCTTGGAGGCTTGCTATCTTTTTTTGAAGTTCTCCTAGGTGATTTTGAACATCAACTTCCTTTAGAAGTTTGTATTCATCAGCCCACTTGGGGAGAGAAAAAGTTTGTCTCCTAGAAGGCAAAGCCGTAATGAGAGCTTCACACGCATCAAAGATTCTATCGGATTGCTGGGAAGGATAATTCCCACTGATCTGAAGAAATGGAGCAAAGACAAAATAGCCATTATCTTTGGCAACAAGAGTTGCCGCAGGTTTACCAGCGGTTGTAAACATAAAGGGTTTCCCCGGCGTTTCTGAGAAAAATGCTCTGTACGAAACCCAACTCTGAATAGCTTCTCCAAACTCTTTGAGAGGTAACATTCCTGTTTTGACTTCGAGAGTATCGCCTTCTGAGCCAACGGTTTGCAGACCATCTAGCACAGGTAATAGTTCCAAAATTGTTCCGCTGGATCTTGCTCCTCTTCCGGAAGATCCAGCATGGTCGTATTGGAACGACCAAGGTGCAGGTACAAAAATTACCACTAACTTTCCTTGTTGCATCATGTGATCGAATTCTTCGAAGTGTTGCTTCAGATCGCGCTGAAGACGGGCATACGATGTTGCGTCCATTAGGTTGTGGCGTGGATACTCGGGATTGTATGTGTGCAACAAAATCATTGGATCCCAGATGACAATGTCGTAGTCAACAAATGTTCTCCGTGAATTGAAATCCACGTTTTCTCCGCGCCCCGGCCAATTGACCCCAACTAGTGCTATTCTCATACCCAATCTATGCCACACAATGAAATAAACAGCAATTACAAGACTCCAGTAAAATGAAGTTTAGGATAGTTGTCCTGCGAATGCTTGAGTCAATACCGCTCTTGTTGTTGTTTCGCAGTATCCGCCTATTTTCGCTAGTGATTGTTCCACCCGATCAGCAATTTCAAAATATGAACGTATTCTTTTCACAATTTCCTTTTGCTCAGGAATGGTTGGAAGAGTGATGGGCAACGAAAGAAATTTTGTTTGTGTTAGATTCAAGCCGCTATCTGATATTCCAGTTTTGATTTTATCAAGTTCAATTAGCATCTTGGGTGCGTTCAAAATGATTTCAATAAAATCAGGAATTGCTCGTTCCTCAATTGCGTGAAATCTATATGCTTTATCACACAGGATCAGTTTTGGACGAACAGAACGAACTAAACAACACACGCCAGCTCTGTCGCGAGGACCAGCACGAGTAATAAGCAAATCACCTGCATGCAATTCAAGAGACTGCCGTGGTTTCAAAGCCGCTGGTAATTTCTTGTTTTCGATTTCACTAAAATTCATTGGCTGGATAGCGGTTGTCTTGATAACACCCCACATATCAGGAGAAGAAGAAGGTTGTACCTCGCACTTGGGGCTCCAACCTTGTCCAAGATCAGTAATAACATCGCCCAGCTCTAGCTCAGACCATTGATCTGAAATGCCTGAGCGATTACGACAATCTGTCGTGAGTTCGCCACAACAAGCGGCATCTAACACCGCTTGTCGAAACCTGCGCAAAATTGCCCTCGCCCTCACAATCTTTTCTTGAGCAGAACGTATTGATGGAAGTAACTCATTCAATTTTTTGACAATCATTTTTTGTTGTTCAAAAGAAGGAAGGCTGACCTCTTTATCATATATATGATTTCGGTTTACACCTGGGATTGCAGTTGATGTATCCAAAGTGCCAAGTTTCAAACTACGTAGCAGATGATAGACGTAAAGTGGGTCTAGACCTTTGAATTCATCAACGAAGTAAGTGGTGTCGATAGGCCAGCAGGGGCCATTTGAAATGTGTACCTCTCCGACAGAACCTTTCCGGCCGATTATAATCGTTTTACCTGTGCTGAGTGCCTGACTGTGTTCACCCACGATACCATTGGAGCCATACACGGGGATGTTGCCTGGTTTTCTGTCCGATTCCTTCAATCCCTTTCCATATTTGATGTTCAAAAAATCTCTAATTTTCAAAAACTTTATATCACTATGATTTGCCGATACATATAATTCTTTCTTCATTTGTTGAGTGTTTTCAAAATATTTCTCAACTCACCGACAGCGCCTTCTAGTTCTGTAATGGCGCTTGTCAGCAACTCCTCGGGTTCTGGTAGATCATCCCCATCTTGCAGCCCTTCATCCTTAAGCCATTTGAAGCTATCAATCTTGAATCCTCGTTTCCTCACCTCATCAATCCCAAATACACGCCAACGATCGTCTTTCGCATCCTTGGGGTTGCGCTTTGACCTGCCACTGGGGTCTATGCCGTAGCATTTGATAAACTCCGAGAAGTGCTCAACAGTGAGCTTGCGGTCTTTCTTTGTGACACCAGCGACATTTGTGCGCCCATCATAAATCCAAACCTTCTCTGTCGCACGTCCCTTTGTGAAGAAAATGATGTTCGTCTTTGTCCCAGGACTGTAGGGACTGAACGTGCCATTAGGGAGACGTATGACAGTATGGAGATCACAATCTTCGGTCAGGATTTCAAAAACTTCTCCTGCTTTGTCTTCAAACAAACAGTTATCAGGAACGACAACTGCCGCTCTTCCCCCAGGCTTGAGAATGGTCATCACATGCTGAATAAAGTTGAGTTGCTTGTTACTCGTCTCAATCGTGAAGTCCTCACGCTCAGGTGTTTGGTTCGCTCCCTTGTTGCCAAATGGAGGGTTGGTGAGGATGACATCAAAACGCTTTGCATTCGGCGGATCGTAGATGCTGTCACCAAGAGTGATTTCAGGCTCCACGCCATGCAGATACAAATTCATGAGAGCGAGACGACGAGGCCGTTGCACAAGCTCTTGGCCGAAGAACGTTCCCTTGCGCACTCTTATGGCAAGTTCACGATCCATTGCTCCACCCTTTGTCTGCTCCAGAAGCCACTCGTAGGCACAGACGAGGAAGCCTCCAGTACCACAGGCAGGGTCACAGATAGCAAAGTCTTTGCCCTTCCGAGGATCGGGCTTCATGCACTGCACAATGGCTTGGATGACAATGCGTGGAGTGAAGTATTGTCCAGCCCCCTTCTTTCCTTCACTCGCTGCCTTCTCAAGGAGTCCCTCGAAGGCCGCACCCTTCACATCCACACCGAGGCTTGTCCATTCTGTCTCATCAATCAGGTCAACGAGACGTTTGAGGTTCACGGGATTGGTGAAGCGCGACTGTGCTCCTGCAAAGATGCTTCCGAGCAGTCCCTTTTCCTTCTCAAGGCCTCTCAGAACATCAATGTAATGCTCAGTGAGAGCAGTACCGGAGAGTGCTTTGAGCGAGTCCCAGTTGCAGCCTTTGGGAAGAGATAGCCCCTTCTCGGATGACATTTTGAGGAACAGCAGATAGGTGAGCTGTTCGATGTAATCGCCATAGTCCACACCATCTTGGCGCAGTGTGTGGCAAAAACCCCAGAGTTTGGCGACAACGTCAGTCATTTGGCGATGGAGGAATTGAAGGCAGATAACAAAGGCAGGAGTTTCCCATTGAAGTCACCATTTGCTCTGTTCCAGCCACCGAAGTTGATGAAGAGTGGCACGATTTCAAAGTCCTGCTTATCAATACTCAAGTTTTGTTCCAAGTGGTCGCGGATACGGTCAAGCCATTGCTGCTGCTCGAAAGTGAACTTCTTCTTGTCTGTAACTTTCTCGAATGCACGACGTACCCGCTCCTCTGCGGTGTAGAGAGGTTGATGCTCGTCGGCTGCATGTTTGATCATGGAGATAATCTCAACGAGAGGTTTGTGATAGGTAATTGAATGTGCCTTCTGCAGATTCTCCACCGTGAAGCGCTGAGGTGTGGAAGCGAGCTTGGTCTTCAGCTCCACGAGTGCACCTGAACTCCAGTCCTTGGGACGATCAAGGAGAATGCGAATGGCATCAATGTGGTCGGGGTTCTCTTGTACGAACCGAGAGAAGGCGACAATGTAGTCTTCAGGTTTGTACTCTTTGCCGTCTGACCCACGAACGAGCCAGCCTGATTCGACTTTATCTTCTATTTCTGAGGCCACGATGAACACACGCTTTGGGCGTGGGTAATGTTGAATCAGGTTTTGGAAGTCTGCATCGCGAAGAACTGTCATGGTCTCTGTGAAGCCTTCCTTGAGACGATCAGGAAGTTCTCGGGCGAAAGAAGCGAGGTCACCCTGAGGGAAATATCTTGTGAAGAGTTCTCGTCCTTCTCCTGTCATCTCCTTATCAATCCGTTGTAAGCGGCGCACAAGACAGCGTACCTTGTAGTCACGGTCATTGTTCTGCCAGATGTGTTCGATGATTTCAGGTGTGGTGAGGTTCTCGCGTAATGGTGGATCAGCTGTGACACCTGTGGCGTTCTTGAAATACTCAAGGAGTGTTCCATTGAAACAATCGAAGATGACGAAGTGTGACTTATCGGGGAATCTCTCACCTTTGCGTGTGCCTCGTCCAATCATCTGCTCAAAGAGGATGCGGGACTTTACCGGACGAAGGAACACGATGAATTCCAAGTCAGGGATGTCCACTCCTGTAGTGAGCATGTCTACTGTCACGACAACTTTCGGATTCTCGCGGTTACGGAACTCACGAATTTTCTGAAGAGGACGATCCACTCGACCTGTGATTTTCTGCACGAAACTGTCGCCCTGACCAAAAATATCACGAGCTGTGTCCACAAGTTGGTCTGCGTGAGATGTATGCGGAAGGTCATTCACTGCGAAGATAAGAATCTTCGGGAATCGACCAGTCTGCTGCTCATGTTCCAGCGCGTATTTCCGAATCTCCTCCAACACTTTGCGGTTGGAATCTGGTGCCGTGATTTTTCTCTCAACCTCCGTTGCATCAAACTTGCGCTCGTCTTCGAGCAAATCCAACTGTTCTGAGCCCGACTCAGGATCAATGAGAGCAATCTGTTCACCTTCCTTCAAGAACACGCCCTTCATGCGCACATCGGATTTGACGGTCACTACATCATAGTCCACCAAGAAGCCTTCGCGCACTGCTCGAAGGTACGGATATTCATAGACCTTCTCTTGGAAATACCCAGTAGTGTGACTGGCAGGCGTGGCGGTGAGACCAATCTTGATTGCATCGAAATGGTCGAGGGTCTGTCGCCACACAGAGACCTCGGAGGAGGTGTAACCACGATGACACTCATCCGCAACGATCAGATCAAAGGCATGGATAGGAATGTCCAGTTTGTCCGCATCGTCATCAATCGTATCCTCGGACTGCCACACCGCATCACGGCCAAAGAGATTGATGGCCATGCGTTGGATGGTGCAGACGTACACAAACGCATGTCCAGGCTTCGGGTTGATGAGATGCCCCGTAGGAAGCACCTTGGGATCAAACTTTTCATCCTCGCCAAAGTCCTCCCTCTGAAACTTCTGGCTATAGACCTCATAGACCTGATTGAATTTGAGTCCCGGTTCAGCATCATATGATGCAAACGAACGGACAGTTTGAGCTGCGAGTGCACGACGATCCACAAGGAACAACACGCGCTTGGCAACACCGGACTTCATGAGACGGTAAACCTCATTCACAGTCGTAAAAGTCTTCCCGGTGCCTGTTGCCATTGCAACGAGCATGAGTCGCTTGTGTGCAGCAATGGCATGTTCAATAGCCTCACTCGCTTCGATTTGATAAGGACGAAGGCGAGGATTGTCGTTGGGAAGTCTCAACAGTTCAGAGCATGACTGATCGAATGGTTGCTCCAATCGTTCTATGAGTGCAGCTGGTGTATGGAAGTGGGAGATTTTGCGGGAACGTGAGTGCTCAGGGCGTATGTCATGGAACCAAAGTATTTCGCCATTCGTGGCATATAAGAATGGCACATAATAACCACGGAAGTTCAGAGGGCTCGAAGCCAGACCTTGGGAATAACGCTCTGCCTGAGTAAGGACACTCTGTGGGCCAAGTGTCAGTTTCTTCGCCTCGACTACACCGAGCACCTTTCCCAGTGCACAGAGAGCATAGTCTGCAGGCCCATTGTCAGTGGGGTACTCTTCCACCGCACAACCCTCGTAGGAGTCCAGGCTGCGACCTTCCTCGAATGGCACTATCTTCCACCCCGCTGCTTTGAGCATCGGGTCGATGAGATGTTTGCGAGTAAGCCACTCAGAAGTTTTTGGTGAATTGGGCTGCATCTTCATAGAAATATACGAGCAGCTTATAGCACCGATGCGCTTCTGCGAAGTGTTGCTTATGCCTGAACCTCGTCTTTTGACTTATAACATGCCTGATTTTTCAAACCCCATCTCAACTACCTAACCAACATTCAAACCTCTCTCAACTCAAGTATGTAACAGGCACACCCGCTCCACATGCTCACATGACCCCTGAAAACATGGAAAATGGCTCAAAATAGAGGAAAGGTGGCATTTCCACCCCAAAACGGACAATAAAATGGTGCTTCTGATGTCCGGTTCTACGACCAAAAAAGTGGATAGTGAAAGTCACGACCCCGAGTGGGGTTTTCAGCCTTTGGTTATCCATTTTATTTCCATTACAATCAATTGATTATGGCTAACGTAAGCACAGGAATAAGCTATGGAAGGGTGAGTGATGAAGAGCAGGCAAAGGGTAAGTCCGTCGAGAATCAACTCGTCATGTGCGACAAGTATGGTGAGCAGAAGGGCATCACCATCCTCAGAAGGTTTCGTGATGATGGCAAGAGTGGGAGGTCAATTGAAGGGAGACCAGGATTCCTCGATGCTTTGGATTTCATCAAAGAGAATAAGGTTGATTACTTTCTCGTATCAGAAACAGATCGTTTCTCACGATCGGCACATGACCATCAAATAGTGAAACAGATTCTCAAGAAACATGGATGCCGTCTCGTTGCCGTCAATCAGCCTTTCACAGAGATGGATACTCCAGAGAGCACAATGATGGATGGCATCATGTCGAGCATCAATGAGTTCTATAGCAACCTCTACGGAGCGAAAACGAGCCGTGCCATGCTGAGAAAAATAGAGAAAGGGGAATGGCCTGGATGGGCTCCCATCGGGTATAAAAATGAGAACACTGGTACGAAGGACAACCCGCACAACGAGGTACTGCAAGATGAGAATCAGTCTGCACTCGTGGCTGAGGCGTTTTCACTGCTTGCCACTGGTGGTTACAACTGTACCGATCTCAACGGCATCATGTATTCCAAAGGCCTACGCTCACGTCATGGCAAAGCACTGCCTAAGTCTAGCTTCGTTGCCATGATCAATTCTCCTTTTTATTACGGCATGATGGAGTTCAAGGGGCAGCTATATCCAGGCAATCACAAGCCGTTGATCGACAAGGCAACGTATGATGCGTGTCAGGCACGTATGGCAGCACTCAACCATCATGCGAATCGTGAGCGCAAACACTCAGAAAGATTCTTTCTGAGGAGTGCACTGCAGTGTGGCATCTGCGGTGGTCGAATGACTGCCGAAATCCACAACCAGAAGAATGGAGCATCGTACTACCATTGTTCGCTTACTCTGAAGAAACATTCGAACGTCGGTCAGAATATTCGTGCAGATGTTCTGGAAGAGCTGATTGCTGAGCAATTCCGAAAGATTCAATTCACTTTGCCGCTCATGGAAAGGATTGTTGCAAGGGCAAAGGAAATCCTTGTAGAGACTCACTCTGGAGTCGATAAACAAATCCGACAGGTTGAGAACAGGAAGATGAAGCTACGACAACGGCGAAGCAATCTTGAGGATGATCGTGCTGATAGAGTTGTCGATGCGGAAACGTTCAGACGGAAAGCTGCCGAATACTCCAGAGAAATTGCAGTTCTCGAACAGCAGTTGATTGAACTCAATCAGAAGCGGAAAAGTAACATAGACATCTTCGCTCGCTTCATGGAACTGACCGATGACCTGCATCAGACCTACATGGATGCACCACCGCACCTCAAACGTCACCTGATTTCACTTTTCTTTGATCGAATTGCCATAAAGAACAGGTCTATAGACAGCGTTGATTACACGAAAATCGTCCAAACAATGCTGGAGAATCGTGCTGTTATAATAAATGGAGAATGGCTCCTCGGGCTGGACTCGAACCAGCGACCTTGGCGTTAACAGCGCCCTGCTCTACCACTGAGCTACCGAGGAACGGAGAGAGATGATGGGAAAAGAACCCGGACAGGAAAGAACGCATGGAAGTATAGACAAAATCTGCTCTTTGGCTAGGGCGCGCACATTATCTTTTTGCGGGCGTCAGGAGGACGATTTCGCGGCCCACGTACTGCCCCGGCCTGCGATACACCAGCGTGGGACGGCCCGTGATGTCGAGATCGACGGCGGCGGGAATGGCGAGCCGGAAACCGATTTCGTGCAGACGGTCCCAGACCTTCTCGAGGCGGACTTGCCCCTTGCTCGTATACCACACGGGCCATGTCGCGACGACGGGGACGCCGGGGAGCGTGGCCACGACGTTACGGAGGAAATCCTCTTGCAGCTTCTCGTTCTCCGTCTTCAGCTTAGAAACATCTTTGAGTGACGCCCGTTCTTCGAGGGAAGGGCCGAGGGTCGTCTCCGTGACGATCACATCGGGACGCTGCTTGAGGACGAAGGGTCTGCGTGCATCCTGCTTCCACACCGTGCTCCAGACATCCTTTTTGAAGATGTCATTCTCCTTCCGGAGCCATTCGAGATTCTTCTCCGTTCCGGTCACCGCTCTCTGGGACGTATCCGAGGCGAGGACGTTCCATCCTCTGAGGAGACATTCCATTGGAATCACGCCCGTTCCGGTGAAGGGATCAAAGACCGTGAGCTGGCTCTCTCCTACGGCTTTGCCGCGTGCGAGCCACGATCCGAAGTTGAGAAGGATTTGGGCGAGTTTGGGCGGGAGGAGCCCCGTCGTCGTATCGCGGACCGGTTTCTTCATGTCACGCTTCGCGTAGGACTCGATGTCCTGCGCGGCGACCGTTCGGCCGATCCAAATCGTATTCTCGTCGGCGATCACGCAGATTTCGCATCCGTTCGATCCATCCAGCAGTCCCGCATCGTGGAGGAGGACGGAGGCGGCCGGAGCGCGTTCGGTACCGACGTAGCGAGAGGGACGCCCCTTTTTTCGCATCGATTCCTTGCATTCGCGGTAGAGGGATTTGATGCGAGCGGGCGGAAGACCGAGGGTGCGGAGGCTGAAGGTGACTTTGCCGTGGATGCCGGAGATTTCGTTGAGGAGCAGAGCGGGCACGTCTTCGATCGTGAGATCGTTCTCGGAGATCCGTTTCGCGATGACGACCGTGCCGCCGAGTGTACGGAGATTGGTGGCATCGAGGGGAAGCGAGCTCTCGAAGAGGAGTACGCGGTTCTGGATGACGCGCTGGAGCGAGAAGTCGCGGATACTCGCGGAGAGTTCGGCGATGGAGATGTGCGGCTGATGACCGAGGAACGCGGCGAAAGAGGGCATGGCTCCAGCATAGCGTCAGGACCAAGGCAGACCAAGGTGCTTCCTGGGCGGATCCGGGATGGCGTCAGGACTCGTGTGTCGATCTCGATGCGAAGAGCGCATGGGCGAGGAGGACGAACGCGGCGCAACCCACGGGAATCAGCTGCACAATGCCTCTTCCATACCCCGTCTGGCTGATGACGGCTTCCGTGGAGAAGGTCGTGAAGGTGAAGAGCAGGAACTGCGCGAGGAAGGGGAGGAGGAAGCAGCAGAGGAGCGCGACGAGCGGCAGATGCATGGAGCGACGCAAGAGCGCGAGGAGCAATAGGAGGATGAAGAGCGGAAAAAAGAGGAGCCAGTTTCCCTCGAAGAAGAGATTGATCGCGATAGCGAACGGAACAATGGAATTAAAATGGACGCTGACAGATCCGAGGTTGGTGGTGTTGCCGAAGCCAAGTGAGTGAATCCACTTGTACGCCATCCAGGGAAGTTCCGTCACAAGGATGAATCCTCCGATCCAAGCCGCGGCGCTCCGCAGTGTCGAGCGTGGGAAGCTGCGCGATCTCCATGTCCACATGAGGAAGAACGCGGCAATCACGAGGATGCAGGGGAGGTAGAGGGATAATCCTTCGTTCTTGGGCAGGGCGAGGAGGGCGGCGGCGAGAGCGAAGAGTCGAAGAAAGGAGAGACTTTCAGAGGAGGATTTCGCACCGAGAGCCGCGAAGAGGAGGACGCACGTGAGGAGGAAGTGCGCGGCGACGAGCGTCTCCGCGTACGCGGAGAATCCATGGATGAAGGGGAGCGGGAGGCTCACGAAGAGATAGACGCCGAGGAACGCCCAGGGCAGGGTCATGATGCGTCTCAGCGTGAAGAAGAGGATGCCGAGAATGGAGACGTACCAGAGGAGATGGGGGAGATTTGCGAGCGGTTCACTCCACGTTCCTGCGAGACTCGTAAACCACGCTTTGGCGAGCGGGATGATTGGTGGATAGGCATTGAAACTCGGGACGACCTTGTCCGCCGCCGCGACGGAATGTTCAAGGAAGATTACCTTGCCGCGAAAATTCCAGTTCTTGAATGTGTCATCGAACCCCTGCGGGAGAGAGAGGAGCATCGTGCCTCCCGCGACGATGCGCAGGGCCGTCCAGAGTGCGAGGAGAACACCGATGACATAGAGCCAACGCGTCAGCGGGCGATCGAGCGAGGGGAGGGAAGCATTCGCAGCGGCGAAGAGATTCGGACGCAGCCACCGGTAGGAAACTCCTGCGAGGATGAGGAAGAGGAAAAGTTGCAGCAGGAGAAAGGTCGCGGCATTGAGCGGCACGCCGATCATGTTTGCCAAGAACGCGAGGTACATCGAAGCGGTGAGGCCGACGAGAAAGCCCATGATCCAACGCTCAGCAGAGAGAAGAACAGGCGTCTTCCACTCGAGGACGCGCAGAAGCAGCCATCCGTTGAGTAAGGGAATGGCGACGCCGAAGAGGAGGGCAATGACGAACATTATAGCGTTTGGTAGAGGAACGAGGAGGCGTCGAAGCGCTGCAGAATATGTCCGCCCTTGGCCAGTACGGTCGTACCCGAGCGCAATTCTCCCTTGTCATCGACGGTGATGTCCGGCTGTTGGTAGATGAACCATGTCGTCACCCCTTCGATGCTTTCTCCATTCTGCAACGGTCTGCTGGGATAGGTTTCGTAGAGAATGCGGCTCATGGTTTCGGGCGGCGCGATGGCCACGAAGCGAGGTTTCTGTTTTAGAGAGGGGACGGAGGAGAGGAGAGAGGGATAGAAATTTCCAAAGGAGCCAAATTGGCGACTGCCTACGGGCTGCAAGAAGTAGGAATGTACTTCGGATTCGACATTCCGGAGCAGTTCCGTTCCCATGCGCACATCGTAGAAAATCCAGAGGCAGAGGGCGAAAGAGAAGAAGGCCAAAGCTCCGCGATGGAATGCATGTTTATCGCGATGGAAAATGCACCAGAGAATACTCGCGAGTCCTACAAGGAACAGCAGCGCATAGAAGACGACGTTGGCCGACCATCCCAGAGGAGGCGCGTATTGGAAGAGGGTTCCTCTTCCCTCCGAGGTGAAGCGGAGGATGGGACCCCAGAGGAAATTGATCGTTCGCGCACTGAAGTTATCGGAGATCCAAAACGACTTCCATCCTTCCCATAGTTTCTCCGGCCAGGCGTACGTCGTTGCCGTGATGCGCTGGATCGTCGCTTGCGTCCCGGCGGGAAACGCGAATCCGATGACAGCGCAGTCGCCGATGTGTACCGGTGCGACACTGAGATCGACGATGACGGTATTTCCGTCTACCCATGCCATCGGTGTGGATAATGCGAGTTGATGGAACCCTTCCGTCTTCGCATCATTCACCCGCCAGAGAACGTCGATGCGATCCGGAGGTGTCTTCGCGAAATCAACGCGCAGGATATCGAGGGTTCGCGGAGTATCGAGCGCACGCAGGATCGCTCCGTCGTGCGCCGTGCCGATATGCAATCCGCTGGATTGTACTTCCACCTGGTCCAAACCTTGAACGCTCCATTGTCCGGCATTGTTCTTCACGAAGTCCCACGTCGTCGTCTGCTTCGCGTACGCGAAGAGGGGGAAGGTCATGCCGAGAATGCAGAGAATCAGCGAGAAGCGCCGAGACATGACGATAGTGTACAGAATACCTTGATCCCGGGAAGCTCAAGAGATCTGCTCCGCGATTTGAATTTCTTTGGGTCCTCCGGAAACGACGGCCTTGATGCGACGCACCCCCGACGAAGAGCTCTCCTCTTTCTGGATCGTGAGGCGTCCGATCATTCCGGTGCGGGCGACGTGGGGCCCGCCGCAGATTTCTCGGGAGGAGACATTGCCCTCATCGCCGATGACGTAGACTTTCACCTCCGCGCCGTACTTCGCTTCGAAGACGCCGATCGCCCCCTCCTTTTTCGCATCCTCGACACTGGCGATGTGATACCGCACGGGGAGATCTTTATCGATCGCTTCATTCACCAGATGCTCGACTTCTTTGATTTGTGCTTCGGTCATCTTTTGATCATGACTGAAATCGAAGCGCAGTCTCTCGCCTGTGATGTTCGATCCTTTCTGAAAGACATGATCCCCGAGCACGCGACGCAGCGCGGCATTGAGGAGGTGCGTGGCAGTGTGGAGCTTCGTCGTTTCCGCGGAGCTGTCTTGCAGCCCGCCTTTGAATTTCTTCTCCGCTCCCGCTCTCGAGAGCGCTTGATGTTCTTCGAACGCTTTTGCAAATCCCACTTCATCGACGTGCACCCCCCGCTCCTTCGCCATCTCTCTCGTGAGCTCGAGCGGGAAGCCGAAGGTGTCGTAGAGGTGGAAGGCCGTCGAGCCATCAATCAAGTTTTTGGCTTCGCTCAGGGCTCTATCGAAATGCTTGATTCCATCTTGGAGTGTCTTCGCAAACTGCTGCTCCTCGCGTGAGAGAGCTTCGCGAATGTCTTGTTCGAGCATTTTCAGCTGCGGGTACGGTTGCGCGTAGCGGGTGATGACTTCCGATGCGATGCTCGAAGTGAACGTGCCGTTCGCCTCGATACCCAGGGAACGAGCGGAGCGAATCGCGCGGCGAATGAGACGACGCAGCACGTATCCCTGATCGACGTTCGATGGTTTCACGCCGTCCGCGATGATGTTCGTTGCGGCTCGCACGTGATCCGTGATGATGCGCGCATGGCGCATTTTCTCGGGGGAGTCGGGAGCGGTCGAGAGCGAGAGCACTTTTTCGAGAATGGGTTTCAGGCAATCGGTGTCGTACGCGCTCTTCACGCCTTGCAGTACGGCGGCAGTTCGCTCCAGCCCCATTCCCGTATCCACATTCTTCTGCTTGAGCAGCTCGAATGTGCCCTCCGCGGTCTTGTTGTATTGCAGGAAGACGTCGTTCCAAATTTCTAGCCATTCGGCTTCGTGCGTTGCCGGATTCCCCTGAGGACTTCCGTCTCCCACCCAGATGAACATTTCCGAATCCGGACCGCAGGGTCCCGTCAGTCCCGCCGGACCCCACCAATTGTTCTTCTTCGACAGGAAGCCGATGCGTTCTTCTGGAATGCCGAGCTTCTTCCAGATCTTTGCGGACTCCTCATCCTTCGGCGCATCTGCGTCTCCTTCGAAGCAGGTCACGGCCAATCTCTCCACGGGAATTTCCAGAATCTTCGTGAGGAAATCGAAGCTCATATGGATCGCTTCTTCCTTGAAGTATTCTCCGAGGCTCCAATTGCCGAGCATTTCGAAGAAGGTCAGGTGCGAGGCGTCGCCAACCTTATCAATATCCTGTGTGCGGATGCAACGTTGCACGTCGGTGAGGCGTCGCCCCGCGGGATGCGATTCTCCGAGGAGGTAGGGGACGAGCGGGTGCATGCCCGCGGTCGTGAAGAGGACCGTCGGATCGTTCTCGGGCACGAGCGATGCGCCATCGATGATCGCGTGTCCCTTCGCGTGGAAGAAATCAAGATACGCGGCGCGGATTTGGTCGGTCGTGAGGGGGCGCATGCCGCGAGAGTGTAGCGTTTCGAAGAGGGGAAGAGAAGCGCTTGTGTCTTCTGGAAGCGCAAAAACGTCTCCTTTTCCTCGAAAAACCTCTCTGGAGCTATGGTCATATTTCTGCTATAATAACAGCAAATAGAAGGAGTGCAGAAACACAAACTTCATGTTCATCCACATCCATTCCGATGGCCAGAAGAAGCACCTCCTCACGTCGGTGCTCGTTGGCATCGTGGCGATAGCCATGTTGCTCCTTGGATTTCTTCTCGTGTACCGAGGTCACAGTCTCGTGGAGCAGCAATTGCGCGATCGTCTGCGCGATGCGGCAGCAGCCGGTACATTGGAGATTAACGGTGATGTGCTGCAGCAAATCCGAAGCCCCGCCGACGCGAATTCTCCCGTCTTCATCGACACGGTGCATCGGTTACGTCGGTTGAGAGACAGCATTACGAACGTGTCGTCCGTCTACCTCATGCGCAAAACGAACGATCCGAATACCTTCTCGTTCATTGCCGACGGTGCCATGCTCGATTCAAAGAAGGAACTGGACGATAACCATGATGGCAACGTCGAAGCGAATGAGGCGGCGCCGACGATCGCACAGCTATATGACGTCAGCAAATTTCCCGTGCTGCGCAATGAGGCGTTCCTGCGTCCGACGGTCGACACAGCATTCACCACGGATCAGTGGGGGACGGTGATCTCCGGCTACGCACCTGTTCGAACATCAAGCGGGAAGGTTGTGGCGGTGCTCGGGATCGATATGAATGCGCAAGATTTTCTCGGACAGACGCGGGACTTGGGAACGGAATTTTTGACGTTTCTTGTGTTGCTCGGAGGTGTGTATGTCGTCTGGGTATCCATCTTCTTGGTGTTGCAGTGGCGCATGGATGTGCTGCGCACCCTCGAAGAGGAGCGAACGAATCTTCTCCTTCTTGCATCGCATCAATTGGGAGAGCCGTTGACGATCTTCAAATTTTCCGTGGAGGCGCTGGCAGAAGAAAAAAATTCCCCGAGTCTCTCTGAAGTAGTTGGAGAGAATCTCGGAAATCTTCAGCAGGGCATTGCACGTATGGAATCTGTGCTTTCTCTTCTCTCCACTGCGACGATTCTCGAGGAGGGGGTTTTGAATGTAACGCTGCAGAACGTGGAACTCGGTGAGGTGCTCCGTGGCGTCGCGCACGATATCGGGGCGGTTCTGCAGGAGAAGAATCAATCGGTGGTGTTTGAGGTGGAAGAGAATCTTGTGTTAGAGGCGGATGCGCATTTCCTCCGGAGAGCCGTGCATGAATTGTTCGATAATGCATCCGCATTTTCGCCGAATGATTCCACGATCACCGTGGCGGCGCGCAAGCGTGGAAAACAAATCATATTGGAAATCATCGATCATGGCTGCGGCATTCCCCCCGGGGATTTCCCGAGACTCTTCCGCAAGTTCGAGCGGGGATCGAATGCGCCGACGCACAGGCCGAATGGCTATGGGCTGGGACTCTTCGTGGCGAAGCGTCTTTTTGGCCTCATCGGAGGTCGTGTCACATTACGCAGTCATCTTGATGAAGGCACGACTGCGATCGTGAGTCTGCCGACACGATAGCAGAAAAGTTTGCTCAAACGTTTCTTCACTTTCTTTTCAAGAACTTCCTCAGTATGACCACCAAGTTTCGAGCGTCGACAATGCGTGTGCCATGGCTCTCCATGTCCATCTGCGGCTTGTGCATCATTGCACTCATTTCCATTGTTGCCATCGATGCGAATCTCTTCAGGAGAGGAAGAGGCCTGATGCAGGGGGAATTGCAGGAGAGATTGCGTGATGTTGCGGCGACCGCCGCGATGCAATTCGACGGGAAGGATTTTCTCTCCGTCGATACCTTGAAGGGTGCCAAGTCGCCCGTCGTCATCGCAGCGAGCAAGAAATTGGAGACGCTTCGTAGCAGTATTCCGAACATTCGGTACGCGTACATCATGCGCAAGACGAAGGATCCGAATACCTTCGCCTTCGTTGCCGATGCGGATATGGTTGCTCCGTTCACAGAGCTCGACAGGAACCACAACGGCATTCTCGATACGGACGAGCAGCCCTCCATTCCCGGTGAGCCCTACGATGTCAGCACTTCTCCGGGGCTGCGTAACGAGGCGTTCCTGCATCCCGCGACGGATACTCTCACCACGGACCAGTGGGGCGCTGAAATTTCCGGATACGCTCCCATCCGCAGATCCGACACGGGCGAAGCGACGGCGGTACTGGGTGTCGATATGGGCGTGCAGGATTACTTTGCACTGTCCAATCGCGTGTTTTCGACATCGCTTTTCCTTCTCTTCCTTCTTGGAGTCGGTTCCGTTGGCGTGAGCGTCCTGCTCCTCTTTGTGGAGCGACGTATGGTGATGGTGCGCAGGATCGAGAGGGAGCGTTCGGGTCTTCTCCTCCTCACATCACATCAGTTGGGGCAACCTCTGACGATCTTCCAGACCTCGCTCGAAAGTCTTCAGGACGAAGTGGATTCTCCGAAGTTGCGTGATGCCGTAATCGAACATATTACCGATGCACAGGGCGGTATCTATCGCATGAGGGGAATTCTTTCGCTCGTCAAGGAAGCGGCATCCATCGAGGACAAAGTGCTTCAGTATCACAGCGAACAGGCGGATCTCGGAGTGGTGATTCGAGAGGTGCTGCATGAATGCGATGTTCGCTTGCGACAACGCGAGCTACATGTGAAATTTCAGACGAGCGAGTCCTTAATATTCCGTTTCGATCGCTCGCTTATCAGGAGCGCGCTATTGAAGATCGTGGATAATGCCATCCTCTATTCTTCCAAAGGTGCCGACATTGAGATCTGCACGACGCGTGACGGAAATACTGTACGCATTGAGGTGCAGGATCATGGAAATGGCATTCCTGTTGTGGATCAGGGGCGCATCTTCGAAAAGTTTACGCGTGGCTCCAATGCCAACATGTTCGATCCCGATGGAGTGGGCCTCGGTCTCTTCATCGCGCGTGGCGTCGTCACGCTCGCAGGAGGATCCATTTGGATCGAGAGCCAGGAGGGGAAGGGGACGACGGTGTTCATTTCTCTTCCCATTTAAGCGCGGAGGGGGCGGGGATGTGATAGGATGCGGATCTTCCGTTTCTTTGCATCATCGTGGGGATGACAGGCTTCGACAGCGTGATTCTGGTTCGATTCTGTCTCCGTCCGGGATGGCAACAGTTCCCGTCACCCACCGTTGCAACCAATACTTGCCAACTCTTTAGTTAGCAAAGCAAACGCCATTGCCGAAGGTGTCTTGGCTCGTCTGAGCTCCCCGGTTCTGGCCTTCGCCTAAGTTTCCACTCTTGGAAACACGTCTCCCCTCCGATTCTCGCTACGGGGATGAGGCGTCATCAGCGAGACGGTGCCGTCATCTGATGTCGTGACGGCCACGAATTTTCCGGCATCATCCCTCGCGCCTTTCCTTGTTCCTTCCTGACGGCTGCGAGAAATGGAAGGTCCATGACGGTACGGACAATCGGGCTACACGTTGGACCCGGGTTCAACTCCCGGCATCTCCACCAATATTTGTCGTAGACTCCAAGGGAAGAGGAGAAGAGAATTGCCTATGAATAAAGTGTTCATTCTCTTCCGTGAAATACTATGAAAAATTTGCTCCTCATCTTTGGCGGAAGTCTCCTTCTCCTGGCCGGTTGCCAAAATGCTCCCGCTGACGGAACAAACAATGGACATTCTATCGGCATCGCCAATCCTGCTTCCGTGAATTGCACCAAAAAAGGTGGCACATTGGAAATCCGAACAAGCAAAGCAGGCGAATACGGCGTATGTCTCTTCGAAGACAATCGGCAATGCGAAGAGTGGGCGCTCATGCGCGGCAATTGTCCGGAAGGGGGATTGAAGATTACGGGGTACGACAATGACGCAGAGATTTATTGTGCGATCACGGGTGGGAAAGTGGAGGGGGTTGGGACGAAGACGCCGATGTGCAAGCGTACTGATGGGACGCTTTGCAGCGCGCAGGCAAACTTGGACGGCGCATGTCCGGATCCAAACGATTCGAATCCAAGCGCGGGGAATTCGGAGGCTTCCTAAAGAGGCGAAGCATCATCGTATGCCGTGAGTTAAGCGAATTACCACTTATACAGATGCATTGCGATGTACATGGCGAGCATCCCCACAGCGAATCCTCCGCAAACCATTGCGAAGGTTTTGAAGCGAGCGCCTCCATCCATAAACCATGCAGCGAAGAGAATGATCGTCCACACGACTGTGACAGCGATCACATACTGTATGAGAGGTTTCATGGGCGAATGCTAGCACGAATGTATGGTCCTATTTTTCATAGTTGAAATAATTCCTCCCATAATTGGTTTCAGCACATCATTTGTGTGAGACAATCGCCCACACTTCAAATCTTTCCTTTCCCATCATGATCACAGCACACGCTCGAGCCGTCTTTGGTACCAATGAGCCGTTCAAGGCAACCACGATCCAACGACGCGATCTCAGCGCCAAGGATGTATTGATTGAAATCAAGTACTGCGGTATTTGCCATTCCGATCTTCATCACGTTCGAGGGGAGTGGCGCGAAGAGACATTTCCTCTTATCCCGGGACACGAGATTGCCGGAGTCGTCTTAGAGATCGGTTCCGAGGTTACGAAATATAACGTTGGCGATCGTGTCGGCGTCGGCTGCATGGTCGACTCCTGTCGCGAATGCAAGCACTGCCAAAATGGCGAGGAGCAATACTGCATCAAGGGAAACACGATGACGTACGGCGCCATCGATAGGTTCGGCGAGCGCACGCATGGCGGGTATTCCACGCACATGGTTGTGACGGAAGATTTTGTACTCCGCATCCCCGATAGCATCGCACTCGATGTCGCTGCGCCGCTCTTGTGTGCCGGAATTACGACATATTCGCCGTTGCACCATTGGGGTGCCGGTCCGGGCAAGAAGGTCGCGGTGGTCGGCCTCGGGGGACTCGGTCATATGGCGGTAAAAATTGCGCATGCGATGGGCGCCGAAGTCACGGTTCTCTCGCATTCGCTCGCGAAAAAGGACGACGGTTTGCGACTGGGTGCCGATCATTTTTTTGCCACGAGCGATGCGGAGACATTCAAGAAACTTGCAGGTTCCCTCGATCTCATCGTGAATACCGTCAGTGCGAAGGTTGATTTGAATGCCTTTCTTTCCTTGCTTAATGTCGATGGTGTCCTGGTCAATGTCGGAGCCCCGGCAGAGCCGTTATCCGTCAATGCATTTACCCTGATTCTGAAGCGTCGGTCTTTTGCCGGCTCGGTGATCGGAGGCATTCGCGAAACGCAGGAAATGTTGGACTTCTGCGCGCAGCACAACATCGGTCCCGATATCGAGGTCATTGCAGCCGACGCGATTGACGGAGCCTATGAGCGTGTACTCAAATCCGACGTGCGGTACCGATTCGTGATCGATATCAGCACGATGGCGACAAAATGAGTACGTATGTATGAAGATATATCTGCCGATATTTCGGCAACGTATTTCTGGATGACGTGCTTGACCCTGCGTGATAAATAGGTAAGATACTTACATAATTTGGTATTTCGCAAACTGACGATGTTGAAAAGAGCTCAAACTCTCGAACAACTATTGGCATGCTTCCAAACCATTAAGCGCAAGCTCAGTGCGAAAAGCGCCATTGCTTCCGATGCTGTGCTTCGTCGCATCACCCATTCGCAGTGGGGAGTTCTTCGCATCGTCGCGCAGAAGGATCATGTCAGCATCAAGGATATTGCTCATCAGCTTTCTATCACCAGCAGTGCGGCAACCCAGCTGGTGGACGGCCTTGTCGAGCATGGTCATCTGAAACGGAAGAACAACCCCGATGACCGACGGTCGCAACTCATGGAGCTTTCCGCTAAAACGAAAAAGCAGATGCACCTTCTGCGCAAGAGTCACCTCAAGCGCATCGCGGATACGTTTTCCGCACTCGATGACAAAGAATTGGAGGAATATTCTCGATTGAGCGCCAAAATAGTTCAGTATTTCTCATCATGTTCCGTATGAGTGCGGCACACTCTCCCGAGGGCAAAAACGACTTACGGAAGCGACAGGCTCCCCATGCCCGCTCCCTTGTCGGCCTCATGAAATCCTATGCCGGCTGGATCGTTCTGCTCGTCCTTTTCGCCGTGCTGAGCAATGGATTCAACCTCGTGATTCCCATAATCATTTCTCACGGTATTGATGCCTATACGCAGAAGCATCTCGTGCTTCCGACAGTGATTCTGGAATTCTTCTGCACGGCACTCGCCATTTTCATCTTCGCATATCTCCAGAGCATTGTGCAGACATACGCGTCGGAGCGCGTGGCGCGAGACATACGGAGAGAGACATCCGCAAAGATCTCCAGGCAAAGTTATGCCTTCGTGCAGGAAATGACGCCGTCGAAGCTGCTCACGAATCTGACGTCGGATGTGGATGCCGTGAAAATGTTCGTTTCGCAGGCCATCGTCTCCATCGTTTCCTCCGTGTTCCTCATCATCGGGGCAAGCGTCCTGCTTCTTCTCATCAATTGGAAACTCGCTCTCGCCGTGCTGGCCATCCTTCCGATCATCGCAGGGTCATTTTTTATGATCTTCAAAAAGGTACGCACGCTTTTCAAGAAATCACAGGAAGTCATCGATTGGCTCAACAAAGTCATCAATGAGAGCATCCTCGGATCGGCGTTGATTCGTGTTCTTAATTCACAGCAGTACGAGTACGAAAAATTCCTTGAGGCGAATACCAATGCGAAACAGTTGGGACTGCAAATCCTCCGGCTGTTCGCGTCACTCCTTCCCGTGATCACGCTTGTTGCGAACATCGCAACGTTGATTATCCTCACGCTCGGCGGTCACTTCGTCATCGCGGGGTCCATGACATTGGGGCAATTCACTGCGTTCAACAGTTACGTCGCTATCCTCATCTTCCCGATCATTATCATCGGATTTATCAGTAATCTCATCGCACGTTCGGCTGCCTCGTACCAACGAATCACCGATGTCACCGACAGTCAGGAGAAAGAGGAGAAGGGGACAGACACCTCCCTTCTGAAGGGTGATATTGATGTACAGAATGTTTCGATGGTTTTCGGGGAGAAATCTGCGCTGAAACATGTGTCCTTCTCCCTGAGAGCGCGCACGAGAACAGCCGTCATCGGTCCGACGGGCGCAGGGAAGACCCAGCTCCTTTACCTTCTCACGGGGCTGATGCCGCCGACGATCGGAACGATACACTACGATAATAAGCCGCTGGAAAGCTTCGACACGACTTCTCTCCATCGCCAGATAGGACTCGTGTTCGAGGACAGCATCATCTTCAACATGACGCTCCGAGAAAACATCGCCTTCGGTGATACGGTGCGGGAAGAGGACATGCAAAAGGCCATTGAAACGGCTGAGTTGAAAGAATTTATCGAATCGCTGCCGCAGAAGCTGGAGACCATTGTCTCCGAACGCGGGACGAGTCTCTCGGGAGGTCAGAAGCAGCGGATCATGCTCGCGCGCGCGTTGGCACTGAATCCGAAAATCCTTCTCCTCGACGATTTCACGGCGAGAGTCGATACGCAGACGGAGCAAAAAATTCTCGAGAATGTTGCAAAGAATTATCCCGACATCACGCTCGTTTCCATCACGCAGAAAATCTCTTCCGCTGAATCGCTGGATCACATCATTTTGCTCATGGAGGGAGAGCTCCTCGCGCAGGGGACGCATGCGGAGCTGATGCAGCATTCACCCGAATACGTTCAGATTGCGCAATCGCAACGCAGTACCAGCCAACTATGAAGTACACGCTCACGGACACCAACGGCAATGCGGCAAAGCCGGCAAGTGCTCTCTCGGCACTCCTGAAGTTATGGCCGCTTCTCAAGGACGAGAAAAAAAATCTGGTTCTTGCGCTCATTGCCATCACTCTCAACTCGGGGCTGACGCTCCTTGCGCCGCTCCTCATCGGCCATACCATCGACACCTACATCCAGACATTCCACTACCAAGGCGTGCTTCTCTTTGCCGGTATCTTGCTTGGAATCTATCTGGTTGCCTTCGTTGCCAACTACTTTCAGACGATGCTGATGGGTGGAGTAGGTCAGCGTTTGCTCTTCAGCCTCCGCAATGCGGTTTTTCATAAATTGCAAGAGCTGCCCGTGGCTTTCTTCAATCAAAACAAAGCGGGTGACCTTATTTCTCGCATCAACAACGATACGGACAAGCTCAATCAATTCTTCTCCCAAGCATTGTTACAGTTTGTCTCGAACGCATTCATCATCGTCGGGGCGGGTATCTTCCTGCTTACGATCAACATCAAGCTTGGCGCATTCGCCTTGGTTCCGGCACTCGGTTTGCTCATCCTCACGCAAGCACTGTCCGCTTGGATCAGGCGGAAGAACGCGGCGAGCATGCAAGCACTTGGCGGAATGAGCGGCGAGATTCAGGAGAGCCTTGCGAACTTCAAAGTGGTCGTCGCCTTTAATCGTCGAGACTACTTCCGCAAGAAATTCGATGAAGCGAACGAGACCAACTACTCCACATCGATCAAGGCGGGCGTGGCCAACAACATCTTCACGCCCATCTATGGTTTCTGCGGCAACCTTGCCCAACTCATCGTGCTCGCTTTCGGCATCTATCTGATCACCGCAGGCGCATTCACGGTAGGACTCCTGGTCAGTTATCTCGTCTATGTGACGAGATTCTATGATCCGCTCCGCCAGCTCGCCTCCGTCTGGTCGTCGTTTCAGACGGCCATGGCGGCATGGGACCGCATCTCGGCCATCATGTCCCTCGCATCGGATATGGTCGTCATTCCGGGAGGGGAAACGATTCCGGGCGCACATCTTCTCGCGCTTGAAAACGTTCATTTCCACTATCCCGATGGCAAGGAAGTACTGCATGGCATCAATCTCACGTTGGAGGAAGGAAAGACGTACGCTCTCGTGGGTCCCACGGGAGGCGGCAAGACCACAACCGCTTCGCTGATGGCACGCTTGTATGACCCGACTGAGGGAAAAGTCCTGCTTCATGGGAAAGACATCAGATCTTTCGAGCCCAGTGAACGCACGAAGAACATCGGATTTATTCTGCAGGAACCTTTCCTCTTTTCCGGCACCGTCCGGGAGAATATTTTGTACGGCAATGACGAATACAAACATTTGTCGAATGAAGACATCGTCGTTGCGCTGCAAAAAGCGAACGTTGATACGTTGCTTTCTCATTTTGAGAAGGGACTTGAGACGTCGGTGACCAGCGGCGGTGGCGAGATCAGTTTGGGGCAGAGGCAGCTCATTGCGTTCATGAGGGCCGTTTTGAAAGATCCCGATGTGCTCATCCTGGACGAGGCGACGGCGAATATCGATACGGTGACGGAGAAGTTGCTCGAGGAGATCCTGCAGAACCTCCCCAAGCACACAACGCGGGTGATTATCGCGCATCGACTTAACACGATTGAGAATGCGGATGAGATTTACTTCGTGAATGCAGGGGAGGTGATCCAAGCAGGATCATTCGATCACGCGGTTGAAATGTTGCTCCATCAGGAGCGACAAAGCTGAGCATTTCTGATGCTGACGATATCGCAGGATCCATCGATCATTCCGACTCCTTTTCGAGTTTGTGCAGCATCGTGAGCATCATTTCGTGCTGTTTTTCCAAGTGCATCAGAATTGCCTCGATCTCCTGCTCTGCTTTGGTGTTGACCTCAAAATCCGCTTCCGCGCGCAACTCGGCGTGTCTTCCTTGAAGATTCTGTCCGATGAGAAGAAGAGGCATGAGAAAGATCTGGATCATGTTGGAGATGAAGAGCCAGAGAACGAATGCCGGTGCCGGATCGAAGCGAACGGCTGCGGGTGCGACGGTATTCCATAGCAGCCAAACGGCCGTCCAGCAGAGGATGATGAAGAAAAATCCCATTGTCCCGATATGATCCGTGATCCAGAGTGCGAGACGATCCAGCGTACTGAGCCTCGATCGATGTTCCGTGTTTACATTGTGAACGGGCTTCCGCATGCGTCGTATTTCTGCGAGAGTGTTCGGTGTTGATTTCTCAGGCATAGGGAATGAAAGAATGGCGGTTGAAGTATACCTGATCATTGATGAGTCGATTCGCAAAGCGGGGAAGGGAATCGAATCATCGGGATATTGACACATCCTCATTCACTCTTGAGTATCCATGCATGAAGAACAAGAAAGTCGGCGAATCGCAGCGTCCGTTGTTTGAGAAGGCGCAAGAAATGGAAGAGCGTCTCTTCGGAAAAGATCTCCATGCGGATGATCGCAGCTTCATGCAGAGCGATCGGTACTTCTGGCACTTTCGCCCGAGTCACCACATCGCGACGGGATTGCTGACGCAGGAAGATGTGACGTTGCTTTCGCAGCCCGGCAAACGTCTCCTGAGCGTTGGCGCGTTTCCGGCTCATCTCGAACGATTGCTCGTAGAGCTTGGCGTTCCCTCGGCCAATATCGTCGTTGCAGATAAAGATCCGGCCATTATAGGGTTGGGGAATTTCTTCGAAACGCTGGCATTCGATGCTCTCGATGCGTGGCCGGATATCGGAACATTCGATCGGATCATTTTTCCGGAGTGCCTGTGTACGATTCTTGCCGAAGGGGTGAAAGAGAGCGAAGCATCCGCGAAAGATGATTGTGCGAGAGCGCATCCTACCGATGCGTTGGAGGCGACGTTGCTCGGCGGGATGTGGAGAAAGGCATTGGACCGGCTTCGTCTCGGGGGAATCATTCGTGCGAACGGACCCATGAGCCACCCGAACGTCATCGCGGCCGCAAGTGCGCATTTGCGCGGAGAGCGACGGAATATTTCCATCGAAAGTCGTCGGTATTTTCTCTCCATGCAATGCAAGGAAGAGGGCGAGAATTCGTGAGAGTCTTCGTCGCTTCAGAATTGATGATGTCCAGGGGGCATCGCTCCCGGAATAGCAACAATTTAAACGCCTTAAAGCAGCCAATATCACGAGAAAGAGTGAACCTTAACCCTTCGTTAATCGTGCGTGCATATACTGTCCACGGTTAACCAATACCTCTTCTACTTTTTTCCAATGCATACTATGAAGCTCAATAAATATACGATCGGTGCCATCGCTGGTATCACCTCACTCGCCATAGCCATTCCGATCATTGCAGAAGTGTCCAGTGCAGCTACGCCTGCAACAACGAGTTCCAATGCTCCATCGTTCACGCGTCCTATCCCGACGCAGCAACAGGTCTCCGATATGGCTGCCAAGGACGGTGCTTTCCTGAAGAATGTTGATGCAATCGTTACGGTTGAGAAGACCGCGACGCAAGCGCACGAAGCAGCACTGACGGCTGCCGCATCCATCACGGATGACACACAGCGCCAGGCTGCGGTGCAGAAAGCGAATCAAGACGAACGCACGGCGATCCAGAGCGCCATCACGGCGAATCCGGATTTGAAGTCGGCCATGATGCCCTTAGGCGGCGGTCGTGGAGAAGGCTTCGGTGATCGAGGTGGTTTCGGACAAGGTTCGGATCTCACTGCTCTCGCTACGAAGCTTGGCATAACGGCAGACCAGCTGAAGACGGAAATGCAAAGCGGCAAGACGGTCCAGCAGATCGCAACGGAACACGGTGTAACGTTGCCGGTGCATTCTGAAAAGCACGGTGGTTGGATGGGGCATGGTCCCTTCGGCGGAAATACGGCCACGAGCAGCACACCAGCGGCGCAGTAATCCCATCATCATCGGCAAGGCAGGGGGCCGCGCAAGCGGCCTTCTTTGTTGAAATATCCTTGCTAAAGATAGTCATCCAAATGATGCATAAATCCATACGCACTGACGCTACACTGTCGATCACCTATGGATGCATCGCAGAACATTGTCGAGAAGAATGATCGCCTTCCCTTTTCCAAATGGGGATGGATCGTCAGTTTGCTTACGCTCATCGTTCTCATCGTCTTGGTGGTCATGAACATTGGGAAGGCGGAACACTTCGTGGAGCTCCTGAGACAAGCCAAGCCGTGGTGGCTCTTGCTTGCGATTCTGCTTCAGCTGGGAACCTACATGTGCGCCGGGGCAGTATGGCGTGCGGTCACTTTGTCCGGTGGTAGCCGTTTGCATATTGCGACGCTCGCACGCCTCTCCGTGGAGCAGCTCAGTATGAATCAGTTGGTGCCGGCAGGCGGGATGACCGGCTCGTTTCTTGTCATCCACGGCATGCGCCGTCGAGGCGTTCCTGCTGGGCTCGCGATGGAAGCATTGCTCGTCGATGTTCTGTCTGACAAGGCGGGCTTCGCCATTGTTTCGATCTTGTCGCTCTTGGCCGTGTGGTGGTCCCATCACACTACCTTCCTTGTCCTCAGCCTTTTCGCGATCTTCGCCGTCATGCTTTCGGTGGTGCCTCTCGCGATCTGGTGGTTTTTGAACCATCTCACGTGGACTCCTCCTCGCTGGCTGGGTCGCCAAACATTCGTCGCGCGTCTGATGGAAGCCGCTGCTGAGGTTTCACCCAAGCGTGTGCTCTCGCCCGTGCTGCTCTCCAAAACGATTCTCCTCCACATCGGCATCTTCCTTCTCGACGCGGGGACTCTTTGGGTGATGATGAATGCCATCGGAACCTTTATCAGTCCGCTGACAGCGTTCATTGCACTCGTCACGGCGTCGATTGCGGGGACCGTGTCTTTCCTGCCCGGAGGCGTCGGAGGTTTTGAAGCGGGGTGCACCGCCACATTGACCCTTCTCGGGGTGCCGGTGGAAGCTGCGTTGACGGGAACGCTCCTTCTGCGCGGTCTTACGCTCTGGTTGCCGCTCATCCCCGGATGGATACTGGCACGAGGAGAAATGTGATCGCTTCGCACCTGGCGAACCCTTCACAAAAGAGGACGAGAGTACGGAAGTGCGCACCGTTTCCCGCGAGTCAAGCTATACTGCTCTCCATGGATTTCGGTTTCACGCGCGAAGAGCTCCGCATCATCCGCCCCTACAACACCCCGCGCAAAATTCAGGATTTTCTGGATACGATTCCCATGAATTTCGAGCGGGAAAAGCCGACCAGTTATTCCCCGCGGCAAGTGCTGCGGGAATGGCGCGCCCATTGCATAGAAGGTGCGGCACTCGCGGCCGCGATGCTGCGTCTCGCCGGGTGGCGGCCGCTGGTGATCGATCTGCGCTCGATCATGCGCGATTTTGATCATGTCGTCGCCGTATTTCAAATCGATGGATGCTGGGGAGCGATCAGCAAAACGAATCACGGAGTGCTGCGCTATCGCGAGGCGATTTACAAAACCGTTCGCGAGCTTGCCCTGTCGTTCTTCCATGAGTACTTCACCGATGATGGAGTAAAAACGTTGCGTGAGTATTCCCGAATCGTCGATCTCTCTCGCTTCGATCGCACACACTGGATGACGACGGAGAATCAACTATGGGATATCTGCGCCTACATCGATGCCGTTCGTCACTATCCCATTCTCACCCGGGCGCAGATTGCACGGCTGAGGCGCGCGGATCCCATCGAGCGAGAGATGGGAAAGCTGCAGGAGTGGTCGCAAGCTCGGAATCAAAATGACCCCATTCGCTTGGTAAAGTAAGCGGTCTCAGGTTCTATTTCGCCTTTCTCCATCGTGGCGCAAAGCGAACCAGAAAGGTGAAGAAGCGCGCAGCGATCTTATTCATGCCCTTGGCGACCATGCCTTTGTAGCAAGCTTGCTGGAATTCCTTGAGGTCATTCCCTTTATAGCAGAGGGCTCCATTCTGAAAACAATAACTGCAGTACAGATCGGATTCCCGTTTTCCGGGATCCTTGGAGAAGGGCATTAGGCAACTCTGACAACTGGTATTCATAGAACAGTGTGATTATAAAAATTCATACTCGACGTGTCAATCGTCACTCGGCGATAGAATATCGTAGAAATTCTGGATTTCTTCTTGTGTCGAGTATTAACATCTTTACATGGAGAAGATCTGGTACATGTCGCACCTCGATCTCTTCGAGGGAATCTCCGAGGAGGAGGTTCATACGATTGCAGATCATGCGGAGGATTTGCAGTGCAAGTCGCGCACAAGTCTCTATACACCTTTCGACGGAAATGATCGGAAGGTGTTTATTGTGAAGGAAGGAGAAGTCATTCTCTATCACTCCGCGGAAGGGAAGCGGACGGTGTTTGATGTTCTGGGGCCGGGCATGCTCTTTGGCAATTTTCTCCCGGATATGGAGCAGGTCTCCCACTTTGCGGAGTTGCTGCCGGGGAGCCGCATCTGCATGTTCCCACCCGAGGATCTGCAGCGCGTCGTTACCGTGCATCCCGAGGTGTTGGCACGACTCCTCGGAAAACTTACGGAGCGCATTCGCGATTACGAGGAGCGATTGAAACTGGATACAACCAGCGCTCAGGAACGGGTGCTGGGGGAACTCCATCGCTATGCGCGCAAGAAGCGCAATCTCTTCTCATGGTTCCATGGCTCGGTTCCTCTTGCCCTTTCCCACGAGAGGATTGCGGAACTCACGGGTCTCAACCGCGTCACCGTCACGCGATCCATCAAAGTTCTCAAGCATCGCGGCATGATCACGGTGAATCCGCAGGGGAGAATCTTGCCGAGCAGTTAATCCTCGCGCGGTAGCCCAGGCTACTGGCCGTAGCCGCACTCCGTCATAGAGTGGGCCTGTTTTTCATTCTTCTTTCTATGTACATCTATCGATCTACACATCGGCCCATTCGTCGGTTCAAGGGTGCGCTGGAATCATGGTTTCTCGACACGCGTCAGTTCGCGGTGTCCAGAGCGCCTGATACGCGGGCGCTTCGGTCTGCGCTGTTGCGGACGAAACACAGGGCGTGAAGCATTTTCATTTTCTTCCACCTACTCCTATGACAAATCGTGTGATTCACTTCGAGATCCAAGCTGACGATCTTGGCCGTGCCAAGAAATTTTATGAGGAAACATTCGGTTGGAAAATCGAGCGCATGATGACCGCGGAGAACGGCGGGATGGATTACTGGGGACTCACATCCGGGCAGAGTGATACGCCCGGCATCAACGGTGGCATGTACCAGAGGACCCCTGAACGAAAACTCTACACGTACGATTGCACGATCCTTGTGGCGGATATCGATGCGGCAACCAAGGCAGTGGAGAAGAACGGGGGTTCCATCCGTCAGAACAAGATGGAGATCAAAGGCGTTGGCCTGTTCGCGGGGTGTGTGGATACGGAAGGCAACGCCTTTGGCTTGATGCAAGCGACAGACTGGAAACCGCAGTAGCAGAGGCTACAGAGTGTCGATTGTAATTCACGTTAGAGTGCGCCTCGCCCCTCGCGGAAACCCGCGAGAGGCACCTCCTTTCACCCCTTCTTATTATGGCAAGTCATCGATGTCTCTGTGGAACCTCACTTTGCACCCGGTGCGCAGGATGCTCTCGATGCGGTTCCTGTACATGCCGACAGCCGGATATTCGAAGCGTCCGGCGCCCGCGCTTTTACTTCTTTGATCGTGAGAGAGCGAAGCTTCTTCGATTCCCGGGATGACCTTTGCAACACTGATCTTTCCTTTTGTTTCGGTTCGTACTTCCTTGAATAGGACGGAGTGTGTCCAGAGTGATGCTATCCGGGGCTGGCATCACTCTGAATGCATTTCTTTCCATTTCTTTCCCCCCTCTCCTCTATGTCACACGATCACTGTTCAGGCTCTCCATGCGGTTCAGGATGCTGTAAAGATCATGGGTGCACTTCATGCCATTGCCAGGATGACTATGCGATGCCTCTCTGCTCCTGCGGTTGCGGAAAAATCGGGAACTGCCCGGCGGGCGATCTCCAGGATGCGGTCAAGCACGCCAAGAAAGTTCTCCTCAAGGAGAAGATTAAAGAGCGTCTGGAGAAGAAGATGGGGAAGAAGCTCGATGCCATGGCGGATCTTGCCATCGAGATCTACTTCGGGAAGAAGAATATGATGAAGGAGAAGGAGGCCAGGATCGATGCGATGACGTCGAAGATCGATGACGTTATGAACGCTCCTTGATTTCCATTGTCGTCTTGCAAGATCTGCTCCCTACTTGCTTTTCGCGAGTGGGGAGTTGAGGTAGGTGATCGTGAGCTGGAGGCATGTCGCGAAGCTGACCCAGAGGAGATAGGGGATTTGCGCGTAGGTGATCCAGGTTGCGAAGGGATAGACGGCAATCATGGCCCATAGGAGCGAGATCAAGACAATCAGGACGTCGAAAGCGGCAAGCAGGTTGCTCCTCAATTTGAACTGCAACGGAGTGAAGGCGACGTTTGCTATGAGATTGACGGCGAAAGGGATCGTCAGCGTCCAGGGAACCGTTCCGCCAACCGCTTTAAGGAACACGCTGCAAAACGACACTGCGATACCGATGTAGAGGACGGTCCACACGGGGCCGAAGATCCATGACGGCGGCGCCCACGAGGGCTTGCGAAGTTTCGAATACCAGCTGTATGCAGTCATGCGGGGATTCTAGCAAAGAAGTTCTTCACTGTGATGCACGAAAATCTCAGTGGCTTGCCGCTGGAGAACGATGCAGAAGATGACTAAGGGCATCTCTGAAGAATTCCTGCATGCGACCGGGCGCTGTATGCGCGGGTTCTGTGACTTCGAAACGAATGGGCGGCAGGGCATTGCAAAGATCAGGATCACAGAGGCGCATGAGCATTCTCTTTTCATCCTTAGACAGGGCTTTACCAGGATTGGGACGATGGGTCAGCGCAGACTCGATGGCTTGTATTTCTTCCCAAGTCGAATCCTTTGCTTCTCTACTTCTCACCCGATTCGCACTATGCTCGGTCCTCTCAAGAAAGGCGTGGATAATTTCAGTCGGGGAGCGCTTCTCCGGGACATCGGGTGAGTGATGCTCATCCTCGTAATGATTCATGGAGCAGGGGAGAAAGAATGAGCATCTTTTACGCCCCGTTTTCGATGCGTCAAAGACAATCGTTTCTGTGCCGCGAAGTGTTCAAGAATCGAACAACATATGCTTCAGGTGCTACGTTCTATTCTTCTCGCAATAGTCAAAATGCTCGAAATCAGTGCTCGATCGTTCAGCGATGTAACGACTTGCGGGAACACGCAAGTAGTATCTTCAACGCAGTCTTGTGCTTTCAGATACAGGATTTAAGCGACATGATCCTGTCGCAGAGCGGGTTCTCTCGCCGGAGTAATCTTCGATATGAGTCCAGTAAGCGCACTCCTGATGCTGCCTACCAACTTACTCAAGATTGAATGGGGAACGGTCTTTTCTTCATCGAGTGGGAGTGGAGGCTCAACACGAGTCATTCTGCAGAGATCCTTGAGCATGAGTTTCTCATCATCCGTCAGAGTCGGACTCGCATCTTTATGCGAGGGGCGAAAGGTAAAGTAACTTTCGATTTGTTTCACTTCTCTCAAGGAATCAGCATCCATCTCAATACGATGCGGACTGTTAGCCGTAGCCTTGAGGAATTCATACACGAACTCATTGACATCCGGTGTTTGATTGGCGGTTTCCATCGAGTGAGTGGGGGGAGAAAGAATGAGCACTTTTTACGCTTCGCTTTCTCAGCGTCAAACGGGGAAGCATTGACTCATCATATTGTTCGAAAAAAGAACAACAGCACGAACGAGCCCCAAATCTACAGGTGCTACTTCCTGGCGCATTTCTCTCTATCTTCGTGTAATTCGTTCATTCGCGTAACAACTTGCGTGAATGTTGTATTATTGCATATTAGTCTTCTTCTTTTTGGAACCCTTTTTCTTTTTGTTCGAGGAAGATGAACTCGTTGAGGTGATCGAGCTGCTGGAAGAAATCGACGAGGAAACCGAAGAGACACTTCCCGAACCGGAAGAAGATTGCGGAGGCAGGGAAGCGGATGGTGGGATGAGAGGCGTCGTGTCCGTCATGTTCCTCATCGCGCTTTCGAAGCAACCTGATGCGAGGATTTGACGGAAGACCATCGCATGGAAGAGGGCGCTGACATTGGATGCGGGAACGGAATCGATGGTGGAGAGAAACGGATAGGAGCGTGACATCTGGGATTTCAGCTCCCCGCATGCCGCGCATTGATCGACGCTTGCGGAGATCGCTTGCGTCATCCTGCTCACGAACGATGCCTGTGCGACATGCAATAATTGTTCGCTTGGATACTGGATATTCCAGGAGGGATCCCAGGCCCGATTGGCGCTGATGGTCGCAAGTGTAACATCGAGGTTGCAGCCGCTCTGTGATGCGGGGAATACGAGCGCATTGCTCCGACTGCTCCAGATGGGTTTGCCCCCGAACACTCTCAGGTATCCGGTTTCCGTTTTCCCCGGTCCGCTGCTCACCACATTTTCAATGACGCTGCTCTGTGCGCCCTTCGAGGAACTGCTGGAAGAAATTATTGGGCTGCTGGAGCTCGACGAAGACACTTCGACAGAACTGTTTAGAGAACTGCTGCTCCCTTCCTGACAGTGAGCATTTTCCAGCGCGAGTTCCACGTCCGGTTGTGCGCTTCCCGCGATCAAGAGCTTCAGACGCAGTATCATGCAGCTATCCGAACTGTTCACGTGCTTTCCGCATTGATCCACGAAGGAATTGCGCTCCTCAGGAAGCAGCCGGTCCCAGACGCTCGTAAGGTTGTCAGGATTTCTGTAGGCTGCTGCGCTCAGTAGTCCGTCGGAGATGGCGTTGCAATCGGATGTACTGAGAGGGATGGTCGAGAGGAGCGGGGAGAATGTCTGGCCCGCATCCGAAGAACCACCGACGTATGCGGTCAGGAAATTCGAAAGATTCTGAATATTCCACGCGACGAGAAAGACGAGGGCGACGAGGAGCGAGGCGGAGAGGGCAGCGAGTGCGTGATGTTTCCGCATATCCCCAAGATAGCCTTTCTCTCAGAGGGAGGAAAGTTTGGTGGCAAGCGTGGTTCCAGCGAAGGTGATGCTCGTTTGTCTTGCAGTCGCAGGCGAACGACGCACGATCTATCTTCTTCAGAGGAATTTTAGAATCCAGTTTGTGATTCCGATACAGAGGATGGCCACGGCCCATCCCTCGAAACCCGTGGCGATGTGGAAGGTGGTGAGCGAGGGGTCGAGTGATTTGCTCGCCTCGAGCGCGAGCCAGAGGAAGATGCCGTTGGCGATAAGGAAGGCGACGAGCGACGCGACGAGCCGCAGCGGAAAGGTCAGCAGGGAGAGAATCGGCCGGATCGTCATATTCATGATGGCGAGGAGGAGCCCGACCACGACGTAGCCGCGCCAACCTCCCGTGATGATGAAGTACTGGGGCAAATATGTCGCCAGTGCCCAGACGAGGGTGATGGAAGCGGCGACGCGGAGGGTGATGCGCAGAGGGAGGGGCACGGTGGGGTTGGGGATTGGAGTACTAGGGATGGGGAGACGTTCAGAGTTTCTGAAGACGGAAGATCACATCCTTTCCGTTGATTTCCACGTGACGATCTTCCCCCGACGCTTCTCCCAGCACCGCGTTCGTCTCCTGGAGAATGGCGTCCTTGCAGGCGGAGAGGACGTCGTCGGCGCCGATGATCGAGAGCACGATGCGATCTCCGATGGCCATCCCCGCACCTTTGCGTTCCTGTTGAATGGCGCGGATGAGGTCGCGGCCGCACCCTTCGAATTGCAATGCCTCGGTGATGTGCGTGTCGAGACTCACCACAAATCCCTTGTCTGCGGCGATGTCCAGCCCTTCGTCTCCGACGTACACGATCTTCGCTTCGTCGGGAGAGAGGCGCTCTTCGCCGATGAGGATCGACCCATCCTTCCCTTCCGTGAATTCTCCGCGCTTACCGGCCGCGATGATTTCTTGTACGCGTCCGCCGAGTCGTGGTCCCACTTTGCGCGCGTCCACCTGGACGATCGGATGGGCGAACCCCGCGGCATCGTCCCGCACGTCGATGCGCTTCACATTCAGTTCTTCCTGCAGGAGCGAGAGCTCTTCATCCGTGAACGGCTCATCGCGAAGCGAGGGTGGGAGCACCAGCGTTGCGCTGAGTAGCGGCTGGCGCACTTTGATCTTCTTCTCCGAACGCAGCGAGAGGCCGAGTGTCACGAGTATGCGGAGCGAACGTGTCTTCTTCAGAATCCGCATCTCCGTATTCGTGAGCTCGCGAGGCGCGGGCCAGTCGGTCAGGTGAACGGAGCCGTGGGGCTCCTTGGTGAGGTTTAGGTAGATGGCGTCTGCGAGGAAGGGGCAGAACGGCGCGAGGAGTTGGCTCATCGTGAGGAGCACGGAGTAGAGCGTTTGGAGGGCCTGCTTCTGATCCTCTTCCTGTTCACTTTCGCCCGTCTCACCGGCGTGCACGCCCTTCTTGCCGGCGAAGCGTCGACGCGACAGACGGACGTACCAGTTCGTGAGGGCATCGATTGATTCCGAAAGTTCGTTGCACGTTGCCGAGAGATCGTAGCGCTCGAGTTGCTCCGTCATGCGATTCACGAGATCCTGCGTTTCGGCCTGGATCCACATGTCGAGCGGGTGTGGAGAATGGGTGCGCGTCTCGCTCGGTTCCCACTTCGCCTCGTTCGCGTAGGTGACGAAGAACGCGTAGACGTTCCAGAATGGCAGCAGCACCGATCGCAACGCATCTTCGACGCTCTTCGCGGAGAAGCGGAGATCCTCACCGCGGACGGCGGGGGAATTCATGAGGGCGAAGCGGACGGCATCTGCTCCCTGCTTCTCCACGATCTCCAGCGGCTCCGGATAATTCTTCAGACGCTTGCTCATCTTCTTGCCGTCTTCTGCGAGCACCGTCCCGTTCACGATGCAGTGCTGGAACGCCGATCTTCCGAAGAGCGCAGTCGAGAGCACCGTGAGGGTGTAGAACCATCCCCGCGTCTGATCGATCCCCTCCGCGATGAAGTCGGCGGGGAAGCCGGGGGGGAGCTTGGGATTGCGAGCCTTCTTACTGGATACCTGTGATTTGATGGCGGAAGTGACGCGTGAACGAATGCGGTTCAGCCCTCGCAAATGCTGAAAGCTGAAGGGGAAGTGTGACTGGGCATACGGCATCGATCCGCTCTCGAACCAGCAGTCGAGGACGTCGGGAATGCGTTGGAATTGGGGTGAGGAACGCAGGGGCAACTCGAAGGCCTCTCCGTTCTTTCGATTCAATACAGCTGCGGTTTCGTAAGAGAGATTCTGCGTCACCATGCACAGCGCGCGCAGGAAACCGTTGTGCGAGACAATGACGATGCGTTTTCCGTTGTACTTCTTGAGGAGCAGATCACGCGCTTCCCTCGCGCGTGCGAGAAGGGCTTCGAAGGATTCTCCGTGATCGGGAGTCGTTTTCAGGAACGTGATCGTTTTCGAGTTGATACTATCTCCATGTTTCTGCAGGAGCGTGTCGAGAGACTGGCCCGACCATTCCCCCAAATCTCTCTCTCCCAAGATGCGCAGAGCTCCTCCGAGAGGAACGCCGGTGCGATCCGAGAGAATCTTCGCGGTTTCCATCGCTCGTGCGGAGTCGGAGGAAAGGATGAGATCGAAGGAGCGTTCGCTCAATTTCTCCGCTGTTTCCTTCGCCTGTTCCCTGCCTGTTTCATTCAGTGAGACGTCATCATTGGCACCTGAGCCTTGTGCGAGCCGCTGCGCATTCAACTCCGTTTCTCCGTGGCGCACGCAGGTGAGGTGCACTTCCGATGCTTCGCCTCCTCCCCACAAGAGGCCGTCCACCGTTTCCTTGTGGAGATCCATCTGCGCTTTCGTCTCATGATCCCAGTAGAAGGAGACGGGCTCGGCGAAGCGGGGATAGGGTTGGTGGGAGAGTTTAACGGGATCCTCCTTTGTGAAGAAGTGCTTCATGTTCACCAGCGGGTCCGCGTGCGTGACGATCACGATGTGCTCTCCGCGATGCTTGGAGAGGATCTCGCTGAGAAAGCCCGAGACGCGCTCCTGCACTTCGGGCCAGGTTTCCATGCCCGAGAAGTGGAAGATGCTCTCGATCTGATTATGTTGGAGTTTGTGCGCTCTGCGTGCTTTGGTGAGGGCGAGGTCGGAGAAATCGACGTGCTTTCCTTCGAAGCCGCCAAAAGACACTTCGCGCAGACGATCATCGATGATGATGGATGCGCTTGTCTCCTTGGCGATGATCTTCGCCGTCTGCTCCGTGCGCGCGAGAGGAGAGGCGTAGATGCACGAGACGTCCTGCTCGCCGAGCACCTTCGCCGCTTCCTTCGCCTGCTTCTTTCCTCGCATGGTCAGATCCGTTCCCGGCACGTTCCCTTGGTAGACGGGCGACACGTTTCCCTGGCTCTCCCCGTGGCGGAGCACCGTGATCTTCGTGAAGCGTTCGGGTTTGTGTCGCAAGAGATCATCGCGGCTGCCGAGGACTTCGATCTGCCCCGTCTCCATACATCTCCAGATCGGGAGCGGCGTTCCCCAGTAGCGATTGCGGGAAATGGCCCACTCTCGGGCTCCTTCGAGCCACTTGCCGAATCTCCCGTCGCGCAGGTGACTCGGCACCCACTGCGTTTCCGCGTTTGATTCGAGCATCTGATCTTTGAATTTCTCCACGGCGACGAACCACGAAGAGGTGGCGTAGTTGAGGAGAGGGGAGTCGCAACGCCAGCAGTGCGGATAACTGTGCTTGAAGGTTTCCTTTGCGAAGAGTTTCTCCTGTTGCTCCAGCCACTCGACGACTTTGCGGTCCGTTTTCGACGGATCGTCCTTCGGCTTCACTTCCATTCCGGCGAAGTCCGAGACGTCCGAAGTGAACGTCCCATCCATCTTCACATGCTGCAGCATCGGGATGCCTTCGCGCCTGCCCAAGTTGTAATCGTCCTCGCCGAATCCGGGAGCGATGTGGACGACACCCGTTCCGTCTTCCGTCGCGACAAAATCCGCGGCGACGATGCGAAATGCTTGGGGGAACTTGTCGGCGAAATAAGGGAAGATCGGTCGGTACTTCTTGCCGACCAAGTCTGCCGCGGAGAGATCCTCAACGATCCGACAATCCTTGCCGGCGAACACTTTCTCGACGAGGAATTTGGCCAGGATGAATCGCTGTCCTGCTCTCTCGACGAGTGCGTAGGGGATGTCTTTGCCGACTGCGAGAAGAAGATTTCCCGGCAGCGTCCACGGCGTCGTCGTCCAGGCGAGGACGAACGTGCCGGGCTCGTCGACGAGTTCAAACTTCACCGTGACCGACAGATCCGAAATATCCTTGTATCCCTGCATGACTTCGAAGTTCGCGAGCGCCGTCTGGCAGCGCGGGCAAATGTGCATGGGTTTGTATCCTTCGTAGATGAGTCCCTTGTCGTAGAGCTGCTTGAACACCCACCAGATGCTCTCCATGTAATCGGGATCCATCGTGCGGTAGTCGTGATCCATGTCGACCCATCGCCCCATGCGCTCGACGCTCGTTCGCCACTCTTTGGTGTAGCGTTGCACGGCCTTGCGGCAGAGCGCGTTGAATGTCGCGATCCCCATCTCCTCGATCTCCTTCTTGGAGGAAATGTTGTGCTCCTTCTCGATCTCGTACTCCACGGGAAGCCCGTGGCAGTCCCATCCGAATCGGCGCTCCACGCGTTTGCCGCGCATCGTCTGGTAGCGGGGGATGACGTCTTTGATCGTACCGGCGAGGATGTGGCCGTAGTGCGGGAGGCCCGTGGCGAAGGGGGGACCGTCGTAAAAGCTGAAGGATTCCTCAATGGCCTCGTCGCCCGCTCGCGCGCCGGTCTCGCGTTTCGTGCGCTGATGAATGCTGCGCTTGAACGTGTCTTCCTCTTGCCAGTATTTGAGGATACCGCGCTCCAGGGCCGGAAAATGCTGCTTCGGATCGACGGGGTCGAACATGGATGAATTGAGGAAGGAGTTTCTGCTCCAAGAGCCAAGGATGACCTTTGGCCCACGCGCATCATACTGGAAGATTACTGGAGGAGAGAAGCGGGTTCCCGGTGTTCATGATTCATGGAAATATCATGAAGCATTCGAAAGCACTCAGCGACCTGCCACGCAGGCGGAAGTGAATAAAATTTACTGAAAATATTGACTAATGCTGAAAATAATACAAACTGTACATGTTATGCTATTGGCAATATCTGATGAAACAGGCAGCAGTGACAGACCCCCTCAGACGGAAGCCCAGGGAGCATCTCCGATGAACCTCATCGGTACTGTGCTCAGTGCGGAGCTTGAAGGGGTCGTTCCCGAGCGTCTTCCGATCCGTGCTCTTGGCGTGGACAGCGTCGGCGAAATAGAAGCAATGATTCGGACACGACTACAGCAGTCGCAGATTGCTGAAGACCCAGAAAATGAGTCGACCATTAGAACCTTGGTTCGCACTACCGTTGGAAGGTTAATGAGTTCTCGAGATAGTACATCTAGCCCGGGAAGTTTTAGGAGAAGGCTCGCGGTGTAGGTATACGTACAACCCTCTGCTACAATCCCGTTTCGATGGAAGACCTTAAGAAAGAGCTTTTGGCATCGCTGGAGTACCTTTCCGCCAAGGAGCGAGAACACATCGGACGTGCTTTCGACATCGCTCAGCAGTGGCACGACGGACAGTTGCGTATTTCCGGAGAGCCATATATTACGCACCCGGCTCACGTTGCGATCAATCTCGCGACGCTCGAAGCAGGGAAGGATATGATTATTGTTGCGCTTCTCCACGACGTTCTCGAGGATGAAAGGACGGACTTTGAAACGATTCGCGAGACGTTTGGGGAGGAAATTGCCAAGCTCATCGACGGCGTTACAAAACTATCGAAAGTCATTTACGAAGGAGAACCCTCTCTGAGACAGGTCGTATCTCTGCGCAAACTTCTCTTAGTGTCGAGCGAAGACATTCGCGTGATTCTGATTAAGCTTGCCGATCGTTTGCACAACGTGCAGACCATCGGTTCGCTTCGTCCCGACAAGCAGGCGCGCATCGCGCGAGAGACGCTGGATATCTATGTGCCTTTCGCTCGAGTCGTCGGTCTATGGGACTGGAAGCGGATATTCGAGGATATCTGTTTCCCGATCGCCATGCCGGAGGAGTATACGCAGTGGAACGCGGCGATAGAGAAAGCGCGTGAGAAGTTGCGAAAGGAACGCGAGGAGTTTGTCGCACACATCAACTCCGTGACGAGCAAGCGCGTCCATGCACACCTTGCTTCGATGACCGATTATCAACTCTACCAGCGCCTCTATGGCAACATCGAACGTTTGGAGGAAACGAACAGAATCGACTCGGTGGTTCTGGTGATCGAGGGATCGACGGCCGCCGAAGATTGCTATCACGTGCTCGGGTCCATTCATTCGAGATATCCCGTTCATTCTCTCTCTTTTCGCGATTATATCAGCGCGCCGCAGCCCAACGGCTATCGTGCCTTGCACACGACGATCTTTCTTTCGCGCAATCATGAACTTCGTCTCTGCATCCAGACGGAAGAGATGTACAACTTTGTCGCGCATCGCAAGATCTCTGCATGGACCGGGCAGCAGAATACGGACATTCGTTCTGCGCTTTCGTCGCTCAATCGCGCTGCGTTCGATCGCGATCGTTATGTCTCGGATCTCAAGGAGACGGTTCTCGATCGCATGAATGTCTTCACGTCGGCGGGAGAAGTCATATCGCTTCCGCGCAATGCGACGGGCATTGACTTCGCGTTTACCGTCGATCCTGATCTTCTCTCTTCGCTCGAGAGCATCCGCGTGAATGGTGAGGCGCGCGAAGCCATCTTCGAATTGCAAGACGGAGATACGGTGGAACTTGTGCTCCTCGATGGCGATCCGGGGAGGATGAGGCAACGGGTCTTGTGGCTGGAGAAAGCGAAGTCCATTGAAGCCCGAGAATCGCTCAAGCAGTCTCTCGCGAGCCTTCCTCAAACGGAACAGAAGAGCGAGGGAACATCGATTCTGGAATATGAGTGTCGCAAGTGGCGGCTTCCGCTCTGGTGGATTTTCAACGTGAGCGCTACGCAACAGAAGATGACAGCTGCGCTTGGGGAGGAATCCTTCGATCGGGTGCTCGAGAAAATTGGTACGGGACAACTGGCCGTAGGGAAGGTTGTGGAGTTGTACAAAGCATCTCTCGGAACACCGACATTTCTGCAGCGAGTTTTGCAATTCCTCAATCTTCTTCCGCGCTCTCGCGTTTTGAATAAGAGCGCATCGATCATCGATATTGATATCATCACGCTGGATAAGCCCGGAATGATCTATAACGTCTCTCGTTGTTTTGCTGAGCGCAACATCAACATTTCTAAATTCAAAGCGTATGCATTTCCTCCGCATGACGCTCTTTATCAGATTCGACTGGAAGTGAATTCCTCCAAGGAGTATTCGGAGCTCTACGATGCTCTTCTCCAAGTGCCAAACGTCAAATCCATCACAAGGAAACGGTGAGAATATTCACCTTGCCAAGAACAATATAGAGGTGCAAAATACTCTCCTTTTCTCTTCGCATGCCAGAAAATAACCCAGGTCTAGATCAGGCTTTAGACCCACTTGCGCCGCTCTATGAGAATACGGCGACGGGCTATGACGCCTATTTGCGAAGTACCTATGGTCGTAACTTGGGGAAATTTTCCAAGGATTGGAGCGATCATTTCGGAGACATGAGAAAAGCCACACTTGCAGCACTTTGGCGTAATACGGAGACAACGGGGAAGAGGCGTAAAGAGACGAGCATGATGCTCATGGGCCCGGGTTTTGACATGATGCAAGGCAGGGATCTCGATCAGCTTTCTCTGGATGTCGGTATCGGAAAGTTGAGAAATCTCACAGTCGTTGATTTTTCAATGAACGTCATTCGAGATGCCGTTTTACAACTTCAGAATGCTGGAGCAACCAACGTGTCTTGGATGCAATATGACATCACCGGAGGGTTGAGTACGGCGTATCAGCGATACTGGGAAGATGAGATGAGGGGCGTTGATTCGGAAGTACAACTCCTTGAGGTCATATTGGCCATGCGGCAGCGAGACACTATTGCAGAGCTCGAAGGCAGACTCATGGGGGAGATGAGAAGAGCCACGACGGAGCAAGTTCGAAGCGCCTCAGATCTGCCTCCGCAAGCTTCTTGGAATCTCAATCGTTCACTCAAGCTTTCGATGAGTGGAAAACCTCTTCCCATTGATTATGTACAAACGAATATGGTGCTTGCCGGGACAGGAGAGACCGGTGAATCAAAGTTTTGGGAAGTATTTCGAAAAGTGACGGGGGAGACAGATTCCGCAGTCGGTACGGAGAGGATCAGCGAAAGCATTCTTACGCAGAGACGCAGAATACTCGAAGCCGTTCATCAGGTCTTTGCCGATTATAATACGGGAGTGTTTGTAAATGCCACGAAGCAGATACTGAAGGATAATCCTCTTGCATCGGTTCAGCACATCACAGATGTTTCTACGACATTTGAGGATGATGCGTTTGATGAGCTGGGATCCTTGCCGCGTTTGATGATAACGGATGCGCAGGACAGACTGCGAGAGGCCGGGATCGTCCTGAGAGACAATCAGCCCGTCAAGAGTTGGGTCTGGAAAGATGAACAGGAACCGCCCTATGCGCACCATCATTCCGTCCATGCCATGTTTGCGAGGCGAGACACTATCGAATCTCAACCGATTCCTTTATAGCGCTTCACGCAATAACTGCTGCACGTTCGCGAATATTTCCCTCGATGGATCGAGCGCAGTGATTTCCTCGATCGTGAACCAGCGAAGTTCCGTTCCCTCTTCTTCGAGGAGGCAGAGTTCCTGCGTCTCGTCTCGGGGTTTTGCGCGGTAGACGAAATCCATGTGCTGATGCGCGGCCTCGCTGCGCTCCTTACTCTCGGGGATATTCTCGAGCAGGAGCGCGATGGGCTGTTTCAACATCCGCCCCTCGTGAGGATTTTCGGAGAAGAGATCTTCCTGCTCGCAACCGATGATCTCGACATCCAGCCCCGTCTCCTCTTTGCACTCTCTGCGCGCTGCTTCCTCCGGCGTCTCGTCGGGATCGACGTGCCCCCCCGGTGGCATCCACCTCTGCAGTCGCTTATGCCACAGCAGCAGCGCGCGTTTTCGCGAATCGATGACCAGGGCCGTGGCGGTGAAGTGGCGGATCATGGAGACAGAATACATTGGGTGAGGCGCGACATGTCGCATCTCTACCATAACAGAAAAAGGTCATGCATTGGTTTTCCCATGTTTCGATTGGGCATACAATGGCCTTTCCATTCCTTCCAACCATGTCCCTCATCCAATCCAACTCCACCGTGCTCACCATCGGCGATTCGCTTCCGCATTTTTCGCTTCCAGCTGTCGACGGCATGACAGTCGAGACGCACCTGATTCACGATGCCGTGCTTGTGGTGATCTTCACATGCAATCACTGTCCGTACGCGCAGGCCTACGAAGATCGTCTCGTCGCGCTGGCCAATCACTTCGACGAAGAGGGTGTGCAGTTCGTGCTCATCAACAGCAACGACCCCACGGATCATCCGGACGATTCCTTCGAGAACATGAAGCTTCGGGCCGAGGAGAAGTCCTACCCCTTCCCATACTGCTTCGACGAAACGCAAGAGGTCGCGCAATCCTTCGGCGCGCTCTGTACGCCGCACTGTTTTGTCTTCGATGATGCGAGGATCTTGCAGTACAAGGGGAGGGTGGATGACAACTGGAAGGAACCGAAGAAGGTCGAGAAGCGCGAGCTCTACGATGCGATTGCGGCGCTGCTCGCAGGTCGATTGCCGGATGTGCAGGAGGCCAACGCCATCGGATGCTCGATCAAATGGAAGCGGGGGAATGAGCCGGAGGCGGTTCTTGAATGATTCCGAAGATATTCTCCTCGGAATCCTTCACATCACTTTACTTTCCTTGCTTCTTCTCCAGCACTTTCTTCAAGTACTCTCCCGTGTAGCTCCCTTTCTGCAGTGCCACTTCTTCGGGCGTTCCCACGGCGACGATCTTGCCGCCGCCGGAGCCACCGTCGGGACCGAGATCCAGAATGTGATCGACGGATTTGAGGACGTCTAAGTTGTGTTCGATGACGAGGACGGTATTGCCCTTTTCAACGAGGCGCTGCAGCACGTCGAGGAGTCGATGGATATCGTCGAAGTGCAGGCCGGTCGTGGGCTCATCGAGGATGTAGAAGGTGTTGCCTGTCGCACGCTTCGTGAGTTCGGTGGCGAGCTTCACGCGCTGCGCCTCTCCGCCGGAGAGGGTCGTGGCGCTCTGGCCCAGGTGAATGTAGCCCAGTCCCACGTCTTCGAGCGTCTGCAATTTGTTTTTGATCGAGGGGATGGCTGCGAAGAATTGCAGAGCTTCGGAGATCGTCATTTCGAGAACTTCCGAGATGTTCTTTCCTTTATAGGTGACCTCGAGCGTCTCGCGGTTGTAGCGCATGCCGTGGCAGCGTTCGCACGTCACGAAGACGTCGGGGAGGAAATGCATTTCGATGCGCTTCAGTCCGTCGCCCTCGCACTCCTCGCATCGTCCACCCTTGACGTTGAAGCTGAAGCGGCCGGGCTTGTAGCCGCGCAATTTTGCTTCGGGAGTGGTGGCGAAGATGTCACGGACGTCGGTGAAGACGCCGGTGTACGTGGCGGGATTACTCCGCGGGGTGCGGCCGATGGGGGATTGATCAATGACGATGGCCTTGTCGAGGTGCTCGAGCCCCTGGATGGAACCCACGTCCTGCGGTTTCGTGTGCGCTTTGTTGAGGACGTGCTGGAGCTCGGGGCCGAGAATGCCGTGGATGAGACTGGATTTTCCTGATCCCGAGACTCCCGAAACGCCGATGAACGTGCCGAGCGGAAACGTGACGTCGACGTGCTGGAGGTTGTGGTGATGTGCGTCGCGGATGGTGAGGGATTTCCCGCTTCCCTTGCGGCGTTTCTTTGGGATGGGGATGGATTTCTTCCCGCTGAGGTACTGACCCGTGATGGATTGCGATTGCGCAATGAGTTCCTCCGGCGTGCCCTGCGCCACGACCTCGCCTCCGTACTTTCCCGCTCCCGGTCCGATCTCCAGTAGGAAATCCGCCGCTTCCATCGTCTCTTGATCGTGTTCGACGACGATCACCGTGTTGCCGAGGTCGCGCAGTTGTACCAGCGTCGAGATGAGTTTCGCATTGTCGCGCTGGTGGAGTCCGATGGAGGGTTCGTCGAGAACGTAGAGGACGCCCTGGAGGGCCGAGCCGATCTGCGTCGCGAGACGAATGCGCTGCGCCTCTCCGCCGGAGAGCGTGTTTGCGGAGCGCGAGAGGGTGAGGTACTTGAGTCCGACGTTCTGGAGAAAGCTCAAGCGCGCGATGATTTCGGAGAGCACCTTCTTCACAATGGCGTACTCGTACGTCGTGAGGGCGGCGGGATCTTTCGTCGTTGGGATAAGGGAGGAAAAGAACGTCTTCGCCTCGTCGATGCTCATGTTCGTGCCCTCCACGATGTTCTTCGTGCCGACTTCCACGCCGAGGATTTCCTTCTTCAGCCTCTTGCCGCCGCAGTCGGAGCAGGGGAGCTCCTGCATGTACTCCTCGATCTGCATACGGATGTAGCTCGAGTCCGTCTCCTCATGGCGACGCTGGAGATTGGGGATCACACCCTCGAACGTTGTCTGGTACGTGCCGCCGAACTTCATCGAGTGGTAGTCGATGGTGATCTGGTGCGGGTAGCCGTGCAGGATGATCTTCTGCTGCGCGGGTGAGAGCTTCTCCCATGGAGTGTCCATATCGATGTCGGCGGCGCGGCAGAGCGCTTCGAGGATCTGTGACATGAAATTGTTCCTGCTCGCCGATGTTGCCCACGGGTGGATCGCGCCTTCTGCCAGCGAGAGGCGGGGATTGGGGATGACGGCGGATTCTTCCACTTGGAGGATGGAGCCGAGCCCGTGGCACATTTCGCAGGCGCCATGGGGCGAATTGAAGGAGAAGCTCCGCGGTTCGATCTCGGGGATGTCGGCGTCCGGATGATCGGGGCAGACGAATGCTTCGGAAAAGCGTGTCTCCTCATTCGTATCGGCGTCGAGGAGGATGAGCGAGCCCTCTCCTTTCTTCAGACAGAGTTCCACGGAGTCCGCGAGGCGCGTGCGGTTCGGATTCACGGTCCCGTCCTTTGTCTCGAGGTCGCGCACGAGCAAGCGGTCCACGACGATCTGGATCGTGTGCGCTTTCTTCGGATCCAGCGGAAGATCTTCGTCGACCGTCACCACTTGTCCGTCGACGCGCATGCGGACGAATCCTTCACGTCGGATCGCATCGACGATGCGTAGGTGTTCTCCTTTGCGTCCTTCGATGATCGGGGCGAGGAGGAAAATCTTCTTCCCCTCCGGCATCGAGGCGATGGTCTCGACGATCTGACTCGAGGATTGCTTGCTGAGAATCTTTCCGCAGGTCGCGCAGTGCACCCTGCCCACCTTCGCCCACAGGAGTCGCATGTAGTCGTAGATTTCCGTCACGGTGCCGACGGTGGAGCGGGGATTGCGCGGCGCGGTCTTCTGGTCGATCGAAATTGCTGGACTGAGTCCTTCGATGGATTCCACTTCCGGTTTCTCCATCTGCGCGATGAACTGGCGCGCGTAGGCCGAGAGGCTTTCAACGTAGCGTCGCTGCCCCTCCGCGAAGATCGTGTCGAATGCCAGCGAGGATTTGCCCGAACCGGAGAGTCCCGTGATGACGGTGAGCTTGTTGCGGGGGATCGACACGTCGATATTTTTCAGATTATGCATGCGCGCTCCTTTGATGATAATTTTGTCCATGGATTGGGAAATTGGGATAACAACAAATACGCCCTGCGCGCTGCGCGGGGCTGAGCCCTGAGCTTATCACAATATTTTGGCTTTGTCTAGGGTTAAGGTGCGAAATGCAAATAAGGCAAACCATCTTTTGACAAACTGAAATTCAGTTGTATTATCTGCGCAATTTCTACCCTCATCTTCCATGCCCAGCGCAATTCTCGCTCCCGAAAGACCAGAAATTTCTCACAGGAAAGAAGCTTTTGCGGCTTTGAAGGTGACTCTCGAACAACGGAGTGAAGAGCTTCGGGGGGCAGCCAGAAGGACTCTCGATTCCGAGGATATGCCCAATCCGGAGTACGACCGTGTTGATATTCGTATCGATGTTGCTTCCATAGAAAGAGAATCCTCTGAACTTGCAGATATTGAGAGGGCCATCAGGAGCATCGCGGAGGGAACGTATGGTAGGTGCGTGACATGCACGAAGGAGATTCCCGTGGGCCGATTGGAGGCGATTCCTCATGCCACGCAGTGTGTGGAATGTCAGAGCAAATCCGAGCTTCCGCGAAGATTGACCAGGGGAAAAAGGGAATGGGTGCGTTAAGAAAGTGATCTGTGCATGGTACGATGGACGCATGTTTACGGGCATTGTTGAAGCGACGGCGAAGATTCTCTCGAATAGCGAGGCGAAGATCGTATGCGAGAGGCCCGCGAACTTTGACGACCTTAAAATCGGTGCGAGCATCTGCGTGAGCGGAGTGTGTCTCACCGTTACGGAGTTTTCGCGGGAGTCGATGACGTTCGATGTTGTATCAGAGACGTTGAAGAAGACGAAGCTCGGAAGTCTCAAGCAAGGAGATCGCATCAATCTTGAGCGCGCGATGCTGGCGACGGATCGTTTCGACGGTCATATCGTACAGGGGCATGCGGAGGGAACGGCGACGGTTGCATCGATGGACGGGAAGATTCTGACGCTGACGCTTCCCTCCGCACTCCTTTCTCTCGTCGTTCCCAAGGGATCCATCACCATCGACGGCGTTTCACTCACGGTCGCATCGCTCGATGATAACCGTTGCTCTCTGGCGCTCATCCCGCAGACGCTCGCGCAAACCACGCTTGGATCGCTCATAAAAGGGGAGAGCGTGAACATCGAAACGGATATCATCGGCAGGTACATCCGGCACTTCCTCCCTCCTCGACCATGAAGATTTCCAGCGACACCGCTCCCTTCGCCGGTTCTGTCGATCGCGAGTGGCGCATCGGTATCGTGTACGCCTCCTTCTATAAGGAGGAGTGCGATCGACTCGTCGCGAGTGCGGAGGAAATGCTGCTTTCCGCCGGCATTCCGCCCGATCATATTCAGAAATATCCGGTCTTCGGATCCTTCGAAATTCCGCTCATCGGAGCGGCGCTTGCCGCACGTAAGAGTGTCGACGCGCTCATCGGCATCGGCATCATCGTGCAGGGCGAGACGCGCCACGCAGCACTCATCGCCGATCAAGCGGCGGAGGGGATTATGCGGGTGCAAACGGAGCATCACATTCCTTTTGCCTTCGAGATCCTCGCCGTCGATACCATGGAGCAAGCGCGCGAACGCCTCGATCAAGGAGCGCAGGCCGCGCAGTCGGTTCTCCAATCTTTAGCTCTCTTGAGGCGTATAGGTTCATAGCGCAAAGACCCAGGGAATCGGTATTTTCGGATGAGTATTTGAGAAGACCAAAATTTCCGTTCTGCAAGTGGTGTTTGCAACGCATTATTGAACAAACTTCGTGTTCAATATAAACTCGCGGTACTTTCTCCCCGCCTCCATGCGTCCCCGGCTCTTTGCGCTCGTTCCCGCGTTCCTGCTTCTCGGCTTGATGACCGCACAAGCGGCATCGGCGTTCTCCGATGTCTCGAACGCGACGCTCTACAAAAAAGAGATTGAGGGACTCGCGTCACTGGGGGTCGTTTCGGGGAATCCGGATGGAACGTTTCGACCGCTCGATCCGGTGAATCGTGCGGCGATGCTCAAGATGCTCTACAAGGCGGCGAATAAGACCCCCGATGCGAATCAGAAAGGGTGCTTCCCCGATATCGGGAGCGGGAGTTGGTATGAGTCCTTTGTGTGCGATGCAGTGATGCATGGCTACGTGCAGGGATACATCACGGACAATTCCTTTCGCCCCGCGCATCCCGTGACGCGTGCGGAAGCGCTGAAGATGACGCTCAATGTTCTTCACCTTCCCGTTCCCGACGACTGGAACGCGGGCGTGATCGCACTCGGATTGAACGATGTCTCTTCCACACAGTGGTTCGCGCGCTACGTTCTCGCTGGCTATCAGAATCATATTCTGCCGGTTGTGGGCCAGACCGGGGCGCTATTCTCGCCGTCCGAGCCTCTTTCTCGCGGAGAAGCGGCGGCGTATATCTGGAATGCGCTCCAAGGATCTTCCTTGTCGAGTTCGTCTTCCAGTGTGGATGTTTCTTCCAGTAGTTCTTCCTCATCATCTTCCAGCGGATCAGTTGTTGTCCCTCCCGCAAGCAGTTCCAGTGCATCTTCTGTCGCATCGAGCTCGTCGTCGGCGTACGTCATGCAACTCAACTTTCCTTTCACGGATAATCGTCACTTCCTCGGCACCGATACGGCATCGTATCGTTTTCATCTCTCTGCCCCTGCGGTCGCCGATATCACCGCTTCGCTCACGGCCGGACAGTCCGGAACGGTTCGTTGCATTCTTTACCATCTCGATGCCAACGGCATTTCGACGGAATACTATCTCGGATTTCAGGAGAACGCTTCGTGCTACCTCCGCGTCGCCATGAGCGCCGGGGACTATCAATTGCAACTTCAGCCGAGTAATCCCGATGTCAATTACACGGTCACCGCTCAAGTGGGAAAGGGGGATGGCAACGACGGATTCTCGCAGGCGCTTTCTCTCTCTCTGGGGAAGACATCAGTTGGCGTGCTCGCCCCGAACGATCTGAGCGACTGGTACGTCTTCACGGTCACAACGCCGAAGCAAATGACCGTGAGTCTCGTGAGTGCCCAGAATCCGACGTGCAGAATCCTGCCTTCTTCCGATGTCAGTCTCCCGAGCTTCTCGGGACCGACGTGTAATGCGGCATTCGTGTATCCGGTCGGGACGTACTACGTCGGCATCGGACATGCGGCACCGAGGGCGGAGCGGGAAACGTATTCCATTTCTTTGCACTGAATCAGGGAATTTTCAGGCGCAGACTCTTTCGTTTCGCCATGGAAATGGATATAATCCATGTTCCGTGGAAACGTTCTCAACCATTCCCCAGGCACTTGATCGATTGAAGCAGGGCGGATTTCTCATCGTCGTCGACGATGCGGACCGTGAGAACGAGGGCGACCTCGTTTTGGCAGCGGAGCATGTGACCGAAGAAAAAATGGCGTTCATGATTCGGCATACGGGCGGAGTCGTGTGTCTGGCGTTGGCGGATGCTCTCGCCGACACGCTCGATCTTCCGTTCATGGTGTCGCACAATACGTCGCACTTCAATACGGCGTTCACGGTGAGCGTCGAGGCAGCGGAGGGCGTGACGACGGGCATCTCCGCTGCGGACCGCACACAAACGGTACTCGCGGCCATCGATCCCGCGGCGGGGCCGGCAAGCTTGCGTCGTCCGGGACACATCTTTCCGTTGCGGGCGAAGCAGGGCGGCGTGCTCGTGCGTGCCGGACATACCGAAGCCTCCGTCGATCTCTGTCGTCTCGCGGGACTACGCGAGGGGGCGATCATTAGCGAGCTCATGCGTGATGATGGAGCGGTGCAGCGTCTTGCTGATCTCGAAATATTTTCCCGTGAACACGACATTCCCATCGTGAAAATTTCCGATCTCATCGCGTGGCGTCGGAATAACGAACATCTCATCCACCGCGATGCGGAGAGTGATCTCGAAACGGAAATGGGTATGTGGAAAATTATTGTGTATGAAGATGATGTATCAGGTCGGGAGCATGTTGCTCTCGTAAAGGGGAAGATCGACGCGTCATTACCCACGCTCGTTCGCGTGCATTCGGAATGTCTCACGGGAGATGTCTTCCATTCGAAGCACTGCGATTGCGGTCAGCAATTAAATCTCGCGATGAAGCGCATAGAAGAGGAAGGAGCGGGAGTCGTGTTGTACATGCGACAGGAAGGTCGGGGCATCGGTCTCACGAATAAGATTCGCGCGTACGCGTTGCAGCAGGGGGAAGGACTCGACACGGTGGAGGCCAACGAGAGATTGGGCTTTCCGACGGACTTGCGCGAATATGGAATTGGAGCACAAATTCTGAGAGATGTGGGCGTTGGAAAAATTCGTCTCCTCACGAACAACCCGCGGAAGATCGCGGGACTGCAGGGATATGGATTGGAAATGGTGGAGCAAATTCCGATTGAGATTTCTTCGTCATCGGATCGACAGCGAAAGTATCTCAAAGCAAAAAAAGAAAAAATGGGTCATCTTCTTCGTCACGAATAAATATTTTTCGAAAAAACCAGAACGATGAAGAGAATAGAGATGCGGCTTTCGTCATCATGAAATTTCCATAATGACTTTCCTAAAAAACTTAAATGAGTAGAGTATGAAAATATATTTCTTTCCCCCTGTTGGTATGCCGAAGAAGACCGCGAAGAAAAAGGTGAAGAAGACCAAGAAGGCGACGAAGAAGAAGAGGAAGTAAGTCTCAGTGTATGTATAAACGCCGCTCCTCGGAGCGGCGTTTATTAATTCTAAGAAAAAATTTCGTCGAATTATTTTTCCGAAGAAACGGATTCGTCCATGCGCATCATCTGGCTGTACGTTCCTTCGCGGACGGCCAGCTCCGATCGCGAGAGTGTATTTGCCTTGAGATCCCGCGCAACGTTCAGCGGGAACTCCATGCGCGGTAACGCATCTCCGGTGGACGCGTCATTCGGTTGAGTGCTGATCGGATAGAACTTCTTCTCTCCCTTGTATGAGTATGTGGTGAGGAGGCACACATCCGTTTGGAAAACTTCGTGGATCGCTTGCGTCATCGTCGCGATCTTCGAGAGGACCTGGTCATTGAAGGTATCCCAGGTATCGATCTTGCCGACCACTTCCGTGTTGATGTGTACGAGCGGCGGATGTGCCTGCGGTCGCTTCTTTCGATTATTGAGGAGCACGTTGCGTGCGACCGTGAGCGCATCGATGTCATTTCCTCTTCCTGTTTTCACGAGGACGGCTTTGTTGCGCGGGAGTGCCTCGAAGCCGTCGCCGTAACACACGAGCGTTTCCGCATGATCCAGGTGAAGTTCTTGTTCCTCATGATCCATCGTTTCGAGTCTGCGTCGTTGGTAGAGGGTGTAGGCGATGTTCCAGATGCTCTGGTAGAGCAGCGGAGCCCTGAGTCTCGTGGGAAACTTTTCGATGCTCTTCAGGGTGTCCGTCACCGCTTGGAGGATCTTTGGATGAACGATGTCGTTCGTCTTGCCGTCGGAGGCATCGATGCGGGAGATTTCGCGCAAAAGATACGCTTCCATCGCGAGTGCCGTCTGCAAGTCGCGGTAGACGGGAGCCCCCACCCCCTCGAAGAGTTCTGCGGGTGTCTTGTGTCCGACGTAACGATCCGTGGCGATGTCGTCGAGAGGTTTCGAGAGGAACTGCGGCTGAAAGACATCGGATGGGTGGAAGATCTTCGTTCCGGCTTTCTCCAGAGCGGCGATGATTTCCTCCGTGTCGAGCACCGACCCGTCGCAGAAGATGAGACGCTCGGACATATCATCCGTGTTGGTCATGCCATGGATGACGATGATGTCTTCGGGTGTGTACCGTTCCCGCACAGCCATCGCTTGTTTCGTGACGGCTTCCAGTGCCTTGCCATCATCGCCGCCGTGCGCTGCGCACCCGTGCCCGTGTCCCGAGCAGTGGCCGAGCGCGAAGAAAATGGCGGGAACGCCCGGTGTGTTGTATCGCGCATCGAGGACGACGCCGTTCAGGCGATTCCAGAACGCAGTGTTGCTCAAGCTCGTATCAATATTGTTCCCCTCCGTGCGATTGAAGGTGATGGTGCCGATGGGGTAGCCTTTCCCCTTGCTTCCATGGACGCGTCCGTCGATGCATTTCGATGCGAAGACGCGAGGAGCGCGTGTGCTGAACTCCTGGATGATCGTCTTCATGCTTCGCAGCGTATCCGCGGATTTCACATTCTCTCTGAGATACGTCAGGAAAGCAGAGTTGGATGCTGAGGTCTTGGGGGCGGAAGTCATAGCACGGAGTATCCTAAGATTTCGAAGATTTGCAAGAGGGGAGCGTGGCAGATCACATTCTGTCTGTCGGATGTCTAATGGTTATTATCCGTGAACATCTCATCCGCATACTCATGTTCGCGTCGCATCAGTTCGTTCGCAAAGGTCGGATCATTCTTGAGGCCGACGGAGAGATCGATGGGGAAGGAAAGTCGCGGATCGTGAGGCTTCTCTGGCGTCGCGGGATATGTCTGCACTGGATAGTACCTCTTCTGTTCCTGATGCGAGTAGGTCGTAACGACGGAGACGTCGGTTTGAAAGACGTCGTAGACCTCCCGTGTCATAGCGGCGAGTCGTGAAGATACTTGCTCGTTAAACGCATTCCAGCTGTCGACTCTTCCCGTGGTTTCCACGTTGATGTGGACGATCGGTTTGTGATTCTGCGGTCTCTTCTTTCTATTTCCTTCCAAGACGGTCTTCGCTACAAGCAGCGCGGCGCGGTCATCTCCGCGACCGGTCTTCGCAAGGATGGCTTTGTTGCGGGGAAGGAGTTCGAATCCCTCTCCGTAGCAGACGAGCGTCTCGGCATGTTCGAGATGTTCCTCTCTCTCCTCTGGCGACATATTTTCCAGGCGGTTCCTCTGATAGAGGGTATAGGCGATATTCCAAATCGTCTGGTAGAGGAGCGGGCCTTTCAGGGATTGCGGGAGATCACTGATGTCTTCCAGGATGGACTGGACGGCATGGAAGACCGCTGGATTCACAATCGTGTTGTTGCCGCTCTGTGCGGAGGAAGAGATTTCCCTGAGGAGATACGCTTCCATTGCGATGGCTGTTTCGAGTCTGCGGTACATGGGAGCGTCGTCTCCCCCCATGATTTCCCGAACCTTCAGGTTTTCCGTGTGCTGCCCGATTGCGCTATCCGGGATCGGATGATTGAGGAAATTCGCCGTAAAGACATCCGATGAATGCAGGAGAGCGCACTTCTTCCTTGTGGACTCAATAATTTCAGATGTATCGATGACGGTTCTATCCGGAAAGATGAAACGTTTCGACATATCATCGGTGTTCGTGATGCCGTGAATTGCGTAGACCGCATCCGGAGAGTATTGCCTTCGTACCGCTTCGGCATGATCCGTGACCGTCCGAAGTGAATTCTCAATCACGGTAGATTTTGGCAGAAGTTCCCCATTCGCATCTCTTGCTTGTGCGGCGCATCCTCCACCCATATGCCCGGTATGTGCTTGCGCGATGAAGAGGGCGGGAGTCCCCGGTGTACAGCGAGCGGCATCGATGGCTCTGCGATCCATGCGTCGCCAGAACGGCATGTTGCCGATGCCGGTATTGAGTCGGCATCCCTCCGTGCGGAAGAAGTCGATGGTGGTTGGCGGATATCCTATTCCCTTACTGCCATGTTCGCGTCCGTCGATGCATTTGAGGAAGTTCACGCGCGGCGCTCTCAAGAGGAATTCGTGGATAATGTCATGCATGTCCACGATGGTTTCCGACGCCTGTACATTTTCCTGAAAGTACTTCGTGAGAAAATGTCGTGCCTCTTTTTCCGCATCTTCCGGTCCGTATCCATTGATGCGCATGATCGAGCCAAGCTGCTTCCGGAATGCGGTACGCCGTATTCCGACATGCATCGATCTGCTTCCTTCGCCGTTTCCTTCCATTCTGAGATCGATCGACGGTCTTCGGTCTGCCTGTAGCGGGGGTTCGGAGTCAGGGGTACTCATTGTTTCGGCGTGATAGCGGTGAAAGGTAGGTATTTTCATGAGAAAATCAAGGGCTTTAGAAGCGCTCGGAACTCGCAGGAGAACGGATGATCTCTGACCAAGAAATGCGTCCCAAGACGTAACGGATTTGAATAGTGGATGGTGCCCGCGGCAGGAATTGAACCCACGACCCCCTGGTTCGAAGCCAGGTGCTCTATCCACTGAGCTACGCGGGCAGGCGGGGGAAGTATAGGAGGTTTGGGTGGGGAGCGCAGGCGGTTTTTGTGTATGCAAGCAAGTGCATCTCTTAGGTTCATTGCCTGATGATGGAGTATGTCCTGCTATCTCAATGCATAGGCTTTTCTCTTTCTTTGTAAGGGCGACACACATCGCTTTTCTTTCTCGGGGCAATATCTTCGTTGCATGAATCTTTTGTCCTTCTTTCTCAGGGCGAGAAAGAAGGACGAAGAAAGCGCCCTGCCTGCCGGCAGGCAGGCTCCGCGCACCAATGCTAACGTGATTCCATCCCCCATGACGGATATTCTTTCAGTCCATCCATACCATTCGGTGCTATTCCACCCCGTGGTGCGCGGCTCCGACCGAAAGCTTTTTAACTCTAAAAAAACAATCACACCAACATGGCAGGCACGCGCAACACAGGGGTGGAATAGTGATAAGAGGATAAATCCTTCAGGAAGACAAAGAATAATAGAGTGAGACCTTACGAAGTATTGTTGCGCGAGCACTTTCTTTCCCCCGCTTTCTTTCTTGCCCTGAGAAAGAAAGCGGGAAGCCGAAAATGGCGCGTCCTCTTTCAATTCCACTTACCGTGACAGGCGTATAATGAATCCATGCCTTCCGACGATGACGATACCCTCAAGGAATCGCTCTCCACGCATCGCGCACTCGAGCGCGCGGATCACGGGAAGGCGGATCACAAAGAGCGTCTGCAGAAGCAGGGATTGCAGAAGCTGAAGCTCGACGTGCTCAAGCAGAACTTGGATGCGAGGAACAAAGAAAAGGGCGGACCGCTCGACGCGCTTTCGCAGCAGGTGGAGGACATGACGACGAAGACCAGGGAAGAGGAGGCGAAGCAGGCTGTGGAGAGAGCGGAGACGAAGCAGAGCGCAGAGCAATTGCTGCGCAAGCAGCAGCAGGAGGAGGAAGCGAAGAAGCAGACGCCCTACGAGCGCGCTCCGACGAATCTGAGTTAAACGTTCCCTTTTCTTGGAGGGGGTCGGGCGTTACACTTCTGCTCTGTCCGAAGCGGCCGGGCGATACGTCATTCTCACCGTTGGGGAGTAGCCAAGTGGTAAGGCACCTGCCTCTGGAGCAGGCATTCGGGGGTTCGAATCCCTCCTCCCCAGCCACGCACTTCGCGAAGTGCGTGGATAGAAAAACAGCCTTCTATAGCCAAAATATCAGAGCACAAAAGTTATTCATATCCAGGTGGGATTTGAACGAAAAATCGCTAAAGTATGCTCTGTACCTGAAAGAGTACGATTATTCATTCAATCACCGAGCGCAAAAACTGTAGAGAGTTTTTCTAAGGCTCTACGAATCTTATGCTTGGACGTTTAGGTTGAGGCCACGGACAACTCTTTCCTTGAATGTAATTCCCTTGGTCAGGATTACTATAATTTCTTTTTTCTGGATTTCTGCAGCAGATTTCCTGAACCTGTTTATTATCTGATTTGAGAGTGCACCATACTGGATGTGGTTGATCGCTGAGAGAACAGAAATTATCAATCTGGCAATAATCCGCATGTACATTAAGCGTATCAATGGTTAACTCGTACGTTTCATATGAGGTACAAGTTGGTGTAGATATATCTTGATTCGCTGTCACCTTAAGAGTCTGACCAGGTTTGAGTTTAGACTTCAAATGCTTCATCCATGTATCTGCCACAGTATCATTTCCAAAGGTACGACAGCCCATGTGAGTGAAGCTGATATTCTTACACTCCGGTCCAATGCAATTTAAGCACGACTCAATATCGTGCTCAAATGCACCGCATTTTTCTACTTCGCTGTGTTGCGCGACATATCCTTTCATTTTCTTGCACTCCGCAAGAGATTCCTGACTAGGGACTACACCGATCGGAGTCATCTTCTTTATCGAACAATCACCCCCCTGAGTCGAAAGCCAGTCTTGGCAAACTTTCCGAAAATACGGAATGCATGAAAATTTTCCTCCGTCTTCCTCACCTATACAATTCACGCCATTCTCATTAAATGGACAATCACTAATATTTTCGGGTTTGTACTTCGCACAGACGTTGTCACTTCTGTCATCATATTGGCAAACACAGCAGACATTTGGCTGTTGTGCAGCGAGAATATTTGCGACGGTGTGCGATCCTTTGTGTTTTGTATCTCCGTAGTACACCACACCCACATGGTAGTCTTTCCCTGCACTGATCGGTAGAGCAAGAGATGCCAGCCCGTTTACGAGGGGAGCCTCTTCATGGTCTGATACATTGAAATCGAAAGCCACCATTCCGCCAGCATCAGAGGGCTGAACACTTGCTTTGAGCGTGATAGTCGCATTGTCAAAGGTGCTTGGAGGAGGGTCCCACTGGACAGAGATCGTACTCTGAAGTTTCCCGCCGCACACTTGTTCATTACATCGTTGCCACGACTCATTTGATTCCTGAGCTGCAAAAAAAAGCACCTTTCTTCGAGAGGCACTCTCTCAAAGTCATGTAGGTTTTGCTACACTCCTGCGTTGCTTTAGAAATACAGCAGTACCCTTTTGCATTCTTATCTTTCGTTACGAGAGGTTGTTGAGGCGTACTTGGTTTCGATGTCATTTTCTTTGATGAGGCGAGGAACGGAAGAAAGAGTGTTGTGTCATGACCAACCCCACTAACAACCACAGTCCCGAGTATCACGGCCAGGAGTAGACTCAGGACAAAGAGAGCGCGAGTACGGTGCATTATTATTGATACTATCATTTGAATCGTATGTTGCAATGATTCACGAGAATCAGGGTAGAGGACGGTTCTGCAGACAAGAAAGATTACTGATAGACACAACCTTTTAGCAGCACTACCGGTTTGGATAAACTTCAGGATGCCCAGCCACGGACTTCGCGAAGTTCTTGGCAATCCAATCCTCTTTCTATAGCCAAAATATCAGAACACAAAAGTTATTCATATCCAGGTGGGATTTGAACGTTCGAAACGTCTGAAGGCAGAGGAAAGTGAGATTATTTCTTCCTTGGAGCATCGTCACTTTTCTTCTTCTGTTGTTCATACTGTGCCCACCACGGCATGTCGCTGCTGCTGCGTGTTGCGTTGAAGAACATGATGCGACAGATGATGAGCGCGAAGTAGAAGACGACGATGGCGGCGAGAAAGCCGATGTATTCCCATGTGCCTTGCAGGGAAACTTTGCCGTGCTCAAAGAGCCAGAAGTAGCCGACGATCACGGAGATAACGATGAGCGCTTCGCCGAAGGGGCCGCGACGGCCGCCTGGATGATGAGAGTGATCCATAGGAGATTGGAGGGAAGGACAACTGCCCTATTCTCTTCTTTCCGTGAATGAAATGAAATGTCCAGTCGCCAATTATCCTGAGTACTTATGAATACCCGACGACAAATATGTTGATGAAATTGGTTCAGCAACCGTGAATTGCTGTATCCTCCAGAGACGACACCATCCAAATATATCTCTTCTACCCATTTCTCCCATTCTTCCATGTCCACCTACAACGATAACTTGCACTGGCGCTACGCCACGAAGAAATTCGATTCGACGAAAAAGCTGACACAAGAACAAGTGGATGAGCTGCTCGAAGCAACGCAGCTCGCTGCTTCATCGTACGGTTTACAGCCGTACAAAGTGTTTGTGATCACCAACCCGGCTCTCCGCGAAAAGATGAAGGAGCACGCGTGGGGTCAAACGCAGATCACCGATGCGTCGCATTTGGTCGTGTTCTGCGCGTACAAAACAATCGATGAATCGTACGTCGACGCATTCATCGACCTCGTTTCCAAGACGCGCGGCATCCCGGTAGAGAGTTTGAAGGAATATCGCGAGATGATGGTGGGATCCATCAAGGGGCGTTCGCCGGAAGCTCTCGCCAATTGGATGAAGTGCCAGGCGTACATCGGATTGGGATTTCTGCTCTCGGCGGCTGCACAGGCAAACATCGATGCATGTCCCATGGAGGGATTCGATGCCGCGCTCGTCGATGAAGATCTGCAACTGTCGGACAAAAATCTAACGGCTGTCACTTTTTGCCCCTTGGGATTTCGTTCCAGCGAAGATCAGAGCGCCGCGTACAAGAAGGTGCGTTTTCCGAAAGAAGAATTCTTCGTTTTCAAGGACTAATTCTTCGAGATTCTATGCCGTAAAGCGACAGTGCTCTGCGGCATTTTTTGTATCCCTATGCGATCTCTTTCTCTCTTTTTACATGCATTCTCTTGCGCGTTCCGATGACGCAGAGGGCGGAGGATGCGGTGAGGGCGAGGGTTGCCGCTCCCTGCATCATTGGATCATCTCCCGCCGCGAACATGCCGAGGATGGCGGCGGATTCGATAATCATTTTAATTTTCCCGAAGACGTTTGCTCGGATGCCGTTTACGCCTTTCCCGTTCTCAACTTTCTCGCATCGTTCGGGCGAGAAGATACCACGTGCGATGTCCTTCAGTTGCGTTGGACCGCGTTGCGCCTGAGAGATCACATTCAGTGATACACTCAGCGCCGCAGCTGCGGAGAACCAGACATGTTCCATGTGCTGGGAGACGATGTGGGAGAGAGCGATGGCATTCCCTATCTTGTCGATGAAGGTATCGAGGATGGCTCCCTCCCGCGTTTCACCGCCATCGGTGCTTCGTGCGACCGCACCGTCGAGCCAGTCGACTCCCGTCGTGACGGCGTACGTGGCCACGCTCGCGGCGCGTGACACGGGATCCAGGCAAACCGCTGCGATCACGCCGAGTGCGCGCGAAGCGCTGATGTGATTGGCGTGTATGTATGTTCCGATTGTCTGCAGAACCGCATGCACGGCAGGGTTCTGTTCAATGGTATCGCGTGCTTTGATGAACAATGGCTTTGGGGCGCTTTGATGGGGTTGCTCCGGCGACATAAAAGGGGGCAAGGCTACCTTCGCGTTTGCCCGCGGACAAGGCATCATTGCCCCTCAAGGCAGAATTCTCGACGCTTTCAATATCGTTTTTCGATCATCTCGGACTCCGATGGAAGGATCGTCAAATAGCGTGCGATGAGGGGGAGGAGCTTTCGCAATTCTTGTGACGAGGGCTCTCTTTTTGTCGTTTCAATGGAGAAGAGGAGATATTCGATGATCTGAGAGAGACGGAAGAACAGTGCGAGTTCGGGATGGAGGCTCTGCAGTATTTCCGGAGAACAGTGTAATGGAGCGAGCAGTGACGAGAGCGGAGCACCTTGCGAGAGAATAGGGAGAATAGATTCCCTTTCCTCAATGGTATCGATCAGCGCAAGCAATCGCTCCGGCCCCCTCATCGAGACGAACCGGGAGAAGGCTGAGACAAGACGTTTCTCGGGCAGGCGGAACGCAGCGTCAGTGGGAGAAGGCATGGGGTGCTCCTATCGTACTGTCGCGGAGGTAGCTGCAAGAGAACGTGCGCACCCAATGTTTCTACGAGAGTCAGTTTTTGCGATGGCAACACGCAGTCGGAGGTTCCATGGCAGGGAAGAACGTGCCTCTCAGCTTTCGACGTGCACTTCCACCCCCTTGCGCACATCCGCCGAAATCGAGAGTGCCAGGAATGCGCCCACGAGGACGACGACCGCAGACGTAATGAAGACGATGTGGTATGCGATGATCCTTGCATCCAGTTCGATGAGGGAGACGAATTGCGCGTACTGGACGGCACTTGTTCCATGATACGAGCTGAATTTCGCAAGACGGAGGACCGCGCTGTTGGTCGAGTCCTGCAGAATGGTTGCGAAGACGGAGATGCCGAATGCTCCCGCGATATTGCGCGCGAGAGCCAGGATGGAGGAGGCGATACCCACTTCCGAGGTCGGAACGGCGGCGGCGATGATGTTGGTGCGCTGCGCCATACCGAATCCCATACCGAAAGCCATGATGGAGAGCGGGATGATGATGTCGAGGGGGCCGGAACGCGGATCGATGTAGGAGAAGAGATAGAGGCCGATGCCCGCGACGAGCGTGCTCACGGCGATCACGTACTTCGCCTGTACCTTGCCGGTCAGCCTCCCCCCGATAGGTGCGCCGATCATGATGCACACCGCCATCGGGATGAAGAGGTAGCCCGTTTCCGTCGCTCCGTATCCGAGGAAGGTCTGTGCGAAGATGGGGATGAGGAACACGCTCCCCATCATGCCCATGAAGATGATGAAATTGTTCAGGAGCGCCTGGACGAAGATGTTATTCTTGAAGAATTTCAGATCCACGATCGGGTCAGGATGCTTGCGTTCGATCCGAATGAAATAGAGCGTGCTGAGAATTGTCGTCATGTAACAGATGATGCTATCCACGGAGAGCCAACCCCAGCCGAGTCCTTTGTCCAGAACAAGGACGAGCGCGGAGAGGGCGATGCCAAGCACAACGGCTCCCTGGATGTCGAAGGCCGCCATTTTCTTTTGGGACCTGGATTCGTGAATGAAGGTGATGGCCATGAAGATGCCGATGATGCCGATGGGGAGATTGATGAGGAAAACCGACCGCCAACCGAAATTGTCGATCAGCGGTCCTCCGATCAGCGGTCCGAAGACCGTTGCGGCCGCGAAGGACGAGGACCAGATGCCGAGTGCCTGCGAGCGTTCCTTGTTGCTCTTGTAGGTGAAGGCGATGATCGACATGGCCGTCGGATAGTCGGCGGATCCGGCGATGGCTTGGATGATACGGAAGACGATCATGGAGCTGAGGTTCCAGGAAAGCCCGGCCAAGATGGATCCGGCGATGAAGATCGTGAAACCGAGGATGTACACTTTCTTGCGGCCGATCATATCGCCGAGCTTGCCCCAGATCGGTACGAAGACGGCATTGGCGAGGATATAGGCGGTGGCGATCCAGCCGGCGGAGGAGACGGTAATATGGAAGTCATTGACGATTTTCGGCAGCGCGAGGTTCACGATTGTCTGGTCGAGACGACCGAGGAATGTGCCGATGATGACCGTCAGCAGAATCAGCCCCTTCGGAATGCCGTTGTGATGCGTGTCGGAATTTTCGTGCATAGGCGGTGCGCGTTACTTCACGATCCAAACCTTCGCGCTCATGCCATTCTGCAATTCGGGATACAGATCGTGATCGTACTGGATCTTTACATCGAAGCTATTCTCCTGTCTCTGGTCGGAGATATTGAAGACGACGTCCCCCTGACTATCGGTCTGGCTGACGCTCTCCACCGTGCCTTCGTATTGCTTCGATCCGAATGCGTCGACCGTGAAATTCGCGCGCTGCCCGACATGAATATCTTTCAGCCCCTTGTCTTCCTGTATCTGCGTCTCAATGCGCAGCGCCGTCGGATCGATCATCGTCACCACGGCCTGCCCCGGTTGGTAGATCGTTCCGATGTCCTGTTGTACGACGACGGCAATGCCGCGGACTTGCGAGGAAATCATCTCGTCGCCGACGCGCGCCACGGCGGTGTAGGGGGCAATGGCGTCTCCCAGATTCACGAAGACATGCTTCAGCTCGCCGGGGGCGTGAGGGGCGAGTTTGATGAGCGGAGCTGAGACTTGCGCCTTGTCCGAGTAGACGAACTGACGCGTGTGGAGCCAGTAGAGCGTTCCGCCGATGAAGGCGATGACGCCGACAACAATTAACGTAAGAACGATCTTCTTTCGCATGGGAGTGTTCTTATTCTTCTCTGCCGTTTTTGGATGAGAATCGGTCATAGAGGGATTAGGATGCGAAACGGGAAGACTTGCGGAAATTGGTGACGAGCTTCAGGAGGATGCGGTGGAGAGACTTCTGATCTTTCAAGGGGATCTGTGCGATGGAGTCGCGGAGGATCGCACGACGTTCTTTCAGATTCTTCGTCAGACAACGTTTCCCGTGCGGCGTGACACTCAGGCAGACGAGTTTGCGATTCTTCTTGTCCGCTTTCCGCACCACCCATCCGAGTTCCACCATGCGATCGATGAACACCGTCGCCGTGGACGCGGAGATGCCAAGCTTCTGGGAGAGATCCTTCATCGTGATGTGTGGGGTTTCTCGGATGAGCGTCAGCCCCTGGAGACGCAAATTCGTGCTCGCGTGTTTTGGGTCGGATTGCGACATGGCACTGCGCATGAGGCGGCTGAGTTCAAAGGAGAGATCGACGATGTTTCGGGTCTGAGCCATAGATAGTTCGTATGACGAAATATTCGTGAAGCAAATTATATTCTTTTCTGCGGGGGTGTCAACCCTTAAAACGGGTTCTTTCGGCTGATCCAGGCCGAAAGAGAGCCCAAGAGCCAATTGTGCAGCACGAACAATAAGACACTCCTACAATGACAACATAACGGGAATCACCACTTGAGATTTCCTTCGAAGGAGACGGCTTTCTTCCCTTCGACGATCTCTCCGATGGCATAACTCACATAGCCTTTCTTGGAGAGGTGACTCTCGATCAGCGGGACGCTCTTGCGGTCCGCGACGATCGTGAGGCCGACGCCGAGATTGAAGGTGCGTAGCATCGTCGCATCGGAAGCGTTTCCCGCTTCGTGAATGAGTTTGAAGATCGGCAGGATATCGATCTTTCCGAGGTCGATGCGCGCATCCAGATCGGCCGGGAGGATGCGATCCAAATTCTCGCCGATTCCTCCACCCGTGATGTGCGCCAGTCCATGGAGCTCCTGAAGCGCGAAGAGCTCTTTGATGCCGGGGAGATAACAGAGGTGCGGCGTGAGGATGGCATCGAGGAAGGATTCGCCGTTCACGTTGTCATCGATGATGCTCGGACGCTCTGCCATAAGCTTGCGCACGAGCGAGTAGCCGTTCGTATGGAGACCGTTCGAGGCGACGGCGAGGACTTGGTCGCCCTTCTGGATGCGCGAGCCGTCGATGATCATCGATTTCTCGACGACGCCGACGACGCTTGACGTGAGGATGTAGGTGCCTTCGGGGATGACGCCGGGCTGTTCGGATGTCTCTCCTCCCGTGAGGGTGCAGTCAAAATTTCGGCATGCCTCTGCCATCGTTCGTACCATCTCCGCTACCACGTCCGGTTCGAGTTTGCCGCAGATGATGGCGTCTTGTACCGCGAGGGGGACGGCGCCCATGACGGCGATGTCATTGATCAGGTGATGGATCATGTCGAGACAGATCGAGCTGTAGCGCTTGTGGTCGACGGCGATCTTCTGCTTCGTTCCCGGCTCTTCGGTCTTGAGAACGAGCACGGGATGCTCGATGCCGGGGAAGGATGCCTCGAAGAGCGAGCCGAAGGCGCCGATGCGATTGAGCACGCGCGAATCGCTCGTTTCCATATCCTTGCGCATGCCTTGTTTCAGCGCGTTCGCCGCGTCGATATCCACGCCGGCGCGCTTGTACGAGAGGCTGTCGTCTTTCTTCTTCGGCATGGGCGAAGTATACAGGAGGAATCTGCGGAGAACGAGGCGGGTCAGGCCACGCCGATCGCCGTGATGTGGATTTTCTTCCGGCCTTTCGTCTGTGGGTGGAGAGCTTCGCCGACACTCTTCTTTTGCGCTATCGGCGAGACGAAGATCGCCTGCGGGATCTCGGAGCGTTCTTGTTTCGGTTCCTCCTCGTATCCTCCGATGCTGTCGCGGATGACTTTGCCGTTCTCGAGGCGGATGACGCGCGTGTGGAGCAGATCCACGAGGACCGTGTCGTGCGTGGCGAGGATGACGGTCGTGCCGGATCGGTTGATATCGCGGAGGAGTTCCATGACGGCTTTGGATTGCTTCGGATCGACATTGCCCGTCGGCTCATCGGCCAGGAGGATTGCGGGATGATGAATGATGGCGCGAGCAAGGGCCGTGCGGGCGCGCTCCCCGCCGGAGAGTTCACTCGGGAATGCAGAAGCACGTCCGACGAGATCCATCCTCTTTAAGATCGTCGGCAGGCGCTTGCGGATGAGTGCAGCGCTCGCACCGCAGACCTCGAGAGGATAGGCGATATTCTCCGCAACCGTTCGGTGCTCGAGAAGTTTGTCGTCCTGGAACATGACACCGACTCTCCTGCGAAAGAGTTGCATCGCAGAGCGGGGGACGGATCGCAGATCCGCACCGTCCACTTCAACGCTTCCCTTCGTCGACGCTTCCGCGCCGATGAGGAGACGAATGATCGTCGATTTTCCCGCGCCGCTCGGTCCCGTGACGCAGACGAATTCCCCAGGATTGATGCGAAACGAAACGGCGGAGAGGACATCTCTCCCCTTGTACTGCTTCGTTACGTTCTTGAAGACGATCATGGCGGCATTGTAGAGAAATCGAGGAGGCCGATGAAGCCGACTCGTCCGAATACCATTCGTCCGGGAGGACGAAACTGAGGAAATGTTTCGAAGCACCTTTCGCGATTCTCAGAGCCTCTTCAAAGCCACATACACCTCTCGGCTGCGATCTCTGCTCGCCTGCACCTGCAGGACGCGCGGATCTTTCCAGAGCCCCTCTCTCTTAATATCGCGCAGTAATTCGTCGAAATCCGCACCGCGGAAGACTTTGACGACGCAGTATCCCTGTGGGCGCAGAAAGCGGGATGCTATGGCGATGACGCTCTGTGCGAGTTCCACCGATCGCCACTGGTCGACATCTTTGATGCCGCTCGTAGATGGCGCGATATCCGACAGGACAAGATCGACCCTTTCAATATGCTCGGCGGCGAGAAGGGCAAGCAGCGCTTCCTCGTTCGTCACATCGAGCTGCGCAAGCGAGACATTCGGCGCGATGCTCTCGATAGCCGTGAGGTCTACGCCGATCGCCCTACCCTTCGGTCCGATCCGCTGCGCGCTGTACTGCAGCCAACTCCCTGGAGCCGCTCCCAGATCGAGGACGGTCATGCCGGGTTTGAGCAATTTCAAGCGCTGATCCAGCTCCATGAGTTTGTACACGGATCGGGCGCGGTAGCCCTCACTCGCGGCTTTCTGACTCCACTTGTCATTTGGTATATAGGGCTTAGGCATGAGAAAAAAGAAGAACAAAAAATTACTTCAGAGGCTGTTTCTTCGGTACGCCGACACCACGGGGGAATTTGGGAAGCAGCGGCGATGTCTTCTCGAAGATGAGGAGCTGTCGCTTGCCGAATCCCTCGGAGAGTTCGTACGCATGCTTCGCGATGAGATGGCACGAGAGCTCCGCGCGAGCAAGGAGCGATTCCTGGAGTTCTTTGTCGATCGTCATACTTTTCCACACGACAATCCTGCCTTTGACCTTCACGAACGCCGCAGCATATTCCAGAAGGATGGGCAGTTCTGCGACGGCTCGGATCGTCACGACATCGTACTGCTCGCGATGCTGTGGTGAGCGACCGAGTTCCTCTGCGCGACCCAGGAGACATCGGACATTTTGCAGTGACATCTGTTGCACGATCCTCTCCACGGCGGCAATTTTCTTCTGCATCGAATCGAGCCCCGTACAGATGACATCCGGGAGCATGATCGCGAGCGGGAGCAGTGGGAATCCTCCGCCTGTACCGAGGTCGAGGAGGGATTTCATGTCCGGGAAATCGCTCACGATGTCGAGGAAGGAGAGAGAATCCAGGATGTTGCCGATCCAGCAGGTCTCTTCGGTGCGAAATGCGGTGAGATTCAGCTTCGCGTTCTCCGCGAGGAATACGGTGACAAGCTCATGAAGCCGGCGCTCCTTCTCTGGATCGATCTGCATGGACGCATCATACTCCGCTCTCGTCATTCGGGCTTCCCGGTAAGTTCTTGGTAGGAGTACTGATGCGCATCCAATGACTCAAGCAGTGCGAGTATGTCGGCTGAATTGCCGTTCTTCGATTCAAATCCCACGTTGAGTGGAGGGGTGCCTTCGGCGTGTTCGTCGTCATAACGCAAGAACGTGATGTTCAATTGTTTGGGGGCATCCAGATGGGCAAGCAATTCGGCAAGTGCCTGCGGACGGTCGGGAAGGACGATCTGAAGATATGCTTTGGTGCGTCGATGGAGATCGGCGTGTTCGAGAATTTTCGGCATGCGTCGCATGTCAAAATTGCTCCCGGACACGATACTCACGACGTTCTTCCCTTGCATGAGCGAAGCGATCTGATCGAGCGCGGCGACCGAGAGAGCGCCGGCCGGTTCGGTGATGATTCCATCAATTTGCAGCATATCTGCCATGGCCGCGCAGAGCTGATTCTTCGAAATCTTCAGGAGCCGTACCCTGCCATCGGCAATTGCCTGCGCGACGATCTCGTACGTCAGGTCTCCCGGCCTCGCGACCGCTGCCCCGTCCACGAACGTATCGATGCGCGAGAGAGTGATGGGTTGACCCGCGTCCACGGACTGTGCCATGCAGTCCGCTCCCTCCGGCTCCACGCCGAAGATCAGTGCATCCGGATTCGTTTTTCGCAGCGTGAGAATCGTTCCGGCGAGCAGAGCGCCGCCTCCAACGGGGACGATCACCGCGTCGAGACGTTCGCGCATCGCACGAATCTGATCGGAGATCTCGAGGGATACGGTCGCTTGGCCCCTGATGACATCGATGTCATTGAACGGATGGATGAGCGTTGCGCCCGTTTCATCGCAGTGCCTCTGGGTGATGCGTGCGGTTTCGTCGAAGGTGTCGCCCTCCAGGCGGATCTCCATCCAGGGGCCCGCGCGTCGTCTGGTCGCATCGATTTTTTGCGAAGGCGTGATACGCGGCATAAAGATGGTTCCATTAATTCCCAAGTGTGCGCCGGAAGCTGCGATTCCTTGCGCGTGATTGCCCGCACTCGCGCCTGCGACTCCACGCTGCCGCTCATCTGGAGAGAGGGACAGCGTTTTCGCGAGAGCACCCCGGATTTTGTAGGAACGAACGGGTTGCTCATCTTCCCGCTTGAGAAGAACGTTCATGCCGTGCGTTTCGGACAATCGATTACTATGCGCTAGGGATGTCGTGCGGACGAGAGCGTCGGGAAACGCATCGCGGGTCGCGCGGATATCTCGGAGCGAAGGCGTGGAGGTCGAAGAGTCCATACGAATGCGAGAAGAAATAAAAAACCCGCTTCGGCGCGGGAGAGTAGAGAGCAGCAACTACTTCTCACGCCATGCGTGGAATGCTCATGCTGATAATAATGGTGGATCGATGCATGTTGAGAGCATTTTACGATGGAGTGGGGGGAAGTCAATGTTGCGAATTTCCGAGAGTCCAACACATCACAACCTTGCCACCGCTTCCTCCTCTGCTACCATCCTCTCATGCCGCATGGTGAACGTATCGCAGAATTTCTCCTCTCGATCGGTGCCGTGAAGCTTTCGCCGAGCAAGCCCTTCACGTGGGTGAGTGGTATCAAATCGCCGATCTATTGCGACAACCGGATGATCTACAGCCATCCCGATGCTCGGGACTTCATCGTCAATGCGTTGGCATCGCGCGTGAAGACGCTCCATGTCGAACCCGATGTCATCGCCGGTACCGCCACTGCGGCGATCGGATGGGCGGCGCTTGTTGCCGATCGTCTTGGTCTTCCGTTCGTTTATGTGCGTGCCCAAGCGAAGGAGCACGGCGCGAAGAAACGCATTGAGGGAGATTTGAAACCGGAGAAGCACGTCGTCGTTATCGAGGACCTCATTTCCACGGGCGGCAGTTCCGTTTCCACGGTGAGCGCGCTTCGGGAAGAGGGGAAGGCGACTGTCTCGGACATCGTCTCGATCTTCACGTACGAATTCCTCTCCTCACTGGATCACGCACAGATTGAGAGAATCGCTTTGCATCCTCTTTCCTCCATTTCCACTCTTCTGAAGGTGGCTTTGAGAGAGGGGAGAGTGTCCGAGGAAGAAGCCACGATGGTGGAGAAATTCATCGAAGAGCCGACGGAGTGGGGCAAGAATATTTAAGCGAAGTGATCGAGACTGTGATTAGAACTGACGCAGAAATCGCAGATCACCTTCGAAGAACGATCGAAGATCGGGAATCTGATGCTTGATCATCAGCATTCGCTCCACGCCAAACCCGAAGGCGAATCCCTGCCACTTCTTGGGATCGATGCCGCAATTCTTAAGGACACTCGGATGCACCATGCCGCACCCCGCGATCTCCATCCACTTTCCTTCCCGGCTCGCGCCCTCGTCTCCCTGCCAGCGCATATCCACCTCGAGGCCGGGTTCAACGAACGGGAAGAAGCCCGTGCGGAAGCGAAATTCCGCGTTCGGCGAAATGAGCTCGCGGATTGCGGTGATCATCACGGCTTTCATGTTCGCGAGGGATGTATCTCTGTCGATCATGAGTCCCTCGAACTGGTGGAACATGGGGGAGTGTGTGGCGTCGGCATCTTTGCGGTAGACCTTCCCCGGGCAGATGATGCGCAGCGGCGGCTTGTGCGTCTGCATGTAACGAATTTGCACCGGAGAGGTGTGGCCGCGCAGGAGGAAACGATTGTCGGGAGGGGCATCGATGTCGACGTAGAAGATGTCCTGCGCATCGCGCGCGGCGTGCTCCCTCGGAAAATTCAGCAGATCGAATTGCCGAGCCTCATCTTCGATTTCAGGGCCCTCCGCAACCCCAAATCCCATCCGTCCGAACACCTCTTCCACGCTGCGGATGAATTCGGGAATGAGGTGGAGATGGCCGCGATCATGCTTTGGCAGATCCAACGTCACATCCAACGGATCCGTTTGCGCCAGCGATCCGAGTGCCGACAGCGAAAGCTCCCGTCGGCGATCTGCGAGGAGTGTCGTGCATTCCTGTTTGAGCGCATTCAATGATTTTCCCTTCGCGATCCGCTCCTCGGGCGTTGCCTGAGAGAGTTCCTTCATCGCGACGGTGAGGAGTCCTTGCTTCCTTCCGAAGAGATCCTGCTCGATGGCATCGAGTTCCAAAACTGTCGAAGCAGAGCGGATGCGCTCTTGAATGCCGGAGAGAGAGGGAACGGCCGGGGAAGTCATGGCGAAAGCATACCGTTCTCGAGAACGTCTCGCCATTCACATATTCCGATACATGAATTCTTCATCTGAAGCACAAGCCATTGACCACTGCATGATGATGCCCAGCCAACTCCGATGAATTATTATGTAGATAATATATATCCAGCTTATATGGCAGTTGCCCCTTCAGTTGTGCCAAGAGAGCGTCGATTTCATCCCTTGGATAATCCTGCTTGAGTTGGATACCGTCTGGAGAGGAATGACCGGCTTCTTTTAATATTTCTGACTCAATACTATTTTCCCGCAGAAACTCACGAAGTTGATGGAGAATGGCTTTATGAATATTTGCGCCGATTGCATGACTGTGTGTTTCATGACCTTCTCGTATCTCAAGTATCTCAAGTAGCGATCTCTCATGCAGATTGCCCGTAGCAGAATATGCATGCAGAGCTTTAAATGCTTCACTCGGAAATTGTTGGAAGATCTCGAGATAACTTACGGATTTTTGCGAATGTGCGAAGACATTTTTCACATCTTGGACGAGCGTGGAAGTGGGATCTTCCAGCTGAAGCGTGATAGATGTTTGAAAGGCTGTCTGGCAGCGAATAGCAAGCGGCGTGATGCTCGATCCGAGTAGGTGGAGTAGCTCAGCGCCGAAGCCGGCGTTCCTGCAATACTCTACAATCGAAGAAGCCTTTGGATGTTGTTTGCATATTTCGACAAAAGTCGCAGCTGCTCCATCGAGATCTTCGCAGATGTCGATTGTCTTGATTGGCTGGCCAGTGAGTTCCGGAGTACTCATATGGATATGATAAAATGATTTCAAAATATAGCAAATACAAATACTTGGCTTCGAATAGCAAAAATTACTCATCCATACCTGCCGCTCTAGGAGTTGATGGCGAGCTCGATGAGGATAAAGACCGCGTAGATCAGAAGCGCGATCCACCATGTCAGCAGGCCGAGCAGATAGAAGAGAATCATGATGGAGGTCGCGGAGGCGATGAAGATGCCTTGGCGTACGGAGATCGAGAGAATCTTTCCCGTGTCCCATGTGTGGATGGGCAGGAGCCGCCAGAGGAGGAAGAGCAGGATGGCGGAGACGGAACTGACGGCGAGGAAGAAGGAGGCGAAGAAGGCGGGGAGCGCTTGGACCGGCGAGGTCAGGGGACTGACGCGAAAGAGGACAACCACGAGCGACGTCACGGAGAGGAGAGCGGAGAGGCCGATGCTGAAGAGGAGGGAAGACAAGAGAACGGTTAGCGGTCAGCGGCGAGCGGTGAGCGCGCAATGGGAATGTTGGACTCAGTAAGAAACTTCTTGAGCGCGGTGAAATCGTCGTAGAGCGTCTGACGCAGACCGCCGTTATGGAGGGCCGCAGCAGGATGGAAGATGGGAAAGATCGTGACGGCATCCGTGAGTTTTTGCGCCTGGCCGTGCGCGGTGGAGATGCTCAACTTCGTGAAGAAATTTCCGAGTGCATGCTTCCCGAGTGGAACGATGACGCGCGGCTGAATGAGAGCGATTTCGAGCATGAGCCACGGCTCGCACTGCTCTTTCTCGATCGGCAGGGGATCGCGATTTTCGGGGGGGCGGTACTTCACGACATTGCTGATGTAGACGTCGGCACGGCTCAGTCCGATGGAGGAGAGGAGCTCGTCGAGAAATTGCCCCGCCGCTCCCACGAACGGTCGACCCTGCTCGTCTTCCTTCTGCCCCGGAGCTTCGCCGATGAACATGATCGTGGCCTGTGGATTGCCCTCTCCCAGAACGGGGTTTGCCGTCTTCTGTAAATCGCATCCTTTCCACTCTTTCAATTTTTCGCGGAGGGTTTCCAACGTGATCGCAGTCATGGCGAGCATGGTAGCAGGTCACGGCATTAATTATCCTTGGCGAAATCCCGAAAAGACTTTGCGGATGAGAGGAACTACTTCGTCGATGTATTGCGGCTTGGCAGGCAAGGGAGGTTCCCGATTGAGCCTATCGAGGAGGAAGCTGAAGTGATTGCGCAAATCCAAAAAGGCGACCGCCGCCGCGGGCTCGATAGTCTTCCCTCCCAATGCCTTGCTGTGTTCGATGAATTGCAGCACTCTTTTTCCTGCATTTTTCCGAATGGCGACGATGGTTTCGCTTGCCGCCGATCCTTGACGAGCCTCGGCTTTGGAGAGGGCTTGTAGAGCCGGAGTCAGTTGCTGTTCGGCGAAGAGTTTGGCCTTTTTGAGGGGGTCTCTTTTCATGAAGGGCGCATCCTAGTACTCTGCCTTGATCCTTGCAATCCGCGTTTTCAGCATCCCTTTGAGCTCCTCATCGCTTTCCGCCAGGATCCGCACGGCAGCGAGCGCCGCATTTTTGGGGTTCAGCACCGTCATGACGGGAACATCCGACGGCATGCGCAGACTCGAATGGAGATCGACTTGGTACTCTTCGAGCGTCTTGAGCGGGGGGCAGGTGATGACAGGATGGACGCAGCTGCCGGCGACAACACCGCCGAGTCCGTTGCTCATGCCGACCACGGTAATGACGACTTGAGGCTGCGGATCCGTATTCAATTCCTCGATCGTCTCGATGACCTTCTCCGGTACTTTATGGGCCGAAGCGACGATGATCTGTGAAGGAACGGAGAATTCGTCGAGAACGGCGACGATCTTCTGTGCGAAGTCGCTGTCGGATTTCGAACCGAGGAGAAGGGTGACTTTCATGGCAGCAGTATAGGGAAGGGGGCGGGAAAAGGGGAGGGGGGTGAAATGCCGAAAGCGGCACGGAATAGTCATTGTCCTCATCCCGTTTCTAATGCTAGTCTTTCCTCAGCGAACGCCGCGTGTTTTTCCTTGCTCCTTCAATACCGTGCGCCCGTAGTTCAGCCTGGATAGAACGCCAGATTGCGGATCTGGAAGTCGTAGGTTCAAATCCTGCCGGGCGCACCATTAATGCATGAAAGAAAAACCTACGGTTTCTCTCTCATGAGCTCTCTTTTCCCTCAGAGGAGTCGCTCCAGGCAAGCAAAGCTTGCCTTCGCGACAATGATTCAATTGATGTGGGGCTGTAGCTCAGCTGGCTAGAGCGTCTGCATGGCATGCAGAAGGTCAGGGGTTCAAGTCCCCTCAGCTCCACCACGGCGTTCGCGAACGCCGTGGTCCACCAGCCTTCTCGAACGCCGTGGTCCACAACGATTTCTTGGCTAATGTAAGCAAAAATACATGCGTTCGACAAAAATATTTTCAATGTTATCATGTATTCATGAGTACTTTATTAAGGATGGTTGCGACCAGAGAGTCATCTGCTCAATGGCGGCAAATTGAGCATGCCAAACGATCTCGGTTGTTAGGAGGCAGAAGCTTTTCCAGCGGGGGCTTTCATATTTCAGTGTTTGGAGTTACGGAAGATGAGAGAGAATCAGTGGTTACTGCAATCAGAGCGTTGGGGATTGATATACAAGATGAACAGCTTATTGATGAAGAAAGGATGTGAGTTCCACCAATCAATCACTGAAAGCGATGGGCTTTGCCTTCCGGATCTCCTTTCCAGCACAAACGAACACGAGCAGAACTTGACCCACCGCCCCTTCGCCCATCAAGGTTCTCTGAAGGGAAAAATATCAATACATCTCCTTCAAATAACATCCCTCGCAATAGACAGTTTCCAAACGGTCTGGGGCGTAGGTCGATTCGATCTCCTTGGCACATTTGGCACATTTCCTTTTCCAGAGTGAGCGTGGATTGCGCTGAGTCTTCCTTCGGCGGTAGCGCTCGTCGGGATGGAGGCGAGGGAGCGGAAGATGCATTCTTCGATACAATTCCAATTCGGATTTTTGGATGCGGAAGGGGCGGCCGGATGCTTCCGTGACGATTGCGGCAGAGAGGATGTCGTCTCCAGCGTCTTCAATATTATCGGGGAGAGAGGAGGCGGAAAGAGTCTTCATGCCGGAGCTTCCCGCGAGCTCTTCGGTCAGTTCTCGCCAGCCGAAACCTTGGATGGACGCTTCTTCCTTCGTCATCGGGAAGTATTCAATGGCGGATGATTCGTTGTAGGAGAATGGCGAGAATGATTTGGGGAAGTATGCGCCCCACTCTCCGGCCTGCCCCTCCGAAGCTCCGGAGGAGCGAAGGGGGGTCTTCCTCATGTGTTCGATGATCTTTGGCACGAGCGCCTCGTACTCTTCCTTTTCATACTGCTTGTTCAGGAAGCAGTACTTTTTTCGCCGCAGCCCCACGCAGCCGAAGACATTCTGGCAATTGAATACGAAGCTCGAGTAATCGACATTCCATGAATCGATGACGAAGTTACAGAAACGACACTGCTTGGCGTTGAGACTGGAGAGGAGGCTGTAGCAAAGCTCCGAATCGTTTCCGAGGAGACTGCATCGGAAGCAATCTTTCGACTTGCTGGCGTAGATCACGTCGCAGAGATCCTCCGATTCATAGATGTCGAATGCGTTGATGCAGTTCTTGGAATTCTGTTGGTAATCGCCTGTGCAATCGATGCAGGCGATGTTGTGCGCCGCTTTCACGACGCGTCCCGCGAGCATAGATTGAAATTCTCTACGGCAGGCTTTTTCCGCCGCGAAAGAGCCGCTGCGCAGCGCGGCGGTTTGGAGCTCGAACTCTTCCTTCGAGAGTTGCTTGTTACGCAAGCAGTACGATTTCTGGACGAGGTCGGTGCAAAGGACGCAATTCTTACAGCCCGTGCAGTCGCTCACGAAGGCGCACTCGAAACAATTCTTGCAGTCGAAGGCGGTGCGACATGCGTAGCAGCCGATGCTGTTGGAGATGTCGGAACAGAGTTCGCATTCATTCGAGAAATCGATGTCCAGACTGGAGCGATTGTGCATGCAGAGCGTTCCGTACATGACATCTTCATTGAAGTCCCCGCCGAAGACGAGGTAGCAGTTCCTATTCCCGAACGTCATGTTGCAGTAATCGCTGTTCTCCGCATTGACGTTGTTGAGCGCAAGACGGGGGACTGCGAGATCCAGCGACCGAAACTGTTCGAAGAACGGACGGGAGAAATCAAACGGCCTTCCCATCTCGGTCGCATCCCACGCGTCGCCATACCATGATTCGCTTCGATACACTTTGTACGGGAGATCTTTGTTGTAGATCGAGATGATGTTCTGTCCCGTCGCATCGCAGGTACGGTGGTAGAGCTTGCGGCTGTTGCGGAAAGAGATGCGATGTTTCTGATCGCACATGAAACAAACATCGGGGGGAGCGAAGCCAACGCGTTCGTACCATTGCAGTTCCGTCGGTGAAATCTCATAAGCCGCTTTGCACGTGATGCATGTATGAGCCATGAGTCTTCAGTATACAGGAATCATCCGGCATCACTTCACGCACGGCGTCGCCGGCACGAAGCGCAATTCCAGGGAGCCCTGCAGAGAACGAAACTCTTTTTTGCAAGAATTGGGCCAATGACCCAGAGGTCGACCAGCAAAATTCAGTGATAGTGCGGTATGTGCAGTGCATTGCCATTTCGTCGTCGGGACTTTTACGGAGAAGCGGAAGCGTTTACTCATGCCCGGATAGAGAATGACGGGGGACGATCCGTTTTCGAGCTTGGGAGTGGCACCGCAGCCGAAGACGACGTGGCTGGGATCGGTGGAGCAGTCTGCAGAGTGGATGATGAGCTGTGGATTGAAGTAGGCGATCGAGACTTTGGTCAGGGAGTTGTACTGGAGAGTCGTGCCCGGGAAGACGCTTCCCGTGACGGTTAACGGACAGGGTTGATTCATTAAATTCGATGTCATGATGTCGATGATGAATGTCTGCCCCGGATTCGCCATGATCGTTTGGCTCTTGAGGGGAATGGTCTTCCCATCCACGGTGATGGACATGGGCGTGACTGATGATGCGAATGTCTTCGAGGGAGAAGAAACGGTATGGATGATGAACCCCGCGAGGATGGCCAGAGGGATCCAGAGGGAGATCGTGAAATACTTGGAACGCATCGCTGAGATGGTACGCCTTTTGCATCCGAAAAAAAAAGAACCGAATTGCATTGCACGCGAAAGGTCAGTGAGAGGAGAGGAGTCACCGAGCTGCGAGCGCGGCTTCGACTTCGCGCAGCGTCTCTTCCAGTTTCCCTTCTCGATTGAGGATCTGTAGCGTGCAGAACTTCGCCTGATCAAGCTCTCGATCCATGCTCTCCACTCTGTGCGCAAGCTCGTCGGATGAAATGGGTGCGCGATGCGTGATGCGTCTGATGAGCTGTTCCTTGCTCTCCGGAAGAATGAAAATGGAGACGAGCGGGTAGCGCGGGGTTGTTCCGGAGAAGAGTGCATTCTCGCGGATACTCTGAAATCCCTGCACATCCACTTCGCGAATGACGGTCTTGCCCGCCTCGATCGCGGGAAGGATCTCCTCCTTCAATGTTCCGTAACGTGCCCCGTCGTGCACCTGCGCCCACTCGAGGACCTGTTCGTTTTGGATCAAGGCATCGAATGCCTCCTCAGACAGGAAGCGGTAGAGGTCGGTACCTTCGTTTGGCCGTCGCTCCCTGGTCGTGGCGGATCTCGGAAAGACGAATTCCGGGTGTCGCTTGCGCAGGTCTTTCAAAATCACGCTCTTCCCGACCCCGCTCGGTCCGATGATTAGCACGAGTTTTCCTGGCTGCATGGAGGCATGGTACCTGAAGCTTTTCGAAGAGAAAAACCGCATGTTAGGGCGCCGTAGTTGCGGATTGCCACGAGAGAGAATTTAAGGTATACTGGTGAGATTTGCTCTTTGGAAAACTTCGCCCTAACCCTTTGGCAGGGAGAGACGAGAAGCGACACCACATGACTCTTTCGCTTCCCATCCCTCCCTGCCTCTCCGCGGCATACCGACTACCGCGACCTGAGGTTTCCTCACTCCGTGAGGGATCTCGACTTCTTCGCTTCTTGCGAAGGAAACAAACACAAAACTCTCGCCCACGGAATTCAGTGGGGCCGATGCCCGAGCACTCGGGCTGCCTATACAAACACACACGAGCCGCACGCTCTCCAATCGTGCGAAGGGTAGGGAGAATGCACTGAAAGTCGCAGTGCGTCCTGCTTACCCTCTGCGGTAAGCGACCAAACCCCGCGCCCTGCGCGGGGTTTTTTATTATTCGTGTTTCTTCTTCGCCGCGTGATCGTCCTCGTCATGCTCGTGCTCCTTTGTCTCGAGGAGTTTCTTGCCGATGATCGATGTGATGGCGCCGCCGATGATCAGACCGACGACGATCTTTTTTGCGATGCCGGTCTTCTCCTTTTCTCGTTTCCGACGAAAGGGCCACATCGGGAGAACTGTAGCAGATGCGCTACCCTCAGGCACCTTTTTCCTTTGGAGAATGCCGGGCATTACCATGCGATTTCGGGATAGGTATGCAGATGCGATAGTACGATATCTTCCACGGTCCGGAGTGTGTCCTGCGACCGCGCCTCTATGCAGATCGAGAGGCGGGGACTCGTATTGCTGAAGCGAATGCTCGCCCAAGCACCATCGGAGAAATCGATGCGTGCCCCGTCGATCGTATTCACCGGATACGACGTCGAGAAGTGTTCGATGACCCGTCTGACGACATCCACTTTCTTGTCGTCTGGGCATGCGGGTCTTCGCTCGGGAGCGAGGAACACTTTGGGGAAATCCGCGCACAGAGCGGAGAGGGGTTTGGATGCCTTCCGTAAGATGGTGAGGATCTGCAGGGCGACGATGAGCGCATCGTCATAGCCGTACGAGACGTCCCCGAGGAAGAAGTGTCCTGATTGTTCTCCGCCGAGCATCGATCCGGTCTTGTGCATAACGTGTTCCACAAAGGAATGTCCCACCTCGCACATCTCAGGTTTCCCGCCCCACTTGCGGATCTCCGTGTCGAGCGTGGAAGACATGCTGACCGTGAAGACGACGGGCGTGCCGGGGAAACGTTTCAAATAATCCTGTGCGAGCAGCAGGAGCACCTCATCACAGGTGCGGATGGCCCCCCGTTCATCGATGACCCCGAGTCGATCCACGTCCCCGTCGAACGCAAAGCCGATATCCGCCTTCGATGCCACGACGAGTGCTTGGAGTTCGCGGAGTGTTTCGAGTTTGCTCGGATCGGCGCTGTGATTGGGGAAGGTGCCGTCGGGAATCGTGAAGAGACCCGTCGCTTTCGCGCCGATGCGTTTCAAGATCTCCATGGCCGCCGGCCCCGCCATGCCATTCCCGGCATCGATCGCAACGTTCATGTCTTTCCCCGTTCTCAAAAATCCCTTCTCCAGCCAGGCAAGGTAGGCGCTCAAGGCATCTAGGGATTGGACGGAGCCCTTCCCCTCGAGGAAATCTCCCGTTTCGATGCGCAGACGAAGTTTCTGAATGTCCTCGCCTGCGAACGCGACCGCATCGCGAATCTGGAGCTTGAGCCCGTTGTCTTCCTTCGGATTGTGACTCGCGGTCACCTGCAAACCACCGTCGAGCTTCCGGTCGCAGATCATGAAGTAGTTCACGGGACTCGGCGTTTCGCCAATGTCCAGAACATCGCAGCCGGCAAGGATCAGGCCTTCCACCGTCGCTCTCTGAAATGCGGGACTGTGCAGGCGCATGTCTCTTCCGACGGCGACGCGCGGACGGTCGATAGCATAGAGTTCGCGCAGCGTGGAGCCGAATGCTCTGCCGAGGAGTCGATACACCTCTTCCGTGAGATCGATGCCGGCTTTTCCTCGGATGTCGTAGGCGCGGAAAACTTGGGGATTGATGGTCATGCGGGTGGATCGTAGCGATTTTTTCCCGTGTTCGCATGAGGATTCGCGTACACTTTCTCCGTGGATCGCGTTCGCATCGTCGGCATTCTCAATGTCACGCCGGATTCCTACTTCGACGGTGGGACGTACGTTTCCGTAGAGCAAGCGGTTGCCAGGGCTGCTGCGATGGTGCGGGAGGGGGCGGACGTGATCGAAGTGGGCGGGGAATCGACCGGGCCGCAATCGCAAGACGTGTCGATTGAGCAAGAGCTCGGCCGCATCATTCCGGTCATCCGGGGGATTCGACACTCGCTTCCCGAGGTCGTCATCTCCGTCGATACCTACAAGGCGTCCGTGGCCAAGGCTGCGCTGGAGGAAGGAGTCACGATCGTCAACGATGTGACGGCGGGCAGGGCGGATGCCGCCATGTTTGGAGTCGTCGCGCGGGCGAAGGCATCGATCGTCTTGATGTACGCGAAAGATGCATCGGCGCGCACAACCGTGAAAGCAATGCAGTATGACGACGTCGTCGCGACGGTGCGAAATTTTTTAGACGAACGCAAACGCATCGCGATGGAAGAGGGGATTGGTGCGGAGAAGATCATCCTCGATCCGGGGCTCGGTCATTTTATTTCGAGCGATGCGCGTTACTCCTTCGAGATTCTCGCGCATCTCGATGCTTTTGCTTCTCTCGGCTACCCCGTTCTCGTCAGCCCCTCCCGCAAGTCCTTCCTCGCAGGGGAGCGTAATCTCCCGCCGAGTGATCGTCTGCCTGCCACGCTCGCTGCGACCACGATTGCGGTGATGCACGGCGCTCGCTTCATTCGCACGCATGACATTGCAAATACACGTGAAGCCATCGACACGGCAGAAAAGATCATCCACTGCGCTGATTAACCGATTGCGCTGACGACGAAGTGAACGAGCGCGAAGCTTACGCTGATGATGGCCAAGCCGGTGAGGGCGCGAATGATGAGCCCGCGCGCTTTCGTCACTTGTTCCTGCTTGCCGAAGCTCAGGATGATGCGGATGCCGGCATAGATGACGACGGCGACCGCAGCCAGTGTGATCCATCCGAGGATGAAGTCGACGAACGTGACGATGGAGACGACGAGGCGGTAGGAGTCCGCCTGGTTGGGGAGGACCGCTGCGTTCGGTGTGAGCCCCATCGTGAGGACGAGCACCTCGCGCAGGACGATGAGAACGATGCCGGAGACGATGGAGAAGAGAGATTTGCGAAGAATAGATATTCCCTCTTCGCCTGTGGATTTCATGAGTGCCGTGAGTGACGTGATGATAATGGCGAGGATTGCCAACACTGCGACGACTCCGAGTGACCAATTGATGATCACGGTCACCGTGTCGGAGAGAATGCTCGCTCCTCCACCGATGTCTCCTCGCGGAACTTCTCCGCTCGTTCCGTAGAAGGCGTTGATGAACGGGGAGCAGAGATAGGCGAGAATCAGCCCCGTCACACACTCGACGATGAGAGTCTTCGCTTTCTCTCGCACCTCGTCCTCTTGCGCAATAATCATGCGCAGCCCCATGACGACGATCAGGAGGAGCGCAATGATCGAGAAGAGCGGTCGTATCTGCTCCGCGATGGCGATCATGATGCCGTTGAGTCCTCCGACATTGCCTCCCGTGCTTTCCGAGACGAAGCTCCCGGCGTCGGGGAGCATGCTGCCAACGGAATCAATCACTCCTTGGATGTCCGTTGCCGCATGGGCGACGGGAATGCTCAGCCAGCCGATCAGCAGAGAGGGGAGCATGCTCATCAGAGGAGAGGGGCATTCAGGAAGAAATTGATGAGTGCATAGGAGATGAGCAGGACGACGAGGATGAAGATGCTCGTGAGGATGATGTGCTTCACCTTCTCCTTCAAGGATTCGTTCACCGAGAAGACGAGGAGAACGCCGGCGATGATAATCGCGATCACCACACCGGCGCCGATAAGGGTGATGAGGAAATTGGAAAGACCGACGATTTCCGAGACGATGTAATTCAGATCGGCGGATCCGGCAGACATGCTGCTGTCGCCCAGCGTGCTGGGGTTACTCGAGAGGACGATGGAATTGGCGATGAGCACGAGGCCGACACCGATGAAGCTGTTGATGAGACGTTTCTTGGCACGGTCGACTTTGGCTTGATCCCCATCGGAGTTGATGAGACGAACCGCTTGGATGACGATGTTTGCCATGAGTCCGGCCGCAAGAACCATCTTCATATACAGGATGGCGTTCTGTATCGGTGTTTCGATGTAGGAACGCTGAATGACTTCTCCTCCCACACCGGCGATCCCGGGAGTCAACGCCTGCGCCACCCACCCCGCGGCTGCGACGATCACGCCACCCACAATGAGATACAGGTACGCCATTTTGGCTTCGCTCTTCGTGCTCTCCTGGGAACTGAAGATGACCATCCTTCCCGCGTACATCACGAGCATCAGCGTCGCGAGCCCCACGAAGAGAATTTGCAACACCGGGATGATCTGCGCGACGTATGCAGCGAGCCCTTCCGCGCCACCCCCGCCCCCGCCGTCCGGAGGTGTGATGTCAAACGCCCATGCCGTACTCGGCATCAGTGCCGCGAGCCCGAGAATCGATGCGAAAATTGGTTTCATAAAATCTCATTAGTATACCACAAAATGCCCCGGAAATGAAGGAGGGGAGATGGGGAGGATTTCAGCGTATCAGAGCCATTATTGAGAGAGCGCTCCGCCGGGTGACCGGCGGAGCGCGAGGGGATCGCACTCGTTACAGCATATGAATGCGTACGAGCGTTGCGATCCAGGTGAGGGCAATCCCACCGAACGTTACGCAGTAGGCCGCAACGTCGAATCTGTATTTCGGCGAGAATTTCACTACACCGAGCGGGAAGAATGGAGTGAGAATCCAGGCGACGACGAGGAGTTCTTTTGTCGCAGGAGCTGGGGTGGTGTTGGCAAAGAAAAATTGCACGAACACCGCTATCCCCACAACCATGTAGATGCCGTGGATCCAACCCGCGGCAGTCGTGCGACCGTCGTGGGTGTGGGCTTCGGGGGTTGTGCTACCCCCTTCACGCCATCCGGTCATCGCAGCGAGAGAGCATCCCACTGCAAGAACCAGAGTGATTAATCCACCGAACGAAAACCAGTGGACTTGGTACTTTGCCAGAACGTAAGCAGCAAGGGGGCTAATGACAAAGATGTCCGCCCAGATTCCGCCGTGCTCCAGCAAGCACCATCCAGTGATACTTCTTGCGCGCAGCTGACCGCGCGTGAGAAATCCGTCTGTCCAGGCCATTAGGCCCTGGACGAAAACCATCGCGATTCCAATCGCGAGGGTTACCCAGAATATATTTGAGTTCATGATGTTATTTGTTGGGCCTACTGCCGATGGCGAGAAAGACCGTATTGCTAATATACAATAATCACATTATAGAGTCAAATAGGCAATTTGATTGAATATTCGGCAAGAATTGAATTTGGGATTTTCAATCTAGCGCTCCAAACTGATTGAAATTCCCGACTTCACTCCCTACAATTCCGTTACCTATGGACACCTTCTCATCCTCTCGCAGCGAGCCTGTTGTTCTCCCCCGTTCGGTGGAGGCACAGGTCTACGGCCTCTTCGCACTCGCCATGGCCCTCACGCTCGTCGGTACCTTTATCGGCATGCAATTTGCGACGATGCTCCTTGGCACAGGATTTATTTTTGTCCTCCTCATCGCTGAGCTTGCGATCGTCTTCACGTCGCGCTGGTGGGTGCAGCAGAGTCCCCTGAACATTCTGCTCTTCGGTCTCTTTCCACTTCTCTCCGGTATTACGATCACGCCGTTCATTCTCTCCGTTGTCACGGGGTACGTTGACGGTGGAAACATCCTCATCAATGCGTTTGGCGCGACGGCCTTCATGGCCGCTGCCGCCGCGCTGTTCGCGCGCACGACGACGTGGAATTTGGGTGTGATGGCGAAGGCGCTCTTCATCGGAATCATCGGACTCATCGGTGTCGGTATCCTCCAAATCTTCTTTCCGAGTCTTCAGGGCGGGACGACCGAGCTCTTCGTGTCCGGCGCCGGCGTTATCATCTTCGCACTCTTTACCGCCTTCGATATCCAGCGCATTCAGAGGATGGGTCGATTCGGGGTGAATCCCTTCCTCCTTGCGCTTAGTCTGTATCTCGATATCTTCAACCTTTTCCTGTACGTCCTCCGATTCATGCTGGCTCTCTCGGGGAATAGGCGAAGAAGTTGGTGAAAAGGCGGCACAGACCGGCTTGACCTGAAGAATACGTATCATTATCCTTTACGCCCATGTCGAAGCGACCTACACCAAAGAAGCGTAAGCCCAAGAGCGCCGGGCGGACGCAACATAGCGTCTTCCTGATCAATGAGGTGCGCAGACTTCGCAAATTGCAAAATTCGCCCTACGCCACGATCGCCGCTCCGAAGAATAAAGCTGAGAAGGCGCTGAAGGGGATCACGAGGGTGAAGGCTTAAGGAGAGGAGTCAGGGATGCCTGGGAGTAAAATTTTTTTGCATGGAACTCGTTGAGCCATCGGATCGATACCGAAAGAGTTTTGAGGCGGCTTTGGCTGAATTTGGATCAGAAGTTATTCCTGGAGCGTACGCGCTCCTTTCGTGTAGCACCGTGGATGAGTATCTCGAGCGTGTGCGCAAGGATGCGTTGGGCGAGGATCTTCCTGAAGGATTCGTGCCATCCACGACGTACTGGCTGATGGAGGACGGCGAGTACATTGGGCACGTCAATATCCGTCATCGTCTTACGCCGGCCTTGGAGAGGCTCGGTGCGCACATCGGATACGCGATCCGGCCGAGTTGGCGCGGGAAGGGGTACGGAACACAGATGCTTCGCATGGCTTTGGAAAAGGCACGATCACTTGGTGTTGAACGGGTGTTAATCACATGCGATAAAGACAATATTGCGTCTCGGAAGGTGATCGAGAAGAACGGCGGTGTCTTTCGGGACGAGATTGAGGTTGAAGGGAGGTCAACGCCGACATTACGATTTTGGATAGAGAACAGGTGAGAATTCCTCCCATTGAGAATCCCTCAGAAACCTCTACCATACCCGCAGCCCATGGCCAGGAAACGTCACCTATCGCGCATCGCTGTCATGCAAGTGCTCTTCGAGCGCGAGAAGCGCCAAGCGCTGCCGGAGCCGGAATTGACGCTCCTACGCGACGCGAAGGGATTGGGTGAGTTGGACGTTCCCTTCGCGGAGAGTCTCCTCAAAGGCGTGCTTGAGCGTGAGAATGAAGTGAAGGAGGCGGTGCAGACGCATGCTCCACAGTGGCCCATGGAACGTATGGATCCCATCTCCAGGTCTATTCTCTTCGTGGGGGCCTATGAGCTGCTCTTCGGTGGCGACGCGCCCGCCGCCGTGGTAATGAACGAAGCGATCGAAATCGCAAAGGAGTACGGGACGGAAGAAGGAGGAAAATTCGTGAATGGAGTGCTGAATGCGATTGCGCACGCGAAGTAGGACCTCTTCTCATCATCATCTTCCTCTCCTACACTAACCTCGTGTCCGCTCCCGTTTCCTACACTGTCCTCGAGAATGCTATCGGCGTTCTCTTCCGTGATAAGGAATTGCTCCTGCAAGCACTCGTGCATCGTTCTGCCGCCAGGGAGAGTCGGGCACACGGCAATAACGAGCGACTGGAATTTCTCGGTGATGCGGTGCTGGAGCTCGTGACAACGGAGTACCTGTTTCGCATCTCGACTAAGCCGGAAGGGGAGCTGACGAACTGGAGGTCCGCACTCGTACAGGGCAGCCACCTTGCCGACGTGGCTCGGGAGCTGAAGCTCGGCGAGTATCTCTTTATGAGCCGTGGCGAAGAGGCGAGCGACGGTCGCAACAAGCAATCGACCCTCGCCAACGCGCTCGAGGCGCTCATCGGGGCGATTTACCTTGATCGCGGATTCGAAGTGGCGCAGGAATTTTGCTTGGAGTTTATCCTACAGGATCTGACCAAGCTCCTCGCCGCCGGCAAGGACAAGGACGAGAAGAGCATGTTCCAGGAGATCGTGCAGGACAAAGTCGGCGTTACGCCGCACTATGAGGTCATCGAGGAAGACGGTCCGGATCATGACAAACACTTTACGTCGGCGGTCTTTATCGGTGAGGAAAAAGTCGCGCAGGGGACGGGGAACAGCAAGCAGCGCGCGGAGCAGGCTGCCGCGAAGGAGGCGTTGATAGTGAAGGGGTGGAAATAATTCGTGAGAGACATCGCCTTGATGTGATTTTTGTCCCCTCTCTCCCAAGACGACGAGGGATCGCCTTTCTTTCTCAGGGCAAGAAAGAAAGGCGGAAAGAAAGTGCTCGCGCAACAATGCTTCGTAGAATGTTTCCTCTGAAAAACTATTCCACCCCGTGTTGCGCGCTCCGGCTTTGTGAGTGTTGGTTGTTTGTTTTTCTGTAGAACAGAACATAAACAACGTTTCAGATTCGCGCGCCTTTTGCATACTCTACGAGAACAAGTTCTTCAAAGTGGAGGCAAGGCTCTGTGTCCGCCACAGGCGGACACCACGCCGACGCGACGGCTGCGAAGCCTTGGAGCAGCCGAAGCGGAGGCACAGAGCCGTATGATGGGCTTCGGCGCGCCAGCGTTTTCTTTCTCTCTTTCTTTGTCGCGCTTAACAAAGAAAGAGAAGAGCCCTGAGAAAGAAGGACAAGAGTTTCATGTAATTTTGAAGCTGCACTAATACATCAATCACTACTCTTTTCTGGCACCAACAGCGTCAGACCTTTCGCTGCTAGAGCGCGGCGAATCTTCTCGATTTCCTCGTCAGACACATCAATCTTCGCAACTACTTCGGTTGCTAAAACACAAAGACCTTGCTGCCTTAACATTGAACCGATAGTAGAGCCATCATGAAACCGTGTCTTTGGCTCAGAATCACGGACAAAATAGAGTGACATCAAAGGTATTTCACCCCATCTTAATCTCGATATCAACTCCGCTCGGAAGACTGAGGGACTGGAGACTTTCGACTGTCTTGAAGGTCGTCTCGGAGAGATCGATGAGTCGGCGGTGCGTGCGCATCTCGAACTGATCGCGCGCGTCCTTGTGGACGAACGTCGAGCGGTTCACGGTGAACTTGCGAATCTGAGTGGGGAGCGGGATGGGGCCGTGAACGATGGCGCCAGATCGCTCAGCCGTCTCTACGATCTTCATGGCCGCCTCATCGAGGACGGTATGGTCGAACGCGGAGAGGCGGATGCGGATCACAGAGACCTTCGGCTCTTTCTTTGTGTCCGGCTTCGCGGTAGCAGTGCTCGCGTGGCTCACCTTCTTCTCTGCTTTCGTCGAAACATGTGCTTTGACTTTCACGTCCGTCGTCTCCTTCTTCGGCGCGGATTTCGCCGGCTTCTTGGGAGAGGGTTTCTTGGATGCGGGAGTCATAAGCGGGAGAGGGAAAGAACAATACTTGGTAGAGGCGTGACTTGTCACGCCTCTACCAATGGAATTATTTTATGATTTTAGTGACGACGCCCGAACCGACGGTGCGGCCTCCTTCGCGCATGGCGAAGCGGGTACCGGCCTCGAGAGCGATCGGAGCACCGAGCTCGACGTTCACTTTGAGGTTGTCGCCCGGCATGACCATTTCGACGTTGGCCGGAAGCTCAACCTGTCCCGTTACATCCGTCGTGCGGATGTAGAACTGAGGCTTGTAGCCCTTGAAGAACGGGGTGTGTCGGCCACCTTCCTCTTTCGTGAGGACGTAGATCTCACATTCGAAGTTCGTGTGCGGAGTGATGGAACCGGGCTTCGCGATGACCTGGCCGCGCTCGATGTCTTCGCGCTCAATGCCGCGGAGCAGAAGTCCGACGTTGTCTCCGGCCATGCCCGAGTCGAGGAGCTTGTGGAACATTTCCACGCCCGTAACGACCGTCTTCTTGGTCGGGCGGATGCCGACGATCTCCACTTCATCGTTGATGTTCACGATGCCGGTGTCGATACGACCCGTGGCGACTGTGCCGCGGCCCTTGATGGAGAAGACGTCTTCTACGGACATCAGGAGAGGCTTATCCGTCTCGCGCTTGGGATCGGGGATGTAGGTATCGAGAGCGTCGAGGAGTTTCTTGAGATTTGCGATCTCGTTCGCATCGCCTTCGAGTGCCTTGAGGGCGCTGCCGCGGATGATCGGCGTCTTGTCGCCGGGGAATCCGTACTTCGTGAGGAGTTCCGTCACTTCGGACTCGACAAGCTCGATGAGCTCGGGATCCTTCACCATGTCGCACTTATTAAGGAAGACGACGATGTACGGTACGTTCACCTGGCGTGCGAGAAGGATGTGCTCGCGAGTCTGCGGCATCGGTCCATCCGCTGCGGAGACGACGAGGATGGCTCCGTCCATCTGGGCGGCGCCTGTGATCATGTTCTTAACGTAGTCGGCGTGCCCCGGACAGTCGACGTGTGCGTAGTGGCGCGTGGCCGACTCGTACTCGACGTGTGCGGTGTTAATCGTAATGCCGCGCTCCTTCTCTTCGGGGGCATTATCGATATCGGCGTAGCTTTTTTTCTCTCCCTCTGGCGAGAAATTAAGCGAAAGTGCGGCCGTGAGGGTCGTCTTCCCGTGGTCAACGTGACCGATGGTACCAACGTTTACGTGCACCTTGGAGCGATCAAACTTTTTAGCGTCTGCCATACGAAAGGAGGGAAAGGGGAGAGAGGTGTGACAAATACACTGCCTCTTTGAGAGCCTGGGCAGTTTAGGGAACAAGCCATAGGGTCGTCAACAGCAGATTGATGGAACCGAAGCGATTTTTGCGTGTCGAGATGTGCGTGAGCCTTCCTTTAAGAGGGAAACTCTGTGTGGAGCGCAAGGGAATCGTCGCAGAAAGATTGTTGATCCTTGAGCTCCCGACGCAATTCCCGTCGCATCAGTCCCTCGCAGCTCGTCGTCCATGCCATGGCGAGCAGACGCGAGATGATCCATTTGAATCGTGGGAAATGCAGGGTGTTTAAGACGGTGTTGGTCGTGAGTTTCTGGAACACCTCGTGGCGACTCTCCGTGCCGTCACTGGGAATCTCGAGACAGAATCCTATTTCCCAAGGATGGTGCGCATCCGATCCCACCGCGAGGAAGGTATGCGTCGGTTTTTGATAGCGCTGAAGATCCACGCTGGCTCCCGTGCGCAAGCGATGACGGAAGCGTTTGAGCAGCGGTCGGAGCAGGGGATACTGAAAGAGGTGCTCGAGGAGAAGGAAAGACGCATTGAACGCCTCGAACGCGGGCACCGATTCGAGGAAGCTTTGCATCTCCGCATCAGTTGGGAAGAGTCCGGGGAGTGTCGAGCCGACGGCAAGCGGATGGGGGATGAAGTAGTGGAGGTCGGAATTCTTCAGATAGCAAAGCATCTCGCGCAGCGTCATCGCGTAGGGTTCGAGGAGGCGAGGATGCTCGGCATACCAATCGTGTTCGGCGAAGGCGATGACATCGATGCCGCGGCAATCCTTTGCGACCAGCTCCGCCCCCGGAAACACGTGCGTCCGTGCATTACCGGGTCTTGCCGCCGTCAGGGCGCGGTACGCTGCGGGAGCATCTTTAAAGGTATGTTCCGCACAGACGATGGCGTCGATGTGCTTCTGATGAAGTGCCTTCCAGATCGCCTTAAGACGTCTGGAAGTATTCTCGCCACGGAGGTTCGGATGGACGTGGTAGTCGACCTTCATAGAAGAACTGACGAGAGAGTATAGAAGGCGAAACCCGAAGCTGGAAGTGGTCTAATCTGAAAAATGTTTCCTCAGCGGAAGGCCAAAATATCCATGAATTTGTCGTTTCTCCACCTATTCACTCTTCATGTCTCCGGATGTCGGTGTCTTTGCTACGATGCATCGGTGCATCAGCGTCGACCGTATTCGGTTTTTGCGTCAAAAATCAACGATTGGTTTTCGCGACACAAGCGCATTCTTCCTTGGCGCGATCTGAAGATCAGAAACGATACGCAGCGCGCGTACCTCATTTTGGTATCCGAGGTGATGCTCCAACAAACCCAAGTGCAGCGCGTGGAAGTGGTATTTCGTCGGTTCATACGCGAATTTCCTCGACTCCAACATCTGGCGGCTGCCTCGAACAAGGATGTGCTCCTTGCGTGGAGGGGGATGGGATACAATTCCCGGGCGCTGAGATTGCGAGATGCGGCGAAAAAAATTGTTCAAGACTTTGATGGAAGGTTCCCCAAGAAAGAGGAGGAACTTCTCTCAATTAAAGGGATCGGAGCGTACACCGCTGCGGCCATCTTGAATTTCGCATTCGATGTTCCCGCTCCCTGCCTCGACACGAACATCCGCCGCATTCTCCATCGCGTCTTCTTTGGCGCGGAGAAGCGCGACGGGACATGGAAGAAGAGCGACAAGATCCTGCTCGATACGGCGCAGCAAGTTTTGAACGAAGTGGATCATGCGTCTTCGTGGCATGCCGCTCTGATGGACTTCGGTTCGCTTGTCTGCACGAAGCGAAGTCCCAAGTGCAACGTTTGTCCCCTTAAGAAAACATGCAAAGCTGCTTTCAGTGTTCGCTCACCGCTCACCGCTCATCGCCTACCGCTCTTTCGCGAACCCGGGCGCGAAATTGCGGGGAGGTTCGTTCCCAATCGCATCATCCGCGGCCGTGTGATCGAATTCCTCCGCGACCATACGCAGCCCGCATTCCTCGATGAGATCGGCGCGCACGTCTGTATCGATTGGGACGCGGAGGAGCACGAAGAGTGGCTGCGTGGAATTTTTGAGAAACTTGCGGCCGATTCTCTGATCAAGAAGAGAGGAAGGAGATATGTTCTTGCTGATTAAGTTTCGAAGGAAACCAAAGAAACCAAGGAGTGGAGTTCGGACATTCCTTGGATTCCTCGGATTCATTGGGTTTCTTTTACTTTGCCATCTCCTCGATTCTTCGCTCCCGAATCACATTCACTTTGATCACTCCGGGATACGTCAGTTCCTCTTCGACCTTCTTCGCGATGTCCTTGGCGAGCTTTTGCTGACCGAGGTCGTCGATCTTCTTCGTGTCGACGTAGATGCGGATTTCGCGACCGGCAGACACGGCGAATGCGCGTGAGACTCCTTCGAAGGACTTCGCTACGTCCTCGAGCGCCTTGAGACGCTTGAAGTACTCTTCGATCGATTCCTTTCTCGCGCCCGGCCTCGCTCCGGAGATCGCATCTGCGGCGGCGACGACGAATGCTTCCGGTGAGTTGATCGGCGTGTCCTCGTGATGGGCCGCGACGCAGTGGATCACTTCGGGTCGCACCTTGAAGCGCTTGCAGATCTCGACGCCGATCTCGACGTGCGTGCCGGTCACCTCATGGTCAAGCGCTTTGCCGATGTCGTGGAGGAGACAGCCTTCGACGACCGTCTGCACGTCCGCGCCGATTTCCTCCGCAAGCATGCGTCCGATGTGCGCCATTTCCACGGAGTGCTTGAGCACGTTCTGGCCGTAGCTGGTGCGGAAACGCAATCGTCCGATGACTTTCAGAAGATCTTGCGGGTAGCCGGCGATGCCGAGCTCCTCGGTGGCGCGCTTTCCGAATTCGAGCATCATCTTTCCCACTTGTTCCTTTACCTTTAAGACGACTTCCTCGATGCGGGCCGGTTGGATGCGGCCGTCCTGGATCAGTTTCTCCATGGAGAGCTTCGCGACGTAGCGACGGACAAGGTCGAAGCCCGAGAGCACGATGGCGCCCGGCGTATCATCGATGATGACGTCGACGCCCGTGGCGGCTTCAAAGGCCGTGATGTTGCGCCCCTCTTTCCCGATGATCTTTCCTTTGATGTCATCCGAGGGAAGCTGGACGACGGTCGCGGTCGACTCGCTCGCCACTTCTGATCCGAAACGTTGCATCGCTTCCGCCATGAGATTCTTCGCCTTCTCTTCATACTCGCTCTCCATTTCCTGATGCTTGAGCTTGATTTGCTTCGCGAAGAATTCCGAGAACTCCTTCTCGTACTCCTTCAGGAGAATGTCTTTCGCCTGTTCCTCGGAGAGCTTCGCGACTTTCTCGAGCGCTTCGCGATGCTTCTGGCTCGCCTCGGAAAGCTCCTGCTTCGTCGCGGTCACGTCCTCCATTTGTTTCGAGAGGACGTCGCGCTGTCGTTCGACTTCCTTCGCTTTCTCGTCGAGCGTCTTCTCCTTCTCCTCGATTCTACCAAGCTCCTTCTCCACCTTGGCTTCCATTTCCGTGGCATGCACTCTCGCTTCGCTCAAAATTTCCTTGGCGGAAGATTTCGCTTCCGACTCCGCGGTTTTGATTTCGCTCTTCGCTTCGTTCAATCGCGATTCGAGCTTCGTGAGGTTTCGTTCCTGTTCGTTGATTTTCGCTTGCAGCGTGGAAGAGATCTTCTCACCCTTGGCGAACCAGAACCAACCGATGATCAGTCCAAGGAGAAGGCCGCCACAAAGCAGCGCAAGAAAGATGATGGTTTCCATATGGCATGAGGGGCAGGGAATAGGAAATCCTGCCATTCCTTAGAAGAGACTCAGGTATTGCTCTCTAGCCGAAGACGGAGCGAACGAGATGACACGTGAAGTCGAAAGAAGTTGAGTCAGAGGAATGGGATAGTGCCATTATACACTCACAATACTTTGCACGCGAGAAAATACGATTTTCCGGCTTTCCGGAGCGAAAGATTTTGATTCGCTCCTTCTCATCCGTTCTTGCGAGAGGAAGAACACAATATTTCTCGCTTGAGAGAGCCAAGAAGGAAGAGCGACCTGTAGCCATCTGCGCCCGGCTCTCTGCTGTGCAGGCTCTTGGCATGGTTTTCTAGGCACATGCACATGCGTACCGTTTTCTATTGGTTTCTGAGTCTCATTGCGGTTTCTTTCTGCGGCAGTGAGCAAGTATTGGCCAAAGCTGCCATCTCGGAGGTGATGTGGATGGGGAGCAGCCTCTCGACTGCGGACGAATGGGTGGAGATCGCGGGGTTCGACTCTGCATCGGGTTCGACGGCGCTTGGCGGTTGGACCCTTAATTCCCTCGATTCCAACGGAAAGGAGAAGGAGCTTTACCGTTTCGGCTCCGGTGCCGTTATCGCCAATGGGGCGTTTGCGATTGTCAGTCACTATCATTCGGACAGCTCAAAATTGCTCGCTGAACCCGCCTTTGTCACATCTGCCATGTCGCTTCTCAATACCAAGTTGCTGCTGCGGCTGCGCGATGCGAGCGGGAGCATCATGGATGAAGTGGATGATGGCGTTGGCACGCCTTTCGCGGGATCCAATCCTTCAGGAGGTGGACCTAAGGCCAGCATGGAGCGCATCGATATTCGTCAGCCCGGCACATCCGAAAGCAATTGGAGAACGGCGACGGAGAGCAAAGGATTCGATGCGGGTGCGACCGATCTTGGAACTCCGGGATTCGGCCCGACAATCATCGTTCCTCCTCCGATTGATGCTACGAATTTCCTTTGGTCGTGGTTTGACGAGAACGGTTCACCAACACTTCTTCTCCGTTGGATTGCCTCCGTCTCTCAAAACATAATTTCCCAAACACTAAGTTTTGATCCGGTTCTCCCGTCCGGATCATCAAGTCTTCTGCTTCCTGCTCATGCGACCGGAGCGGAAATTACACGGATTCCTTACGGCAGCGGTTTTCATGTGACGCTCAGATCTCTCGATGCAATCGGGAGATATTCGTCAGGTGTTTTAATTCAGGTTGAGCCCTTATCAAAGCCAATATCAGGTACTGGATCCTCCAGGAGTTCGCAGGATTTTAGCAGTGGCTCAGGCAGCAGCACTTCTTCCTCGATTTCCTCGGATTCGTCGGCATCTTCGGCTTCCTCCGGCTCTTCGCTTCGCATTACGGAAGTCTTCCCTGATCCGGTGGGCGTGGATATGTCGAGTTTTGTGGAAGTGGGCAATACGGGGAGCGGTGAAGTCGATCTTCGAGGATGGACTCTTACGTACGGATCCCACGAATTTTCGCTGCCCGGGTCGGGAACGCTTCTCCCCGGTGAGTATCTTTCATTTCGGAAGACAAATACGAACTTTACGTTCAATCATGCAGGTGGGACGATAACGCTAAAGAAAAATGGATTCGTTCTGGGTTTGCTGTCTTATCCGAGCCTTCCGGAAGGAGTGAGCTTCGGATTGCTCGGGAAGAACTCTGAGGTCGCAGGAGAGCTTTGCTTCCCGACGGAAGGAGCGGCCAATGGACAGCCTTCCTGGAATCCTTCTCTTTATCTTCAGTCAGGAGTGACGAGTGGGGTCGGGCACGTCACGGCGAATTTCTCCGTGACGTCTGCGCCCGGCTTCGGCGGGCCGATGAATTGCGCCATCTCCTTCGGAGACGGGAAGGACAGCGACAGCTGCAATCCTCCCTCTCATGCATTCGAGGATGTAGGTCTGTATACCGTAAGTGCCACCATGACGAATGCGTGTGGTACTACAGCGACACAGCAACAGATTGTGGAAGTTCTTCCGGATTCTTCGACGACGTATGCGACGAGCGGCATCATCGCGAATGCACAGTACGTTTCGAGTTCGTCGTCAGTTTTTTCCGTCTCGAGTTTGGCATGTGTTACGAGCAGTGCGAGTGGCGTCGTGATCAATGAAATTTTGCCAAATCCCCAAGGTGATGACCGAGCAGGGGAGTGGGTGGAACTGCGAAATCTCACGGATCAGACAATTTCGCTTTGTAGTTGGATTCTTTCCTCAGGTTTGAGCAGAGTGAGCTCGTATGATCTTGGCACATCGGAGATTCCTCCTGATGGATATCTCACACTCCTGCGGAGTTCTACGGGGATTCCCCTTGGGAATGAGGGTGGGAAACTTCTGCTCCTTGCTCCGCGCTTGGTTGGAACGGGAACATCGATTGTCCAGAGTGTTTCTTACGATCGAGCGAAGGACGGCTACTCCTATGCCAGGAAAGATGATGGAACTTTTGCGTGGACGAACATTCTGACTCCGGGGGTGAAGAATGAATTTTCTGTGGACTTGAGCCAGCAGAAGAGTACAAATTCAGTTCGGAGTAATGCTCAACAAACAGCGCTAAAGAAGAATTCAAGTAGCTTGAAGAAATTTACATATACCAGCAGAATGACGGCAGAGAAATCATCAAGAGCGCGGGCATCGTTTTCGTCTTTTTCGAAGAAATTTCAAAATCCTTATCTTGCCGATATTACGTCTGGTGATGGAGCGGCCGGCTCGACGCTTTCGGTTCTTCCTTATCTCCCCATCGTTTCGATCGGTCTGATGTTTATTGTGACGAAGGTCATAAAATTCTTTGTAGGGAGAAAGCTTCTTTGAGGCTTCCATGTGAATCGATTCGAAGATATCTCATTGAATATTGAGATTATTCGCAAAAGTATGATGTATGGGTAGATTGACAAAAACAAGAAATAATAGTAAAATTATGCGAGTTCTCTACCCCATATATATATGACAAAAAAAATGCCAGAAGTCGGAGCAATTCCAGATGCTGCGCCTTCGCTGCCACCTTCTTCGGTTAATCCTTTGATTGTAGAGACCAGAGCGAGAGCGGCAAAGGCTGTCGAAAAGTCGCCTGAGTTACATCTTGAGCAAATTAAATCCGCAATCATCAAGCGGAAAGAAATCGTTGATCAGATGAAAATTCTTGAGGAACATCAGCGAACCCGTACTGATGTGCAGCAAGGTTTTCGTGACTGGGCTCTTCGTGCAGGGCGCAAGTATGCCGATAAAAATCGAGATTTGAATAAAAATATAAAGACGTTTGAAGATGACAATCAGAAGCGTCGTGAAGACACATTCGGATCGTCCTCTGCCACTCTGGAAAATTTGGCAAAGCAACTTGAGGATCTGCAGGGAGAAATAACGGAAATATTGCGAAAAATGGGTGAAAGGGAAGAGGATCAAAGCCCAGAGAAACATGCTATCGCTCAATCGATAGTTGATGTCATCGCAGCACGTTGGGGTGTGCCCCTGAAACAAGAAGATGTATTTCTCGCCATATTTGGAGTCGATCCCGAAGCGGCAGAGAAGGCGCTCAAAAATCTGACGAGGGATATGAAGCCCTTGGATAAGGCGACGCAAAAATATTGGATTGATGAAATTGGCAATTTTAGAACGACTGCTGACAAGATCGTTCATGAGAAGGAGACGGGTTGGATGACGGAGGCTGCGCTCATTGGAAAGGCGACGCATCCTGACAAAATTGACAACATTCTCTATGGAAAACCGTGGCTCACGGATCTCTGTGCAAAACACAAAGAGAAAACGATTGAACTTACCACCGATACCGGTGCGAATTTCCTTTTGTACATTGATAAGGGGGGGATGTTCAAAGTTCTCACGTCTTCGGTTCCGAGAGCGTATGGACCCAGTAGAAACCCAAGCGTGGTACTCGAAGGCGAGCAGAATAAATCCAATGTGGAACTTCCTACCTCTCGTCCCATGTACATTCATGCCTACTCAGAGAATCGGGTGAAGCAGGCTCTTGATGGCTTATCGGTGGGGAACGAACTGTCTTGCAAAGTCGTTTCGAAGAAGAGTCAGAAGCTCATCCCTGCAAAGATTAAAAAGGATAAGGGGGGACGTCTTGTGGTTACTGATGCGCGGGAACCAGCGGTGCTTGCTATTTCGGGTGGAGGAATGAGCCATGTACCTGGAAAAGAGTGGTTCGACATGCCAAACGGCGAGCAGATTAATGCCAATCCGGGCCGTTGGATTCATCCGCAGACGCTTCGGCTTCTGCCGAATGAAAAGACAATTGGCAAGGCTCCTGCCGCGCTCGTCAAAGCCCGTGTTTGACCAACACGATTCGCGATCTCCACACCCAATCCAGAATGTCAGAACACTTTCTCCGATGTCATGATTTCGATCGATGATCCATCGCGGGGCATGCTGGATGAGGAAATCGCGGCCCGCACGAGAGTGAGAGCCGATGATCCGGAAATGGAACAAGCGCGCAGAGGGGCTTTGCCCATACAAGAACAGGCGAATGAGGAGACTCAGGAGATCCTTCGTGGCGTTCTTGTTCATACGCTGGCGCAAAATACATCCGGGTATATTGGCGAGAATTTTGATGACGTAGACGACGCTCAGTCGCGCGAGGCGCTCCAACTCTTCAGCGCCTGGAGAGGGGAACATGCCCCAAGGAGAGTGAGAGACGATGAATACGTGCAGTGGGTACAGTTTTTGAGGGAGCACTCAGGTGGAAGGATTCCGGCTACGATTCCCAATCGCGATCTTCCCGTGCGCCTGCTCGCGCTCGCGGGAGTGGCGAATCCCGAGCGCGTGTGGAAGAGGAGAAAGTTGAGAGACGTTGTTCCGGCGCTCTACGCAGGCTTCATCGCGATGCTGGAGGGGCGAGAGAATAGGGGGGAGAGAGAAGAGGGGGGAGAGAGAAATGAAAATAGAAATAGAAATACCACGATTCCTCCTGTACCTTCTCCCCGTTCCCGTATGACCACTTCCCCCAAACCCGCACCGTCGGCTCTGAAACTTCCTGCCTTTCAACGTTCGAACACGTTGGTTGAATATTTGGGCACTGGGCACCGAGCTCAAATGTTTCAATTGTTATACGGACTTCCAAAATCCGCTCCTCCCCCAGCCCCCACACCACCTGCCCCGGCTGCCGCTGCGGCTCCTGCAGCGCCTGCTCCCGCACCGGCTCGGACGGCCTAATGTGGTGATTTCTAAGCCTTAGCCTCTATTCCCCGCAGCCGGAAGCGGGTATTTGCCTTCGACAGGAGGGCTGGAATTTGCTATAATGTCTAGAAAAATATATGACAATATTAAACAAAGACAACGTGGCGGATTACGAGAATCCCGATGCGCGGATCAATGCATCCGTGTCTGCTGAGCAGCGCCAAGCGTTTGGTAATATCGGGAAACAGGTGGGATTCTCTCGTTTGAAAGTCTTGCAAATGTTTAATGAGGAAAGCAGAGACTTCAGACGTGCGAAGGGTGCGGCGAGTCGCGCGGCCAAGCAAAATCCGGAGGCTTTCAAGAAAGGAGAAGCGAAAGCGGCGGGCCTGAGGCTCGCGGTGGATGAGACGAAGTTGCGCAAAGCTACGGAGACGTATCCCAATCGAATGAGTGATACGGGACAAGGTCGCGATGCACTGGGAACAACAATGATGAATGTGACAGTGGAAATTGATCCGACATGTCTCTTCCGGGAAAACCGCCTTACAAGTTTTGAGGCCTTTCGGGATTACATGCGGCAAGTCGATCATAACTGGAGTACTCCCCATAACGGCATTGGCGTGACGGGCACAGCATTCCATTCTTTCAATCCCGATCAGGCAGATGCGATCGCAACCAAACTTTGGACAAGCCTTGAATCATACAAGAATTTGCACAAAGTCTTCTCGGGCAACGGTGTGAGCGAGGCGAATGTGCAGGTAGCTTTGCAGTTTGCAAAGGAGAAGCCGGAAGAGGCGATCGCGCTTCTCGGACAGAATTCCACGGAAATCTCGGAAGAAATTGAAAAAACTAAGGCGAAGAGAGATGTCGTTGCTGCCCTGGAAGATCTCTCTCGGATTGAACCGAAAAATTATGACAAGGCCTATGATTACGTGCTTCGAGAGATGCCAAGAATTCAGAACGATTTGACAACTCTGTCTCTGCCAAGCTCGCCGACTGCCGTCCCACCCCAGAGTGAAATGGCAAAAAAGTTGACGCACAACACCATGGACTTGTTCGGAATTTCCGTTACTGATAAGAGAAAAGTAATAGATAAACTCAACGCGGAATTTGAAAGGCTGCAGCCGATTGGAGATTACTACCAGAGAATGAAGACCTCGCTTCAGAGAATTTATAACCAAGCAAAACGAGCAGGCATTATTAACCACTTGGGAATATGCATAGATCCGACAACGGAGACAGTTATCGATAGTAATCTGGGCGCATGGATAGATCCAAAGGTTGACGCTGATAAGTATCGTGCTGAGTTCAAATTTGATACACTTGAGAATTTGGTGAAGAAAATCCAAGAGCTAGAGAAACAAAAGAAGGACATCGAAGATGGCAAGAATGCCAAGACCGGCCGCGAGGCGGTGCTCGCGATGTATCAGAAGCACTTCGAACGCGATCGCGGAGCAGAGAAGGGGCTCCCGCCCGATCAGGCGCGAAGAGCCGCGGAGGAGCTGTATGGCAAGAACGCGCTCGGGCGTCAGGAGGAAGTGCTGCAGAGAAAACTCATCTATCAGAGCAGGGAGGTGTTGCCGGATAAGCCCCTTGGCTGGTTGGCAGAAGAGGGGAGGGCGATCAAGGGGTTGGCGCTCGGCGCGGAGGAAGATTTCGTCAGCAATCTTGCCGAGAGCGATCCCATCGGACTCTCCACGGCTTCGGATCGCCGGAGCACGAGAAGCGCGTGGCTGCTGTGGCAGAAGAGGAAGTGGGGCGCGCACCCGCAGTGGGCGAAGCTCGAATATCCGCAACTGCTCACGGCGTTCTACGCCATTCGCGATTCGCAGCGCAAGAAGCACCTCTCCAATAGCTCGTATGTTCGCAGGCAGCTCGACGAAGTGCGCCGACTGCTCACTCAGAGATTTACGACCGACATGATCAAGACTTTCGACAGTGCCAATATCCCCGAGGAGGAACGCAAAGAACTCGAAGCGCTCAGCGAGAATGCGCGCCGACAGAAGGAAATTCGTCTGCTCCTCTCCGACGAGGCCCGCCCTCCGTATCAGAGCGATGTGGAAGCGGCGATCTCTTACGCCGTGGGCGCAACGGCGCGGAAGCGAAGAGCGGTAGGCAGGGCGGCGAAGAAGGCGACGGTCGCCACCGGTAAAGCGGCTCTCTGGACCGCAAAAAGGCCCTACCACTGGGCCAGAGGCGAAGGAAAATGGTTCAACCCGCTCACGTGGCCCGGCCGTTTCGCCAAAGGAACGTACAAGGCGGTCGCGCCTCGCGCGAAGGGTTTCTGGAACCATCTTATGGCCGTGGAGGAACCCATCTTCTCCTGAACATTTATGAATACCTTTTATTCTTCTTCGGCCGGCAGTGAGAGAGAGGCGCGCCTCTGCGCGTTCGCGGGCGATGCGCTGGAGCAGGTGCCCGATACCATCAAGGCTTCGCGGGAGATCATGAAGAACAAGGACATCTCCCAGGCGTGGAATTACTACAACGAAGCCATCAGGACGAAAGATGAATACGCGATGTTGACGCCGGGTCAGCCCGATCGCACGTACTTCTTCGCACTCCTCATGAACGGAATGCTGCGCGGAGAACAAGAGCGTCAGCAATACGCATCTCTCGGGCGCAAGGACATTCGTGTTGCCGATCCCTTCGGTGCGTCGGACAAGGCGCTCAAGCAGGCGCAATTAAAGTTTGATTCCTTGCCGGAAAGCGAGGAGAAGAAGAATGCCGCGGAAGCACTGAGGGTCGCGCGGAACAATGACAAAAATGAGAGGGACCCCAAGAAGAAAGAGCAGACAAGGAAAGCGCTCAAGGAAGCCCAAGAAAAATTCGATACAGCTCCGGAGAGTGCGGAGAAGAAGAAACTCAGAGCGGAGATCGATACGCTGCAGAAGGAACTTGCCACGCAGGGTACGTGGGAGAAAGGGGAGAACCCCGGTTACGCGATCAACGTCGACCGTACGATTCGGCAGTACCTCGAGTGGAAGAAGCAGCTCGATGGCATCCTTAGAGATCAGGGGATTTCCGTCTCGCAAATGCAGGCACCCGACGCCGTAGAATACAATCGATTCGTCACGCGGGAAGAATACTTCCGGCTCCTCCTTCTCCTCTCGCGAGGCGAGAAGCGTGCCATTGAGGAAGCGGCCACCCGCAGAGTGAGCGGTCTTCGAGGCCTCTTCGACAAAGTGCAAAATCCGAATGATGTGGAGCACCACGATAGGTACTTCGTCCCGCATAATCGCGCCGTTCTCCGTGCTCAGAATATCTACCGCGATCTTGCCGTGGATACGCTGGGGCCGGACGAAGTGCTCAGCTCCGCCGGAATCGATATCGGTCCCAATGTGCGCAGGAGATACGCTCGGCTTTCCAGCGGAGAGGAGCGCTCCCCCCAGGTCATGCGACCCGGCGAATCGGCGGCAACGTGGGAGATGTATCCCGACGGCCCGAGACGCGCCTATGCGTTCCTCACGGCTCAGGAAACGGGTTTCCCCAATACCGAGAGCAACCGCAGATTTCTCGCGAGTTTGAAATACTTCTACACGGTTCCGGAAGGACCGAAGCACGAAAAAGCGGAAATCGAGGGCGGCAACGGTCTCTCGAGGGCTGCGGTCGACGCGAACTTGAAGCTCGTTGTCCAGAGTTTGATGGAGTCGCAGAACGTGGTGGCGAAGGGTGCCGAGGAGCGCAGCAAACTGAAGAATCAAGTGAGCTTCACGGAGAAGCTGGAGAAGAACGTCGGCGGATACTGGGAGTACATCAAGGACTACCACGATCATCCGGCCGGCTCGCTCATTGCGGCGACGGCGGGTCTCCTCGTCGTCAAAGGGCTCTACCGCATGCTCTTCAAAAACAAGAGTAGCAACCTCACGCGTTATCTCGCGTATGCCGCGATCGTCGGGACGGGTGTCGGCCTCTATCAGCAACACGAAGGCGGCAAGGCGTGGTGGGAGGATACGTGGAAGACGATGCAGAATTGGTGGGATAGGGATCACAAGCTCTCGCCTGATGAGCAGACGTTCTCGAATTACTGGGCCAGGGAGTGCAAGATCAACGATCGCCAGAAGCGCGACTGTCTCTCACTTGTCGAGCCGGAGGATTCTTGCAGTGTCATGCAGTGGTACGGAAGGATGAATCAGGAGATGCAGAACGGCGGGAAGAATTTGAATCGTCCCGATCTTAAATTGCCGTTCAAGATCGATCCGCAAACGCGGTCGCACGTCTTCGGACAGAAGACGGATCAGGAGATCGCGCAGACCTTCTATGCCACACTCCACGACTTCTTCCAGAATCGCGGAGAGTCGATCAAGAAGGAAGGCGGTCCGCTGTCTCTGCATTACGGACTCAAGGATCCCGCTGCGGTCGGCTACGACTACATCATGGATCGTTACGTGAAGCGTCATCTCTTCGGCATGCTCACACAAGCTCTGGCGGTGACACGCAATCGGCCCGATGAGATCGAATCCATTGATGACAACGGGAAGAAGATTGTCTACAGACAGGATAGAGGTGTGACCATGGTGACGCAGGAAGTGATGCTTAATCGGGAGCAATCGCGGGACATGGCGCACGATCCGATGTGGAATATCTTCTGGCAGGAGGCGAATCCCGAAACGCTTCGGCGCCTAGGCAAAAATGGTAGCGAACCCGCGAACAGGCTTGAGCAGGGGGTGGTGCTGGCGAAGAAGGTCTACGATTACTCCCTCGGGAAAATCGAAGAGTACGGGGGCAAGACATGGCACATGGTCTATGACTTCGGACAGAAAGTATGGGTTGCGACGGATGAAGCACTCACTGATACGGCAAACGGAGCGAAATATTATTGGGACAAAGCAGAGAATACGTGGAAGGATTGGGATGGGAAAATAGTTCCCGGTCCCGTTCGAGACTGGCTAAATAATCTTCTCCCGGACCCGAACAAGCCCCGTCCCGCCGGTGGGTCGATTCCGAAGGCTGCTCCCGCATCTGGTTCTCCTGCTCCCAGTGTCGCTCCCGCGTCTGGTTCTCCTGCTCCCAGTGTCGCTCCCGCGTCTGGTTCTCCTTCTCCCAGCCCTGCTCCCACACCTGGTTCTCCTGCCCCCAGCATTCCTCCTGCATCCGGTTCCCCGGTACTGTAACTTCGCGAATATCTGGGATGCTGAAAAGTATCTCGTCATTCAAAAGCCGGCGCGTCGAGCGCCGGCTTTGCGACCTTCCGAGTGGCTGCTCGGGGAGAAGGTCAGGTTGGGGTTATTATGGTGTTTCTACCAGCACGGGGCTGGTAACTATATTCCGGTGTACGAGGTACACCTGAACTGTTTTGATCCCGGCCGGGATCGTAATGGTCTTTGCATAGACACTTTCCTGGCCGGGAATGATCACTGTCCATTTGTCACCGGAATTATCGGCGAGCTTGGGCAGAGTGAGTATCCGATCCTTGTCGTTCCAGCTATCGGCCGGGATGGTGGGCGTCGGTGTTTCTGAAACCACGGTCAGTCCCCATACGGGGGACATATACTGGCTAAGCCAAGGGCTCGTGCCGAGTAATGTCCCCATGATGAGAACCAACAGTGAGAACCAGAAGACGGACCCGAGTCCGTCGAGATGCCCAACGGTTGCGGATGACAGGTCCTTTCTCTCCAGATGACCTTTGAATAGCATGATCGCCACCACAAGGATGACGAGGATGAGACTAAAGATTACGATTGATGTGATTTGCATAGTTTGGTTCCTTTCGATGATGAGAATGAGCAGCCAATTATTATAATAACAGATAAATATATATCTATCAAATAACGAAACCGCGGGGATTCCCGCGGTTTCTTGTTTCAAAGCTTCAGTGCAATATTAATTCCGGATGGGCTGTGTATTCCTTACCCAGCAATTACCGGTCCATTGCCAGAGGGTATTGTCGAGATCAAAGAAGGCCGTGTTCGAAAGCTGTTCCTTGACGGCCACGTAGAAATTCGGAGCCACTTCCACCATTCTCGGCGTGGGCGGAACGACGACATCAGGGGTAACGACCTGTTGCTGTTGCTCCACCACGACGACGGAGGGGCGGGCCGGACGCATCTTCGACAACGCCGCGTAAAACTTCGCATCCCTCTCCTTTCTCAAAGGTTCTGTGGCGGCCACGGCATCTCTGAGTAATTGACTGGCGTTACGTTGCTTCCCCTTTCCATGGTCATTGGCTGTAAACTTCTGGCCTTCTATTTCCACTACCTTTCCTTGTCCATCGACCATCGTTGAGCCACCGAGTTTCACGGTGACCTCTCCGGCGTTCGCAGCTCCCATCATGCCCAGGCCGGCAATCAACATCGAATTGAACGTGTTGCGCATTTGGGAAGTAGGACTCTTCGCTCTTACTTCGGGAGTCTTGGGAGATGAATGTGTTGCTTCGATATTCGAAGATGTAGACGGCATAGTACGGATTGGGAGTGGCGAATAAGTATGCCATCATATTACTTCTTCGAGAAAAGTCAAGAATGATTCACGTATCATAAATTCAGGTGAGAAAAGGGGAATGAGAGCTTGAATTTATCAAGATCTCTCGGTGTGCTTCTTGCGATCGCCTCCGGATCTCTCGAATGTGACATCGGGTATTTTCCCGAGTCTCTTCTCCATGACCTTGAAGGCTTGCTTGTTTGCGTCGATCAGGATGAACGAACGACCGAGCGTGGACGCAGCCTCGCCCGTGGTGCCGCTGCCCGCGAAGAAATCGAGGACGGTATCGCCGGGTCGAGACGATGCGGTGACGATCCGCCTCAGGATTGCGAGCGGCTTCTGGGTCGGGTAGCCCGTTTTTTCTTTTCCGGTCGGACTCACGATGGTGTGCCACCAGGTGTCGGTGGGCGTTTTGCCCCGCGCGGATTTCTCCGGACCCACCAGCCCCGGCGCCATGTACGGGATGCGATCCAAGTCGCGGTAGTTGAAGATGTACTGCGCGGGATCCTTCGCGTACCAGAGAATGGTGTCGTGCTTGGCCGGCCACTTGGTCTTCGATCTGCCGCCGTAGTCGTACGCCCAGATGATCTCGTTGAGGAAGCACTCGCGCCCGAAGATGTGATCGAGAAGGATCTTGCAGTAGTGCGCTTCGCGGTAGTCGATGTGGAAGTAGAGGCTGCCATCCGCAGTCAATATCCGATGCGCCTCTTCCAGTCTAGGACGGAGAAACCCGAGGTAATCGTCGAATTGGTCTGCGTAGGAACGCTCACCGAGGATCTCGGTGCGATACCGCGCTCCGCTAAATCCCGTGCGGTCGCCGTCGGTAGATTTCGTGGTTTTGAGGCTCCTGCGCGTCTGTGCCTTCCCCGTGTTGAACGGCGGATCGATGTAGATGAGGGAGACCGAAGCCGAGGGGAGCGTCCGTAGGACTTCCAGGTTGTCGCCCAAGATGACGCGGCCGGGCATGGGGCGAGCATATCTTGTTGCCCATAAGGTGTCATGGTGAGGTGCGAGAGGCCTAAGCTTTCGTGGCTTTTTACTACGCAAAAAGCACCTCAGGCTGACATGGAAAGAAACTGAAGGGAGTTGCGAGCCACGAACCATGCTTCGGAGATCAGAATTCATTCCTATCATTTTTCTCGATGACGTCTGCTATCCTGCCTCGGACATGGCGACACTCATTCTCTCGGACCCGACTTCGCTCCGCATGCGCGGAGCTACGCCGGGCAGGCGGCACTCCATTCTATGACTTCTCTCATTCTCTCCGACGGAACCAAATTTCAAGGAACGTCATTCGGCGCGGCGGTCGACTCCGACGGGGAGGTCGTCTTCAACACGGGAATGGCGGGCTACCCCGAGAGCCTCAGCGATCCCAGCTACCGAGGACAGATTCTCGCCTTCACCTATCCTCTGATCGGGAATTACGGCGTGCCCCGCGAGCGCAAGAACGCGTGGGGATTTTCGGAGAACATGGAGAGCGAAGATATCCATGTGCGCGGCGTCATCGTCAATCAGGCGAGCGAGACCTTCAGCCATCATGCGGCGGTGGGATCTTTTCCGCACTGGCTTGAGAAATACAAAATTCCCGGCATCACGGGGATCGACACGCGAGCGCTCACCAAGAAGCTGCGCGAGCACGGCGTGATGTTGGGGCGGATCGTGCAGGACGATGCGGCGGTGGAGAGCGGGAGCGTCGCGGATCCAAACCTCCTCGATCTCGTGGCGGAAGTGTCGTGCACGGAGCCCGTGACGTACGAGCCGAAAGATGCAGACGGTGAGACGCCCACGATCATCGCCTACGATTGCGGCATCAAGCGCAACATTCTGCGCAGTCTTCTGAAGAGGGGAGTGCGCGTGGTGCGCGTGCCGTGGAATTTCGATCTCGCGTCCTACGACGGTCCCATGCACGGCCTCTTCGTCTCCAATGGACCGGGAGATCCCAAGCGCTGCACCGCGACGATCGACAACATGCGCTACGCGATCGAGAATAATCTCCTCACGTTCGGCATCTGTCTCGGCAATCAGTTGATGGCGCTCGCGATCGGGGGCGACACGTTCAAGCTCAAGTACGGGCACCGCGGTTGCAACCAGCCGTGCATCGAGGAGCGGGACGGCAAGAGGACGGATCGTTGCATTATCACATCGCAGAATCACGGATTCGCCGTCGACGACACCCGCCTCCCGAAGGGATGGAGCGTGTGGTGGCGCAATGGCAACGATGATTCTGTCGAAGGCATCCGGCATGAGTCGGGACGATTCTTCGCGGTGCAATTTCACCCCGAGGCGGCGCCGGGTCCGGAGGATGCGAATTTCCTCTTCGATGATTTCGTGACGAAGTTGAGGCAGGAGAAAGCGTGAGGATTCCGAAGAAAAAATATACGTGAGTATCCCATCAAAGCTAGGCCGCCTAGGTGTCATGGTGAGGTGCGAACAGCGTGTATGGATTCGTGGCTTTTTGCTGCGGTAAAAAGCTCCTCACCATGACACGCTGTGAGCCACGAACCATCACCTAGGCTTCAGGATATAGTCACCAAAATATAAATATGCTCCTCGGTATCGTCGGCATCCTCGGACTCCCATATTTTCTCATATATTCATCTCCCCCCGCTCCATCATTCCCAGCACCTTCGGATACCACTCCACTTCGAGCGCTTGGACGCGAGACTTGAGCGTGTCCTCCGTATCGTCGGGGAGGACGGGACAGGTCTTCTGCAGGAGGATGGGGCCGGTGTCGACGCCCTCATCGATGTAGTGAATCGTCATCCCGGATTCGCCGTCGCCGGCTTTGAGCACGTCGCGGTGCGCATGGGCTCCGGGATACTTGGGGAGCAGCGACGGATGGACGTTCACGATTCTCCGGATCCATCGGTGGACGAGCCACGGCGAGAGCACCCACATCCAGCCGACCGCCGCGATGACGATGTCCTTCTTCGAGGTTTTCCCGCGCAAGATTTCGAATGCCGCTTCCAATCGGCGATCGTAATCCTCGCGGCTCTCGAGGCGGCTGCGCTCCACAATCCGCACGGGGATCTTCGCCGCGCGTGCCTTCGCCACGCATCCGCGATCTTCGCGGTCCGTCACGAGCCCGATACACGGAGACGCGAGTTCGCCGCGTGCGATGGCATCGAGGATCGCTTGAAACGTCGTGCCGCGCGAAGAGGAGAGGGCGATGATCTGCACGGGGTTAGTGTAGCGATGGGTTTGTATTTCGTTGAGGGAATTCCTTTACGAGATCCCCTTGAACAAATCCTCCTCCGGCTCGATCCCCGGCACCCATCCGCAGAACTCTGAAAGACTCAGGCCGTGGTCGCGGATGACGGCGGCCGGGATGGACTGTCCCGCATTTCCCATGACGAAGTTCGCGGCCGTCGCAAGCTGATCGGCCGTCGCCTCGGTCGTGATGCGCAGCTTCTTCCCGTACAGGTCTGCGCGCCCCGCCTGAGGAGAGAGCGGGTCGAGGCCGGCGACTGCGAGAGCGAAGGCTTCCACACCCCAGCGGCGCGGGCGGCAGCAGGAATCAGAGAGGAGAACGGCGACGAAACATCCGCTCTTCTCTTCGATCTCCTTCTTTAATGCGGTGATCGATGCCACAGGATCCGTCGGCCACCCGACGGCAAAGCCTTTCGCAATGTTCGATTCATCGAGCCCCGCATTCGCCGTCAGGATTGATCCTCTTGTAAGTCCCGCGGGCCGCACCTCGGTGAGGAGCGCCCCCGGGCATGCCCCGACCACCGATCCATGCAATCTCTTCGTCTCCTCGAGCACCGCCTGGATGAATGCGGCGTCCCGTGATTCAGTGTTCTTCGCAAATAATATCGCTTCCTCTGTCGGCTTCAGGGTCGAGAGGTCGATGATCGTTCCCTCGACGGTGGCGACGGCCTTCGAGGAGATGACGACGATGTCTCCTTCTTCGAAGCGGTGAGCGGAGAGCAAGGCGTCGCAAAACGAATCTCCGACCTTCAGAAGTTTGGTTTGGAGCGGAATGATTCGCATGTCTAAGGAAGCAAGAGGGGAGTGTCCTTGACGAGGTAGGTGTCGGAGATGGCGGTATCCGTTTGCAGGTTGATGCGCTTCACACTGAGTTCCATCGGAACGAGCGAGGCATTGTTGATGCGCAGGTTCGTGGGAGGAGAGGGGAGGACGAGCGAGAGCACGACCTTGGGCGGCAGGTGCCACCGTCTGAAGCTGAAGGTGATCGGTTCGAAGGGGACGTCTTGGATGCGCGCGTATCGAATGGCTCGCATCTTCCAGGAGCTCGGGAGGCTCAAAAGGACGGTTCCCGATCCGTCGTGTGAGACTTCGAGGAGTGCTTCTCCGCTGCCCGTTGTGAAACTCATGCCGAGGTGCAGCGCGGACGAATGCTCGACGCCGATGTCCGTCGTTTGATCCTTTCCGGTCGGCCGCATCGTCTGTCCCCGCAGCAGTAGCAACGCGATCACGCCCATCGTCAAGAGCGAAAGAATGAGCGGGAGAAAATTTGGCGTGCGATGCCGGGGAGGGGAAGGATGTCTCGTCACGCGCTCATGGTATCGCAGCGAGGGGGGAAACGCCTATGGCATCACCGGACAAAAAAACAGTTTTTCATGATGTCTCCAAAACTTCGTCGAGGTATACTCGTGTCATGGAACTCGACCCTCACACGTTGCAGCAGATCATCCGTCGCATCGAGCAGCAGATGCGCTGTCCGCAGTGCGGCAAGCGTATCCCTGTGGACTTCACATCCGTGCGCATGGCGGGAGACGATTTCATGTTGCTGCAGCTCAAGTGCGAGACGTGCGAAGCCTTTATCGTGCTGCACGCATCCCTGCAGGGAGCGGAAAAGCTCGGGATTACCTCCAAAGATGACGAGACGGTCAACGCATCCTCCGCGCTCAACTTGAAGGAGAAGGAGGTGGAGATGCTCCGCGAGGCGCTGAAGCAATCGAACGGTTCGTTCGAGAACGTATTCCGTCAGTTCGGAGGAGATGTCGAATCTCAATCGGATATACGCATCGTGTAGGCGCGAGAACGTTCTCTGCTAGAATAGTTCCGATGAACATTCGTCTTGTTGTTTCCGTGTGCCTCGCGTCTCTCCTTTCCGCCTGTGCGGTCGGGGGGAACGGTCTTTCCGAAGAGACCATGAAGGAACTGTTGCAAGAGGGGAATAGTGCAGTGAAGACAATTCACAAGGGACTCTCCGGTGCGGTTGTGGATGGGAAGAAGAATCTGCAGGATGTGAAGGTAGAGGAGCAAGATGTAGAGCAAAGAGCGATGCAAATTGGATCGGGTGTCTTGAAGATCTTCGAAGCAGAGAAGTTGATACAGCAGGGGGTGAAGGGGAAGTGAAAGGAAATCGAGCGTAAGACGAGGTTTATCATCTCTTTCTTTGCCAAGCGCGACCTGCCCGAACGATCCGCGAATCATTCGGATCGGGCGGGCAAAGAAAGAGAGAAAGAAAACGCCTGCCTGCCGGCAGGCAGGCTGGCGCGCCGAAGCTCATCATTCGGCCCTGCGCCTCTGCTCCGGCTGCTCCAAGGTTTCGCAGCCGTCGCGTCGGCGTAGTGCCATGGCGGTCGCGACCGCCATGGCACAGGGCTTTGCCTCTACTCTCAAGGACTCATTCTCTTGTGATAGGCAGCGGCGCACGGGACTGAAAGGTTGTTTGCGTTCAATTACACAGAAACAATACAGAAACATTAAGCCGGAGCCGCGCACCACGGGGTGGAATAGCACCGAATGGTTTGGATTGAATGAAGGAAAGTATCTGTATCGGGATGGGATCACGTTAGCATTGGTGCGCGGAGCGCTTTCTTCGCCATTCTTTCTCGCCTTGAGAAAGAATGGCATTTGATTTCAATTTATCTTGCAGCGATGATTAATTGCCGTACAATCCTTCCACATTCATCGTTGTCGTTGCCGTGATTCAGACGATCACAGTGCAAGGGCAGCGAACTTTCGTGTCTCCATTTTCCACTCCAATCGTATGCCGATGCCCCATTCCCAGAAGTCTGCTGCTACGGATTCCTTCGATGCCGTCGCTCTCAGTATCGCGAGCCCCGAGGACATGCTGTCCTGGTCGCGCGGCGAAGTGACGAAGGCCGAGACGGTGAACTACCGCACGCAGCGTGCAGAGCCGGACGGACTCTTCTGCGAGCGCATCTTCGGACCCACCAAGAACTTTCAATGTTTCTGCGGAAAGTACAAGGGCGTGCGCTACAGCGGCGTTATCTGCGAAAAATGCGGTGTCGAAGTGACGCGCAGTATCGTGCGACGCGAGCGCATGGGACACATCAACCTCGCCGTTCCCGTCACACACATTTGGTTCCTTCGCAGCTCCCCCAGTCGTCTCGGACTCCTCCTCGATCTCCCCATCAAGACGCTCGAACAGATCGTCTATTTCGCCGCATACATAGTGATTCAGGTCGATGAGGACGCGAAGAAGGAGGCGGAGAAGGAGATCGCGCAGAGCATGGATGCCCGCAGAAATCAGATTAAGCGCGAGTATGACGAGGCGAAGAAGAAGATGCAGGAGTCGAAGGCCTCGGGCGCGCAGATGGATGCGCTCGATAAGGAGGCCGCCGAGAAGCTGGATTCCCTCAAGCAGAACCACAAGGATGCCATCGAGGATCTGCGCAATCTCAGCATGGGCAGCGTGCTTTCCGAGCTCAAGTTCCGCGAGATGAACATGAAATTCGGCCACGTGTTCCGCGCCGGGACGGGAGCCGAGTCTCTCAAGGAAATCGTCGGATCTATCGCCTTGCAGACGATGAACGTCGAACTCAATAAGGAGCGCGAGCAGTCGAGCGGACAGAAGCTGAAGAAAATCATGAAGCGCATGAAGCTCGCCAGCTCCCTCGCGCAGGCGGCGATCAAGCCGGAGTGGATGATCCTGATGCGTCTCCCCGTTATTCCGCCGGACCTCCGTCCGATGGTGCAGCTCGACGGCGGACGCTTCGCCGCATCCGACTTGAACGATCTCTATCGACGCGTCATCAACCGCAACAACCGTCTCAAGAAGCTCATGTCCATCGGTGCGCCGGAAGTCATCTGTCGCAACGAGAAACGCATGCTTCAGGAAGCGGTGGATACGCTCCTTAATAACTCCGCTCGCGCGGGCAAGACGCTCTTCACCGCAGGTGATCGCCGAAAGCTGCGCTCCCTCTCCGACATGTTGAAAGGCAAGCAGGGGCGTTTCCGTCAGAACCTCCTCGGCAAGCGCGTCGACTACTCCGGGCGATCCGTTATCGTCGTCGGTCCGCATCTGCGCATGAATCAGTGCGGCCTCCCGAAGGAAATGGCGATGAAGCTCTTCAAGCCGTTTGTGATCGGCAACATCATCCGCCGCGAGCTCGCGCACAACGTGAAATCCGCCGAGCGACTCGTGCAGGACGGAGGGAAGGAAGTCTGGGATATCCTCGAAGAAGTCATCAAAGAGAAGTACGTGCTCCTCAACCGCGCACCGACGCTCCACCGTCTGGGTATCCAGGCGTTCCAGCCGCTCCTCGTGGAAGGTCTCGCGATTCAGCTCCATCCGCTCGTCTGTGCCGCGTTCAACGCGGACTTCGACGGAGACCAGATGGCCGTGCACGTTCCGCTCTCGGTGAAGGCGCAGGAGGAGGCGGCGAATCTCATGTCCGCCGCGCAGAACGTTCTCAAACCGTCCGCGGGCGAACCGATCATCAACCCGACGCAGGACATGGTGCTTGGCTGCTACTTCCTCACGCGCATGCACGCCGGGAAGAAAGGCGAAGGCATGATCTTCAGCGGCCCCGCCGAAGCGTTCATGGCCTACGACCACGCCGTCATCGATTTGCAGGCGAAGATCAAGGTGCGTGTCAGCGTTGCCGAGGGCAAGACCGAGATCATCGAGACATCCGTCGGTCGCTTGAAGTTTCAGGAGGTCGTTCCTCCACAGATGGGTCTCATCAACAAGACGATGAAGAAGAAAGACCTCTCGGATTTGATCGCCAACGCGCTCGAAATTTGCGGGAGAGTGGAGACCGTTGCCCTGGCGGATCGTATCAAGGATCTCGGCTTCACCTACGCCACGCTTTCGGGTATCTCCATCGGTTCCGACGACATTGTCATTCCCGAGGAGCGCAAGAAACTTCTTGAAGATGCCAACGAGAAGATCCGCAAGATCAATAACTTCTACTGGAAGGGTCTCGTGACCGCGGACGAACGCTACAACCACGCCATCCGCATCTGGAGCCAGACGAAGAACGAAGTGACGAATGCCATGGTGCACGAATTCCTCAAGCATGAGGAGAACGACATCACGTACGTCATCGACTCCGGCGCTCGTGGAAACTGGGGACAGGTGACGCAGCTCGCCGGTATGAAAGGTCTCGTGGCCAACCCGTCCGGCCGCACGATCGAGCTGCCCGTTCAATCCAACCTCAAAGAAGGATTCTCCGTTCTCGAATACTTCATCGCCACGCACGGAGGACGCAAAGGAAAATCCGACACCGCTCTCAAGACCGCGGAAGCCGGATACCTCACGCGCCGTCTCGTCGACGCCGTTCAGGATGTCATCATTCGCAACGAGGATTGCGGCTCGAAGTATTCCCACCGCGTGACGCGCAAGGAATCGGACGAGATCGGTGAGAAGTACGAGGCGCGCATCTTCGGTCGCACCCTTGCGGAAGACATCGTCGTCAACGGCAAGACGATCGCGAAGCGCGACAAAGAGATCGACAACGCGCTCCTCGCACTCATTCAGGAGTTGCACATCGACGAGGTCGCACTGCGATCCATCATGACGTGTCGCACACGCGGAGGAATTTGTCAGGGATGCTACGGCAGAGATCTTGGAAACAACAAGACCGTCCAGATCGGAACACCGATCGGCATCATCGCCGCGCAGTCCATCGGAGAGCCGGGAACACAGCTCACGATGCGCACCTTCCACATGGGAGGAGTCGCCGATACCGCAGACATCACGCAGGGTCTCACACGCGTGGAAGAATTGTTCGAAGCGAGAAGCCCGCGCACGCCGGCCACGCTCTCCGATATCGCCGGTCGCGTGAAGGTCACGCACCAGGGCGGCAAGACGACGGTCCAAGTGATCGCCGAGGAGCCGGGTGAGGATACCTACTACGTTCCTTCCGGTTACGAAGTGGTGGTGAAGAAAGGAGAAGAGCTCAAGGAACGCTCCGTCATTGCGCGCTCGCTCTCCGATAAGTCGACGGTCAAGGTCACCATCGCCGGAAAAATCTCCTCGATCGATCGCGGTATCGTGAAGATCCGTCATGCGGAGAGTCAGGAACGCTCGTACGAGTTCGGCCCGCGCGAATCGCTCCTCGTGAAGACGGGGCAGGCGGTGGAAGCGGGAGAGGCGCTCAACGTCGGTCACTACAATCTGCAAGAGCTTCTGGAGAAGAAGGGGGCCTACGCCGTGCAGAAGTACATCGTGCAGGAAGTGCAGCACATCTACGCGTCGCAAGGTCAGACGATTAACGACAAGCACTTGGAGATCATCGTGAAGAAGATGTTCTCGAAGGTGCGTATCATCGATGCCGGCGACACACGATTCCTCCCCGGCGAGACAGTCGATATCGGCGAATTGCAGTACGAGGTGGAAACGCTGAAGGAGAAGTCGAAGACCGCGAAAGATGCGACCTACGAACAGCTCCTCCTCGGGATCACCCGTGTGGCACTCGCTACGGATTCCTGGCTCGCGGGAGCCTCCTTCCAGGAGACGATTCGTGTCCTCGTGGAAGCCTCCACGACGCGCCGGGTCGATATGCTCCAGGGCCTCAAGGAGAACGTCATCATCGGACGCCTGATCCCCACCGGCGAGGTGTATCGCAAGCGCTACCTTCAATTGGAAGATGAAGAGGGGAGTGCGGAAACGGGCAGGGAATAGCCAATTCCCTTTACATTCTCCTTCCTTCCTTCTACTCTCCCTCGGCTTTCAATCCTCATCCCTCAGTCCTCAATGCCTACCGTCAATCAATTGGTCCGTCGGCCCCGCAGGAAGAAGCGGCACAAGTCCAAAGCGCCCGCTCTCCTCACCACCTGGAACGCCCTCAAGATGCGTGATGTCAAATTGCCGCACGGTTCTCCCTTCAAGCGCGGTGTCTGCGTGAAAGTCACGACGATGACGCCGAAGAAACCGAACTCCGCTCTCCGCAAGATTGCGCGCGTCCGCCTTACAAACGGTTACGAAGTGAAGGCGTATATCATGGGAGAGGGGCACAACCTTCAGGAGCACTCCGTGGTTCTCGTGCGCGGCGGCCGCGTGAAAGATCTTCCGGGTGTGCGTTATCACATCGTTCGCGGAGTTCTCGATACGGAAGGCGTGCGTGATCGCAAGCAAGGACGTTCCATTTACGGTGCCAAACGGCCCAAGTAAATTCCCCCTCTGTCATGGCTAAGCCCATCAAACCCTACATTCCACAAGGCTCCGATCCTCTCATCGAAAAATTCATCTGCTGTCTCATGAAGCGGGGGAAGAAGTCGACGGCGCGACGGATCTTCGCCGATGCGCTCGAGATGATCAAGACGCGCACAAAAGAACCGCCCATGGAGGTTTTCAGCAAAGCCCTTCTCAATGTGACTCCGATCGTTGAGGTTCGTCCCAAGCGTGTTGCCGGTTCGGTCTATCAAGTGCCGGTGGAAGTCCCGCCCAAGCGCCAGCAGACGCTCTCCATCCGTTGGATTCTGGGTGCGGCTCGCGATCGCAAGGGCGTGCCCATGGCGCACAAGCTCGCGCTCGAGCTCCTCGATGCCTCTGCCGACCAGGGATCCGCCGTGAAGAAGAAGCAGGATGTCCTGAAGATGGCCCAGGCCAACAAGGCGTTCGCTCATCTCGCGAAGTAAGGCTGCAATCTCTGCGTGGGTCTGATGTACTTTCACTGCGGACGCAGAGTGCATTTGTGTTTGTATGAATCAATCTTTTTCGCTCGTGCCCGAAGAATTCGCGGCCCTTAGAGCATTGACTTTCTCTATGAAATCAGTATAATGTTCGCACTAATTTTTCACCCACACACACCATGCACATAGAATTTTCTCCGTTTTCTTGCGATGACCTGCCGGTTTATCAGTTCGAGCGAAGCGAACTTCGACAAGCCGTGGATCTTGCATTTGATCAGGCCTGCGAAAGTCTTGATCCATTGATTGCGAATCGCATCGTGCATCGGCGCGGTGAGATCATTGCCGATCTTCTCTTCTCGCTTTGTACTGGGACGGGCACGGTCTCGAGGAGTAATGGCGATCTCTTTATCACGGAGGAAGGTCAGGTGCGCCTGGATGATTTGCTTCGCCCCGTCATGTCTTCCGTCATTCTTTCCATTCCCGTTTCTTCCGTTCCATCGTTGGTTGCCGGCGCCTCGTACGATGAATCGGATAGGCAAAACGACGGCAATTACGTTTGCGGATCGAAAGCGAATCCTCTACGCTAGCGACGAACGGATGCAGTAGCATCCCCTTGTAAGGATGCCTTCTTTCGATAGAGTCTCGTTCACCTTCACGCCTTCCTTCCCTCCACCATGGACCTGAATAACGTTCGAAACATCGGAATCATCGCCCACATCGATGCGGGCAAGACAACCACGACCGAACGCTTCCTCTATTACACCGGTCGCGTTCACAAGATCGGAGAGGTGCACGAAGGTGCAGCGACGATGGACTGGATGGAACAGGAGCGCGAGCGCGGCATCACGATCACGTCCGCTGCGACGCAATGCATGTGGAAGACGAAGCAGAAGGACGGCACCGATCTCGATACGACCATCAACATCATCGATACGCCGGGGCACGTGGACTTCACCGCGGAGGTGGAGCGCAGCTTGCGCGTTCTCGATGGCGGCGTCGTTGTCTTTGACGGTTCGCAGGGCGTGGAGCCCCAGAGCGAGACGGTTTGGCGTCAGGCGGACAAGTATCAGGTTCCGCGTCTCGCCTTCGTCAACAAGATGGACAAGATCGGAGGAAACTTCTTCATGTCCCTCGATAGCATCTACGATCGACTCTCGAAGAACGCGGTGGCGATTCAGCTTCCCATCGGCGCGGAGAGCGAATTCAAGGGCATCATCGACATTATCGATCAGAAAGCCTACGTCTACGAAGGTAAGAACGGAGAAATCCAGAAAGAAATTCCGATTCCCGAGGACATGAAGGGCCAGGTGCTCGAGTATCGTCTTATTCTCATGGAGAAAGTTGCGGAGAATTCCACGGACGATCTCCTCGACGCCTTTCTCCAAAACAACGCACTCACGGACGATCAGATCAAAGCGGGTTTGCGTTTCGCAACTGTGCACACCAAGCTCTATCCCGTCCTCTGCGGCTCCTCGCTGCAGAACATGGGAGTCCAGCTCGTGCTCGATGCCGTCGTCCGTTACCTGCCGTCGCCGATTGAGCTTCCGCCCGTCAAAGGCATCAGCACGAAGACGGAGCAGGAGGAGCTGCGCGGTCCGAACAATGACGAGCCTATGACGGCTCTCGCCTTCAAGATTGCTACCGATCCTTTCGTCGGGAAACTCACCTTCGTTCGCGTGTATTCCGGCGTGCTTAAGTCCGGCAGCTACGTCACGAACAGTCGCTCCGGCAACAAGGAGCGCATCGGACGCCTCGTGCGCATGCATGCGAATTCCCGTCAGGAGATCCAGCAGATCGAAGCGGGGGATATCGGCGCGGTCATTGGTCTCAAGGAAACCCGCACCGGCGACACGATCTGCGACGATGCGAATCCCATTCGTCTCGAAGCCATCACTTTCGCCGAACCGGTCATCCAGATTGCGGTGGAGCCCAAGACGAAGGCCGATCAGGAGAAGATGGGTATCGCACTGCAGAAACTTGTCGAAGAAGATCCGACGTTGAGAGTCAAAACGGATGACGAAACGAGTCAGACCATTCTCTTCGGTATGGGAGAGCTTCACCTCGATATCATTATCGATCGTATGAAGCGCGAGTTCAAAGTGGAGTGCAATATCGGCAAGCCCCAAGTCGCGTACCGTGAGACGATTCAGAAAGAGCTCGAACACGAGGAGAAGTACATCAAGCAATCGGGAGGACGCGGCCAGTACGGTCACGTCGTCTTCACCATCAGACCGCTCGAATCGGGCAAGGGGTACGTCTTCACCAACAGCATCGTCTCCGGTCGTATTCCGAGGGAATTTATTCCGGCCTGTGACAAAGGATTCCAGGAAGGCATGAGTCGCGGTATTCAAGCGGGATATCCGGTGGTCGATGTGGAAGTGGAGCTCACCGACGGTTCCTACCATGACGTCGACTCCAACGAATTCGCTTTCAAAATGGCCGCTTCGATCGGATTTCAGGCAGCCGCAAGGAGAGCCGATCCGGTCATTCTCGAGCCGGTCATGAAGGTCGAAGTCGTCACGCCGGAGCAGTTCTTCGGTGACATCATGGGTGATATCAACTCTCGACGCGGCCTCATCCTCTCGACGAGCGATCGCGGCACCGCCAAGGTTATCGCGGCGGATGTCCCTCTCTCCGAAATGTTCGGTTACGTCACGGATATGCGTTCGATGACGCAGGGGCGTGCCAGTTACTCCATGGAGCCGAGCCACTACGCCAAGGTGCCCAAGCATAAAGCGGAAGAGGTCATTGCGGAGAGAACAGGCGGCAAGTAATCCGAGTTGTAGTCATCGTTTTATAGGGAGATCCTGCTATCTTTCGCCTGTTCTTCTGTGCTACAACAGTGGCACCTCTATTTCTCCTTCTTCATGCCCACGAAGAAACGATTCACGGACGACTGCTTCAGAAAGGAACCGTGGTTTCGCTCTCTCTGTGACGCTTTGCTTCTCTGCAAAACAGAAGAGGATCTCGCGAATTTTCTTCGAGACATTGGGACGCTTTCGGAGCTGCAAGCGTGGGGTGAACGATTGGAAGTTGCGAAGCAAATTGCGCTTGGAATGAGCTACCGTCAGGTGGCCGCGAACACCGGTGCGAGCACCACAACCGTCACTCGCGTGGCGAGGTTTATTGAGAACGGTAGCGGTGGGTATAGAAAAGTGCTTCACACGCACCGACACCACAGAATCCACAAAAAATCCGGTAGTACGGATTTGACTTCAGACCAAGATAGAAAGGAAAGCTCGGGGTCACTGCTCTTGAAAAAATATCTTCAGAGACACTAATTCTTCTATGTATTTATCCGATGATTCCATCCACGAGACATTGATAATCCAGTGCATGGACCTCGCTTCGAACGGAAGAAGAAAGGTAGGAAATGGAGCTATGGTTGGTGCTCTACTCGTAAGAGAGAACAAAATTATTGCTCAAGATTGGCATAGGGAATTTGGCGCTGATCATGCAGAGGCTCGGCTGCTTCATCTCTACAAGGAAGAGATACAGCCAAGTGACATTCTGTATGTGAATCTTGAACCGTGTTGCCACAAAGGAAAGACACCACCCTGCACGGACGCGATCATCGAACGCGGAATAAGGCGCGTGTGCTACGGTATGACTGATCCGGATAGACGTAATGCAGGGAAAGGGATAGAGGTATTGAAATCAGCGGGAGTGAAGGTCATCGGCCCGGTGGCACGTGCACGTTGTGAGTATTTCAATCGCGGATTTGTTTCGCTCCGATCGAAAGGTCGACCATGGGTCACGATCAAACAAGCGAGGACAAGTGACGGCAGGACTGCTTCAAGCGATGGATTGTCCCTTAAAATTACGAACGCTTCACAGGATCAATGGTCTCATACTTATCTCCGTTCTCGTCACGATGTGATTCTTGTCGGTGTGGAGACAGTTGTTCAAGATAATCCTTTATTGGACACAAGATTTGTTCAGAATAATTCACAACTGGAAGCGAAATACTATCAACCACTACGTATAATTCTTGATCCTTCTCTTCGTATTCCTGCGTCTTCGAAAGTCCTGACGGATCGTCCCAAAGATACGATGGTGATCATTTCGGATACTTTGCCATCGGACCGTGATCGCGTGTGCGATGAGCTGCAAAGTCGCGGGGTCTCTATATTGCGGGTTCCTTTTGAGAACGGAACATTTATTCTTGGCGATCTTTTGCATCGTCTCGCGGAGCCCAACGGAGATTTCCATGGCATCTCAAGCATTCTAGTCGAGGGAGGGGATCGGACGTGGAAGAGTTTCCAAGAGGCCGGATGCATGGATGAGAATGTTGTCCTGATCGGGGCATAACTTTCCCTTTGCGAAGTCCAGAAATCTGTGTCGAAGTCTTGTGGAAAATTTAGGTTTTACTTGCCGGGCAGCCACATCCTTTTCTTCACTTCGCTTCGGGGAAAATGCTTGACCGACTTTGTGAGCAAGAACAATATCTAGTGTGGTTGTCGCTTCTTTGGGGCGACATGTTGTGTTCTTCATCCCCCTCTCATGAATCCTTCTTCCTCCTCTTTATCACGTTCGACCCCCATGAAAGAAGAGGCGATCCCCCCCGCCACGCCGCTTGAACGTGAGGAGATGAGAGGGAATCGCAAGAAGAAAGGTCTGTCGATTCCGCGCGTCTTCACGACGCCGGGAAGTGATCCTCTGGAAGAAGTTCGCTACGAGAGTCGCACGAGCAAGATCGTGAATACCGACGGTTCGGTGGTGTTCGAAATGCAGGGGGCGGAAGTTCCTGCCGAGTGGAGTCAGGTGGCCACCGATATCATGGTGAGCAAGTACTTCCGCAAGGCGGGCGTTCCTCAGTATGACGAGAAAGGAAATGTGCTTATGGATGACCACGGAGAAGTGATCAAAGGTCCGGAGCGCAGTGTCCGCCAAGTGGTGCGACGTCTCGTCGGCTGTTGGAGACACTGGGGTGCGGCTGAGGGATACTTTGAAACCGCGCAAGATGCGCAGGCATTCGAGGATGAACTTTCGTACATGCTCGTGCATCAGATGGCGGCTCCCAACAGTCCGCAGTGGTTCAACACGGGATTGCATTTTGCCTACGGCATCACGGGACCGTCGCAAGGTCACTTCTACTGCGATCCGAAGACGGGGGAAGTGCGCAAGAGCGAAGACGCGTACACGCACCCGCAACCGCACGCGTGCTTCATTCAATCCGTGAAGGATGACATGGTGAACGAGGGCGGGATTATGGATCTCTGGACGCGCGAGGCACGCCTCTTCAAGTTCGGGTCCGGTACGGGAACGAACTTCTCCGCGCTTCGCGGGATGAACGAGCCACTCTCGGGCGGCGGGAAGAGCTCCGGCCTCATGAGCTTTCTGAAGATTGGGGATCGTGCTGCGGGAGCCATCAAATCCGGAGGAACCACGCGTAGGGCGGCGAAGATGGTGTGTCTCGATCTCGATCATCCGGACATCGAGGACTTCATTAATTGGAAAGTGAATGAAGAGAAGAAAGTCGCGGTTCTTGCGAAGGGAGGATACGAAACGGATTACAACGGCGAGGCATACCTGACGGTCTCCGGACAAAACAGCAACAATTCCATTCGCGCACAGCACTCCTTCTTTGAGGAGGTCGAAAAAGATTCCGATTGGAAGCTTTACTGGAGAACGGAGCTGCGCAAGGCGGCGGCGGAGGGCCGGGCACCGATTCCGTGCAAGACGATTAAGGCGAGGGCGCTGTGGGATCAGATCGGTTTTGCAGCTTGGGCCTGCGCCGATCCCGGCATCCAGTACGATACGACGATCAACGATTGGCATACGTGTCCGGCGGACGGGAGGATCAATGCGTCCAATCCCTGCAGCGAATACATGTTTCTCGACGACACGGCGTGCAACCTGGCGTCGCTCAATCTCCTGAAATTCTTCGACCAGGAACACGGCACGTTCGAGATCGAGAACTTCCAGCATGCGGTGCGGCTGTGGACGGTGGTGCTTGAGCTCTCCGTTCTCATGGCGCAATTCCCGAGCCGCGAGATCGCACGCAGGAGCTTCGAATTCCGCACGCTCGGACTCGGGTATGCGAACCTCGGTGCCATGCTCATGCGCATGGGCATTCCCTACGACTCCGAGGTGGGGAGGGCGATCGCCGCTTCCATCACGGCAATCTTGACGGGCGAGTCGTACGCGACGTCGGCGGAGATGGCGAAAGGGCTTGGATCGTTCGCGGGATTTTCCAAAAACCGTGATGCGATGTTGCATGTCATCCGCAACCACCGTCGCGCGGCCTACGCGGCTGCGCCCGGCGAGTACGAGGAATTGCATGTCATCCCGGTGGGTCTCGATCAAGAGGTGTGTCCTTCGCCCCTCCTTCGCGCGGCCAAGGAATGCTGGGACAGGGCGCTGCAGGAAGGCGAGAGGTACGGCTACCGCAATGCCCAGGTGACGGTGATCGCTCCTACGGGGACAATCGGACTCCTGATGGATTGCGACACGACGGGCGTCGAGCCGGACTTCGCGCTCGTGAAATTCAAGAAGCTTGCCGGCGGCGGTTATATGAAGATTGCCAATCAATCCATCGCGCCCGCGCTCACGATGCTCGGCTACGCGGATACGGAGGTCCAGGAAATCATGCGCTACGTGCTGGGGAGTCTCAGTCTCTCCGGTTCACCGCACATTAATCGCACGACGCTTATGGAGAAAGGATTTTCGGCGGAAGATATCGCGAAGGTAGAGAAGACGCTGCCGCAGGTGTTCGAGCTTTCCTTCGCCTTCAATAAGTGGGCGCTGGGTGAGGAGACGATGAAGCGTCTCGGCTTCGAAACGTCGCAAACGGACGATCCGTCATTTAATCTTCTGCGAGCCCTTGGATTTACCAGGGAGCAGATCGAAGAGGCGAACGTTGTGGTCTGCGGTCATATGACCGTGGAGGGCGCGCCTCATTTGAAACCGGCGCATTTGCCGGTCTTCGATTGCGCGAGCAAGTGCGGCAAAATCGGCAAGCGGTACATTTCGGCGGAGGGGCACATCCGTATGATGGCGGCGGCGCAGCCGTTCATCTCAGGGGCCATCTCGAAGACGATCAATCTTCCCAATGAAGCGACGATCGAGGATATTAAGAACGCCTACTTCCTCGGTTGGAAACTCTCCCTCAAGGCGAATGCGCTTTACAGGGACGGCAGCAAACTCTCCCAGCCCCTCGGCAACAAATCCGACGCGAAAGATGAGTCGGCGGAGAAGGTCGTCGAGACGAAGATCGTGGAGAAAATCGTGATCAAGGAAGTGCCGCGCAGGAGAAAGCTGCCCGACGAACGCATGGCGATTGCTCACAAGTTCTCGATCGCGGGACATGAAGGCTACATCCACGTCGGCATGTACGAGGACGGCGCTCCGGGCGAGATCTTTATCAAAATGGCGAAGGAGGGATCGATGCTCTCCGGTGTAATGGACACGCTCGCACTCAGTCTCTCGATGAACTTGCAGTACGGCGTGCCGCTCGATGTGCTTTGCGAGAAGCTCGTGAATACGCGCTTCGAGCCCATGGGCATGACGGGCAACAAGGAGATTCCGATGGTGAAGAGCATCATGGATTATATGGGTCGCTGGCTCGCGCTCAAATTTCTCACGAAGGACAAAGCCAAGCGCTTTCACAATTCTGAACTCGTGGAGAAAGCCTACACCGAAGGCTCAAAAAGCAAATCCGCCTTTGCCATGCGCCTGCCCGTTGTCGACGAAGGATCGCCGCTCGCGCAGACGGATCTCGGCACGCTCGTGGATCTCAAGACGAAGAAGGAGATCGAAGCGGCCGTCGAACAGATCGATCTCAGCACCGAGAAGACCGCTCAGGCGAAGCTTCAGGGATTCACGGGATCGCAGTGCACGGGGTGCGGCAGCATGCGCATGAAGCGAAACGGCAGCTGCGAAGTGTGCCTGGATTGCGGGGCGACTTCGGGATGTAGTTAGGAAATTCTTCACTGGATACGCAATTCTGAATACTAGATACTGTGCTCATGTCCGATTCCTACCTCGATCATGTCCCCTCGCAGGAGCGCGAGAAGATTCGCCGCCGCATGCGCAGCCCCGAGGCCTATGAGAAGTTGCGCGAACGCGTGAAGGGGCCCGAGGATCTGGAACGCGAGATGGAGAAGAACGACGCGATGGCAGAAATGCATTTCGCGTTGGAGAGTGATCCGCACTACCACGAAGCGCTGAAGAAGAAAGTCGAAGAGGCGCTGAAAGAGAAGGGGGTGGAGAATGTATTGGAGGATGCGGTCGTCTCGAAGGAGGCGAAAAATGCCATCGAGAAAGGGAATTTCTCCCTCTCGGTTTCCGCACACCCGAATTCTCACATTGATCAGCTCGTCATTGTCCCCGAAGGAAATGTGCAGGAGAAGCTTCCGATCAAGCCGTCACTCTCGCAGCAGTTTTCATCGCAACTTCGAAAATCTGAATAAAATTTGTATACAAAAAAAATATATACTGAAAATAATCGATCATCCCTTCTAAAAAACAAAATAGAAGAACAAAAAATGAGATCAATGAATCGAAGAAGCCTTGGAAATCGCATCCATATCATCGTCCGGCGCCGCTTTGTTTCTGGACTCTTTTCTACAGACGATACAGCGATGAATGATGACCCAGCCCTTGGATGATTCTTGGTCGATGGCCTGAGGCTCCATGAGCCCTTTGCAGAGGGAGGCGCGGTCGCCCGGGCCCGCTTCGTCCACGTGTTTGCTCCAGAGGCAGTGGGGACAGTGATTGCGATAGCTGCCGCGCGGCAGAGGCATCACCTGCTTGCCACAGTGTTCGCAGGCAAACGGTTCTTGGCGTGCGACGAAGGGCATACGATCAGACGTTGAAGCGGAAGTTGAAGATGTCTCCGTCTTTCACGATGTAGCTCTTTCCTTCCTGTCGCATTTTGCCCGCCTCTTTGGCGCCGTGCTCGCCGTTCAAACGAATGTAATCCTCGAAGGCGATGGTTTCGGCGCAGATGAATCCTCTCTGGAAATCGGTGTGGATCACGCCTGCGGCCTGCGGAGCGCTCATGCCGTTCGTGATTGTCCAGGCTCGCACTTCATCGGGTCCCGCGGTGAGAAACGTGATGTATCCCAGCGCGGCGTACGCGGCGTGGATCAGACGATCGAGCCCCGCGGCTTCCAGGGAAAGTTCTTTCAAATACTCCTTAACTTCGTCCGGAGAGAGATCCTGAAGATCCTCTTCCACTTTCGCGCAGATGATGACGATTTGCGCGTCGGGCGGCAGACCGAGCTTGGCGCGGGCTTCGTCTTCCGAGAGGGTGCGCAGTTGCTCCTCAGATGCATTGAGCGCGTAGATCATCGGCTTCGTGGTCAGGAGCTGCAGTCCCTTCGCTATGGCTTTCTCTTCCAGTGTCACGGCAATCTGCGAGGCGGGTTGGCCATTTTGGAGTGCGGCGTGAATCTTCTTGAGGAGGGCAAGCTCCAGAATCTTTTCCTTGTCTCCTGTGCGGGCGGCGGGCGTTGCTTTGTCTATGCGTTTCTCGATACCCATGAGATCCGAGAGGATGAGTTCCATTTCGATCGTCTCGCGGTCACGCTTCGGCTCGATGGTGGATTCGACGTGAATGATGTCGGTCCCATCGAAGACGCGCACAACATGGCAGATCGCATCGACTTCGCGGATGTGACTGAGGAAGGCATTGCCGAGCCCCTCTCCTTTACTTGCCCCTTTCACGAGCCCGGCGATATCCAGGAATTCCACGACCGCGGGAATGATCTTCTTGGGATGGCAAATGGCGGCGAGCGCGGCGAGCCTCGCATCCGGTACCTCCACGATGCCGACATTGGGATCGATCGTGCAGAAGGGATAGTTCGCGGCCGTCGCTCCCTTGGTGCGCGTGAGTGCGTTGAACAGCGTGGATTTTCCGACATTGGGAAGGCCGACGATTCCTATTTGCATAGCCATGTCGTTGGCAGTATGCAGGATGATGCGGGAAGAATGAAGCGGTGCAGCGAGGATCGCAACTTCCCCGATAAATGATTGACAAATACTCAATTTATGTAATACTTTTGATACCATGCGCGTTCGATTCCACGCAGTTTTCATCGTCCTTCTGCTCCTCGCGCCCTCCCTCTCAAGTGCGCAGCAATTTGCAGACGTCACCAATACGCGATACGCGTCGGCGTTTTCGTATCTTTCTGAGAGGGGAGTGATCAGCGGGATTAACCAAATGGGACAGCCCGATGCGCCACTGACGCGCGCCGAAGCGCTGAAGGTGATCGTCGCGCTCCATCCGGGCTACGCATCGAGATTGCAATGGTTTGTTCAACACATGCCGCCGATTGCACTTTTTACCGATGTTGATCAATCGTCGTGGTACGCGCCGTACCTTGAGACGACGTACGAGGCCGGGCTCGTTACCGGACATGCCGATCACACCTTTCGTCCTTCCTCTCCTATCGCCGCCGAGGAGGCAATCGTTTTGCTGCTTCGATCGTACGGAGTGGGTACGGCGAATGGAGGGGCTACGTGGTATCAATCGTATGTCTCCATGGCATTTACGAAGAATCTCATCTCCTCCAAAGAACAGTTGTATCTTGGCGTGCCTCTGACGCGGGGGCAGTTTTTTGATATGGCGTATCGTCTCGATGTCGTGACGCGTGGGAACCTCGTCGCGTTCTCCGATCCGTCGACCGGTCCGTCTCTGCCCTCCTCTCTCGTCGCTCTCCCCACGAATCCGTCCGGTATCGTGCCGTCGTCAAAACCGTTCGCGATCACGATTCCCGCACTTGGCATTGCAGATCTGACCGTTACCCATCCGAGCGATCCCCTGAGCAGCGACGGCCTCCTTGCTCCTCTTCGTGACGGCGTGGGGCAGCTCTTCGGCTATCCAGGCGGCGGCGGCAAGATCATGATCTACGGACACTCGAGCGGATATCCTTGGGACGTTTCCAAGTACACGAAAATCTTCCGCAAGGTTAACGCGCTCAAGCAGGGGGACTTGGTGTACGTCACGTACCAGGGGAAGCTCTACACCTATCAAGTCTCTTTCAAAGAGACGGTATCCGTCGATGACATGCAGCCGTTTTCCGGAGACGGCGAAGAGCTGATTCTTTACACGTGCTGGCCGCCGGACTCGATTTCGAAGCGTTACCTCGTCCACGCGTTGCCCGTGAATGAGTAGGCGGAGGAGAGAACAATCAGGCGCCGATTCTCCTCACGATTTCGCGGTCCACGAATTCCTTCGATCGTCCGTACTTCAGGCGTGAGAGTTGCTTGAAGGCTTCCGCGGCTTGCACGTCTTTCGTGTAGGTCGTGTCAAGCCAGGGGCGCGGGACGTCAATGGAGAAGGGGCGGGAAGGTTGTCCCTCGATCGAGAGTTTCATCGCGCCCTTGAACGCGTCCATGTTCACGAGGTCCTGTTCGGAAAAGACGGGTTTCATTTCCTTCACGCAGGTTTCCGCGTCCTGGGGGCCGATCTTGTAGAACATCATTGTTCCGATGTTTCCGAATACGGCGCCCTTGAGTGAGACGTTGCCGGCGATCTTGCTCTCTTTCTCCAATTGTCCGAGGTACTGGTGGGCGAGAATCAGGCCGAGGCGGTACTTTCTGGCTTCGGAGAGAATGGACTCGATCGACTGCGTGACGAAGTTCTGGAATTCGTCGATGTAGAGGAAGAAATCTTGGCGATTGCCGGCGGTTTCTCGTTGTCGCCTCATTGCGGCCACCTGAATCTTGTTCACGACGGTCAAGCCGAGGAGGTTCGAGTTGATGTCGCCGATGAGACCTTTGGAGAGATTCATGAGGAGGATCTTGTTCGTGTTCATGACTTCGGAAATATCGAAGGCACTCTTCGTCTGGCCGACGATATTGCGAATGAGGTTGTTGGTCGTGAACTGGCCGAACTTCGCGGCGAAGTAGGGGATCATCTCCTGCTTCTCACGCTGGCCGGTCGCGGCCATCTGCTTGTCCCAGAAGGATTTCACGATCGGATTCTTCACCTTGCTGACTTTGTACTGCTGCCACTCATCGTCGGTGAAGAGACGCACGAGATCCGTGATCGCCCCGCCCTCTTCCTCGTCTTCCATCAACGTGAGACAGCCGTTGCGGAAGTAGTCCTGGATGCGCGGGCCGAAGATCTCCTCGCCGAACATCTTCACCATCATGTTCATCGCGTCGAGCGCGATGAGGTCCCGCTCTTCCGGCGTTTTGCCTTCGAGCAGGTTCAATCCCAACGGACGTTCCGTATCGGCGGGGTTGAAGTAGATGACGTCGTCGGCGCGAGAACGGGGGATGTAGGGCATGAGGTCCTCGATCAGCGATCCGTGCGGATCGACGATGCAGACGCCGCGCCCGGCATTGAAGTCCTGCCGCGCCATGATCTGGATGATCGAAGATTTTCCCGTGCCGGTCTGTCCGATGATGTAGAAGTGACGGAAACGATCCTCGTTATTGATGAAGATCTTCTTCTTCTCGCCGCGGAAGGTATTGATGCCGAGGAAAAGCCCATCCTCGGGAATATTCTTGGGCGCGGGAGCGAGCTTGAAATTCTGCCACTTGATCGTCTCCACCTTGTTGTACTTGATGTTCGGCAGATGGAAGAGGGTGGCGAGCTCCGATGTGCCCAGCAGCATGCGCTTGCTCGTCAGCGCCTGGATCAGCGTCCGGCGCGGACTGCGGCGGATGAAGCGATGGAGGATGTTTCGTCGGTTCTTGAAGTGCGGGCGGTAGAAACTGTTGCCGTGGATGTCGTTGAACTGCATGAATGCGGCGGAGATCTCTCCCAGGGTCGTGTTCGAGTGATCGGGGGTGCGGGTCGAAGCGAGAATGCGAATGATGCAGTGAAAGCCGGGGTTTGAAGATTTCTCGGCAAGCGTCTTGCTGTACTCCTCGCTGGCTTGCGAGACGCGTTCGCTGTTCGGCTTGTCCATCGAGGGGGTGGCGTTCGAGGTCAGCAGGTCGAAGATGGCGGAGATCCAGCTCAGGGGATTCCACCACGCCCATTGCTTGTTCTTCTTCGGGTTGATCACCTGTTGTGCCTTGGCATGTACGTGTTTCTGCCACCCCTGCGCGACGGGGCGGAGGACGAATTGGATCGCCGCTCCTTCGTCGACCTTCAGTTTCGAGAAGGCATTCGTGATGTTATTCAGCGGATCGCTCTTGAGATTCTGGTACGTCTTGAACGAGAAAACCGAGGATTGGCGAGGCAGGAGAATGTCCGCCTCCACGACGGATTGCTGCGTAAAGATGTTGTAATCCTCCACCTGATCGACGATGGCGTCGGGATAGAAGGATGTGATTTGCTTTTCGATCAGGTGTGCGATGCGGCGGGGGCAGGCGATGAAGAAGAGGATCTCTCCCGCAAGCGCCGCGTACTCCACGGAGAAGAACGGCTGTCCGTGGACGTAGCGACTGAGGCGCGTGTTGTAGACGCTGTGGAGCGATTGGAAGAGATGATCCATAATCCCGATTACCGTCTTGAAATCCTTGCCTGTGGAGAACTGTTCGGATTCGACCTCCTTATCTTCCTTGCTCTCTTTCTTCGGCATGAGCAGCTGCAAAAACACGAGCTCTTTTTCGCGTTTCAGATCTTCTTGCCAGTGCCACACTTCCAGCGCTCCCCATCCCAAGAGGATGATGAGAAGGACGAGGCCGAGGAGGATCAGGAGCTGCACGACGCCGGTATGGTACCACGAGAGACAATTCGCGCACGGCCAAGTTATCTGCTACCCTTTGCCGTTCAAGGGCTATGATTAAACATTGGTTCAATCGCCGGTCACTTCGAGCGCTGCTGCGGGGTGCATGGAAGTACGTGTTCGTGAAACGCCGCAGGCTGACGATACGTCGCTGGAGGCTCTTCTATCGATTGCGTTTGTTGATGGTGATGGCGACGGGATTCGCCCAGAAATTCTCGCGAACGAGCGTGCGACTCTGGGTGGATCGGGAGGCGTTTCCTCGCATCCGCAAGCTCATCGCGCGTGCAAGGCATACGATCATTATTCAGATGTTCATTTGGATGGACGATGAGTTGGGTCGTTCGATGGCGAAGATTTTGACGGAAGCGGCCGATCGCGGAGTGCGCGTCTACATCACGAAGGAGGGCGTGGGCGACGTCTTTGAGGTTAGAGGCGATTTCTTTGCGACGCGCGATGCGGCGGAGGGGGTGTGGCATCGCTTCTGGAACCACGAGAATATTCATATTTCTCACGCTACGCAGGGCGACCACGCCAAGGTGTACATTATCGATGACCATATTCTGCTACTCACGGGGATGAATATCGCCAACGAATATCACGAGAGTTGGCACGATTACCTCGTGGAATTGCACGGCAGTCGTTTCGTGCAACAGTATCTTACGCGTCGAAGCGGCGATGTCGCATCCGAACAGGTGCGTCTTGTGATGAATACCGAGGTGAGGATGGAGATTCGACCCGTGGTTTCCGAGCTTCTTCAGACGGCGAAACGGTCGATTGTGATTGAGCAGAGTTACCTTTCCGATCCGAAGGTGATTCAATCCTTGATTCAAAGAAGTCTGGATGGCGTTATGGTGAGCATCATTCTTCCCACGCAGACCGATATCCATCAGAACAGCAATATGAAATCCATCACGCGCCTGATCACGGAAGGATCTCCGAAGCACATGCAGATTCTCCTCTATCCGCGCATGATTCACGGCAAGATTATCCTCATCGATCATCGCCGCGCGTTTCTGGGATCCGCGAATCTTATTTCGAGTTCCCTCGATACAATGGGGGAAGTGAATGTGCTTCTGGAGAAGAGGGAAAGCGCTGCGTTCATGAAACTGGAAGATGCCATCAAAGACGATATTGAAATATGCCGTCCCCTTCATTCTCCACCCGCGCTCGCTTGGTTCAGCAGTTGGTTGGCTTGGCTGAAGCTCTGATAGATACCACAAAGAGTGGGTCCACGTCTGAACTCCTGCGTTGTTGGCTCCTTACGCCTGATTCTTCTTCAGCAGATTCTCGGTCATTTCGATGAGCGACTTGATCGTCATGTCCTTTTTCACGAAGAAGTCATCCGCCCCCAGCTCCTTGCCGCGCGTGCGAATCTCGTCGCTGTCGTAGTTCGTAAGGAGAATGATGGGATACTTTCTGTTTTCCTTCGGGAAGTGTTCCAGCACCTGGAACCCATCGACTTTCGGCATGTTGATATCCAGAACCAGGAGATCCGGCGGGCTCTTCTCGATCAGGCTGATCGCTTCCTCGCCATTGGTTGCCGGTACGACGGCGTAATCAGCTCCCGTGAACTTCTTCATATAAATTCCGCGGAGGACCTCGTCATCTTCAGCGAAGAGTATTGTTGCTTTTGGCATGTCCCTATTATACCAAATTTCCTCTCCGGGAGCAATCGCATTCTCAAAGCATGAAATGGTGCACGACGGTCGCAATGCCTGCAGCAAGGGAAGCCAAGGAAAGCAGCAAAACAGCTCCTGCGGTGGCATCCTTTAGCCTTCGCACGTGTTCAGAATAGGAGGGCGCGATAATGTCGAGGAGCTCTTCGACGATGGTATTGATCACCTCGGCGGTGAGGACACCGGCGATACACGCCACCACAATGCAGAATTCCACGTACGTGAAATGCAGGAGCATCGCGACGAGGAGCACGAAGACGGCAGATGCGACCTCAAGACGAAAATTACGTTCTCCGTTCCAGACGAATGTAAGACCCCTCCACGCATTGCCGACGCTTTGACGGAGGAGATGTACCATAGGGGTAGTGTACTCCATGTCCCGTTAATTTTCCGGGAGGAGTGCGGAGAACATGAAATCGAAACGGTGACCGCTTCCCTGGAAAATCCATGTCTTCTTGCAGGAATTCGATACGGGGCCGTCTCCGCAATCGAGAACGAACATCGAGTCTTTATGATCGGTATGTTCCTCAGACACAATGATCTTGTGTGGCATATCTGTGAGGATAATTCTCCCCCGCACATCGCTCTGGAAATACTCCTGTCCTGTCGCCTCGTACTCACCGATGACTTTGCGAGTAGCGATGGAGATTTCCACGACTCTTGATTGTCCATTTGCCGCGTTGGAGCCAAAATTATCGAAGACAATAACGGTTCCCCAATCGGTAATCGTCGGATCATGTTGGAGCTTGAAGAGATTTTCCACATGCCACTTCACCTGGAATGTATCACGGTCAAGAAGAGCGATGGTATTGATATTCTTCATGGAAACGAGCATGTCTCCGATCTTTCCGTTGGGAAATTCATCCGCTTGATGCTGCGTCTTGATGACTTCCACGGCGTTGAGGTGAAAAATCTCTCGTTGACACGAAGGATGGATAAGCTTGGGGACACCGGGCTCTTGTTCCAGAGCGGCAATAATGGGAAGCAGCCGGATCTCTCTCTCGTATTTTCCCGTATTGATATCGAAGATGCGTATCATTTCATCCACCGCGTTCGTCATGCGACATTTCTGAAAGGCCGGATAGACATCCGACCAGAGGGGGCTTGGAAGATTGAAGAAGGAACGAGCCGGTTGGTACAGTTTTCCCTGCCACGCATCTCCCCAGTGCTGCACGGTCAGATTGGGAACTTCTTCCTCCCACATACGAATGAGTTCATTGCCCTGAATTCTTGCTCGTGTGAGTGTTTGTGGCTCGCCACTGCGGTTGTAGTAGATGATGGAATTATCCGGAAGGACAACGGAGGGAATAATGACTTCGTCAGTGATGGGTATGACGTTCTGGTGATCGATGATTGCGAGTCCGAAATTATCGAAGGCGACGAGGATCTTCTGTGCGACTGAGTGGTCGTACACATGCAATTGTGCGTAGACGTTCTCCAGTTCCACTCGTTTCGCTGTGCTCAGTGGCATCGGTCCTGTTTTGGCATCGAAGACCTCAATAGGGTGAATCATGATTTTCAAATAGGTCCAGGATCCTCCCATCCATTCGTTGATATTTCCCACATTGCACACTCCCGCGATTGTACCGAGGAGGAGCGAGGCAACGAGCGCAAATGAAGCAAAATTTGCGTATTTTCTTCGCATTCGAATTTTGAAGATTATCATGACGAGGAGAGTCGCCCCTCCGATGTAGAGAACAAATTCTCCCCAGATGGATCCCAGGCGCGTCATGAGCCATCCCAAAAATGCAACCAGAAGGTTCAGTGAAAGCAAGAACCAGAGTTTCATGATCTTGTTCATACTTGCATGGTAACGATTGCCAAGAGAGGAGTAAATGTATCAGGGATTCAGAGTCGATACTCGTAGTGGTGCCGCCGGCTGGAATCGAACCAGCACGCCCGCTTACACGGGCAAGGGATTTTAAGTCCCTCGTGTCTACCGTTCCACCACAGCGGCAAAGAACAGATTCAGTATATATCAATTGTTCGCATGTCATCATTTTTGATATCTCGCGAAGCGCGGGTCTCGTGGGCCCCGCGCTGAAGCGACCCCACGGAGGGAAAGGATGGTTCGTGGAAGGAAAACCGTAGGTTTGCCTTCCACGCTTTAAATCGATAACGCGTCCGGCACAACCGTGGGCGCGGTTTTCACCGGCTGCTGACCGACCTTCATCACTGTACCAGTCGACGGATCCACTTCTTCCGCGACAATGATGAGACGGCGAAGCGTCGTTCCGACCGGCGTGCAGGTCATGAGCGTTGTCAGGCGTTGGTCCGATGGTTGATTCAGCACTGAGATATCCGATGGCACCACTTCTTTCTTCGTCCGGATGACGTAGCGGTGTTTGTCGCCGTTGTAGTAGATCCAGAGTTCGTCGCCCACGGAGAGTTCGCCGAGGCGCGAGAAGATCGTTTTGAAATGGCCCGGTGCCCACGGGTAGAAGGAGCTGTGACCCGTCACGAAGAAATTTCCCGCCTGCCCCGGATTCGCCGTTCCGGGATAGTGCACGACGCCGTCCTGCAGCGACGTCTGAATGTCTTTCTCCACCTGCGCCCAATCTCCCTTGAGGAGCGCTTGATACGAGGGATTCACAATCGGCGCATTGAGGTCGAGTTTCGGAATGATGAGCCGGTTATCCGGGGGGCCGACATCCGGGAGGAAACTTACGAGATTTCCCTGCATGCCACCGGCTGTTGCGAGGGAAGGAACGAGTTTGAGTTGCTGTTGGAGCGAATCCTGCAGAGGATCGGCGGCGGAGCCGACCGAGGGAGGAGCCATGAAGGTCTCGACGCGTGCCTGGCCGATCTCCCAGAAGCTCTGGTAGTTGAGGGAGACGAAAAGGACGAGAAAAATACCGGCGAAGGTCCCGCCGAAGCGGAGAATGTCGAGCATGAAGAGCGAGCCGCGACTGCGTTTCTTCACCGTGCGTCCCTTTCCCGGGAACCACACGGGTTGCGTGAGAAAGTTCCACAGTCTGGAGAGCGAGGAGGTCGTCTCTTCGCCCAGATCGCTGAGCATCGGCCTCGCCCCTGCCAGACTCTCGCGGTACTGGCGCAGTCCCTCTTCCAATACATCTTTGGCAATGTGTGAGCGAACGGACAGCACCTTTTCACCGACGTGTTGTTGATTCTTGCCTGAGAGAAAGGCAATGAGTTCTTCTCCGTTCTTCGCATTCAAAATCTCCTCAGGAAGCGGCGGTTCCTCGCTCTCCATTGGCCAGAGACACTCTGCCTGTAGTTCTCTTGAGGGCTCTCGTGCACCGCCGACACTGGGGAGAACGATGTCGCCATTCTCGTCGTAGGATGCCTGGTGGGGATTTTTGCGCATTGGAATCATACTATTGTAGCATAAATCTCCGTAAAAAGCATGCGGAGGCAGAGTGTATCCCGATTGGGCCATTGCCGCAAAAGACGCTTACGGAGCAATGAATCCTCCTCCTACGACTTCCTCTCCTCTATAGAGGACGAGGGATTGGCCGGGAGATTGAAGGGGGAGGGGACGGATGGGCGTGAAGACCCCCGCTTTTCCTCGGAAGGTCAATGATCCTCGGATCTTCTTTGAGAGCGAACGGGTGCGGCAGGTGAGGATCGCACGATTCGCGGGAGGAGCGGATGTCCACGTGAGGTCTTTCACGCGGATCGTCTTTGCCTGTTCCGTATCTCGCTCCGCGACGATCAGACGACACCGACGCATGTCTTTCCCGACGACTTCCAGCGGGATCTTCAATCCTCCGATTCCAAGTCCGCGCCTCTGGCCGATCGTGTAGAGGGGGAGACCTCGGTGTGTGCCGACTTTCGTGCCGTCCCTGTGCACGATCGATCCCTCCCGCAGTTCCTTCTTCAAGTAACGACCATAGAACGCCTGCGGAGATTTTTCCGGGAAGAAACAGAGATCTTGGCTTTCGCGGTACTGCTCGTCGATTGGAACACCGAAGTGCCGCGCGAGTGACAGAACATTTTTCTTCTCAAGCGCGCCGAGCGGGAAGAGAATTTTCGAAAGGGCGTTCTGCCCGAGTCGGTAGAGGTAGTAGCTCTGGTCTTTCGTTTTGTCCTTTGCCTGAAGGAGGCGGAATACGGGTTTTCCTTCCACGGTTCTCTTCGCGATACGCGCGTAGTGTCCGGTTGCCACACCGTCACAGTGGAGTTTCTTCGCGAGTGCGAGGAGAGAGGAGAACTTGAGATCTCTGTTGCAGTTGACGCATGGATTCGGTGTGAGACCCAAGCGTAATTCCTTCAGATAGCGATCGACGACGATGCGCTTGAAATCCCGTTCGAGGTTGACGACGTGCAGGGGAATGCCGAGTGAAGAAGCGACCTGTTGCGTCCGAAACGCGGCTTCCGTGGTGCAGCACTTGTTCGGGAGGATCTGCGCGTGCGCGGGCGCGAGCGGATCGTTCCACAGTGCGAAGCGTACGCCGATCACGTCGTGTCCTGCTTCCTTCAGCAGGAAGGCGCAGACGCTGGAATCGACACCGCCGGACATGGCGAGGAGAATTTTCACCGGAGGAGTATACCGATGGAAAAATGAAGATACCGAAGAAATCGGGGATTTGAAGAATCCGAGGACATGCAGCCCGTTCTTCATTGGTTTCGTAGGCATTCTCGGAATCTTCGGCATCCTCCGCTATCATTTCCCCATGCTCGACCGCATCCGCTCGTTGGCGAAGGAGTATCGGGAGCTTCAGCATTCCCTGGAGGATCCTTCCGTGCACGGCGATCCGAAGCAACTGGCGAGTATCGGGAAGCGCATGGCGGAGCTCGAACCGCTCGTCTCAAAGCTCGACGAGTACGATCGTCTCGGTCTGGCGCTCGATGAGGCTGAGGAATCGTTGGTCTACCCAGAATTGCACACACTCGCCGAGCAGCAGGCGCATTCTGCGCGCGAGCGAAGAGGAATCCTGGAGCAGGAGATGCGTGCCTTCCTTCTTCCGCGCGATCCCGACGACAATCGCAGCGTCATTTTGGAAGTGCGCGCCGGAGCGGGTGGTGAGGAGGCGGCGCTCTTCGCCAGCCAACTCCTGCGGATGTATCTGCGGTTCAGTGAAATCCGAAAGTGGAAAACACAGATCCTTTCCAAGTCCGATGCCGAGGGCGGAGGTATCAAGGAGGCGTCGTGCAAGATCGAGGGAGCGGGCGTTTTCGGCGAGTTGAAATTCGAATCGGGCGTGCATCGCGTTCAACGCATTCCGTCCACCGAAGCCAAGGGGCGCGTCCACACGTCTACGGCGACCGTCGCCATTCTCCCGGAAGCGGAGGACGTGGACATCGTCATTCGTACGGAGGATCTGCGGATCGACACGTATCGCAGCGGCGGCGCGGGAGGACAGAACGTCAACAAAGTCGAGACGGCTGTCCGTATCACGCACATGCCGACTAACACGGTCGTCGCCTGCCAGAGCGAACGAAGCCAATTGCAGAACCGGACGTTGGCGATGAAGATGCTGCGTACCCGTCTCTACGCCAGTGAGCGGGAGCGTCTGGCGAAGGAACGGGGAGAGATGCGAGCGGGGCAGGTCGGATCGGCTGATCGCAGCGAGAAAATTCGCACCTACAATTTTCCCCAAGATCGTGTGACGGACCACCGCATCGGTCGCAACTTCAGCAATCTTCCAAGCATCATGGAGGGCAACATTCAAGACATCATCACCGCAATGCGGGAGGCGGATCGAGAGGCGCGCCTCTCATCGCTTAAGGATCGTTAAGCTTGCTGTGTTTCTAAGGCGATCTGGATGGCATTGCAAACCGAAGCGCCCAATTGATCCACGGTCATATTCGACGAGATAGCGTTTGGTCCTTTGTCCTCCAGCAAATCCGGGAGAACAATTTCTTTGCTAAGGGATGAGAGGAGTGTGCGCACACCGGATCCGATTTCCTGCGCAAGGACAACCATATCTAAGGAATCGAAACAGAGATCTCCTCCCAATTTCGAATCGCCTCGGATACTTCCGTGGTCGATGGATTGAGCCGTTTGGAAAACGGCTTCCTGGACAGCTCTGGAAACTTGCTCTCTCGAAGGAAAACTTTCCACTGGCATATGAAACATTGAAGTGAAGAAGGGAGAAAGTGTCAAGGTCTCTCAGAGTTAGGAAGGGTTAATGACCGCGGAGGGCTTGCATCATCTCCGACCTCTTTGCGATAAGTTTCTGCGTGCCGATATCTCGGCGGAAACGAACGGGGCCGCGCACTCCTTCGCACGCTTCTTCGGCGATTCGCTCCGCTTCGGCGATTGAGTCTCCGATGCCCACGATTCCCGCAGTGCGCGAGCCGCCGAGGCGCAGTGAGCCGTCATCATCCTGCGCGATGTCTCCGTAGAAGATCCGCACGTCTTTTCTAAGCTCGGGAAACGTGACGATCTGCCCCTTTTCTTCTTTCGCCGTCGGGTAACTGCGGGGTGTGATGTACTTGCAGACGGTCGCCTTCTTCTCGAACGAGACGAGGTTCTCTCTCAGTTCTCCGTGGATAATCGCGAGACAGATATCGACGAAGTCCGAGGAGAGGAGGGGAAGAATGTTTAGGGCTTCGGGGTCGCCGAAGCGTGCGTTGAATTCGATGATGCGGATGCCGTCGCGCACCGCCATGAAGCCGCCGTACAGAATGCCGCGGTACGGTTCGTTGCATTCTTCTAGAAGAGCCGCGGCGACGCGGCGATTCAAATCCTTCGCGAGCGCGAGATCGTTCGTTGTGAGAAAAGGCAACGAGTGATTGGCGTCGGTGTACGTGCCCATCCCGCCGGTGTTGGGCCCCGTGTCTCCGTCGAAGGCCCGTTTGTGATCCTGCACGGCCGGCATATCCACGACCTGCGTGCCGGACACGAACGAGAGGAGGCTGAATTCCACGCCGGTGAGTTTTTCTTCTATTACGACGCGCCCGCATTCGTTGAGACAGTCGATCGCGTAGTCCACGCCGTCCTCGATTGTCGCGAGGTGTTCACCGCTCACTTTCACGCCCTTGCCTCCCTTGAGTGCGTCGTACTTCACGACGTACTCGCCATGGAGGTACTGATCAAGATAGTTGAACAATGACTTTTTCTCTTCCATAAGGGCTCCAATGGAATTTACATCTCGCGAAAAAACCTTGAATTTTGGCGAGGCATGTATCTCATATTTCTTGAGGATATCTCTGGCAAAGCTCTTGCGACTCTCGATCCGTGCAAGGTTTTTTTTCGGCGCGACGCTTGGGATCCCAAGTGCGGCGAGCATGTCCGCAGCGCCTCCTCCAATGGGATCATCCGGACCGACGATCGCGAAGTCCGGTTTCGTTCGTTTCGCGATCTCCGCTACCTGCTCAAAATTCATGATGTCCATGACGACCTGTTCGGTAGAGAGGGCACGAATTCCGGGATTGAGGGAGGTGCAGAGCGCGATGATCTCGGGCTTGTGTCGGCTGCGTGAGAGCGCGGAGGCGATGGCGTGCTCGCGGGCGGACGAGGCGAGGAGGAGAATTTTCATGAATGGATAATAGCGTATGAGTGGGAATCCTAGATAAGCGTCATCGCCTTATACGCTTCTCCCTCTTCGTCGCTCGAGAGATTCTGCTCACTGCGAATCACGTTGCGGCTCGTTCCCAATTCCAGGAGGAGCTTCTTCGTGATTTCGGGCGTCGGATAGCGACCGTTGAAGCAACCGGTACAGAGGTGTTGCAGTCGGCGATTGCCGGTGCGGATCGCCTTCACCATGTCTTCCGTTTTCGCATAGAAGAGGGCATCTGCTCCGATCATCTTGCGGATATCTTCGGTGGTATGGTGCGAGGCGATGAGTTCGTCGGTCGTCGGAATGTCGACGCCGTACGGACAGGGACCCGTGATCGGTGGAGAGGCCGCGGTGAAGAACACCTTCTTCGCTCCCGCTTCCCGCGCCATTTCGACGATCTTGCGAGAGGTGTTCCCTCGGACGATGGAATCATCGACGAGCAGAACATTGTTGCCGATGAATTCGAGTTCGATGGGGTGAATCTTGAAGTGAAGACTGCGTTGCCGGATGGCTTGTCCCGGCATGATGAACGTGCGACCGATGTAGCGATTCTTCACAAATCCCTCGCGGTAACGCACCTTCAGTTTGTCGGCGAGACCGGCAGCCGCAGCGCGCGAGGAGTCCGGAATCGGAATGACGGAATCAATCTGGATGCCGGACGCTTTGATTTGCTTCGCAAGCGATTCGCCCATGCGCAGACGTGCCTTGTACACCGACACGTCGTCGATGACGGAATCCGGAGCTGCCAAATACACCCACTCGAACGCGCACGGGGAGAGCTCTCCTTTCTTACAGATGCGGGAATGCACACGATTCTTCGTGTCGATGAAGATCGCCTCGCCGGGCCTCAGATCGCGTACGAATTCGTAGCCGAGCGGTTTCATGCAGGTACTCTCGGAACAGAGGATGTACTCCTCTTTCATGCCGTACTTGCGCTTGCCAAACGCGAGCGGGCGGATGCCGAACGGATCGCGGAACGCGAGGACACCCTGTCCGCCGATGAGCGCGACTGCGGAGTAGCTCCCCTGACAACGTCGATGCACGGTGCGCACGGCGCGGAAGACATGTTCGGGCTTGAGCTTGATCGGACGTTGGCGTTGGAGTGCGAGAGCGAAAACATTGAGCAGGACTTCGGAGTCGGAGGTGGTGTTCAGGTGACGAAAATCCGAGTGCAGAAGCTCATGTGCGAGAGCTTTGCTGTTCGTGAGATTTCCGTTGTGCGCGAGGGCGATGCCGAAGGGGGAATTCACGAAGAATGGCTGCGCTTCGAACTCGCTCGAGCAACCGGCCGTTGGGTAGCGCACGTGACCGATGCCCATCGGGCCGCGAAGTCTGGAGAGCGATTGCGCATGGAAGACATCCCGCACCATGCCGTTCGCCTTCTTCAAATGGAACTGGTCGTCGAACGTCACGATACCGGCCGCATCCTGTCCACGATGTTGCAGAACGATCAGGCCGTCATAGAGATCCTGAATCGCATCGCGGAAGCCGGAAACTGCAATGATGCCACACATAGGAGCGGTTAGCGGGAAGAGGAATGAGGACGTAGGGGAACGACGAACATGGCCTGCCCCCGAGAGGAGAAGGCCGAAAATACCCAGGAGGGATGCTCCATGTATGTATTGTAGAGAGAACCGACAAATGCGCAAGGATTCCAGCGCTCAATCTTTGTGCTCGGCTGCCTGAACGCAGTTTCGGATGAGCGCGGTGACGGTCATCGGCCCCACCCCGCCCGGGACGGGGGTGATGGCGGAGGCCACCTTCTGCACGGCTTCAAAGTCGACATCTCCGCAGAGTTTGCCGTCCACTCGGTTCATGCCGACGTCGATGACGACGGCGCCCGGCTTCACCATACTTGCGGTGATCATCTTCGCTCTGCCAACGGCGACGATGAGGATGTCGGCCTGGCGTGTCATCGCGGCCAAGTCCTTCGTACCGCTGTGGCAGATGGTGACGGTGGCGTCCCGATTGAGGAGCATGACGGAAAGAGGTTTGCCGACCGTGTTCGATCGACCGACGATGACGACGTGCTTTCCCTTCGGAGAGATTGCGTAGTGCTCGAGGAGCGCGATGATGCCGGCGGGTGTGGCAGGGGGGAGATGTTCGAATGACAAGCCAAGGAACGTTTCGCCAAGATTCGCGGACGTGAAGCCGTCGATATCCTTGCGGGGATCGATGGCGCGAGTGACGTCGGCGGTGGCGGAAGCGAGAGGGCCGGGCAACGGCACTTGCACGATAAACCCCGTCACGCGGTCGTCATGATTGAGATCGTCGATGACAGCAAAGAGCTCTTCCTTTGTCGTCTTCTCCGGAAGGTGCCGATGTTCGTAACGCATGCCCACTTCCTGCGCACTGCGGACCTTCTGTCGGATGTAGCTCTCGCTCGCGGGATCATCGCCTACCTGCACGATGCAGAGCAGGGGATCGAGCTGCTTCACCTTGGGCTTGAGCTCTGCCAGCAGAGCGGAGGCGGCTTCTTTTCCCGAGAGCAGACGAGCGGACATAGATGCATCATACAGGATATTGACCTAAATACAAAAAAATGTTATAATAATTTAGTGGAAAAAACAACAAATTCCTCCTCGGAGAGACGTCAGCCGCCGATCGTTTGGGAATGGAGCGAGAAGGATGAGCGGGAGATTGCGGAGATCCGGAAGAGAACTGCATCGAAAATCGACAGAGGCAGAAATGACGTGCACGGGAAACTTCATGGCGTTTTGATGTAGTCGAATAGAACAGTGTTCTGAAGCTATTCTGGTTTTGAGATGTGTGTAGATTTCTCTTTCTTTGTCAGGGCGACCTGCCCGAACGATCCGCGAATCGTTCGGATCGGGCGGGCAAAGAAAGAGAGAAAGAAAGCGCTCCGCGCGCGAGCCCGCTCCGCACGCCCCCTCACCCCCGCCGCGCGCGGATCCCACCTGTATGTTGTTTATGTTTTGTTTCCAGTTGATAATTACTAAAGAATTCAGAACTTCTGCGAGACACTCGACCAAATCTTCTCCGCCGAGTCTTTCTTCTCGCCGCTCGTATCGATGACGACGATGGAAGGATGGTCTTTCGCCAGACGATGATACGTGGCATGGATCTTCTCCTGGAGGCTTCGCTCTTCCAAGATATCGGTTTTGTCGCGGCGCAAAATTCGTTCCATGCAGATTGCAATCGGAGGGAGCGTAAAGAGTTCCAGGTCCGGTTGAAGAAAAGTTTTGTTCAAATCTTTCAGCCACTGCTCGTCCAAACCAAGAGAGACACCATACGCAATAGTCGACGCGATATACCGGTCGGAAATAACCACCGTGCCGCTTGAGAGCGCCGGCAAAATTACCTGTTCGACGTGCCAGGCGCGATCGGCGGAGAAGAGGAGTTGGAGTGCGGAGGAAGGGATCGGTTCCTTGCCTTTGAGGCATGCGCGAATCAGAGTCCCGATCATGCTGTTCGTCGGCTCCGCTGTCACCAACACGTCGCGTCCGGTAGAGCGGATTTTTTCCGAGAGGAGGCGAGCGTGGAGCGTAGTGCCGGCGCCGTCCGGGCCTTCGATGACGATGAACATTCCTTTCATGACTACGTGATGTTACTGAGCGAGCGGCATGGGGCAAGGTGCAAAATCTCCGCAGGGGCTGGGAGAGTGGGAAGCGGGGAAAGCAACGGTGTTCTCCTTCGCAAGCGTCGAGAGATCAGAGCTCATCACTTCGCCGTCACTGACCGTGAAGAGCGCATCGGAGATGCGGACGATCCTCTGGACATCCTTCCCTTGGTCGAACCAATAATTTCCGGCTTTGACGTACGCGTCGCTGTCGTACTGTGAGATCTGCCCTCGGAATTTGAAGCCGCCCTGGAGGCTTACGTTGTACACGTACGCACCCTGGAAGACGGGTCGGCCTTGCTGATCTGCGGCCTGTCCGGGCGTGTTTTGGTAGACGAGGACGGGGAAGGCGAGGAGACCCGTGTCCTTCTCGAAGAGCAGCGCGTGGTGGTCGGTCAGAAGCGGACTCGTCGAGCCGCGGTCACCGATCACGGTCTTCGCCATCTCCACCGGATGCGTGACATCGGATACATCGAAGAGCGCGAGTTTGAGTCCCTGCACGGCGGTGTAGTACACCGCGCCGGGCGTGTGGACTTTGTCCTTGTCGATCGACGCATCCACTTCGTTGCCGAACCCGATGAGGTGCGTGGCGTCGTACGGCTGGAGGTAGTTGCTGTAGCCGGGAATCGACAGTTCGCCGAGGACTTTGGGACTGCGGGGGCTCGAGAGATCGATGACGAAGAGGGGATCGATCGATTGGAACGTCACCATGTACGCTCTCGTGCCGATGAAGCGCACGGCGTAGATCGATTCCCCCAGCGCGATGTCTTCGAGCTTCCCCACGACGGAGAGATCCTTGCCGAGCACATAGAGATTATTTGCGGTTTGCGGGACATCCGTTCCCGTTTGCGTTGTTGTGGCGATGCGGAAGGTGGCGCCCTGTTCATCCATCGAGAATTGATTGAGGATGTGACCCGGCACCGAGCCCTGCGCCTGAAGATCGATTCCGTCTTTCGTGAAAGCGAAACGATAGAGAAGAGTCTTCTCTTCGCCCGTCGGGAAGCGCACATCCCAATGGTAGGTCCACTGATTCGTTGCAACGTAGAGGTTATCGAGCGATGCGTAGATATCGTCCGCTCGTCCGAGGACGACTTGGCGCGCGACGTCGCTCTGGGGGTTCGAGACGTCGATGGCGCCGACGGTCAGGTACTGCGGGAAAGGAACGTGCGGGAGGATGGCGATGTCACCACACTGTGCGATCGGCTGTGACGTCGATCCTGTTTTCGAATCCTGGAAGGAGGGGAGGACGTTGCTGACAGCGGGCTTCGCCAGAGGCGAAGCGAACCATGGCATGGGTTGATTGACGATGAGGTAGAGGACATTGCCGATCATGCGTGTCGAGACGGTCGAGCCATCGAAGGACACTTTGCGTTCGAGCAGAGGATGCGCCGGATTCGATACATTGAAGATGCGCGCCTCTGCGAGAGGGGTTTGATAGGAGGGATAGGGCGACACGATCGAGGTGTTCGCAATGCCCATGACGCGTATGGGTCCTCCTCCCCATCCGCCGCGCTGCCCGATGACGATGAGACGAGTGCCGACGATGTAGAGTTCGCTCGGAGTGAAAGAGGATCCCGTGTCGGTGAGAGAGCCGAGGAGTTGCATGCCGGTCGAAGGCATCGCTCGGACGATGCGCACGGTGTTGCCGGTGACGGCGTAGAGGTTCGTTCCGTCCGTCTTCACGATGTCGCCTTCGTCCACGCCGCTCACCTGCACGTTCGTCGTCGAGTGATCGGCGGCGTTGGTTGCAGCTCCGGTGGGAACCGCAGCCGTGGGAGGCACGGCCATATTTTCCATCATGATGCCGCCTCCTCTCATCATATTTCCTCCTCCCTGCGTCTGCGCTTCTTGCATGAAGACCTGCAGATCGCCGCAATTTTGTGCGTGCTGCACCGTATCCGATGCGAGGTTGATGGAGAGGGAGGGATACTTGACGTTGAGGTAGGCCTTCGTCGGTTGATCGGTGACGTGCATCGTGAGACGCCAGAGCATCTCGGCCATTTCGCCGCGCGTCAGATGTTCGGAGAGCCCCGACGCGCTCGGGGGAATCGCCTTCGCGCTCTCGAGCGCGAGTGCGTAGGGTTCGTACCACTCACCGCCGTAGGAATTTTGGATGTTCTGCTTGAATGCGAGTGCGAGGATCTTGCCGGCTTCCGCGAAGGTCACGGGCTGCTCGGGACGAAAGAGACCATTGTCGTAACCGGAAACGATTCCCTCCGCCTTCGCACGGCACACATACGGTGCGAACCACTGATTCGTCACATCGGGGAAACAGTTTCCGCTCTCGATCGTACTGCCGCTCCCGCGGCCGGTCAGGACGATCTTCAGGAATTCCGCGCGATTGATGGAAGTGTTCGGCCGAAACGTTCCGTCGCTGTATCCCGCGAGAATGCCCTTACCTTTCAGATCGGCGATGGCGCGGGCGTACGGCGTGGTAGAGCTGATGTCGCTGAATGCGCCACGTGCCGCAAGAGCGGGAGTGAGGAGCGAGAGGGCGAGACCTGCGGCGAGGGCCGTATTCTTCGCAAATGAACGCATAGAACGAGGAGGGGAAATCATTGGTGATGGTAGCAGATGCTCGTGTTCTTCCCGAGAAAATGCGTCTTAAATTCTTTGCGGTTCGTCCTTGGACTGGGCTTGTCTGGATGAGATTCGATGACGCAGTCGACTTGTCTCTATTGCGAAGTGCGTGGAAAATCATAGGAAATCCTTCCCCCCTTCCTTCCTATGAACGTGCTGAAGCATCTCGTAGCGATATTGCTCATCATCGGCGGTCTCAATTGGGGTCTCGTTGGTCTCTGGAACTTCGACCTCGTCGTGTGGCTTCTTGGTTCCTGGCCGACGCTCGTGAGAATTGTGTATGACCTCGTCGGACTCGCGGGGGTTATCGCATTGATCGAGTACGCGATGAAAGTGAGTAAGTGAGTGAAAGAAAAAACCGTCCTGCGACTGCGGGGCGGTTTTTTCGTAGGGTTCTTCCATCGAAGAAGAGTCCCTATTTTTTCCTTCTCTCCAGCCAGTTCGCGATGCCTTCCTGCGCAGGGACCTTCTCCAACTCCGGAGTATATTCACGAGCCATAGCCATTTTGTTCTTGATCCCCTCCCAGCGAATTGCTTCCTGTCCTGCGGAGAAATCGACCGCTCCGTTTTTAAAAGCTTCCTTGTACGGCTCTTCGAGATTCGCGCGGGAGAAGGAGGAGCCGACTACTTTCTTTCGCATCTTCGCCATTTCCTGCAGAAGGAGTCGGGAAGTCTCGGGTGAGTGTCCGCCGGAGAGGAAGACGATGAGAATATCCTCGGGGATTTCTGCATTTTCAACGATTCTTGCGAAGGCTTCCGCCGAAGCATGGACATCGACTTGCTCGCCGCTCTCACTTCCCGGTGTGGGGAAGCTCGTCTTAATGAAGTAGGGATGATCTTTCACCCCCGCCCTCTCAATGCCCATAATTATCCTTCCCAGGACTTGGGTCATCAAACGCGTATTTTCTACGAGATTTCCCGTACTCTTCAGCGAGAGCTCCGGTTCCAGTACGGCTGCGATGTTTCCGTTTCTTGCGGCTTCCACCTGTACTCGTACCATCTGATCGGAGGCGGTCCTGAGTGTCGCATCATCCATGCCTTGCTTGAATGTCGTGCGGGTCTTCACCACGTGGACTCCTCGCTTGGTCAATCCCTTCATCTCTGCACCCAGAGTATCCAATTCCGTCGCCAGTCCCGTGCTATTGTCGAGTCCCAATTTCTTCCCGATGACGATCACGCCTTTCTCCTCGAATGCCTCTTGGAGCATTCTCCCGCCGTGGGCTGGCACATGGAACAAATCATCGTGGACGATGGCGCCGGTGAAGGATTCCGCAAGGAACGGAGCCGTTGCCAACAGGGTACGAATCTGTGTGCTCTTGAGAGCGAAGTCCTCCGGTCCTTCGATGGGAATGCCGAACTGTTTGAAGTGTTTCTGATGGGTGCTTTCGCTCTGATCCATCGCGAGAAAGTGCTGTTGGGTATTGGGATCGTTGAGCCGATCGACGGCTTCTTCGAATGAAGGTTGAGCGTGTTCCGACATAATGGGGATGGGGGAAATGGGGGTCATGCTATTACCGTGATTCGCGGATGTAAAGTGGGCAAGAATTGTGAAAAATAGACCTTTCTTGGGCATTTCTTTTGTCTGGGCAACGGAATTGTCTTTCTTTAACTTGGTTCCTCTCTTTCTTTGTAAGCGCGACAAAGAAAGAGAGAAAGAAAAACGCCTGCCTGCCGGCAGGCAGGCTGGCGCGCCGAAGCTCATCCTCTGGCTCTGCGCCTTTGCTCCGGCTGCTCCAAGGTTTCGCAGCCGTCGCGTCGGCGGAATGCCACGGCGTTTCGAACGCCGTGGCACAAAGCCTCGCCTCAAATTTTAAGAACTCTTGCGCAGATGAGGCAACGGCGCGCGACCATGAAGGTTATTCCATGTTCCATTACTCAAAAAACAACACACACCAAGAAAGCCGGAGCGCGCAACACGGGGTGGGATAGTTTTTCAGAGGAAACATTCTACGAAGCATTGTTGCGCGAGCACTTTCTTTCCGCCTTTCTTTCTTGCCCTGAGAAAGAAAGGCGAAACATCTCATCTTGAGAAAGAAGGACAAGAATGAACAAAAAAAGCCCCCACTCGCGCAGGGGCTTTCTTCCTTGCAATCTCAGAAGTCCATCCCGCCCATCCCTCCCATCCCTCCATCTCCTCCCGGCATCGCCGGAGCGTCATCCTTCTTGGGGATCTCGACGACCGCGACCTCGAGCGTGAGGAACATCGCGGCGACGGAGGCGGCGTTCTCAAGCGCTGACCGCGTGACCTTCTTTGGATCGATGACCATCGCTTTCACGAGGTCCTCGTAGGTGTGCGTCATCGCGTTGTAGCCGATCGCGCCCTTCTCGTTCTTCACCTTCTCCACCACCACTTTCCCTTCCACGCCCGCGTTGTTGGCGATGTACATCGCCGGTGCCGTGAGCGCGCCCTTCACGATGTCGATGCCGATCTGCTCGTCTCCATTGTCGCCCTTGAGTTTGTCGAGAGATGGGATGGCGCGGATGTACGCCGTGCCTCCTCCCGGGACGATGCCCTCCTCCGCGGCGGCGCGGGTGGCCGAGAGTGCATCTTCCACGCGGTGCTGCTTCTCCTTCTGTTCGATCTCCGTCGCGGCTCCCACCTTGATGACGGCGACGCCGCCCGAGAGCTTCGCAAGTCGCTCCTGCAACTTCTCGCGGTCGAAGTCCGACTTCGTCGTCTCGATCATGTTCTTGATTTCACTGACGCGATCGTTGATCTCCTTCTTCACGCCTCCGCCGTCGATGACCGTCGTGTCATCCTTCGTGGCGATGATCCTGCGCGCGGTGCCGAGATCGTCGATGGTGGCGTTCTCGAGCTTGAGCCCCACCTCCTCGCTGATGACGCGGCCTCCGGTGAGGATGGCAATGTCCTTCAGCATTTCCTTGCGGCGATCGCCGAAGGCCGGAGCCTTCACGGCGAGCGTGTTGAACGTGCCGCGCAATTTATTGACGACGAGCGTCGCGAGCGCTTCGCCCTCGACGTTCTCGGAGATGATCACGAGTTCCTTGCGTCCCTTCTGCGCGAGTGCTTCGAGGAGCGGGAGGATCTCCTGGATCGAGGAAATTTTCTTATCGGTGATGAGGATGTAGGGATGCTCGAAGACCGATTTCATCGCTCCGGCGTCCGTGACGAAGTACGGAGAGATGTATCCTTGATCGAACTGCATGCCTTCCACGAACTCTTTCTCGAGTCCGAGCGTCTGGCCGGCTTCGACCGTTACCACGCCGTCCTTCCCGACTTCATCGATCACTTCGGCGATGACGTTGCCGATCTCGTCATCCTGCGCCGAAATCGTCGCGACGGCGGCGAACTCTTCCTTCTTCGAGACGTTCTTCTTGATTGACTCGAGATACTTGTCGACTGCTTCGACGGCCTTGAGGATGCCGTTTTTAATCGAGATGGCGTTCTTGCCGCTCCCGAGATGCTTGAGTCCTTCCTGCATGATCGCGTAGGCGAGGACGGTGGCGGTCGTGGTGCCGTCGCCTGCGGCGTCGTTCGTCTTGGTCGCGGCTTCCTTCACGAGTTGCGCGCCCATGTTCTCGAACGGATCCGGGAGCTCGATTTCCTTCGCGACGGAAACGCCGTCCTTGGTAACGGTCGGTCCGCCGTACTTCTTCTCGATGCAGACGTTGCGTCCCATCGGGCCCATCGTGGCCGAGACGGCGTCTGCGAGTTTCTTCACGCCTTTGAGGAGTCTCTCGCGGGCGTCGTTACTGAAGATGATGGATTTGGCTGCCATAGGAGTGAGTGGAAAGTGATAAGTGAAAAGTGATCAGAGAAGAGTGGAATTAGGAGCGGACGATGCCGAGGACGGATTCGAGATGGAGGATTTTCACTTCGACGTCTTTTCCGTCGGCGTCCTTCAACTTCACGTCGTCGCCGGCGTACTTACCGAAGAGGACGGTGTCGCCGACGCTGACGAATTGGCTGGGATCGGGAGAGTCTTTGCCCGCGCCGCCTTTGCCGACGGCCAGGATCACGCCTTCCTGGGGTTTCTCCTTGGAGGCGGTGTCGGGGATGACGATGCCGGAGGCGGTGGTGGTCTCCTTCTCAAGCGGAAGGACGATGACGCGGTCGCCGATCGGTTCGATCGTGACCTTGAGTTTCGGTCTCTTCGGAGTGGACATAGAGGAAGGGGAAAGAAAACGCAGATAAAAGGATGCGAGATCAACGGACCATGCTCGCTAGCAGTCTCCATTTTAGAGTGCTAATTCCCGAAGTCAAGATTGTGCCCTATTCAATGCGGCATTCGCGGCAGCTCCTCATTGCTTTCGTGAGAATGATCAGAGAAGAAATGATTGCCAAAACACAAAAGAAATGGTATTACCATTTGCTATGGATTTGCGAAAAACAACGACGGCCATTCTTCTTTCGGGGCTCCTTCTCGCCTCGTGCTCAAAGAACACGGGTTCGAATGGAACGGGAAGCGGAATGATTACCGATGTGGTTCTCTCAACCGGTCCCGCCCCTGCACTCGATTCCAGTTCTTCGGATTCCTTTTCTTTTCCGATGAGTGAGTCGGGGAGCTCGTCCATCATCGTCTCCCCCCAATACGACTTCAGCTCTTCATCTTCCTCGTCATCCTCCTCTTTCTCCTCCTCTTCCTCCTCTTCTTCCTTTTCCTTCTTCGTCTCCTCTTCCTCCGTGTACGTCCCCGTGACGTATCCCGTTTTCTCATCGAGTTCCTCTCCGTCGTGTCCGACATGCGCGCAGCTGCAAGCTCCCGTTGCAACGGTTCCTTCGTGGTGCGTGCAGAGACTCGGTCCGAATGGCGAAGAAATTCTCGACCCCAATGATCCCGCTTTCGATTGCAGCCGGCAGGCACCGCCCCCGTATTCGCTCTGTCCGCAGATTCAAGTCGAGCCGTATCTGGGTGCCGAGCAACCGATGCCGACTGTGGGGAATTACGGAACGTCGAATGCGGGAACGTCTTGGAGCAATGCCCAATATCTTCAGGGGCTTCAACTGTACCAGTCGTCTTCCTCTTCCTCGTACTTCTATCCTTCCTATTCGTCGTCGAGCGCCTCTTCTCCGCTTGGGTACGCGCCCGCGGCGACTTCCTCGGGTGTGATTGCGAGTGGGGGAGGCCGCTTGAGTCTCGTTGATGCATTCTTCAGTGGTGAGCTCTCCTGTGGAAAGGGCGTGATCTTAGGCAGCACCATCATCGGGGGAAGTACTCCGTTCTCTGCGTGCATTCTGAAGTCTCCGTGGAGGAGTTTTGGAACGGACCTCAATACGTTTTGATTTGAAAAAATTCGTTCTCTGAGTTCTACTTTCTTAGGGGTTCTCTCTTTCTTTGTCAGGTGCGACAAAGAAAGAGAGAAAGAAAACGCTGGCGCGCCGAAGCTCATTATCTGGCTCTGCGCCTTTGCTCCGGCTGCTCCAAGGTTTCGCAGCCGTCGCGTCGGCGGAATGCCACGGCGTTTTAGAACGCCGTGGCACAGAGCCTCGCTTCCATCTTCAAGAACTCGTTCTCGTGTGATAAGCAACGGCGCGCGACCATGAAGGTTGTTCTGTGTTCCCTTTCACAGAAACAACACACACCTACATAGCCGGAGCGCGCAACACGGGGTGGAATAGCAGGAAGAGGAAGAGATCTTCTCGAGAGTCCATACGGGAACAGGGCGGTGGAAGACGAAGCATTGTTGCGCGAGCACTTTCGTTCCGCCTTTCTTTCTTGCCCTGAGAAAGAAAGGCGATATTCACTTACAAATCGGTGGCGGGGCGGAAGTGATGGCCGTCGCGTAGTGCACGGTGATGTAGTAACGGTCTTGCTTGTTGCTGTATGAAACGCCGACACCGATTTCTTTGAAATATTTGCTCATGACACTGTTGTAATGCGGCCGATAGGACTTGTTCTTTTCGGAGAGGAAGAAATCGAGTGTCGTACGGGTAGCGGCGATGAGCGAGGGAGTGCAATCCTTCGCATCGCAGTGAAACGGCCCCCATCCGATATTTTCCGAGAACGTTTTGCTCTCGACATTCGCGAATGCGATTCCACGATTTTGAAACCACTTCTCGATTGCACTGTAGTCGTAGTAGGGACTGGACGCAGAGCGCTTGTGATTGATCGTGTCGCGCTTCACGGAGTACGCGGACCAATTCGTCGCCGAGGCGTTCAGAAATGGATTGAGTGTGTATGGCGGAAGTCCTTCTTTACTACGCACCCGGTTAATCCACAGGAGCCACGTCTGCTGCACGCGCTGCACATTGATGCGCGGCGTGTAGTCCGTGATGACCTTCGTGCAGGCGGCATCGGCGTTCGCGATCGCGGGCATCAGGCCGAGCGCCATCGCCGCGGCCGCGAGGAACATCTTTCGCATGTGCGTGCATCCTACCCTGCTTTTGTTTTCCTGCAATTTGAAGGGATTCTCCTTGAGCGGGAGCGGAGGCAGTCATAGAATTAAAGTTCATCCCTCTCATGGAAAAAATCTTCAAAACCGACGCGCAGTGGCGAGAGCAGCTGACCCCCGAGCAGTACGAGGTCACGAGAGGGAAGGGGACGGAGCCCGCGTTCTGCGGAGCGCTCCTGCATCAGAAGGATACGGGAACGTACGTCTGCGTGTGTTGCGGACTCCCGCTCTTTGCGTCCCAGGCGAAGTTTGAATCGGGAACGGGGTGGCCCAGCTTCACGCAGCCCATCGAAGGCCACATAGAAGAGCATCCTGATCATGCCTTCGGCATGCATCGCACGGAAATTCTCTGCGCGCAGTGCGACGCGCACCTCGGGCACGTCTTCGATGACGGCCCGCTTTTGTCCGGGAAGAGATACTGTCTCAACTCGGTCGCACTCGAGTTCGTGAAGGATGTCTCATGATGACCATGGAAACCCGCGCATCATCATCGGCAACGTTGGCGACCTTTGGTGCCGGATGTTTCTGGGGAGTAGAGGAAACGTTTCACGCTGTCCCCGGCGTCTTGGATGCCGTGTCCGGATACGAAGGGGGGATGACGGAGCATCCGAACTACGAAGATGTGTGCACCGATCGCACCGGCCACGCGGAGGTCGTGCAGGTGATGTTCGATCCCGTAGTCGTTTCCTACGAGAAGCTCCTCGAGACGTTCTGGGCCAATCACGATCCGACGCAACACAATCGTCAGGGGCCGGACGTCGGCACGCAGTATCGCTCCGTGATCTTCACGCACTCGGACGATCAGCGGCGGCTCGCGGAAGCATCGAAAACCGCTCTCGAGAAGTCCGGAAAGTGGAAGAGCCCGATCGTGACGCAGATTGAACCCGCTCAGACCTTTTACCGCGCCGAGGATTATCATCAGCGGTACCTCGAGAAGAGGGGGCTTGGCTCCTGTCACGTATGAGCGCTTCGCATCAATACACCTCTTTGAGGTAGCACTCCTCACAGCAGACGATCTCCGGTCGTTCAGGCGCGTACGTCGTTTGCATTTCCTTTCCGCACGTCGCGCAGGGGCGTCGCCAGAGATTGCGGGGATTGCGCAGCGTCATTCTCCTGTGATGCCGCTCGTCGGGGTGCAGGCGCGCGACGGGGAGACGCATCGATCGGTAGAAATCCAATTCCTGCTTGATGATCTTGAAGGGGCGTTTGGTGACCGCGCACTCGATGGCCCAGTTGCACACGTCATCGGGAATGGCGTCGATGGAGTCGGGCAACTGCATTGCGGGGATGATCTTCGTCACCTTCGGCATATCGTCCGTCTTCTCCTGCCATTGCCATCCGCGCGCGAGCACTTCTTCCTTCGCGAGGGGGAATTCGTCCTGCGCGATGGTTTCGTTGTAGGCGAAGGGGCTATTTGCGATCGGGAAATACTCTCCCCATTCCTGTGCCTCACGCATGTGCGCGATGATCAGCGGCACGAGGTGTTCGTATTCTTCCTTCGTGTACTGCTTGTTCAGGATGCAGTACTCCTTGTGGCGCAGTCCGATGCATCCGAAGAGGTGCTTACAGTTGTAGCATTCGTCGCAGTAGGAGAGGTCATCACAGTCCCAGGAGTGCAGCGAGAAGCGCATGCGTGATGACCGGACGGCGCTCATGCAGTCGTAGATCAGCTCCGATTGCGGCGAGTAGTGCGCGTCATGTGTGTCCTTGGTCGGCTGCGGGCAGGGGCAGACGAAGCTGCAATCTTCCAGATGCATGGCATCGAAGCACGCCGAAACGTTCTTGCAGTTGCGCAGGTGATCTCCCGTGCAGTTTTCGCAGCCGACGATATGCGTTGATCGGGTCGGCAGTGTGAGCGAGAGGGCTCGGCATTTCTCGGCGATGTCTGCGAGTGTCGATTGTGAGGAGAGTTGAGCGCGTAGCGCGGCGAATGTCTCCGCGCTCACTGGCTTGTTGAAGACATGAAGTTTCTTGTTCACGAGGTTCTTGCACCCGATGCAGTCCGTGCAGCCTTTGCAGTCTTGGCAGAAGAAGAGGCCGCTCCCGTTTTCGCAGTCTTTGCAGAATGCTGAGGTTTGCAAGCCGAAGCAGTACACGCACTCGTAGCAGCGCTCGCATCGCGTGACGCTGTTGCAGTCCGCACAGTCCTTCGCATCATTCGCCTGATAGCAGTAGAGCGAGTCCTCATTCACGACGCACGAGACACACATGTAGCAGCGCTTCGTGTACATGCAGTAGGGCGAGTACGCGCTGCCCTCATCCGGAGAGAGGAGCATGCCGAGGCGGGGGACGACGGTTCGGAGGTTCGCAATCTGATCGAAGAACGATTGCGAGAGATTCACCTCTCGGCCGTACGAAAGCGCGTCCCACGCATCACTCCACCACGCATCTTTCTCGTACACTTTGAACGGCGCATCGGATCGATAGAAGGAGATGAGGGGGTTGCCGGTCTGATCGCATGTGCGCCGGTACAGCGCACGCTCATTGCGATAGGAAAATCTCCTCTGCATGCGACAGCGAGGACAAAGCGACGGCGGCGAAATCAATTCCACCTTTTCTGCAAACACGGGCGAAACCTTTTCCAGGAACGCGAGATCGCGCTCTGCGGTATCAAATGGGTGCCGGCATTGGCGACAGTCTCTCTTCATCCGCATTAGTATACGTCATATCTCTGAGGATGCTGGTGTAGAGCGTCGGAGGGAGGAAGACATTTACATTTTATGAAATGAGCTGAAAACGACGCATTTCTTCATGGAGAGGAACAATGACAAAATATACATGATATGATATAATATTAGAGCCATGAAACAGCCTGAAGAATCCAAAGAAGGGAGTATGTCGAGACGGAAGTGGATTGCAGGAGCGGGGGCGACAGCGATTGCACTCCTGGGAGGATATGCCATCAAGAGGATGGAACATGTCCTCACGCCGGACACTCCGGCGAATAAATTTCTCTGTAATTTTCCCGAGACGCTGAATGGAGCGGGCCAAATCAAAAAGCACTGCACGCCTGGAGCACGCTATTGTTTGGTTCATGTATTGCAGGAGCACGAAAGAATTGATGTTGGAATGACGCCTCGTGCGCTAGAAACGCAAAATGACATTGAATGTATTCTCAGCGAACTTGTGACGCAGCCGAATGTTCAGTTGCGAAGTTGCTACCTTGAGTCCATCTGTGATCCGAAAGTTGTTGATGTATACATGAATGCCAATGTGACACAGGATATGAATTCATTCATAAGACAGTTGCCCGAAAGAACGCCGCAAAAGATTGAGGAACTCCGGAAAATCGTTGAAGATTTAGAGAATATTGAGAGGAAGGACAGAGGAGGACATGCGCCTCAGTTGCCTCAATATCGAGCCGAATTGCACTACTTGGAAACCGGCGATGCTGAGTCTTATTACACAGCCGTTCAGAATGAGAATAGAAAAAGGCAACAGAAAGACAATGAACGGATGGGGGCGCTCCGTGTCGCACGGAAGTATAGAGATACATTTAAGCTCTTGCCTGCTGAAACGTACACCTCCTGCCAAGACGCAGGGGAAGTAGTATTCAAATCATTAAAGGAAGGGAGGAGTTTCAAGGATAATCCATTGGTGTTTAAGAATCGTGAAGACATGGCATTGAATCTGATGATCAAAGATGGAGGAGACTTTGGTGTTGTGGTCTTCGGAGCAGTTCATACGTTCAATGTCTCACAATGGAATGCAGAGCACCCGGATTGCAAAATATCCCTCATTGAAATCGTTCCCACTGCTCTCACTAGAGAATTCAAGCGCTAGATAAAGAAGCCGATAGAGAGACTCGAACTCTTTCATCTCTTTCATGAGTTCTGTGTTTGCATCTCCGTCGCATCCGTCCAAATACGTCTGGCAAGATCCGGCATGAGGCTTGAGACTTCATCCTCACGGAAGAAAATGGGAATTTCTCTGCGAGCGGCTTCCGTCGAGTCAGAGGCATGAGCTACGTTGAAAATATTCTTCCCCTCAGCTTTTCCGTACTCCGCGCGAATCGTTCCGTCTGCGGCATCATTGGGATTCGTTGCGCCAAGGATATTTCGAATCTTCTCGATACAACCGTTTCTTCCTTCCAGAATGGCGATCCAAACCTCAGTCTTCATCATATATTTTTCAATCTCCGGGAAGAACGGCTTATCCGCGATGTGCGCGTAATGTTCTCGCAAAATGGGTGATGTGAGTCTGGCAATTTTCATCGCAACGATCCTGCAGCTGGTTTCTTCCACGATTCGCCTGAGAACTTCGAGACAAATTTCCTGCTCGACGGCATCGGATTTGAGGATGATGAGAGAGTGCTCTTTGGACGTACCATTGCCGCGCGGTTTTTCGTTTTGCATACAGGAGGGTCATTGTTCAGCGAACGCAGACCAAAGTAAATAGTGTGCTGGCGGTCTCGGCGTTGGTTTTCATGCAAGCACCAGCATCCGCCTCGCGATTGCTGGTGCCCAGGAGAGGACTTGAACCTCCAAGGGATTGCTCCCACACGCTCCTGAAGCGTGCGCGTCTGCCATTTCGCCACCTGGGCAATGATGAACTCAGTTATTTCAGTAAGCATTCCTATGGTACCACGTGCGCGCCTGCCTACCGGCAGGCAGGTCTGCCATTTCGCCACCTGGGCTTACGTCCATTGTAACGAAAACGAGAGTGCATCACGACGTGAAAATATGCAATCATGTTGCCATGAAGATCCCATCCCTCTCTCAAGCGTTCCAATTCCTCCTTCTCTGTGTCCTCGCCTTCGCTTTCTTCTGGCGCGGCGGGAAGGGGATCGAGGCGACGTGGCTCCTTGGTGCGGTCGGAGCCATCCTCGTGATTGCGACACTTTGGCATGAGCGCCGCATGTCGAATGGCAAGGACGTCCCCCCGGAGCTCTGGAGCGCGGTTATGCTCTTTCTCCTCTGGACGATCATCAGTTACGTCTTGTCGCTCACGCAGAACTACGGACTCGACGAGGTGCTGCGAGACGGGACACTTTTCTTGCTCTTCTTCTGGATGATGCGCAGGAGCGGCGCAGACAGCTCGTCGAAGTTTGCGATGCGTTTGATTCAGCTCCTCGTCATCCTCACGATCGTCGGCTGCGTCATCGGCGTTTTCGTGTACGTCTTACAGCCGGTCAGTCGCTTCGTGGGGACGTTCTTTTTCATCGGACATGTGACCGACTACTGGCCCAACGCATGGGCCGAGATGTTGCTGATGACATGGCCCTTCGTCTATCGATGGTCGCAGGTTTCGAAGACTCCTCGCTCGCGCATCGCGCGTGATTTCGTGCTGGGGTTTGTCATCGGATGTCTCTTGCTCTCGTTCTCCCGCGGCGGGTTCCTCGTCTTTGTGATCCAGTGTATATTGCTCGGAGCTCTTCAGTGGATTGCGGCGGGGAAGAAGCTCGAAGTGAAGTCGACTCTGCGGTCGTTCATCCTCGTCGCTGCACTCGCGCTTGTCACATTTGTTTCCTGCAACGCGGCGCGTGGACAGTTTCACGAGGTCGAGTCCGTGGCTCGCAAGGCGACCTTTACGGCGGACGAAGGCACATCCTCACTTACCGAACGTTTCGGATTCTTCCGACAATCCTTTATGCTCGGCGCGATGCGGCCGCTCTTCGGGTGGGGGCCGTACAGCTTCCGGTTCGTCCAGCCGCGTCTCGAGGAGAGCGTCCTTGCGACATCGGATCATCCGCACAATGTGTTCCTCAAGCTCATGATGGAGCGCGGTGTTCCATCAGCCCTGTTCTTCCTCTTCATCATCGCGTACGTGTTCTGGGTTGCCTGGCGCTCCCCATCGCACTCGAAGCCCGTCGTTATCGCGCTCTTCGTCTCGTCGGTCGGCGTGCTGCTCCATAACCTCATCGATTACAATCTGCAGTTCGTCGCCATTGTTCTTCCGTTCATGTTGCTGCTTGGGGTGTTGGCATCTCCGTCGCTCTGTCCCGTTCCGCTGACGATGCGGCGCGTGATGCGGTGGACGGAAGCGATCATCGCTTGCTCCATCTTGATCGTTGTTCTCTTCGAGGGGCGCATGTTGGTTCTCTCTTCTCTCGGGCGTCGTGCGGAAGCGGCGAAGAACACGCAGGCGGCGCTTTCGTGGTATGGCCAGGCGCGGGGAGAGTGGTTCTCCCGCGATCTGGAATTGAGTCGTGCTTCCCTTCTGGAATCGCAGACGTTCTATCCCGATGCGAAGAATGCCGTGGAGTCGTACATCGCTCGCAACGCGGAAGATGCACGTGCCTGGTCGAGGCTCGCCGACATCGAGGCATCGATGTTCAATCCCAGCGATGCTCTGCGTGACGCGGAGGAAGCGTTCCTTCTCGGCAGATTCAACGATGTTTCCATCACCACGAATTACCTCGCTGCGTATCTCCGCATGGGGAAGACGAACACGATCCAGAAAGATCATGATCTCGTCCTGCAGACGTTCGAGGAATTCCGGAAGGCGATTCTTGCCAATACGCATTTCATCGCGCTCTCGACGAACGTGGAAGGATTCGATGTTCTCTCGAAGTACTTGGAGCATCTCTATCCGGCTGACGCTACGCGGATCAAGGCTGAAAATGCCGCAGTGCAGTCACATGCGAAGCAGGTTCGCGGTGAGTTCACGGCGAGAACCCCGGGAGTCCTCTGGTAATCGCATCGTTTGATACGACATTATCCGCAGCGTGTCAAAAGTCCTCTCTCGGTCCGTTCACCCGACAGCATCCCCACGCTTTTGGAACTTCCAACCGGAGAGAGTGGGGAAAATATATTTCAAAATTCCTCCCGTCGCCGAGGCGAGGGAAGAGCAGTGAGTTCATCGCATTGTTTCCGAGCGTTTCAACGGCGATGATGCACAGATATTCACTCCTTTCCTAGCTGAGAGCCGGAAGCGTCATCACCATGTTTATCGCCAGAAAGGTGATGAGCAATGCGTGCATAAGCACGCAATGGAGTGAAGCACGGTGTGTGAAGAGCTTCACGTCAAACATAATAATCCTCCGATGGAGGAGCGGGAGTGTACTGGTACCCGTGAGTATGTCTAGTAGTGTTTGACAGTTGAAAAATATTATTCATTATATTACATAGGGGTGAGAGAAAGGTGTTTAAAGCATCAAATTGGAGGGGGGATTTTTGATGGTACTTCGACATGATGAATAAAAAATGTGTACAGAAAATTTCAAAAAGCAAAAATACAAAAACAAAGAATCAATAGTTAGTCAAATATATGCATGACGACTGGCAAAATTGGCAGAGTTTTCAAACTTCCGTTCATTTGGTTTACGCCAAGATGTGCAGCGCTTCCGTGAATTCTTCGAGTCGGCAAAGCGGAATGCCCGCGAGGTTCACCCTCCCGTCGTCCGTCAGAAAGATGTGTTTTTCGCGGAGCGCACGGATGGAGTGGGGTTCGATCGGAAGCACCGCGTACAGTCCCACCCCTTCCAGACATTTTTGCCATTGCGGGAATGTTTCGATGAGATGCGTACGTCTTCGATGCAGATCTCGTCGGAGAGTCGCGAGGTCATGGCGCCAGTCCTCGGCGAAGTTCTCCTGCACGAGGGAGACGATGTGCTGTCCGGGAGTGGGAGAAGCCGAATGCATCTCGCGCGTCAGGATCCGGTAGTGCCCTTCGATCGTTTCTTTCTCATCCTCATTCTGCGCACACGCGGCTGCGAGCCCCGTCCGCAGTCCGTACATCGTATGGTTCTTCGATGCAGACCAAGACACGAGCAGCCCGACGGATGCAGCGCGCAACATCGAAATCATCGAGATGTCCTCTTCCACGCCCTCGCCCAGTCCCTGGTACGCGCAGTCGACGAGAACGATGTGGTTCTTTCGCCTGAGGGCATCCGCAAGATGTTCCAGATCGGATGCTTGCCACTTCTTGCCCGTGGGATTGTGGCAGTTCTCCTGAAGGAGAAACCCCAGAGGGTGATCTGCTTTCTCCGCAACGTCGAGGAGCGCTGCAATAGAAGGCTCGCCGTCCTCGAGGAAGGGGACGTCGATCACTTCCATGTCGTTCGCACGGAGCATGCGCAGATGATTGGGCCATGACGGAACCGGGAGGACGACGCGCCGTATTCCCATCAACTTCAACAATTTCACATTGAGCGCGAGTGCTCCGGTTCCGCCCGTAGCGGCGATCGATGCGATGAGCTGTTCCTCACCGAAGATGAGACGGCTGACGGAACTGCGAAATGCGGGCAGGCCGAGAAGCGGAGGATAGGGGAATCCATTCAACAGCGCCTCGGAAGCCCACTGCTCGGTCGCAGAGCGTACGGAGGGAAGCAGGAGCGGTGTACCTTTCTCATCGAGAATCATGCCGATCGATGCATTGATCGCTTGATCGCCGGCCTTCCTGGCTTCCTCGGCGACGAGGAAGATGGGGTCCTGGGGTGCCTTGGGTAGCGGGGGGAGGGCGATGGGGCGATTCTATCCTTGGCGCTACGTTGAGGACAATTGCCGAGAGTGGAATCGCAACGGGAACAGACGTACCATGGACACATGATTTGGCCGCCGGTCACCATGGCGACGCAGCATCCCGACAATGCGAGTGCGCCGTGGTGGGGAAAAGATCCGTACATCTCCACGCAAGACGAGATCACCGAACTTCTCACGCTCTTCCGCGAGCTTCCGATCGATGAGTACATGTGGGATTGGGAGGGGAAGTACGTGGATGAGGCTGTGGGCGAGAAGCTCTTCTCTCGTGCGAAGGATTTCTTTGCCGCGCATCCCCTCGGCAGTGATCATCATCTCACGTACCGCATTCCCGCATGGGAAGAGAACAGAACGCATCGTTCCGCACGGGCGTTCATGAATATTTTGTCGCTCGCCGATCTTGCGCAGGAAATCGGCCTCGATGCTCCGCCGGTCACGGAGATGTTTCTCCCGCTCACCACCACAGCCAAGCAGCCCCTCGCTGCGAGACAGGCTTTTCTCGAAGTCGCCGAGTACCATCGTACGGTTTTCCACTCGTCCGTCAGTAAGGAACGAGATCTCCTCTCGCTTGTGCGCGTGACGCCGCTCGTGGAGGACATCGACTCGCTCTTCTCGATCGAGAACATCGTCGAGCCGTATTGGAAGGAGCTTTTGCGCGATACGTCGGCGGATCGTTCTCATGGTCAGCGTATCTTCCTCGCGCGATCGGACCCCGCGATGAACTCGGGCCTCGTCCCCGCCGTGCTCGCCGTGCGCGCCGCGCTCGCGAAAGCGCACGAGGTCGGTGGGTGTCTTGGATTCGACGTCTTTCCGATTCTCGGGACGGGGTCGCTGCCGTTCCGTGGGAGCGTGAATCCCACCTACACCGAAACGTTCCTCAACCAGTACGCCGGTACCAGCACGTATTCCATCCAGTCGGCCTTCCGCTACGACTACCCGCTCGCAGATGTGCGATCGGCGCTCGAGCTCATGCATCGGGAGGTGCCGATGAGGAAGGGAACGCCGATGACCGATCACGAGCGCGCCAAGGTGCGTGATCTCGCGGAGCTCTTCGTTGCCGCGTGGGGATCTTCCATTGAGTCCATTGCGCCCATCATCAATCAGATTGCCGCGTTCGTTCCCTCGCGACGCGAGCGCCTCCTCCACATCGGGCTCTTCGGATACAGCAGGGGAGTGGGTGCCGTGAAGCTCCCGCGCGCCATAGTCTTTACTGCTGCGCTCTACTCGCTCGGCGTCCCTCCGGAATTGATTGCCACCGGTCGCGGACTTCGCGCCGCTGCGAAAGCGAAACTGATGCCACTCCTCGACTCTCACTACCCGGCGCTGCGGGAGGACATCGTCCACGCCGGAAAATATTTCAATGCGGAGAATCTTTCGCTCCTCGCCGCGCAGTATCCGGCCTTCGAAGAGATCAAAGAAGACATCGCAGGGATCGAGGAAATCCTCGGGATCACGCTCGGTCCGGTCAAACCCCACCACGTCATCCATCGCAATATCACCTCCACCATCCTTCATCGTCTCGCGACTCCCGACTCCGCCGCGATCACGAGGGATATCGTGGAAGCGGGAGTGATACGAAGGAGCCTCGGATGAGGATTTAGGCTTGGCAGAGCGCTCTGAAGGATATTGACCAATATATATAAAAGTTTAGAATGTCATAGTCCTTACCCCCCAGATAGCGATGCCAAACCCGAACGAAGGAAAAGACGAGATGTCGCTGCCTGAAGGTGACCGGCAAACGGAACGGAGAGAGGATGACTCAGGAGAACAGACGATTGCATTCAACTTGAAAGCTACATTAGCGTTGATTGTGAAACTCGTGGCAGGGGGCAAGTCTGAGGATGAAGCGCTTACGGAAGCTCACGCGAGATTCTTAGGTCAGACGGAAGCTCCGTGGGATCCTGCTTTTCAGAGGAGAGAAAATAATGGACGGACTATTGTTACCGGGCACATGGCAAAATTGCGTCAATTGAATTTCAGTGATTTAGCAGAAGTGATGACGTGGCTGGATGATCTTGGCACGGCGATCGGATCTCTGGAAGGAACGAAAACATCTCGATTCCCTCAAGAGGGGATTCTTCAGATCTTCGCGGAGCATGGTTTAATGCCAGTTGCCTTGGAAGCAACATCGCATGATTCCGATTCAATTTCACGCTATCTCATTTGTGGGCGGTTAAGAGAGATAGAAATCAGTGGGTGTGTGCAGAGCAAATATAAGGCTTTGGTGACTCGCTATAATACATTGATGTCCATTTAACTACGGCATAAAGAGCTTGGGATGAGGATTTGGGCTTGGCAGAGCTCGTATGAAGATCATTGACCATTCATTAAACATTGTGTATAACATAACTAATGAGCAATATCAGTTTTTTTGGTGAAGAGTGTCGGCCTCGATACATTTTCAAGTCTCGTTCGGATTCCCCGGAGCGAGCAGATGCAGCGACGAATGGAAAATCACAAAAGCAGGTGAGAAAGACGCGTGAGGAAATTGCCGAAAGGATGAGGGAGGAATTGAAACCGGCGAGGAATCTGGAATTGGAGTTGCGGGGTCTCCTTACAGCACAATTGCAGAACACGAGTCCATCAGATTTCGAAGAAGTACTTGATTGCCTGCTTGAGCTTCAAGAAATGTATTTTTCGAGGACAGGTACCATAGACTTCGATGATATTGTTGCGATTCTCGAGGAGAAAGGATTCCGTGCGAATGCCAACACCATCGATGGAGACTATCTTGAGCACAATGCGGAAAATGATGCCGGGTTCCTCGTAGGTCAGGCGTTGACGGAACTCAAGAAGGGGGCAAATTTCTTCGTCTCATTTCCGTCCATGGTGAATGAATGGAAAAGACGCTTCGGAAGAAGCGCTGAAGACCCATGCGAGTGAGCGCGTGAGAATATTGACTGTCATGAGAGACAAATCTATACAAGTTCTGTACGTTTCGATCACTGCCATGTTGGAGACGCCGGATTTTCCATCGGGGACTGCGATGCGCTTCAGGCAAGGGACGTTGCTTCCAGCGGAAGCCGTTACACGGATTGTGCCATCGGCAGCGTCGCAGGAAGCGGAGCTCGAGGCGTTTCGTGAAAGAATAGGATGTAAGAAAGCGATCAAAGCTGTAGTAATGGGAGATCAGGAATTTGGACCGTGGTCGAGCAGAGCGATGCAGATGATGGAGAGGCTGGACGCGTTGAGCCCCTTGGATCTCGAAGCGGTGCTCGATTGGCTGTGCGGTCTTCTTCCTTTTATTGTTTCAGACGAAAAAGATGCCGTTCATTTTCACATCAATCGGACACAGATTATTGAGAAACTTCATGCTATGGGATTCCAAAATAATGCCAACATCGGAGCAAATCATGATGCGAATAATCGGGACAACTATGGCGTATTCCTTATCGGTCAGGTGCTGGCGAATCTCAGTCACAATCAAAAGATATTTGAGAATCTTCCTATGCTCGTGAGTCAGTGGAAGGAGAGGTTCAGCGCAAAACAGAGAGCCAAATAGTGGTTTACCACGAGTCTTGTCTCTGCGGGATGAATGGTCGGGGCGAAAGGACTCGAACCTTCGACCTCACGGTCCCGAACCGTGCGCTCTAGCCAACTGAGCTACGCCCCGATGTCGATGATGTTAAGGAATCTGGATGGGGAGCGCACGTGCGAATTTTCTGCGCATTCCCGCTAGCGCTGGACTGCGCTTCCAACTGAGCTACGCCCCGAAGCCCACGCATCTTACTCACTTCGGGTGGGAAGGGGAATACGTGAAATTGACGATGCTGAGATTGCGCAGAACCGGGAGCTTGCTAGAATGAATCCATTCTTCCTCTCCATTCCATGAAATCTCGTACCACTCTGTATATCTGGCTCGGAGTTTTGGTTATCCTCATCGCGTGGGTCTGGACCGGCTACAACGGTCTCATTACGGCGCAGATGGGTGTGAAGAACGCATGGGGTCAGGTGGAGACGGATTATCAGCGCCGTATGGATCTGATACCGAATATCGTCAGCACGGTGAAAGGGTCGGCAAATTTTGAGAAGTCCACGCTCCTCGCGGTTACGGAGGCGCGTACGAAGTGGATGAGCGCGGGGTCCATCAACGACAAAGTCACGGCGGCCCAGAACTTCGACTCATCTTTGTCGCGTCTGCTCGTGACGGTCGAGGCGTATCCGCAGTTGCAGTCCACGCAGTCCTTCCGCGATCTCACGACGGAGCTCGAGGGAACGGAGAATCGCATCTCGGTGGCGCGTCGCGATTTCAATGATGCGGTCGGCAGCTACAACGTCCGCGTGGTTCGCTTCCCCGGAGTCATCCTCGCACATCTCTTCGGCTTCGCATCACAGAACTTCTTCCAAGCCGATCAGGGTGCAGCGAAGGTTCCGACGGTGAACTTCGGCAATTGATGATGACTTCTTCCCGCCTCTCCCTCCGGCTCTGTGCACTCCTCTTCGGTTGCGGGTTGCTCTTGCCCACCGCACTTGCGGATTTTGCCGTGCCGCCCAATGACGGATTCGTCACGGACATGGCAAATGTGCTCACGGCCGATCAGAAGACGCAACTCGACACGACGCTTCGCGATTACCAACAGAAGACGAGCAACGAAATCGCGGTGCTCATCATGCAAACGCTCAGCGGATCGGACATAGATCAGATCGGTGTGCAGGTCGGTCGTGCGTGGGGAGTGGGGGACAAGCAGAAGAATAACGGCATCCTGATGCTGATCTCTCTCGAGGACAGGCGCATCTCGATTCAGACCGGATATGGGCTCGAAGGCGCAGTGCCGGACATCGTCGCGAAGGGCGTCATCGACACGGACATCACGCCGCAGTTTCGCAACGGAAAGTATTTCGAGGGGATTCAAGCGGGCATCGTGGCGCTCGAAAAGCACATCGGTGGCGAGTACACCGCGGATCGTTACAAGCCGAATTCCGGCTCGTTCTTTTTTCCGTTTTTTGCTTTCCTCTTTTTTATGGCCATCAGCTTCCTGTCCTCTTTCCTCGCTCGATCGAAGTCGTGGTGGCTGGGCGGGGTGCTCGGTGGGGTCTTCGGCATTATTCTCACAGTTCTCTTCGGATGGTGGCTGATTGTTCCTCTTCTCGTCATTCTCGGATTGATATTTGATTTCATCGTTTCCAAATTTCCACCTTCCGGCAGAGGACGGCGCGGCGGTCCCTGGATCGGAGGAAGCGGCATCGGTGGCGGATTCGGCGGGGGTGGCGGGGGCGGAGGTTTTGGAGGCGGGTCTTTTGGCGGGGGAGGCGCGAGTGGGGGATGGTGAGACTGGCAGCGCGTCTTCGTTTCAGGCACTATGACTTCCGGCCTTTCCACTCTTGGTATGCGCCGGTTGGTTCTCGGTTGCGCGACGCTGTTTCTCCTCTCTTCCTGTGCGAAGATGCCAGTGACTCTTGAGCCACCGGAGGTCCTTCGGCGAGCCAATCTCGCGATGCAGCATTTGTCGTCCGCGCGGTTTTCGGCGAGTGCGATGCTCTCGGGGAGCGGACAGTCGTTGCATCTCGTCTTCGAGAATGGCGTGTTGCGCGATGGTGGCAATATTTGGTCGTTTCTTCTTCGTGAGGATGGAAACGGAGGATCCGGCGCGTTTCAAAAGAGTCACATCGTGACGGAAGTCACGGCGATCGACGGACAAGAGTATGACATCCGACCCAGCGATCTTTCCTTTTCTTCGGGCGTTGCATCCTCAGGATCCGATGTGCAAGGACTCTTGGGATCTTGGTGGCGGCTGCCGATGCATGGAGGGGGTACGGTTGCAACGACGGTTGTGGATGATACGCGCTTGATGCAGTTGCAAGCGCAGGCGATACATATCGTGCGGGATCGCGGGGTCGGCGATCTCCAAGGTGTTTCGACGTACCACTACGACGTGCGATTCGATACGGCACATGTGCTGGAGAGCCTGATGGCTTCGGCGGAGCGGAGTGGCGAGGCGTTCGATGCCGCGAAAACGCAGGCGCTGCTCCAGCGCTATGCGGCGAAGGGGGAGATTTGGATTGACACTCACACATTTTTCATTCGTCGAATTTCATGGTCGATCGTTCCCAGGGATCCACGCGAAGCGCACGCATGGTCGACGCGGTTGCAAATCGATATGAGTGATCTCGACAGAGCACCGGATATTGTGCTCCCGCAGAACGTGCAGGTGCTTTCTCCGGACGTTGCCGCTCACCTTGCATCCGCGTTCTCCGCTATGCTTTCTCTCGACAGCGCGAGTGATCACTTCTCATCCGCCAATCCTTCCGCTCCCTTCCTTCCTTAAATCTCCACCATGCCTCCTCCATCGAACACATCCGAAGAGAACGTGGTTGCATCCGACAGGCCGGTGGATGGTGTGACAACCGGTTCAGTCCCAGCCCCGCAGAAGAAGGAAGATGCGGTCGTTCGATCCGCGAAGAAGTTCCTCATCATCGTGGGATCGATTCTCTATACGATCCTGATGATCTGGTGTTTCGCGCTGATAATGATGTTGCCCAGTCCCACGGGAGAAATGCGCAGTCTCGTAAGCATCGGTTTGCTCACGTCTCTGACGGGCGCGGCGGTGTTCATCATCGTGGGACTCCTGCTCTTGCAGCGCATTGCGAAAGCTGATGTTCCCATCGCGACGCGCCAGCGCAGCCTCATGAGACTCGTCGTCACTCTCGTCCCGGGCATCGCCGTCTGCGCGCTTGTTCCCTTTATGATTCTTCGAGAGCCGCCATTCTCCATTCAGACGGTGCCGTCGGACCCCCGGACATTCGTCGCTCCACTTTCGCTGACCCTCAGCGTCGAGAAGGCGGTTGCCACTCTCAAGAATCTTGGTTTGCATCCCATTCAGTACATTTGGGATACGAATGGCGATGGGAAGGAGAATGATAGGACCGTCGTCCCGACGGAAACGGCGGTCTACGATCGCGCCGGTGTGTATAACGCAGCGGTGAGGATCATGTTGGACTCGGGAGCCTCGAGGCTCGTGACCTTGCGCATTGTCATCGGCAGCGAAGTCTTTTCCGTGAAACCCATCAAACCCATCGTGGAAACGCCCGCGCGGTTCTCTATTTCAGAACTCCTGGCAGACCCCAAGCTTCTCAAGAGCGTTCAGTGGGATTTCGATGGAAACGGAAAAACGGAAGAGGCAACGAAGCCGGAGATCATGCACACGTATTATGCGACGGGCACCTATCACGTGACCGCGATCATGCAGCTCACGAACAATACGCAGAAGACGTTTAAGCGCGATGTTGAAGTGGTGAATCCCGCTCCGTTGCCGTTCCCGATCACGCTCCAGACGGATCCGGAAAATCTCATGGGTCCATCACCCTTTGGCGTCCTCTTTACGTTGCAGACGAAGGAATCATTGAAGGATGTGCTCTGGTCATTCGGGGACGGGAAGCAGGAGGAAGGTGCGGAACTCAAGAGAATAGGACACTCTTTCGAGACGCCCGGCATCTACGCGGTGGAAGTCCAGGCGCGTTCTCTCAGCGGTTCTCTTGCCGATCTCACGGTCATCGTGCGTTCGACCAACAAGCTTTCGCTGAGCGATCTGCACTTCGAGGGAACGACAGTGAGCAACAATACCGTGACGGGTGATACGCCGTTGGCGGTGCAGCTGAAACCCGTGTCGTCGCAACCGCTCGTTCAGTATTTCTGGGAAGCGCCCAATCAGGAAACCGCAACGATTGCGGGATCCACATTCCAGGCCGTCTACCGCGAGGCGGGAACGTACACGGTAACGCTCGTTGCGCAGGGGCCAGACGGGAATTCTCTGCGTCTCCCGTTGAAGATCATCGTCAATGCTCCCGGAACGGAATCCGCATTCAGTATGAAGCCCGAGAGCGGCTCCGCTCCGCTTCGCGTGCAGTTCGACGCGTCGGATGCATTCGTTCCGCCGGGAGAGGATATTGCGGGATTCAAGTGGGAATTCGGTGATGAGCCGCAGGGGCAGACGGTGAATTTGGGCGGATCGAAGACGGATCATACGTACGCCAAGGAAGGGGAGTACAAGGTGACGATGACGATCGTGACGGTGAAGGGGAAGGAGTATTCGACACAGCGGACGATCGTGGTACTGCCTCCGACGAACGCCGCGTGTCTCACCGCAAGTCGTACGACGGTGACGGCAGGGAAGGCGGTCGCATTCGATTCCTCCTGTTCGACGGGAGACCTCACGAGCATTTTGTGGGATGTGCGCTCGGTGGATGACCCCGCGACCGTGATCGAGCAGAGTGCGGACGCGAGCTACGTTCATGTCTTCGACAAGGTGGGAACGTACACGGTTACTCTGACGCTCAAAAACAAGAACGGGTACACTGATTCCAAGAGTATTACCATTACCGTCACCCCATGAAAAAATCCACCATCCGCACCGCTGCCATTGTTGGCATTATCGCCGTCGTCCTCGGGGCGATTCTGCCATCGTTGCTCCGCTAGGCCCCCTCCTTCGTCGATGCGAGTGCCAGAGACGCTTCCGTCAGGAACGCGCGCTTGGCTTCGTTCGGATTTTCCTCAAACATGAACTGACCCGCTGCGGCGATCATGGCTGCGTTGTCGGTGCAATAGGCGATCGTGAGCGGCGTGCGCAAGGTGATGGAGTGTTGAGCACAAAGGATGGCCGCCTGTTGACGCAGGTAGGTGTTTGCGGAGACGCCACCGACGAGATGCAGCTCACGGACATCGTGCTGCTTGAGCGCGAGGCCGATGCGATCGAGGAGATGTCGCACGATCGCGTGCTGGTAGGAGGCGCAGACGTTTCGCAGGTCATCGCGCGCTTCGGGATGATCTCTGAGCAAATACTTGAGTTCGGTCTTGAGTCCGGAGAAGCTGAAATCAAGCGTTTCACTTCCGGAAAGCGGATGGGAAAACGCATAAACGGAAACATCACCTCTCTCCGCTGCTTTCGAGATCTCGGGTCCGCCGGGGTAGGGGAGTGAGAGAAGATATGCACCTTTATCGAAGGCTTCACCCGATGCATCGTCGCGCGTGCGACCGAGGAGGAAATTTTGCATGTGCCCTTTGCGAAGCCACAAATCCGTGTGACCGCCGGAAGCCGAGAGTGTGAGAATGGGAAATCGGATGTCTTCGCCCGTCTTGCCTGTGGGGACGAGCCAGGGGGAGGTGAGGTGGCCGATGCTGTGATGCACGCCGATGCACGGCAGGTTCCAGATCCGTGCGAGTGTGCGTCCCGTGACGGTGCCGACGAGCAGCGAACCGAGCAGGCCGGGCCCCCGCGTCACGGCGATCGCCTGCAGCTTCGATCGATCGATCTTCGCATCCTTCAGGGCTTGGTCAATGACGGGGATCATACATTCCACCTGCTTGCGCGCCGCTTCTTCGGGGATCACACCTGCGAGTTTGGCGAAGAGTTCTTTCGAGCTGGAGATCACATTGCTGAGAACATGGCGTCCGTCCTCCACGACCGCGGCGGACGTTTCATCGCACGATGTTTCGATTCCCAGGATGAGCATGAGGTTGAGAGTATACAGAGTTGTAGGATTCCATTAATACCCCCTCACCGCTACTCTCTCTCCATGTTCTCCATCTTTCCATCGCGCACGGTTGCCGTGGATCTCTTCGGACTGCAGATCCATTGGTACGGCATCATGTACGTGCTTGCGTTTCTTTTTGCGATTCAGCTTCTCCCGAGGCTGGGGAAGTTGCGCGGCCTTCATCTTTCGTACGATCAGTGGCTCTCACTTGTATCGTGGCTGGTGGTGGGCGTTCTCGTTGGCGGGAGGCTCGGCTTCGTTTTCCTCTACAATCCCTCCTATTATCTTTCTCATCCTCTGGAAATATTCTTTGTGTGGCAGGGGGGGATGGCGTCGCATGGGGGATTTGTTGCCGTCATCCTCGTGTTGTTTCTCTGGGTGCGCAGAGAGAAGGTCAACTTCTGGTCGCTTGCAGATGTCACGACCGTTCCGGCAGGTATCGGTCTTGCACTCGGCAGAATCGGAAACGTCATCAATCAGGAACTCTACGGAACGGTGACGACGTTACCGTGGGGGATTTCCATTCCGGGCGTGGTCGGCCTTCGCCACCCCACGCAAGTGTATGAATGTCTTTGGGATCTGGCCACCGCCGTCATCTGTTTCCTTCTGTTGAAGTATTCCCGGACGCGCTACGGTCGTATAGGCACGATCTTCCTCATGCTCTATGCCGTCGGAAGATTCTTCCTCGAGTATTTTCGCGAGCAGCAGTATTCGCTCTTCGTGTTCGGAAACATCGTTCTCACACACGGGCAGCTCTACACGATTCCGCTTTTCCTTTTCGGCTTATGCGTGTGGTTCTTCGTCCCACGGACGACTGCTTCCTGAGAGGGGAGAATGCGGCTGAGGAAGGACATTCGGTGGATGGAGCTCGGACCCCGAGTGCGAATGGCATGGATATGCGCGGCGGTGCCGTAGCCCTTGTGTTCGGCGAATCCGTAGAGCGAGGTGAGACGGTCATGCATGCACATCAGGCGATCGCGTGTCACTTTGGCGAGGATGGATGCTGCGGCGATGCAAGGCTCGATCGCGTCACCGCGGATGACGGAAGAGTGGGGGAGATCGAACCAGAAGTGATCACGACCGTCGATGAGCAGGAACGTGGGAGCGCATGTGCGTTGAAGTAAGAGTAACGCCCGCTGCATGGCGTGCTCCGTCGCCGCAAGAATGCCTTCTTTCTCGATCATGGCGTGTGATGCGATGCCGATCCCGTAGTGGCACGAGGCGGTGATCCACTGGTAGGCCCTTTCCCGCTGCTCAGAGGAAAGCTTCTTGCTGTCTGCGATGAGGCAATCGTCGGGACATGCGTTCTTGTTCGGTGACCACTGCGGCGACGCGGACTTCCGTCGAAAGAGCGAGAAGGGAAGGACACATGCCCCGGCCACGACCGGCCCCGCGAGTGCTCCTCTTCCCGCTTCGTCGATGCCGGCGATGATTGTTTGTACCGACAAGGGATCGGGCATCGGAGGAGATGGAAAGTATGTCGTAGCGTTAAGCTCGCAGCAGATCCCGCGCGATCTCGCGTTCGTTCCAGGGAATTTGTCCGCCGTGTGTCATCATCGTTGTATCGCTTCCCTTGCCGCAGAGCACGACCACATCGCCCGGCTTCGCGTGTGCGAAGAGGAAACGAATGGCCTCGAGACGGTCGGGAATCTTGTAGGTTGCCTTCGTTTTGTCCATGCCCGCCCAGACCTCGTCAATGATTTTCAGCGGATCTTCACCGTACGGATCCTCGTTCGAAACAACGGCGACGTCTGCGAATCGACTCACGATCCTCCCCACCTCTTCTCGCTTCTCGCGCATGCGGTCGCCGCAGCTTCCGGTCAGTACGAGCAGGCGATTGCCTGGTGGGAGGGTGGAGCGGAGTGTCTGCAGAGTCTTCTCGTAGGACACCGGCGTGACCGTGAAATCCACGAAGACCGAAAAGGGTTTAATGCTTTCGATTCTCTCCATGCGCCCCGGGACGCCGCGGAAGCTTCCGAGAGCGTCGACGGCGGCATCGAGGGAAACGTTGCAGGCGAGTGCGCAGCCGATGGCGCAGAGTGCGTTCTGGATGTTGAAGACGCCGGGGATCATAAGTGAGAGCGGGGCAGTCTGTTCTTTTGTACCGCAACGATGGTACACCTGCGTCTTGGAGGCGAAGAGTGCTTCGACAATATCCGAAGTCCAGAGAGCGTCTTCTTGGCTGTTTGGAGAGGAAAGTCCGTAGCTGAGAGTCTTCCCTCGCGGGAGCGATCGATACGATGCGAACGTCTCATCATCGCAATTGAGTACCTTCGTTCCGCTGTATCGTAACATGGTGAAGAGCTTCGCTTTGTCCTGACGGTACTGTTCCATGGTCCCGTGGTAATCGAGGTGTTCGCGTGAGGTGTTGGTGAGCGCGGCGACGGCCGGCCATGTCCAATCACCCCGTCCCTGCACGAGCCCGTGCGAGGAGTACTCGAGCACGGCGTGGGTGCAACCGCTGCGCACGAGGCGGCGCAAAAACTTCTGTGTCAGGAAAGGGGATGGAGACGTTTTCTGCGTCGCGTTCCAGATCACCTCACCGTCGATGCGCAGGAATGCTGTCGAGAGTGCTCCGCACTTCACCTCGTTCATTGTCAGAATGTGCGCCGCCATGCTCACGGTCGTCGTCTTGCCGTCCGTTCCGGTGATGCCGATGATCGTCAGACGCCGTGCGGGGAAACCGAAGAGTAGCGCCGCGACGAATGCCCGAAGTCGGTGCCAGAAGAGGCGAATAGGACTTCGCACGGGAACGAGCCTTTTCATGGAATTGAGCAAGGTCACGGAAGATTCAGGATACCACGTGCCGCTTTGATATCGGATTGAATTTGCGCCTGGAGAGCTTCCGTTGATGGAAAATTCGAAACACTGCGGATGTAGGCCACGACGTCGACGGTCAGTAGTGTGGGAGGGGAAAGAATCTGTCGATCGAGAACATGGATCTCGCAGGTGAGGGAATCTGCGAAGACGGGGCGCGGACCGTAGTGCATGACGGCGGGGAAGCGTTCCGTTTGTTCATCCATGGAGATGAAGCATGCGTAAATCCCTTCGCCAAGCGCTTGGGGAACATCGCTCAAATCCGCGTTCAGCGTCGGCGAACCGATTTGTCGTCCCCTCGCCGCTCCGCCGATGATGTGAGCAGTGAAGGTGACGGGTGAGAGGAGTGCCACAGGAAAAGGCTACGGCATGAGTCGCATCTGTGGCAAATCCATGGGCAAGTGTTTTCTTTCCGAAGAGTGCTCAAGGCAGAGTGACAAGGATGACGGGGATTACGGCATTTGTACGACTTTTCGTTTCGCCGCTCAGCCCGCAGGGCTTTGAAAGCGAGAGCTCTTTGCGAATGATGACGTTCTTATCCAAATGGAATTCGAATATCAGGTTTCCGATCGGGACATTACTGAATTGCAGCATGCCATGCGCGTCGGTCTTGATGGTTTGTCCGGAGGGGAAGAGCTCGACGGAAAGATGTGATCTCGGCTTGCCATCCGAACCTACGACTTGCAACGTTGCGGTCTGTAGATAGATTTTGCTGTTCCTTTGGTAATACAGGGCGCGGTAGCTTGCCTTTGAGAGCGAGAGCACAACGTTGTTGCGGTTGGCAATCGCACTCCATGTGGCACCGAACGCATTGCGTACGTAGCTGGTTGCATGACTCATGGTATTCGCAGCCTGTGTGAACCAACCTTGCGCGGTGGGGCTGCTGTTATTCTTGGCGATTGTTTGTGGAATTTCGCTGAAGCATGCCGCCGTCATGGAGGCTCCATTGCCTGATAGATTGACGGCATTGCCGGACATTTGCTTGCCGGGCGCACTCCCTGCCGCGTTGTGGATGACGTTGTTGAGGTTGTTGCCTCTTGTGCCTCCATTATCCTGTCCGACGGTGGTGTTCGATGGTGATGAGGACGTCGAAGTCGCGACGGGTTCTATGAATTGCCAGTGCAAGGTATTTCCTGAATTTTTACAGCCGTTTGAAACGTAGCACGACAATTCCTTTCCGAGCGATGCGTCGTTATCCGCGACATCGAGGAAGGCGAGCAAGGATGTGCCTGATGGGGAAAGCGTGAGAAGTGCGGGAGAGCCGGATGACGTGGAGCGAATGGAGAGGGGGTGATCCGCAGAGGCTCCCTGCAGCGAGAGCACGCTGTTGATGGTTTGTGTTGTGTGTGCTGCCAATGTCAACGTATCCGATGGGGATCCGTTCTTCGAGAGATTCCAGAACACGGTGGAGCCGGAGAGTGTTTGATGGGTGCCGGTAAGCGTGACGGTTCCATGGTTGGCATCGAACACGCCACCCGATCGATTGAAGTTACCCGAGAGCATCGTTGTTCCCGAAGGAGCTGCGAATGATCCTGAGGTCTGCGTGAAGTTTCCGTGAATTTCGAGATCGTCACTTCCTCCCGTGAAGTCGCCCGCGACGAGGATATTCCCCGCCGTAACGTTTCCTTGCGGCTCGAAGGAATCAGCGCCGAGAATGCTAAGTGTACTGGCATCGCTGAGCGTCACGCTCGAGGGGGTGGCGGCGGGCAGGAGATCCATGATGTCAGGATCCACTCCGCCATTTGCCGAGCGCGCCACGGCCAGGGAAGCATCGGATAGCGGTCCCTCTTCGGAGTCACTCTGCAGCGTGACACGATTCTGAATCATATTGATCGTGATTGTTGAGTGATCCGGCAGAGATCCCGATGGCTTATAGACGGTTAGTGCCTTTTCCGTCGCACCGCGCAGCCAGACGCTCACGACCGTACCTCCCGTCATGAAGAGGTTGCTGAAGGTATATGTGCCGTTCCCATCCGTTGTCGTCGTGTGCATCGTTTCTCCGTTCAGCGATACGGCAACCGTACGATTTCCAAGCGTCGAGCCGAGATCGGCTGCGAGAGCGTTTCCCGTGATGTTGTACGGCGGATCGAAGTCCCAGTTGATGTTGTCTCCGGAATCCTGACATTGATACGTGGTCTGGAGACAGACGAGGAGCTTTCCCAGGGAGCCGTCGACATCCTGCACGTCGAGGTAGCGCAAGGTGCTGCTCCCGCTGCTCAGTAACGTGAGCTTTGCGGGAGAATTGGGAATCGTGCTACGCAACTGCAGATGTTTTCCGCTGACTGCGGCGAGCATAAGCGTGTTGGAGATGCGTTGCTGCGATCCCGCGGCGAACGTGAGTGTTTGATTGGCGCTCACGAGTTTCGAGAGTTTGTAGAACGTAGTATTGCCGCTGATGGTTTGATTGGTTCCGGTGAGTGTCACCGTGCTGGTGCTCGCAGCGAAGGTGCCGCCGTTCGCTGTCCACGATCCCGACACGTTGAGTTTCTGCGCGCTGCTCATCTGCAGTGTTCCTCCCGCGAGCGTGAGATTCCCGCTGACGGTCATGCTCGAGCTCGGGAGAAGGTACGATGCCGAGCTTCCTCCTGCGATGACGAGATTCTTGTACGGCCAGTTCTTGAGCGTGTACGAGGGATGCGTTCCTTCATAGAGTACTTTTGATCCGTTCTGAAGAGACGGGGTGTTGGTCGTTTCGTTCCCCTGGAGTCGCAGCGTTGCACCGCTCTGCACCGTAGCCGCGTTGGGGTAGTCGAATCCGTTTAGGTCGAGTGTGCCCGCAGCGATGGTGATCGGGAGTGCATTGAAACTCTGTGCGAATTGCACGGATGTCCCGGCTTGTTCTGCGGGGCGATCGATCGTCCACGCGCCCGCTCCGATAGTCGTGCCTCCCTGCGAGATCGACTGATTTCCCGTTCCCGTGAAGGTAATGTTTGCGTACGACATGGCTTTGGCGTTGGTGGCAGTGAAGTTTCCTGCAAGGTCGATCGTCGGGCTGTTCAGCGCATCGCTGTCACCGAAGGTGACGGTCCCGGTTGCACCGGTGGAATCAGGAAGGAGAAGATTGCCGCCGACTGTTGCCGTCACGCTCGCGTCTCCGTTGATTCCGTAGTCGTATGTCGTCGAATCCGCAATCGTGAGATTTCCGCTGATGTCGATATCATCGAGAAGAGTGAGGGTATTGCCGTCCACTTTTGTGCCCGCATTATCAATGATGACATTCCCGAAGGTTGCGGTATTTCCAGCGGCAATGTTTGTGTTCGCGACTGCAAGGAATTCCTGGGTTCCCGCCGTTCCATCGAACGATCCGTTTGTTCTCGTGAAGTCGCCGGCAAAGGAGAGAATTCCCGCAGGAGCGCTAAAGGCGCCGTCCGATTGTTCGAATCCTCCGAAGGCCGCAGTGGAAGTTCCTGCCAGAGTCAGCGTGCCTTCATCGATCATGAGTTGCGTCGTCGGAGCATTGATGGGCGTCGCCAGCGTGACGGTTCCATTGGTCTTGGCATTACTCCACGTCGGACTTTGCACGAGTGCGGTCGCGGATTGGGAGATATGCTGATCGTTCGTTCCGTTCAAGACAAGATCCGCGAGGAAGGTGCCGTGCTCATTATTCATCGTGATATCACCCGCGGATTGTAGTGTGAGGTTGTACGCATCATCGTTGCTGCCGAAGAGGACGGCACCACCTTGGGCCGATGCTGAAAGGAGGAATGTCCCGCCCACCGAGAGTGTCGGTTTCTTGTGATACGCTCCGTACAGGAAATACGATTTCGCGGATGCATTGCTACTCTGCATGGTGAGGTTGCCCCTGACAGTGGCATCGTCGTTCCAGAGAATCGTGTATCCGTTCGCTGCTTGGGGGTTGTCGAAGAGGAGGTTTCCGAATGTGGCGGAGGGGCCGGGAGTGACGGTGTAATTGGTCTTGGCCAAGAGTTGCACCGTGCCGATGCCGTCGTCAAACGTTCCGCCCGTGCGCGTGAAGCTGTTGCCGATTGTCAGTGTGCCGGTCGTGGAGGTGAAGGAGCCGGCTGACTGTGTGAGTGTTCCGTTCACCGTGATGTCGTTGCTGCCTTCCGCGAGATCCCCCGCGATGAGAATGTTTCCGACTGTGATCGCACCTCCCGGCGCGAAGGCGTGTAAACCTTTGACGTAGAGTGTGCTCGAGGGTGCCAGCGTTACGCTTCCATTCGATGCGGAGGAAAGCAGAGCGCTGATATCCGCATCGCCGCCGTTGCTGGCGCGCGCGGTTGCGAGCATCCCGTTTGTCACGGAGGAGCTCAGTCCACTCTCCACCGTCATATGATTCTGATAGAGATCGGCATCGCTCATGGTGACGCCTGCAGACTGGATGACCGTGACGGCCTTTTCGGTTTCTCCGTCTATCCACAATGTGATGATGGTCCCGTTGGCGAGGGTGGGGTTATTGATGACGTAGACACCCTGCGCATCCGTTGTCGCAGTTTGTGCGACGCCACCGTCGAGGCTCATCGCGATCTTCTTTCCTGCGAGCGGAGTCGTGCGATCCGAAGCGTACACATGCCCGGACAGAAAGTTGAGAATGGTTTGTGAGAGGACACCGGATGTCATTGAGTTGAAGTTTCCGTCACCCGCATACGTCGCAGTGATGCTGTGTGTTCCGACGCTCAGCGCGGATGTCGTGAGAGAGCCGCTGCCGCCTGCGAGGGTCACGGGAGAACCGAGGACTGTTCCGCTATCCATGAACGTGACTGTTCCCGTTGCAGCTGTGTTCAGTGCAACGGTAAATGTGACGGGGGCGTGGAAGGTCGCGAGAGCGGCGGATGAAGTGAGCGTCATGGATGTGGAAGCCTTCGTCACCGTCAGCGTCCCCCCGGCATTCGTCACCGTGTAGTTGGAAAGCTTGCTCCCCGGATCACTCAGCGTTGCCGTGATGGGGTAGGTGCCAACGGCACTTCCCGTCACCGCCGTCGTCCCGTAACTCACCGTGATGTTGT
>CAINVY010000004.1 GCA_903854335.1 uncultured Candidatus Peregrinibacteria bacterium | reverse complement strand
GTAGGTCGATGGTGAAGAGGGGGTCGTTGTCAGGTTAACTGTTGTGGTGATGAACTTCGTACTCGTCGTGAGTGTTGTGCTCGTATGAGCGGCGTCATGCATGTACATGGGCCAGGGCAGGGGAGAGGTGGCCGATGAGTTGGTGAGATCCCAGTACTTTATGGATCCTGATCCGTCCTGCCAAAGCATCGACAATGTTCCATTACCGTTATTGAAGTTCCCAATAATGGGTGTGCCGCCTGGAACACTGGACGGCTTCTTGAAACCCGAAATTTCCTGAGCGGTCCTCCCATCGAAAGCATTGAGACCGAATGCATCATGAGGAAAATCATCGAGTTCCTGTGTGACACCGGGCGCCACCACGACGTCCGCGATGCCATCATTGTTGATATCCGCGAGCGCGGGAGACATCTTTGACCCAGTGACATCATCCAATGGTGTCGTGACGGAAATCGGCCAGTTCCTCAGTAATGTTCCATCTCCGTGCCAAGCGAAGATTCGAGTAAGATTGCTCGGATAGAAGTTGGGTGGGATGACGTAATCATCATTTTCAAGAAGCTGAACAACAACAGCGGGAGTCCCACTGCCGTCGATGTCACCTATCACGGGAGAGCTGAGGTAATTATCGTTGTTGTTTAATTGATCCTGAGTCAATGTCGCTTGCGGCCATCCTGGGAGCTTCGTTCCATCGCCCCGAAACGCATGAACCGTACCGGCTCCGTCCGATTGAACGATTTCCAACTTCCCATCTCCATTGAGATCGGCAAGAGCAGGAGGATGCGTATACGCGTTGTAGAATGGTCCGCCGGTTGTAATATAAACCGGCCAACCGGTGAGCACGGCACCGCTGGAATTGAGAGCATAAAGACGCAGATTGGAATAATTGTAGGGCTGTGAAATGGGAAGTCTGGTTGCAAGAACAATTTCCTTCTTTCCATTCCCAACGATATCGCCGACCGCGAAGTGAGATTGCGCCGAGCAGATGAAAGAAATTGTGTTGTGGTGATCGGGCAGAGATATCGGATATCCGTGCAAGCGATGTCCCAAGCTATCGAAGGCATCGATGGGAAGCCCATTGTCCACGGTGCTCTGATTAAATAATACATCGAGCACAATCAGATCTTTTCTCCCGTCACCATTGAGATCTTCAATTGCAAGAGAGCCACCAACAGCAGCAACCGCCGATTGCACCGACCAGTCAAGCGTACCGTCTCCGTTGTAGACAAAAATTTCTCCGGACGGTGAACTCACGGCAATTTCCGACTTTCCGTCATTGTTGATGTCACCCGTCACCATATTCATGGGACAATCCGAGTTCGAGAAATTTTTGGGCCAGTCTGAGAGTTCGTTACCGTCGCTATCCCAGACATCGAGAATGAAATTTGATTTATGAGCATCGTATGACCAAGAAACGACTTCCGCTTTCCCATCGCCATTTACGTCTGCAGCTTCCAATGTCGTCCCGAGAGACGGCGGATACATTCCGCTAGTATCTACGTTTACTTTTTTCGGCCATCCCGCACGGAGCGTCGAATCCACGAGCACGTAAACGCTATTTGTAACAAAGGAAAAGTTATTTTGCATCGTGACGGTGACCGAGATTGCATACCGATCCGAGGCCGTATTCATTGGATTCCACATCCCCAGAACACCATTAACAGGCTGCACTCCGTCGTTCGTGAGAGTGAGGTTTGGATTGAGAACCGGAGTTCCATCGCTGTGAAAAATATTGATGGTGTAATGAGAAAAACCCGGGCATCCGATGACACCTCTGATAACGATCGGCTCTGACGTATATTGCAACGCATCGTCCTGATCCGCCGAGTAGACAATATCGTTTTGAACCGTGTAGTAGCTGAGATCCTCGAACTCGACGGAAGAAGTATTTGCGACGCGTAACCTTAACGCGAGGGTCCCATCAGGTACCCCGGAGAGATTCAATGTCCCGAGCAAACCGCCACTGCTTGTTACGGGAGTTGAGGAAGTCTGGATCGTCGTCCACTGGAGATTATTTTCCATGTCGCTCCCCGTTGCGACGAGCGACGACAGTGGCTGCGACATCGGCGCATACTCCAGCGTGTAGTGATCGAACCCCGCTCCGAATGCAGTACCCATAATGGGAACCGTTGCATCCGTATGCAAATAGTAGGATGCATCCGAATCCTGTAGGCGGAGCTGAGCGCCCGAAAGTGAGGAGAGGATGGAAGAGGGGGAAGGGTTTGCGATATGTGCAACGAGCGGGTGAGTGATGGTCAAGGCATGCTGGGCATCGATGCGACCGTAACCGGAGAAGGAGTTGAATCCACCGACGTTACTGCCGCTCGGACTGATGTGATCGGCGCTCTTACGAATCACTTGGCGCACCTGCTCGGGGGAGTATTCCGGATGCAACGAGAGGATCAGTGCCGCGAGTCCCGCCACATGAGGCGTCGCCATACTCGTACCCGCCAATCTCATGTACAGGGAACCCGATCCGATGGGCGGTGAAAATTTATTCATGCCCGACACCGTCTTAGATGCTCTGATCGAGAGAATGGATTGATAGGCATGATCGTCGCTTACGGGATCACTACCTCCTCCTCCCGGTGCGGCGACATCAATTTTTTGGCCATAGTTCGAGAAGAATGCCTTCAGATCCATATGATCCGTCGCGGAAACGGTTATGACATCGGGGATATCTGCCGGAACAAATCCGACATCCAATTCATTTCCGACATCGGTCGCGGCATTTCCCGCGGCCGCAACAACCGTGACGCCTTTCACATCATGCGCATAGGTGATGGCATCAATCATGGATTGCGCCTCTTGCGATGAAGCCAGTCCACCCAAACTCAAGTTGATAACTTTTGCGCCGTGATCGGCAGCGTAGACGATGCCACTGGCGATCCAATCCAAATATCCCGCTCCACTGGCATTCATCACCTTCACCGGCATGATCTTCGCCTTCGGCGCAACGCCAATGACCCCAATTCCGTTATTTCCCACGGCAGCAATCGTCCCTGCAACGTGTGAACCGTGGCCATAATCATCCTGGATATTGTTCGACCCGTACGCGAAGTTCCATCCGTTGCAATCGCCGGGGAAACCCGCATCACCTGTCCCGCCGTTTGCGCAGGCGGGGTTCTGCCAGACGTTCGCCGCGATATCCGGATGCGAGGTATCCAAACCCGTATCCACAACGGCAACGATAACGCCCGATCCCTGCGCGATATCCCATGCACCGGATCCCGAGATTTTCTTCACCCCCCACAGATCGTCAAAGCTCTGCCCCCACGCACCGGAGGAACCGTAGTAGGGATCATTCGGCACCATCATGGTACGCATGACGACATCGGGCTCTACGGACTCCACGGTGGGATCGGAGCGCATTTGTTCGATCAGAGCCTTCGTCGCTTTGTTGTCGAGATTCGGGAACGAGAACTTTGCATAGCGTTCGAGCGCTCCGCTGCCGCTTTTCTTCCGATTGTGAAAGAGCTTTTCCCCATGCACCCCACGATGGCTATGCAACGTCCGAGTGAATGACTTGCTCCTGACACCGAGAGTGGAGGCTGCATCCGCATCGGTATTGCTCTTAAACTTCACAATGATCTGACCCGGGACAACGTCTTCGAGGAGAGCCGACGAGCCGGTCGAAAGCGCACCCGTGCCATTGGCGGGAGAAGAAACGAAAGCTGAGGAACTGGATGAAGACGATGACGACAAAACGTCGTACCCAGAGCTTGAAGATATACTCGAAACGCTCGAAGTCGAAGAGAGAAGACCTTCAGATGAACTCTCGACCACAAGCGATCCGGCAGATGAAGAGGAGGTGGGCAAGTCAGAAAAAAGCGTACCGCTCTCACTAACAATTGGAGACGAAGAAGACGACAGGAATGAATTCTCAATTTCCTGCGCAGTGAAGCGCGAGTTTTCCGCCTGCGATCGAACGAGAAAAATACATAACGCAAATACAACGAACCCCGGAAGGACTGCAAGGCCGAGAGCATGCCTTTGGCGCAGACGTATGTTCATGTGAGTTTCCTATTATTTTAGCAGATTTCTTCAGTTTCCACAATGAACACCGTAAGGTTTTCTCAAGGAGACGAGAACGAGTTTTGCGCTTAGCACTGCGAATCTAAGAGGGGAGTGCTTCTCACTATATGGAGAACTCCCTAGCTATCATGAAGAAGGGGGGCCTTCGATTAATGCGAGAGTAATTTATTGAGTACCAACTTCGTCGCACTATCCACCATGCCGCTGGGACGCAGCTTGTTCTTCTTCTGAAAGGCGATGAGTGCGGTCTTGGTTGCCTGATCGAAGGTGCCGTTCTTAAAGGTCCCAGAGAGAAGCTTCTGTTGTGAGAGATAGGATTGGAGAGCGGAGACATCCGTGCCCTGCATGCCTATAGAGAGTGATCGCGTGAAGGATTTGATGGTTG
>CAINVY010000003.1 GCA_903854335.1 uncultured Candidatus Peregrinibacteria bacterium | reverse complement strand
TAGGAGGGTAACGGGGGTGTGGGGGGTGTAGGGAACCGAACAAGGTTCCCTCACCCCCCACGAAAGAAATATATTTGCGAGAAAGAACGACAAACGCTGTGCTTGCCCTGAGAAAGAAGGACATGAAATTTCTCAGGACGAAAGCGCTTCGATCACACCTTGTACATCCTTATCCTTCCCATCCGTAACGTGGAATTCGAAAAGTTGCTGGCGAATGCGCACGAAGATCATCCGCTCCGCGCCGATGGCCGGATCCTTGAAGGAGAGTGAGTTCCGGGTCGCTCCGCTTGGCAATGTGTCGGTCACATCTTTCAGATCCGTGACGGCGGGCGAGAAGGAAGCATGCAGCGCGTCTTTGATTGCTTGAAAGTAGTCTTTCACGTCCGGTGTCTCGATCCAGACCATGAGCGCGATGCGATCGTTGTTTTTTAGGAGGGCCACCGTATGCACGGCGGTCTTCGATGCCGCGACGCGTGCGATGAGACTCTGTTCCTGGACGTCGCTCGCAGCGATGCCGTTCTTCTTCAGGATGTCTTCCACGGGAACGCCGCCCATCTTCGCCACGCCCAGCTGCCCTGCCGCATTCAGCGTCGCTTGGAGAGAGGGAAGGATCATGCGGTCCTTCGTGAAGAGGGCCTCCGCCGTCCCCAGCCCCACCAAGAGGAGGAGGAATCCGCTTCCCGTGAGGAACTTCGTCGCAAGGCGCATTGGGATGGAGTGTAGCACACCGTGTCGGGTGCCGCTTTCGATTCCCTTTCTGCTATGATGCTTGCGATGGCCATCAAACGTTCACAGAGCCGAGCCGTGGAGACGAAGCCGTTGGTTGAAGAAGAGGGGATCGATGTGACGCTGCGGCCGCGCACACTTTCCGAGTACGTGGGTCAGACGAAGATCAAAGGACATCTTCTCCTGCACATTCAGGCCACAAAAAGCCGCAAGGAGCCGCTTGGCCACACGTTGCTTCACGGACCTCCGGGCTTGGGCAAGACGACGCTCGCACACATCATCGCGCGGGAAATGCATGCACAGATTCGCATCACGAGCGGTCCCGCACTCGAGAAGCCGGGTGATCTCGCCTCGATCCTCACCAACCTCTCCGCCGGCGACGTGTTCTTCATCGATGAAATTCATCGCTTGCGTCCCATCGTCGAGGAAATGCTCTATTCCGCAATGGAAGGATTTGCGCTCGATCTCGTCCTCGGGAAGGGGCCGACGGCGCGCAGCATGCGGCTGCGTCTCAAGCCTTTCACGCTCGTCGGTGCCACGACGAAGGCGGGTTCGATGAGTGCGCCTCTGCGCGATCGTTTTCTTCATCAATTCAAACTCGGCTTCTACGACGTCCCCGAGATGCAACAGATCGTCGAGCGGTCCGCGCAGCTTCTCCATGTTTCGATGGAAAATAAAGCCGCCTTCCGCATCGCGCGTTGCAGCCGCCAGACTCCCCGTGTCGCCAATCGTCTCGTCCGCGCCGTTCGCGATGTCGCGCAGGTTGGGGAGAAGAGCATCGTCGATCTGCAGACCGTCGAGACCACGATGCAATCCTTGGAAATCGACGAGGAGGGGTTGGATGCGACCGATCTTCTCATCCTCAAAACGATTGTCGATTCCTTCTCGGGAGGTCCCGTGGGACTTTCGACGATTGCCGCGGTGCTTGCCGATGAGCAGGAGACGATCGAGGATGTCTACGAGCCATACCTCCTTCAGCAGGGATACATTCAGCGGACGCCGAAGGGGAGAATGGCGACGAAGCGGGCGTATGAGAAGTTGGGGCGCGAGATTCCGGCATCGTTGCAATCAGCATTGTTCTGAGAATGAAAGGCTCTTCTCTTTCTTTGCCAGGGCGACAAGAAATTACCCGCATTCTTCGTCATGGTCTTTTCGTGGGGGGCCAGGGAACCTTGTTCGGTTCCCTAGGTCCCCCACACCCCCTTTACCCTCCTAACGGTAACAATGTGTGGAACTATCAGAGCGAGTGAGAGGTTATTCAACGGGAACCATGGAATTTTTCTTTTTTATCGCGCTGCGGCGCACACAAAAAACAAACACCCACCGGCTGGAGCCGCGCACCACGGGGTGGCGTGTCATGGTGAGGTGCGAGCGGCCCAATCCTTCGTGGCTCCTCGCTTCGCTTGGAGCACCTCAGGCTGACACAGGTAATTTCTTGAAGAGAAAGCGAGCCACGAACCATAGACACGCTTCACTTTTCTTTCTTGCCCTGAGAAAGAAAGGCGAAACATCTCGCCTTGAGAAAGAAGGACAAAAGATTCATTCAATGAAGATGTTAGTCTGAGAAAGAAAGAGAAGAACTCTGAGTAAGAAGGACTAAATCAAATACTGAACCCGAAGGTGCCAAGCATCGTATGGAACATCCGCGAATACTGCGCGAAGGTTTCGGGGGGTGCGGCGAGAGTCCAGACGTAGACGATGCCGTCGTGCAGCGCCCAAGCCTGTTCGAAGAAGAGAGACTTTTCGTTGAATGTCGTCTGGAAGACGATGTCCCTTCCCGCTTCGCCGTCGAGGACGATGTCGGAGGTAGAGACGAGGGAGAAGGAATCGAAGAGGCCGCGCTCCTGAGTGATTGCCGCATCCTGGTACTGATCGAGCGTGAGCGGCGCATCGCGGACATCTTCGACGATCAGGTTGATATTCTCTTCCGTGGTGTCACCGCTGTCCGAAAGCGGCGAGAGGAACAGCGCGATGCTCGTGATCCTCCCGTTCGAATCGAGGAGATTTTGCACGGTCCAATCTCTCGGGTAGCGGATGTGCACGCCGAACGCATCGTTCGTGTAGAGATGCTCCAGGTCGGCGCCGTACGTTCCTCGCGCAAGAGCTTCGTCCTGGTATCGGCGCAACGCCTCGCGGTGGATCTCCCGCGCACTCGGCGGGGTTCCCTCAAATGTCCTCGCAAAGAGTGGCATTGGAGCGAGCAGCGCGATGATGGCGATGGAGAAGAATCGACGCACGGAAGCAGTGTAATGGAAATTTTTTTCCGAACGAGCAGATTGCATATTTTCCCTGGAAAACGGCGGGGAATGCCTTTCAGACTTTGCGAAGCGCTTCCACTTCTCGACGGATCGCCTCCTCGAAGTCCGTGCGCGCGTGGCGCTTCGCGGCTGTGCGGCAATCATCCGGTGAGAAGTTCTTTCGCTCGAAATGCTCGAGCGCGTTTTGAAGCGATGCAGCCGTTGGTTCGTCGAAGAAGGATGCGGTCACTCCTTCGGTCAATGTTTCTATGCTTCCTCCCGATTGGTACGCGATGACCGGTGTGCCGCAGGCGAGAGACTCGAGCGGGACGAGGCCAAAGTCTTCGTCGCCCGGGAAGATCGTTGCCGTCGCTCCCGCGTAGAGTTCGCGCAATGCCGTTTCATCTTTGTAGCCGAGGAATGCGACGGTCGGACCCGCGAGGGATTCCAGTCTCCTGCGGTCTCGTCCCTCTCCCGCGATCAGCAGCGGCAGTTTGGCTCGGTTGCTTGCCTCGATCGCGAGATCGATGCGTTTGTAGGGGACGAGGGTGGAGGCGATGAAGAAATAGGACGTAGGACGGAGGACGGAGGACGAAAGTATGGATTTATCCTGTAGCCAGAAGTCGTCGATGGGAGGAGGCACCACGGCGCTCTCTCTTCGCCAGTAGAGTTCGATTCTCCTCTGCACGGTCTTCGATGCGGCGAGGAGGTAATCGGGGCGGTCGCTCACTTCTGCGTCCCATTCCCTGAGTTTATGGAACGTGCGCGAGAGGTAGCACTTCTTGAGCGGCCCAAGCGGCCCGCGGCCCGCGCGGCTCAAGACGTCCATCGATCGATCCCAGAGATAGCGGGCGGGCGAATGGACGTAGCAGAGGTGCTTCGGTTTTCCGTTGGTGATGATCCCGTGCGCAAACGCCGACGAGGAGGAGATGACGAGATCGAACTCCGAGAAGTCCCACGCCTCAACTGCGGCGGGGAAGCGGCGGAGGTAGAAGTGATGGTTGAAGAAGAATGGATGATGGATAATTGATAATGGATAATGATGTTGAATGTCACTCGTGCGCACGCGTTCCTTTGGAAACCACGTGCCGAGCTTCGCCTCGTCGTAGAGCAGCGTGTAGATGGGGGCATCCGGAAACATCTCCGCGAGTACGCGCAGCACCTTCTCCGCGCCACCTCTCATGGTCAAAAGTTCATGTACTAATGCGACTTTCACTCACACAGGATACAGCGACTCGCCGATTCTTCCTCTCCAAAATTCATGACATGAGTATCACGAATGGCAGGCTGCCGTGACGCATGCTATGTACGATTGATGTTATCGGGGGAGATTGCCTTGATGCGCGAGCGTATCACGGACTCGTTCTACTCCACTCTCGAGCACACTGAGAATCACTTCATTGTTTGCACCAATTCTAACACTTCCTCCTTCAAGCTCATTCTTAAAGCTAAACTCAGCAGATTTTTTTGCTTGGTTGGCCTGGCTGGGTCCGCCGAAAGGTTTCGTGACAATCTCCACTCTCTTTTCCATTGTCTCTGCTGGCATATTTCCAAGGGGGAAGTACGGACATCATGGCATGTACGTAATACTTGCCAAATATCTATTAGTGAGTATCCCATCAAAGCTAGGACGCCTAGGTGTCATGGTGAGGTGCGAACAGCGTGTATGGATTCGTGGCTTTTTGCTGCGGCAAAAATCTCTTCATCATGACACGCTGTGAGCCACGAACCATCATCTTCGGTCTCCGATATCAAAATTACAAAACAAGCTCTTTCGAAAGTCTTCCCACTAATTCCTCCCGGGTCGTATTTTGGAGCTGACAAAGCAAGTCAACATTTACAGGAACTCCGAAAGTGGCTGTAGGTCCGGGATAATTACCAACGAGCACATGATTATTCCGTCGAACCTCATATGCGTTTGATTCAACACGGCGGATCGCGTCATCAAACGATAATTTTTCAGTTATTTGAAGAATGGTAACGATGTCCGCACCTGTCCTTCCTGCACAATCCTTTTGAAATGGCCTTGGAGATGGGCAGACATTCATAAAAATACTATAATTAAGTATCTATGTTGTGTCAACTGGTGGGTCGGGAGGGATTTGAACCCTCGGCCAATGGCTTAAAAGGCCACTGCTCTACCAGGCTGAGCTACCGACCCCGGAAGACCCGCCTACTATAGGACATCGCAGCTGAGGAACCAACACGGTATGCTTTGCCTGTGATCGATTCCCACTGCCATCTCACCGATAAGAAATTCGCAGATGATTTGCCGGAGGTGCTCGACCATGCGATTCGCGCGGGTGTGAAGCACGTCGTCACCATCGCCGATTCGTTTATCGAAAGTGAGCAAGGGATCGCCCTCTGTCACACGTATCCGCAGATCTCCTGCACGGTCGGTGTGCATCCGCACTGTGCAGGGAAGTGGCACAGGGGCGACCGCGAACGTCTCACGAAGCTTGCGAAGTCCGATGACTGCGTGCGCGCCATCGGCGAGATTGGTCTCGATTACCACTACGAATTCTCGCCGCGTGATGTGCAGCAGGGTGTCTTTCGTCTTCAGTTGGAAGTTGCCAAGGAACTTGCGATGCCGGTGGTCGTTCACAATCGAGAATCGTTGGAAGATCTCCTCGCCATCATTGAGGATGTGCGGCCGCCAGGTCTCGTGCTCCACTGTTGCACGGAGCGTTTCGAGAATGTTGAGAGCCTGCTGCAGTGGGGATACTTTCTCTCCTTCACGGGCATTGCGACCTACGAGGACGCGGAGGATATGCGCGAGACGATTCGGCGGTGTCCGCTTGAACGCATGATGATCGAGACCGACGCGCCCTACCTCGCGCCCGCGGCGTACCGCGGTCGGCGCAACGAGCCGGCGTTCGTGCGGGAGATGGCGATGTTCATCGCGAAGCTGAAGGGCGTTTCGTTTGAGGAAGTGGACAGGGTGACGACGCAAAATGCCGTGGCGTTCTTCGGACTGCAAAACAGAATGCTCAGCCCGAAGGAAGACATGTAGAATGCACATCGTGCCCTAGTAGGCTAACGGATAGACCGCCGGCCTCCGAAGCCGGAGACGCAGGTTCAATTCCTGCCTGGGGCACCATTCGTCTTTCTCCGTGAGTACGAAGCCAGGCACCCCGTGCACGAGCATCCGTTTTCGAGTATCCTCCTTTCGATGTCCAAGAATCTCACACAGGCCATTCTTCCTCTCGCGGGGCTCGGTACGCGGTTCCTCCCGTGGACGAAAGCCGTTCCCAAAGAGATGCTTCCGCTCGGGACGAAGCCCATCGTCGCGCACCTTGTGGAGGAGTGCATCGATTTGGGCATTTCCGATATCTGCCTCGTGATTTCTAAAGGGAAAGAATTGATTCCGCAGTACTTCGCACGTGATGAGAAGCTTGAAGCCGAGATGGCGCGGCGCGGGAACTCGAATATCCTCGAGCAGTTGTGTCGCTACGATGCCGTCCGTTTCCATGTTTCGTATCAAGACGAGCAGCGCGGCGACGGCCATGCGATCCTCCAGGCGGCGGATTGGGTGGCCAGTGACGAGGTGGCGGTTCTCTTCGGAGATGATCTCTTTGTCGGGGCGGGGAGCGCACTCTCTCAGCTTTTTGATGCATACAATCTGTGTGATGCGGCGGGAGAGAGGGCGATCGTCGCGCTTGAGAATATTCCGAGAGAACTCACGAAAAAGTACGGCATCGTCGAGGTAGAGAGCGAACATCCGAAGAATCCGCGCGTGAAAAAGTTGAAGAGCTTGATTGAGAAACCCGACCCCGCAGCTGCGCCGTCCACGCTCGGCATCGTCGGTCGCTATCTGATCCCGAAGTCCACCTTTGCGGTGCTTCCGCACGTTCATTCGGCGACGCGTGATAACGAAATCCGCCTCATCGATGCGCTCATCGCTCAGTTGAAAGACATCGCGATTTTCGGATGCGAGTGCGAGGGCAAGCGCCTCGATACCGGTACGTTCGAGGGGTACCGAAAGGCCGTCGTCAATTTCGAGTGAACATCGTCTCTCGTTAGTAGACTTCTTTTTGGTAGCACTCTTCGCAGTACACAATCTCCGGTCTGTTGGGTGCGTAGGTCGTTTGCATGCTCTTGGCGCACTTCATGCAGGGGCGTTCCCATAAGCGGCGGGGATTGCGGAGATGGAAACGTTCGCGATGCCGTGCCAAGAAGCAGGTGTCCGGCACGGGAATATTTTGTCGTTTGTAAAAGGCAAATTCCTGAGGCGTGATCTTGTAGCTCTTTCCCGTGGTCGTGCAGGTCAGGGTCTGTTCCGTGAGCCGTTCATCGCAGTCCCGGATGGAATCGGGAAGGGGAGTCGGCGCCCCTTGCTCCGTAGATTGCGCAGTCCATCGCGCGCCGAGTGCCCTGGCTTGTTCCTCTCCGAGGGGGAAGTAATCTTGCGAGATCGATTCGTTGTAGGAGATAGGGCAGACCGAGAAAGGGAAGAACTCTCCCCACTCTTTTGTCTGGCGCATGTGTTCGATGATTAGAGGCACGAGCGTCTCGTACTCTTCTTTCGTGTACTGCTTGTTGAGGATGCAGTACTTGGCGCTTCGCAGGGAAACGCAGCCGAAGCAGTGCTCGCAATTGCGGCAATTGTTGCAGTAGAGAAGGTCGATGCCGTGGTAGATGAGAATGCTCAGATGTGTGCGGCTGCTGTGGTCTCCCACTTCCAAGCATTGGTAGCACTCGTCCGCCGTGAAGCCCCAGGCGTAGCAATCCATGCAGTTCTTCGCTTGGTGGAACCAGATGCAATTGCTGCAATCCTCCAGCTCGCTCACGTCGAAGGAATTTTCGACATTCTTCGAGCGCAGGATGCCGTTGCCGGTGACATTCTCATTCATCTCTCCAAGCATGTGGCGGTGCGGGTAGCGGAGCCGGTGCTTGAGGAAGAACGCTTTGGCCTCCTTCACTCTTTCGCGGCTGTGGAGGCCGAGGGCGGCCAGGCGCTTCTCGTACTCTTCCTTGGTGAGTTGCTCGTTGAGGAACACGTAGGACTTGTCGGCGAGATTCACCGATCCGAAGCAATCGCGGCAGTTGCGACAACCAAAGAGGAACGCGGAATTGCTGCAGTTGCTGCACTGTCGACAGAAGCGCACTCCGTAGCACTTCGCACAGTCGACACACTCGTAGCTGAGTTCGCAGTGATCGACGAAGCTACAGTCGATGCAATCTTTGCAATGATTGACGAAGTTCCCGTAGAGGCAATCCTCATCGTAGTTTGCTCCTGCAAGGAGGTGGCAGTTCTTCAGGTAGCTCGCGGAATTCACATAGTCGCTGTTGATATTTCCGGTCTTACTCACGGACGCCGACGTGAGCGGAGTGTTGCGCAGGAGTTCGCGGAACTGATCGAAGAAGGAACGTTCACTATCGAACGCTTGGCCATAGTGGAACGGATCCCAGTCGTCGCTCCACCACTCTTCCGGTGAGTACACTTTGCACGGCGCATCCTGCGGGTACATGGAGAGGATTTGTGTGCCGGATTTGTCACTCTTGCGGTAGTGCAGATGCAGCTCCGGCCGCCAGATGATCCGCTGCCGCGTCCGGCAGTCCGCGCAGAGGGTCGGGGGCGGGAGCAATTCTTTCTTCCCCGCGAAGACGGGCGACACTCTCTCGAAAAACGCGAGGTCATCGCTCGTAATCTCGAACGCCGCATCGCACTGTCCGCATGTTCGCTGCATCGCTCAAGATCTTACACTGAGGATTTCTCGGGTGCAGAGAATCTGTGAAATCGATCCGGGATTTGTGAGGGGTCACCCGGTTCGAAGTAGTGGAATCGGCTTGGCGATAGTAAGACGGATTTGGGAAGCGTCGATGGGTGCGCATCCCGTACGAGCGGGGAGAGGATCAATGGCCGCAGCAAATTCCTGCTTTCCTCCACGACGAGCCGAGCCAAGCCCAATTTGAGATCCCATGCATACTGTTCTGCCGGGCTTTCCTTCCGACCCGTTCCGCCGAAAATCACCGTTTCGCACTTCGCGGGATCGTCTGCGGTGTCCAGTAACCTTCGAAGAGCATCCCGATGATAGCCCAGGGCTTTCTCCATGTGTTTTCTGGCAGGGCCGTGCGTCACGACGTGCGAGAGAAAGGCGAGATCTTTCTCGGGGGCCATTCCCGACATTCCCACGCACCATTCGTAGGGAACGTGTGACCATTTCACGCTGTTACTCAGCGAGCTGATGCGTGCGAATCCGTCTCCCGTTTGTTTGGCGCTTGTATTGGGGACTGTGGGGAGTATTTCGACTGGAGAAGCAGCGTCTATGCAGGCGGCTTTTTTCGCCTCATGGAGAGGAATTCCCTTGGGAAAATCGCCGGATGCATCGGTGAGATGCAGCAATATTTCCGCCGGAGACTCGATGGATAATTTCATCGAAAAGGCTATGTATATTAATGTTAAATACATTGCAATGCCTTAAGAGCCGGGTTTCCCAGACGTCATTCAGGCCGCGATATCTCCTTCGTAGACCTCTTTGAGGTAGCAATTCCTGCAGAGAATCTTTTCTTTGCGGTCGGGGCTGAACGTGGAGGGGGTTTCGTTTCCGCAGCGTGTGCATTCCCTCTGCCATGTCTTCCAGGGACTGCGGAGCTGAATCCGTTCGGCGAACCGTACGTCGGGATGGAGGCGGGGGATCGGGAGATGCATCTTGCGGTAGAAATCCAACTCCGGTTTCACGAGCTTGAAGGGGCGTTTCGTCCTTTCACAGAGGATCGCCCAGTTCAGCACGTCGTCGGGAACCGCGTCGATGGTTTCGGGGAGCTTGTCCGCGGGAATCACGCGTGTCACCGTCGATTTCTCCTCTGTCTCTTCGCGCCATGCCCATCCTTTCGCCAGTGCCTCCTCTCGCGTGAGGGGGATGTATTGCTGGGCCATGGTTTCGTTGTAGGCGAAGATCGAGTGGTTTCCGGGGAAGAACTCGCCCCACTCTCCCGTCTTGCGCATGTGGGCGATGATTTTGGGCACGAGCGCCTCGTACTCTTCCTTCGTGTACTGCTTGTTGAGGATACAGTACTTTTTCCGGAAGAGCCCGAAGCAGCCGAAGAGGTCCGAGGATTGCCAGCAGTACTCACTGTAGAGAACGTTCTTGGATTCGTAGCACTTCGAACAGACCATCAGGGAGTAGCCGGCGTTGCACGCGTGCGTCTCGTGCTGTAATTCCCCCTTGAAGGGTTCGTAGACATCGATGGAGGTCTTCATTTCGCCGGCATCGACGCAGTGGGAGCAATCTTCGGAGTTGAAGATCGAGAACGACGATGTGACGTTTCGACAGTTCGCGATATGGTCGCCTTCGCATCCTTCGGATTGCTCGATGGAAATGGCTTTGTGGAAGGCGCGTTCCTCCATTGCCTTGCGGAAGTCTTCGAGCCGCTCGCGCACGCCCGCCCATGTCGCGGGACGCAGGGTGGCAATCTTCTCCGCGTACTGTTCCTTCGTGTACTGCTCGTTGCCGATGCAGTACTGCTTGTGCCGCAAATTCCAGCAGAGGAAACAGTTCTGACACGATTGGCAGTCGAAGCAGTAGTGGCAATCCGTGCAGTTCTCGGACTGGAAGAGGAAAGATGAGAAGGAGGATTTCTGCGTCTCGACGCATTCGTAACACTGCTCGCAGTGCTGGATCGCAAGGCAGTCGGCGCAGTCACGGTTGTAGAGATTGTAGTTGGTGCAGTAGAAGCAATCCTCGCTGTAACCGGTGTTGATGCACATGTAGCAATTCTTGTTGTAGGCGCAGTGATTCGTGTACGTCGAATTTTCGCTGAACATGTTCACGACGCAGGGGCGAGGCGCGACGAGACTCAGTGCATGGAACTGCTCGAAGAACGATTTCTGAAAATCGAAGGATCTGCCGGTCGCGTACTGATCCCACGCGTCGCTCCACCACGCGCTCTGGTCGTAGACGACGCAGGGTTTATCCGGCGCGTAGATGGAGATGATGTCCTTCCCCGTGAGGTCGCAGGTGCGCCGGTAGAACTTCCGCTCGTTTCGAAAGAGGAGGCGCCGCTGCAGGCGGCAGAGCGGGCAGAGGGTGGGCGGGGGAATCGGTTCCTGCTTCTCGCCAAAGACAGGGGAGACCTTCTCCAAGAGCGAGAGATCGTGCGGGGAGATGTCGAACGCCGCGCTGCACTGTCCGCATGTTTTCTGCATGTCATGCAGCATATCCCGCGGCAGAGAGGCACATCAATTATTTTTCCTGTCCTGCTGCAGCGTATCGAGCGCTTCTTTGACGGTGGTCATGAACTGCGCCGGGAAGATGATCGTGGAGTTCTTCTCCGTGGCGATCTCCGCCATGGTCTGGAGCGTGCGCAGCTGCAGCGCCACCGGATGGTTCGCGATGATGTCGGCGGCCTGGCCGAGTTTCTCCGATGCCTGGAACTCGCCTTCCGCCGCTACAATCTTCGCTCGTCGCTCGCGCTCGGCTTCCGCTTCCTTCGCCATCGCCCTCTGCATGTTGTCCGGCAGAATCACATCCTTGATCTCCACGGCGGTCACCTGGATGCCCCACGGCTCGGTATGGACATCGATCACGTTCTTGATCTTCTCGTTGATGTCGACCGTCTGCGACAGAAATTGATCGAGCATGAACTGCCCCACCACGTTTCGGACCGTGGTTTGGCTGATCTGGTTCACCGCATCGTGCACGTTCTCGATCGCCACCACGGACTTCCGGGCATCGACGACGTGGTAGTACGCGACCGCGGCGATGTCGATCGAAACGTTGTCCTTCGTGATGATCTTCTGCGAGGGAATGTTCATCGTGATCGTGCGCAGCTCCACCCGCACCATGCGCTCAAAAATCGGGATGACGTAGATGAGTCCCGGCCCGCGAGCCCCCACGAGACGACCCAGGCGGAAGATCACGGCGCGCTGGTATTCATTGATGACCTTGATGCCTCCGATGAGGAGAAGGACGACGACGCCGAGCAGATACAGCAGGATGGTAGTCATGAGGATGATGGTATCCCCCTTGGCTGGAATAGCAACGAGAGGGGAGGGATTCTCTTAGTTGCTCGGGCTTAGGAAATTCTGCGCGTCATCGAGCGGGGCAAAGAACTTCTCTTCCGCGCCCGTCACGGGAGTAAGGACGGGAGACGGATTCGTGTAGGGGACGGGTGGGTAGTACGAAGGATTCGCAGTGTTTTGGGACACCGTTCCTCCCCTGTAGGAGTATCGGTAGACCTGCTGAGAGAGCGTAGAGGATGATCCCACGAGATTGCTGCCGAGATTCCCGAGTGTGGCTGTGATCGTGTGAGTGCCCGCAGAGAGCTGCGACGTGGAGAACGACGCCGTGCCGTCCGATCCGACATTCACACTCGCGAGCAGCGTGCCGTTATCGAAGAGGGTCACGACTGCTCCCGTGTACTGCATGCCCACGTTCGTCCGCAGCGTGACGAGATTGCCGACCGTGGAAGGATTTTGATCCGATGTAAGAGAGAACGTGACCGTGTTCGGTTGGTACCCGTAGGAAGACGAAGAGTTCTGGTAGGGATAGTAGGGATTGTAGGTCGGATTGTATGGATTATTCTGCGGGAGGATTTGCAAAGAAACCGGCGCGGAATAGAGACGCGGCGTCTGCGTATTGTCGCTGAAGATGGCGGTGATGGTGTGCGTGCCAACGGAGAGCTGGGAGGTGGAATATCCCGCGGAGCCGTCTGTCCGTATGCTCTTCGAAGCAAGAACAACATTCCCGTCATAGAATGTCACCGTTCCAAGCATTTGATTGCCGCTGACGTACGCGGAGAAAGAGACATTCTCCCCGGAGGATGCTTGCGTCTTGTTTACGTTGAGAAGGATCTGTGCGCCGTTGCTGTAGGGCACAGCGGTGTTGCAACCGAACGTCGTCGTGCAGGAATCCACCACTTGGTACAGCGTCGAGGATGTTCCCGATCCGATGTTTCCTGTTCCATAGAAGACCGCCGTGATGGGGTGGTTCCCGATGGCGAGCTGCGCTGTCGTGAGCGTTGCCGTGCCTCCTTGCTGCACTGGCGCGCTCCCCAGGGCGACGGAGTTATCGTAGAAGGTGACGGTTCCGCTCACGTACTGCGTTTGGACCGTTGCCGTGAACGTGACGAATTCGCCGACGTGAGAAGGATTCTCATTCGATGAGAGCGAGATGACGGCTGTGCTCGAGTACTGCGCGATAGCGTGGTTGAGGGCAACGAAGGAAAGTGCCAGTAAGACGATTGCGGGGGCGAGGATGAGGAGGAGCTTCCTTTTGCCGGTGATGGTGGTTGAGGTGTGCATAGGAAAGGACATGTTCCTCGCTCTATGTCGAAATAGCAATTGTTTGTGAAAGGAAATTCGCAATCTGCTTACGATGGTTGCATGAAGGAGCGTCTGAGAACCGCTGACTCCACTGGTTTATCCAAAACGGCTTGTAATGCTTGCTCCAAAGATACGAGCGTCCCATGGTCTTTGTGCGTCACGATCTGTGCTTCAGGATCAATGCGCGATCGAAAGATTTCGAAAAGGTAATGAATGCCATTTGTTTGCGCGGGGGATGAAAGGGCAATCCCCAGGCGCTTGAAGTCGGAGGGCGGGGGCGTGATCGTCACCTTCTTCGATAAGACGGTATCGGGAGAATTGTGAGGATCTCCTGACGTGAGAATGGATCCTCCCGTGGTGATGGCGTGTTCCTCGCGATGGAGGAGGAGAACACGGCACTCCTCAAGCGTTTCATCGGTGAGAGTAATGATGCTGCGTTGCACTAATATATTTCCTTGCTCTGCCGATTGACGTTTCGCATCTTTTCCTTCGGGTCCTACGGGAAAGTCTATCGTTTGAAGTTGCGCATCGAGATTGCCGTCCTCATCATCGATAAATGTTCCTCCCTGCAATCGGAAAAGGAGATCCACAAGAGCTTTCGCAGGAAGATAGCTTTTTCGCTCCATGCTTTGGTCAATTCCCATAGTATATGATTATATTTTTCTTCAATTAATTGTCAATGTATGTCGACATATATCGATAGTACTGCTGAGCTGTGTGTCTCAGGAGCTTGTCTCAAGATGCGATAGCTCTTTGTTCCATTGCTTGAACTTCCTTGAGCCACGTCTCGTCCCTATATCCTTTGGCTATGATCTTGGCATCACTCAAGGCTTGAGCTAATGAATGTTTAATTATTTCTGGATCAGCGGGACTACGTGCAAGTTCCGCTTCAACGGAAGCGATGTGATATTGGCAGTGAAGGATCTGAAGCTGATGATGCATCGCGTCTATTTCTGGAGGAACGGGTAGGTCCATCATCTCGTAGGACATGCAAACTATTTGCCCGACGTCCGATGCATGCTTCGCGATTTCGGATAATTCTCTCGTTGGAGATTTGAGAAATTCACTCGCAGCTGACAACGCCATTCTGTCTTCGGGGTCTTGTATTGATTCGTTTGAAAGGAGAGCTGCGATCGCTGTTGCGGTTTGCGACCTCTGCGAACTCAATTCTTCGAGGGTAGGAGGAGCAGAAGGTTGGATCGGTTGTTCAGCTGGCTTATCGTTCATACAGTTTATTATATCACAATAAAATATAATCGTCTAATTCTGGAGCTCCGTATTTCTGTTATTACAGCCACTGCGCATGGCAATTGATCAGCGTTCCCGTCTCCGAGGTCTGGGGAACGCCGACGCACATCGCCCCATTGTTGATGGAGCAACCCGACCCGGCATCCTGGATTAAGTAGTTCTCATCACATGTGTCTCCCACATGGCGACAGAGAATTGCCTTCTTATCAGCACGCCGACAAGAGCAAATGCAGCTCGAAGCAGTCGTCTGTAGATTTGAGCGTCGATAGAAAAAATAAAGTGCACCCCCGAGCAGGACGAGAAGAATCAATCCCAAGAGCATTCTGAAACGAGCCTTCATCTCTCGTGATTATTTTCTTCGGTCATTGAAAGAAAAGATGCTTTCATTTCAAAAGGCAATGAAAAGTCTCCGGGATTTCTCCCTTTGCAGTCCGTCGAACTTCCGAAAAATGTTCTTTGGAACATCATCGCTTCTCACTTTCCCCAAAATCCAATTGCATGGGTAGCGTCCAGCGTTCTCCTTTGCAGAAGAGCATTTGGTAGAGCTCGAGGGAGCTGTAGCGGAACGCGGCCTCGCAACTTTGCAGGTAGTAGTCCCACATGCGCAGGAATCGTTCGTTGTAGCGAGGGCTGAGGGCGAGAATCCGCTCTCGGTTGCCGTGGAATTTCTCCCTCCACAGCCGCAGTGTCTCGGCGTAATGCGGCTTGAGGTTCTCGATGTGCGCGATGGTGAGATTGGCAGCATTCGTGGCGCCGGTGAGCTCCGATAGTCGGGGAATGCGGCCGCCCGGAAAGATGTACTTGCTGATCCAGGGATCCGTTTGATCGGATGGATCTTCCAAGGAGCCGATGGTGTGCACGAGGCCGATGCCGCCTTGAGGGAGGAGGGAGGCGATCTTCTCCATGAGCTTTTCATATCCATTCTCCCATGCGTGTTCCGCCATGCCGATGGAGACGACTTTGTCGAACGTTCCCTCGATATCGCGGTAATCCTTCAACTCGACGCGGATGCGATCATGCAGCCCGTCCGCCTCGATGGCTTGATTCGCCCATGCGGCCTGCCCTTCGCTCAGCGTGCAGCCGATGCCCTCGATGCCATAGTGCTTGGCGGCGTATCGCAGCATCCCGCCGAAACCGCATCCGAGATCTACGATGCGTTCTCCGGGTTTGAGGCCGAGCTTGCGACAGACCCGGTCGTGTTTCTGATCCTGCATCTGTTCGGTCGTGTCGTCGGGGTGCAGTTGATAGCCGCACGTGTAGCCCATGTTCTTGTCCAAAAAAAGCGCGTAGAAGTCGTTGCCGATGTCGTAGTGGCTCTGGATGTTGCGCTTGCTGCGGTCGTGGTCGGTCGCTCCGGTGGGGGTCAGGCGCAAGACTTTTGCGGCGAGCCGCAAGCTGCGGGGTACGGCGCGCGAGAGATGGTTCATGAGCAACACGCCGATGACGCTCACGAGATCGCCCCGTTCGGCATCCCACAGTCCGTCCATGTAGCTCTCACCGAGCCCCAGAGAGCCATACTGCAGGATATTCCGATAGAGCTTGGGATCTCGCACAATGATGCCACCTTCGGGCCCTGTTCCTTTGCTGCCGAAGGCATGCACGTCGTTCTCTTCCTTGATCGTGAGACTTCCCTGTGCAATCTGAGAGAAGATGGGATTGATGAGGGGATACATGGGATCTGAGGGAAGATGACGTGTTCACATTCTATGCCGCGAGGACGCATTTGTCGTAGAGATCCAGGAGAAGATGTTTCGGATCGTAGCGATGTTTCAGTGCGTCGTATGTTGTTCTGTTGTAGATTTTCCAGAATTCGTCGCGAGGGAAGAAAGACTCCGAGTAGAGGGATTTAAGGCCGCCGAGTTCCTGCGTTTTGCGTTCGATCATGCGATTGAAGAATCCCGATTCCTGATTTGTCTTCGCCCGAACGGTCCCCCAGAAGCCAAAGTCCACATGCAGAAGAGGGGACTTGAGCGGGAAGAGCGGAAAGGTTGATGATGGGTCGACGGGACGCGAAGGGCAAATCCATATGGGTGTGACGTCGATCTTTTGCAGGAGGAAGGTGAGGAATTCTTCGCAGCGACTGATGGGGATGATGATGTCCTGGATGACCGATTCGCTGCGCTTGCCGGTCAGTTTCTCCCAGTGCTCGCTGAGATGCCACCGAGCATTCAGACGCATGAGCTTGGTGTACGTGACGGAGTTGAGAAACCGTCTGCCCGCAAGCAGCCGGACCAGCGGATGCTCCGCGCCGAACGCTTTGGAGCACCAGAACCAGTCGGTGTCCCAACGCCAGAGGTATCCTTTCGTCGTGAGGTCATCCGTAGGTTTCTCTCGAATGGATTTATAGTAGATGGATTGCCATGTGTAGTCGCTGACGGCAGGCGCACTCTCCGTGAACGTCCCGATGACCAGATACATTTCCGTGTCCGAGAAGACGACGCCGTCGACGAAATCCGCAGTGCTCTTGCAGGCTTCGTCGAGTGCTGCGAAGAAGAGGCGGGCGTCGCTGTAGTGCTGGTGAACCGCATGTACGAAACGTCGTACGGGGATGATCTTGGCACGCACTTTCAAAATGTAACCAAGTGTTCCGTAGGAATTCGGGAAGCCGAAGAAGAGATCGCGATGTTCGTTTTCCGACGTGCAGAGGATGACCTCTCCACTCGGCAAGAGCACCTCCATCGCGAGGATCGTTTCATGTACGAGGCCGTGGCTAAACGATGTCGCTTCGATTCCCACTCCCGCGACGGCGCCTCCGATCGTGATGGACTTGAGTTGCGGGACGACTGCCGGCATGAAGCCAAGCGGTAGTAGGGTATCGACGAGAGTCTCGTAGGTCGCCATACCTTCCGCCTCGACCCACCCTTCGTCGGTATTCACCGAAAGCACAGTGCGGAAGTCTCGTACCGAAAGTGTGGCACTGCGCGTCTTGCGATTGCGGAAGAGATTGGAGGTATCTTTGCGAAGCCCGATTCTTCCCTTGCCCATCGTCTCACGCAGTTGCGTTTGCAGACGAGCCTTCTTCGTTTCGTAGTCCTCCATACCGCCAGTGTAATCGTGTGAGGAAAGAAGGCCAGTGGGGGAGTGATATATTTCTGTCTTCAAGAACTCTCATTTTTGCAAAGAACAGGGACATTTTTTTGGAGCGGGATACGAGAATCGAACTCGCGTCTCAAGCTTGGGAAGCTCGCGTACTACCACTGTACTAATCCCGCTTAAGCGTGAAAGACAAACCTACGGTTTTTCTTTCACGAGCTATCTTTTCCCTTAGAGGTGTCGCTTAGCGTGGGGCCCACGAGACCCACGCTGCGCGATGTTTTTTTAAAAGATCGTTAGGTCACTTTAACGTCATGAAATTGAAACGAGTGATGGAGCGGATGACGGGGCTTCCTTCGTCTCCTCGCGCAAGCGCTCGTCGCTCAGGATAAACTTCTCGCCCCTCGCTTCTATCGAAGGCTATCTCCATCGTTGGATAGCCTCTAGAGAAACGAAGACTGATGGAGCGGATGACGGGGCTCGAACCCGCGACCTTCGCCTTGGCAAGGCGACGCTCTAAGCCAACTGAGCTACATCCGCAGTCTATGGTGGAACAAAGGATCTGATCCGTGCTCACAAAGAGCCCGCCAATGCTACGAAGGAAGTGCCCGAGATGCAAGCTAGAACGCAGTTCCTCGAGCTCTAGAGAGCATCGGAAGGGCTGGAAGAGAAGCCAAAAATTTGGTATACTAGTGTGATGGTATCTCGAAGCGGACACAGGCGGCTTCTCGCGATTGCAAGCGGTCTTCTCGCGTTGCTCTGGCCCTTTTGCGCGAGCGCGGACATCACGCTTCTCCAGCCCATCGGCGGCATGAGCACGATCTCCACGAGCGACGGCCCCTTCCAGGTATTTCTCAGCTACATCAACCAGCTCTATCCGTGGGTCCAGGGTGTCGCGGCGGGGATCGCCGTCGTGTGGGGGTTGTGGGGAATGACCGGTGTCATCATGTCCGGGGGAGATCAGAGCAAACGCAGCGCGTCGATCAAACAAGTGCAGGCGTCCGTCCTCGGACTGATGCTGCTTCTCCTTGCGGGTTCGATCATGCATATCATTAACGCTTCCTTCTTCAAGGTCGAATGATTCTCCTTATGCTCGCACGCTTCTTCTCCGCCATCGTCTCCTCGCTCCAAGCGTTCGCCGCCGAACCGCCCATTGTTCGATGCAAAGGGATTCCGGGCTGCGATGCGGGACCGTCCAATGTCTTCGCGGAGACCGCCATTCCGGCGATTACGGATTTGCTTTTGAAGACGGCTGCCGCGGGCGCGATCCTCGCAATCATGTGGGGCGGTTTCCTCATGGTCATGAGCAACGGTGACGACGCAAAAGGACAGAACGGACGCAAGAGCATCACGTTCGGACTCGGTGGACTCGCACTCGCGCTCAGCGCGAATTCCCTTGTTTCCTTCTTCGTCACGGAAGATTTCGGACAGGGGAGTGCCGGCGGTGGCGGAGCGGATTTCCTCTTCTCGTCTTTGTTCCCTGCGGCCGTACGCATCATTCTGGCCATCTTTAACGTCGCCGTGGCGATGGTCGTGATCTTCGCGGGTATCCGCATGGCGATGTCGAAGGGAAAATCGGATCAATTCAGCAAGGGCGGAAGCACGATCATGTGGGCGTGTCTCGGCGCTATCGTCGTCAATGCGGCGCGCGCGATTGTGGAAGCATTCGTCACGCACACCATCACCTGGTAACCATGCTCTTTCTGCGTACCATGTTCGGCGCTCTCATTCCCAAGGCCTTCGCCGTGACGCTCGATCAGGTCGGGAGTGGACCGGGCATCTCGGACATGTGGTCCAAGATCCAGGAGGTCTTTCCGTTCAGCAGTGAGGGTGCGAGCCTTCCGGGAACGGTCTTCGATAAGGTCAATGAGGTGATTCTCGGACTCATCGCGGGTGTGGCGGTCGCCATGCTGACCTATGCCGGCGTGCGCATGATGTCGTCGGGTGGAGGCGAGGAGGGATACAACCAAGCCAAGAAGATCGCAATCAATGTCGCCATCGGCCTCATCGCTGCGATGCTTGCCGACGTCGTCATCGTGTATGCGGTGAGCTTGCTGACGACGGTGGCGGGGGGAACACCGAGCTGATCGAGGATTCCGACGATTCCATGGATTCCGAGGATGATTTTTTCGAACCAGATTTTCTTCCGACAATCGCGTACAATCTGCGCATGTCACGTTGCTACCTCACCACTGCCATCGACTACGCGAGCGCTCCGCCCCACATGGGACACGTCATGGAGAAGATCCTGGCCGATGTCTGCGCGCGGTGGATGCGGCTTCGCGGAGACGAGGTGCGCTTCCAGATCGGCATGGACGAGCACGGGGTGAAGGTGCAGCGCGCTGCCGCCAAAGCCGGAGTGGATCCGCAGGCATTCGTCGATCGTTTCGCCACCCTTTACGAAGATCTGTACGGTCGTCTGAATATCTCTTCAGATTTTTTCATCCGCACCACCGACCGTGCGCGCCACTGGCCGACGGTACAGGCATTATGGAAGAAGCTCGGCGAGAACGGTGCGCTGGAGAAGCGATCCTACACGGGGCTCTATTGTCAGGGATGCGAGCGCTTCCTCACGGCGCGCGATTTGCAGGACGGCGTGTGCCCCATCCACCAGTCGAAACCCGAGGAGGTGACGGAATCCAATTGGTTCTTCCTCCTGCAACGGGAAGGGGATTGGCTGAAGAAACTTCTCGCGGATGAGCAGGGCTACAAGATCGTGCCGGACAATCGCGCCCCCGAGACGCTGTCGCTCATCGAACAGGGCTTGGAGGATGTTTCCTTCTCCCGTCCGAAGTCGAGCTTGAGTTGGGGCATTCCCGTTCCGGATGACGATGAGCAGACGATGTACGTCTGGTGCGACGCTCTCACGAATTACATCTCCGGTCTCGGGTATTTCACAGCGAAGCAGGAATCGGACTTCTGGGAGGGGGCGGAAGTGACGCACGTGATCGGCAAGGACATCGCGCGGTTCCACGCGCTGATCTGGCCGGCCATGCTGAAGAACGCCGGCTTAGACGTCCCGCCACCGCACCGTCTCCTCATCCACGGCTTCCTCACGAGCGAGGGGCAGAAGATGAGCAAGACGATTGGCAATGTCGTGCAGCCGGAAGATGTCCTGACCCACTTCGGCGGCAATCCCGATCCGCTTCGGTTCTACCTCAGCCACGAGATTCCCGTCGGCAACGATGGCGATTTTTCGTGGAAGAGGATCGACGAAATTTACGATTCGAGGTTGCGAAACCAGTTGGGGAATTTACTGAATCGCGTGTTGGTGCTTCTGAAGAAAGAAGGCGGTCAGATCGACTGCGGCGAGGTTTCGCTTTTTCTGAACGGTGACGACGCATGGGAGAAGTTTTCCGCGGCAATGGATTCCTTCGATCTCTCGCATGCCATTGGTCAGGCATTTGCATGGGTCGCGCTCTGCAATGAGTACATTGATCAGAAGAAGCCATGGGGGAAGGAGTCTCCAAATCGCAAGGAAGTGCTGAGTGTGCTCGCGGAAAATCTTCGCCACATCACGCTCATGATCCTTCCCTTCGTCCCGCAGACGGCGCAGGAGATGGCGAGGCAGCTTGGTCTCCCGTGCAGCGAGAGAATGCTTGAGAAGGATTTCGTGATCACCAAAGACATGAAGGAGTGGGGCGGCGAGAAGGGTTGGAAGCACGTAGGGGAGCCAAAAATCCTCTTCGCGCCTCTCGAGAAATAGCGGCGGAGTTTTCGCGGCGATCGTTTGTCTCTCTGCCGTACCTTTGGTAGTATGCCGGCGCTTCCGAACCGGCCTTGGCGTTCGCGCGGGGAGTGGAGAAGGAGGCAGCGATTCATCATTTTCCCATCACCTATGTTTGATCCCATGTCGGAGCTCACGGGAGCACAGTCTCAAGATGGCGATGCGCTTGGCGGCGCGTTACCGAAGGCCGCATCACCCCAGCAACGGGACGGTCGGTTCGCGCAGGATATCCATTCCGTCACGATCCATGCGCGTCAGCGGACGTTCTACATCGACTTGAAGGAGTCGGGGAACGGCAAGTTCTTCAAAGTCTCGGAGAAGTCGAGAGGCGGTCAGAAGACGACGATCATGTTCGATGTCGAAGATCTCGACAAATTCATCGAGGCATTTCAGGAGATGAAGACGAAGCTTTAAGCGTGAAAGAAAAACCTAGCGGTTTTCCTCTCACGAGCTCTCCTTTTCCTTAGTTGTATCCTCAGGAGCGGGGCCCACGAGACCCGCTCCTTCGGATGGTTGTTTAATTGATAATCAAAATAATCCTTGGATTCTTTTTTTCTTTGTATTCACTATCTTTTTCACCGCCTCCCTCTCGCCCATGCCGCGCCGCTCATCGGGCGACCGTTTGCGGGGAGGACGCGTTTCAGATGGAGGAGCGTCTGTCCTTTGCAAGTCAGGGGATGCGTTTCGCTGTCGGCAACGAGGGCGGTTTCGAGGATCTTGAGACTGACGCCTTCCATCGTGAGCGTCACGCCCGGCCATGGATTGAGGGCGCGGACGCGACGGTCGATCTCTTCGGCCGTGAAGCGCGTGTCGTCGACGTCGCCGTCGTGCTTGGTGAATTTGCTGCAGAGGACGACCAATCCTTCCTGCTCCTTCGCTTCGGGGAGATCGAGGAGGGTTGCGATCAGAAGGCGCGAGCCGATGTCCTTCAGTCGGTCGTGCAGCGAGACCGATGTTTCGCGCGCAGCAATGGTCGTCTTTTCCAGAGCGTAGATCGGCCCCGCGTCGAGATCCTTCGCCATTCTCTGAATGGTGACCCCGGTCTCGTCATCGCCTGCGAGGATGGCGTTCTGGATGGGCGAGGCGCCCCGCCAGCGCGGCAGGAGCGACGCGTGCACATTGAGAGGGGCGATCGTGGCGAAGTCGAGAATTTCCTGCGAGAGGATCTGTCCGTAGCTCACGGTGACGAGGAAATCTGATCGCGGGAGCGAGAGTGCGGAGAATCCATTTCGGATGCTCTGCGGTTGTGCGATCGGCAAGCCGAGTCTTTCCGCTTCCGTTTTGACGGGCGGGGGAGTCAGTATTTGCTTTCGTCCCGAGGGTTTGTCGGGTTGCGTCACGACGTGCAGCACGGAAAATCGATCGTCCTGTGCAAGGGCACGCAGGCAGGCAACGGCGAAGGGTGATGTTCCGAGGAAGAGAATGGAGACCTTGGAGCGCTGCATCTGTGCTAGTGTAGCAGTCTCCTATGGATCGTTCGCAATTGAGACGCCCGGCCATGCTCGCTTCCGTCATTCGCGCGAAGCTCGCTCCCGTGATACGGGAGTGTCCGCAGGAATGCGGCATCGTTTCCATCACGGAGGTAACCGTGTCGCCGGAATATTCCGTCGTGACGATTTACCTGAGTGCGCTCTCACATCCGGATGAGGCGTTGGCCTTTCTGGATGGAAGGAAGAGAGAGCTGAGGGCGCTGCTGAGTTCGTTGCATCTACGACGCGTTCCCACGATACGATTCACGATGGATCAGCGCGCGATTCGTGGCGATCGCATCGATCAACTCCTTCGTGAGGAAGAACAAAAGCATCCAGGAGATACTTCGCAGGAGGCGCAAGACTAAGTGCGTTGCTCAGAGAGATGGACGCCACGTACACTCCCGTCCATTTTCTTCCGCGCGTACAGCAGTTGCTGTACAATGTCTTATTCCTCTCATGTCGATCACCAATGCAGACGCGACGGCTGCTTACGACCTCCTCTCGCATGCACGGCACATCCGTTGCATCTGCCATCGCAATCCCGACGGTGATGCCATCGGCGCGTTGCTTGGCAGCGGGTTGCTCTTCGAGCATGCCTTCCCCACGGCGACGGTTTCATTTCACTGCGTCGACCCCATTCCCGAACAGTTCCATTTCCTTCCCGCCGCGCTGCGTGTGACGCCGGTTCCGCTTCCTCCCGGGGAGGGGCCGGACGCGATGCGCAGTGATGATGTCATCGTCTTTCTCGATATCGCCGAGCCGAAGCTTACGGGACTTGATCGCTCGCACACGCGACTCTTTGACGGTTCCATCCGGACGATTAACATTGATCACCACCCCGACAATCCCCGCTACGGGACCATCAATCTCGTCGTATCGGATTTCTGCTCCAGCTGCGAGGTCGTCGCCCGTCTGGCGGAGCTCCTTCACTGGACGATCGATGCAGAAATCGCCACCTGCCTTCTCACGGGCGTCTACACAGACACCGGAGGCTTGCTCCACAGTAATACGAATGCCCGTGTCTATCGCACGGTTGCCTATCTTCTGCGCCAAGGCGCGAGGCGTCAGCACATCGTGACTGCCGTGTACCGCACTGCCGATCTCTCGACGTTGCGTCTGTGGGGAAGGGTGATGGAGAAAGTCACGGTGACGGAGGAAGGCGGCGCGATCTCCGCCGTGACGGAAGGGGATTTTCGAGCGACCGGTGCTCCGTACTCCGCGCTGACGGGCGCCATCGATTACGTGAACGCCGTCCCCGGCATGCGCTTTTCGCTCATCCTTTCCGAGCGCCAGGGAAAGGTGAAGGGGTCGCTCCGCACGCTGCGGGATGATGTGGATGTTTCCGCCATGGCGGGCAAATTCAGCGGCGGCGGCCACCGCAAAGCGGCAGGCTTCGCGCTTACGGGCAAGCTCAAGCCCGAGATGCGCTGGAAGGTGGTGGACGAAGGTGCTTCGAACAATCCGGAACAGGCGACGGATGTCTCGTCTCACTGAGGCTGCGATGTCGTCGGCGGTGTGGCTTGGGTCGGTGCTGCGGGCGAGGGTGGAGTTTGTTCTGTCGGCGCCGGATTCTCAGGGGTGGCAGCTTGATCGGTGGCGGCAGCGGGAACGGCAACGGGTTCCTGAAGAGCGGGCTGGACCTGTGGCAGCGGCAAATTCACATTCTGCGCATCGACGCCCTGCTTGCGGGCTTCGATCACTTTCTTGCGTTCGATGATTGCTTCCTCCGCGCGTTTCGCGAGAATCTCCTCCGGTTTCGTCGTGATGACCGCAGCCTCCGAAGGACTCGCGATGATCTCGATTGCAACGTGCTTATTCGAGGCGAAGAAGATCCCCTGGCCGATGCCGGAATTGAGGAGCACGTACTTCTCGCCGTCCGTGAGGTAGAAGAGCTTCTGGAGGTTGTCGATGGCGGTGGGGGATTGGCGCAGCAGGATTTGCAGCGACGAGTTCGTGATGATCGGCCTGCCGTAGGGCGAGTTCACGAAGTCTTCGATGTCCTGCGTGATCGTCGTGATGCCGAGGAAGTACTTGCGTGCCCGCTTGACGATGCCGAAGAGGAAGCGCGCGGAATCCTCGTGTTGCATAAGGTTCCACGCTTCATCGATGACGAGGAAGCGCTTCTTGAGTTCGCTGCGCACTTTGTTCCAAAGGAAGTTCAGCACGATGTAGATTGCGATCGGGCGGAGCTGTTCCTCGAGATCGCGGATCTGAAAGACGACGAGTTGATTCTCCAATTTCACGTTCGTCGGGCGGTCGAAGATGCCCGCGTAGCTTCCGCTCGTGTACTTCTGGAGCACTTTCGCCATGTTTTCGCCGCCGTCCGTCGTCATGAGCACGTCCACGAGATCGTGGAGGGTGGGCGGTTCGATGGATCCGGGATCGGGTGTCGTGAGGGCGATGCCTTTGAGCGCGTAGGTATCGATGATCGCTTTGTCCAAGACGCCGTCCTCCGCCGGCGTGAGACTCCCGAGCATGAGCTTGAAGAGGCCGTGGAGGTTGATGGTGGCGGCCCTCAGCACTTCGCCCGTCTCCGCCTCGTCTCCGCGCACGGCACGCGGCAGATCGAAGGGATTCAAGTGCAGCGAGCTTTGGAGTGAGAGGGGGATGAATGATCCGCCGACGGTTTTGCAGAGATCGACGTATTCGTTCTCCGGGTCGATCACGAGCACTTCGGTGTCGAGCATGAGCGACCGCAGGATTTCGAGCTTCACCGCGAACGATTTTCCCGCGCCCGAGATGGCGAAGACGTTCGCGTTGGCATTCGGCAGATCGAAGCGGTCGAAGATGACGAGGCTTTCGTTGTGCCGGTTGATGCCGTAGAGGATGCCGTGGTCGCTCGTAAGGTCGGAGCTGGAGAAGGGGAAGCTCGTCGCCAGCGGCGACGTGTTCATGTTGCGATTGATTTCCAGCTCGTCTAAGCAGAGCGGGAGCGTGGATGTGAAGGCGTGTTCCATCTGGAAGTACGCCGGACGCGTCAGTACGAGTTTTCCGCCGAGCATCGATTCGATGTCGGTCTGGAGTTTCTTCAATTTTTCCTCGTCTTCCGCATAGATCGTCACATACATGCCGAGCTGGAAAAGCTTCTCACGCCCTCTCGTCAACAGATCGCGGAGCTCCTCGGCGTCCTGCAACGCCGCTTCCAGAGCGGGGTCGCGAACGATACCGCGTTGCTCGAGCATCCGGATGGACGAACGTAGTTCCACGACCTTCTTGCGGAGCATCTTCATGATTGCCTTGTTGCTCGAGGGGTAGATGAACTGCGAGATTTCCATCTGCGCATCGGTATTCACGAGTTGCGAGAGCCAGTTGGGGAAGATGTAGTTCGGCCAGTTGTACACGTAGAGCGTCCGCGAGAACTGATCATTGAGAAGGATCTCCGTGTTGCGGATTTCCATCGACGAAGGCGCGATGATATCGAGGATTTTCTGCAGACCTTCCTCGTAGTGCTTGATGGATTCACGATCGGCCGGCGTCAGCGTCTCCCCCTCCAGATCTTTCGTCAGCGCTTTCTCGGCCTGTCCATGAAGACCCAGCAGATCGTCGATCGCGACGAGGAGAGGAGAGGGATGCGAGGCCTTGATGATGGAGGGTGTGTTGGTCACGGAGGTTCGATGAATTCTCATTAGTATAGCACAAAATCGGAGACTCATCAATCGCTCCAGGGGACGTGAAATCCGGCAATAGGATCGAATTCATCGGTGGAAAATTCTCACAGACTCGGCGGCAGCTGGTAGATCGATGTTCCGCCTGGCTTGCTTGATCCCCCCTGAAGAATGCCGAGACTGTCGATGCCGGGAATATCCACGACTTTCAAACCGGAAATCAGCGCCTCGCGGTTCTCCTCTATAGCCTTGATGCGCTCATCGGCGATGGTGGCCAGGTTTTTGTACGTTGTCAGCGTGTCTCGGGTTTCTTGTTGCTGGGCATTGATCTGAGCCACGTTTGTCTGTGCATCGACGAGATCTTTCTGCAGCGATCCCGATGTCGCGAAATCATTCTTCACTTTTGCATCGTTGAGGCGTTTGCGAATATCCGAGAGGGTCTTCTGTGCGGTGCGGGAATCGGTATTCAACGTGTCGGCGTGCTTGCTCAGGTCCGTCTCGGTTCGTTTCGCTCGCTCCGTGATGTTCTTGAGTCCGTCCGTATATTGCGTGAGGGTCGTGGGCCGATCCGAGGAACGGTTGAGAAGATCGGGAATGTTGATTTGCAGAATGGAACCGAACTCCTTGAGCAGGGAATATGTGTCTGTACTCGCCAGTGGGTTCAATTCGGTATGGAGCTTCACCTGCGATGCGATGCCTTTGAGGGCGGAAGTGCTCAGAGGCGAGTCTCCACCTCCGAGGTACGTGGAAACGAAGAGCCCAAGCGCAGCACTTGGGCGAGGTGCCCCTTGAACAATGACGTTGCCTGTTGCTGTTGCTGGGACGGAAGCGGTATGTGATGCTCCGCAGGAAGAGACGCAGAAACAAGCAACAAGGAGACTTCCTGCCCGGATGGAGTGTTTGCGCATCGATCGGATTCTAACGTTGCCGCAAAATTTTACAAGGAGAGGTTAATTTCCAGAAAAACAAATTGAATTCTTTCGGATCAAATTCGTACTCACTTGTCGAGTAACCAATTGCTTCAAGCGCAGATTTTTTGTTCTTGAAAAGTGGTGCACGTTCGTGCACACAAAAAGTGTCCAAACAATGAGGACATTCTGTGTGCAAGAGCAAATTATTGTTTCAAGTAGCAAAGATGGGTGCAAGTGCTAGATTTTGCGGTATTCCCTGAGTATCACTTTTGTTCAACGAGGGGAAAACAGCCTTAACAAAATGTTTGGATTTCTTACAGTGCGGGCACAGGAAATTCTCCAGAAAACGTATGGAGTTCGCGACATCGAAATCGCGTGGCTTTCTCCAAGAGAGTCAATGCGGGGCGATGCTTCAACGAGCATTGCGCTCTCTCTGGCAAAGAAACTCGGGAAGAATCCTCAAGAAATCGCGCAAGCTCTTGCGGAAAAGCTGTCGGGGCTTTCGGAAGTCGAGCATGCTGAGGTCGCAGGAGCCGGTTATGTGAACGTGTATTTGAAACCTGCAGCTCTCCTGCAGGAATTGCTTTCCTCCAGAGAGGCGCAGGCGAAGAAACTTACGGAGCAGAAGAAGAAGGAACAGAAGATCGTCATCGATTACTCACATCCCAATATTGCAAAACCGCTCGGCGTGCACCATCTCCTCAGTACCATCGTCGGGCAGGCAATTGCGAATATCAATAGGAATGCCGGTTTCACGGTGGTTGGAGTGAACCACATTGGAGATTGGGGGACGCAATTCGGGAAACTCGCGATTGCGTTCGATCGTTGGGGAACGAAGCCCATTGATCAGTATTCGCTCGATGAGCTCCTCGCACTCTATGTGAAGTTTCACGAGGAAGCGGAGAAGGATTCCACGTTGGAGGATGCGGCGAGAGAAGCGTTTCGCAATCTTGAGCAGGGGCAAAAGGATCTTCGGGCGTTCTGGCAGACGGTCGTCAACATCACGATGCAATCCATGCAGCGTCCCTACGAGCGATTGCATGTGAGCTTCGACCTGATTCAAGGGGAAAGCTTCTACGAAGATAAAATGGCTCCGATTCTGGAGGAGGGGAAGAAGAAAAAGTTGTTCACGGTCGGCAAAGAAGGAGCACTCATCGTGGAATTTCCCGAGGAGACGAATCTCCCTCCGGCGATCGTGCTCAAGGCGGATGGCTCGACGATCTACTTCACGCGCGATCTTGCCACTGCCCGCTACCGCATCGATACATGGCATCCCATCGAGATTCTGTACGTCGTCGATGTCGCGCAACAGCAGTACTTTCAGCAGCTCTTCGCCACGCTCAAGCTTCTGAAGTGGGAGCTTCCGGTGATGGAGCACGTAATCTTCGGACGGATGAGTTTCGTCGATCGCCAGATGAGCACGCGCAAGGGCAACATCCTCAAATTGGAGGAGGTGCTCGATGAGGCGGTGACGCGCGCGGGGAAGGTGATTGCGGAGCACCGAGAGTCGATCCAGACGGACGACGAGACAGCGCTCGCTGAAATGATGGGCGTCGGTGCCGTGGCGTACGGCATTCTAAGCCAGAATCGGAAGATGGATATGGTGTTCGATTGGGAGAAGTTTCTGAGCTTCGAGGGCAACAGCGCTCCCTACTTGCAGTACACGCATGCGCGAGCGTGTTCCGTTCTGCGCAAGGCGGATGCGACTGAGCGTCGAGCGTTCCCCGACGATATCGCGGTTCTGGCGGAGACCGAGCGTCTCCTCTTGAAGACGCTTCTTCTGTTTCCATCGGTTCTCGACGATGCGCGCGAGACGCGCATGCCCCACAAACTTGCGAACTATCTCTTCCAGCTCTGCCAGGACTTCAACGCCTTCTACAACAAAGAACCCATTCTCAAAGCCGAGGAGGAACAGAGGAACTTTCGGCTCACGCTCACGCAGGAAATGGCGGAAGTGCTGCGCACAGGCGCCGAACTTCTGACCCTGCGCCTTCCCGATCGCATGTAATTCTCTTTCCCGTTCCCATTTTTCCCCACTTTCTCATGGTTCGCTACCGTTCCCGCCGTCCCGCTCCCAGACGCAATCGTGCTTCGTTCGTTGCGCCTCTCGTAGCGTTCCTGATCGTTGCCTCGTTCGGCATTCTTTTCGCGGGATGCACTCCCGCACCGTCGAAGCCCGCACCAACGGCTTCCGGTGCGAACGCGAATGATCTCACCTTTACAGAGCAGGACATCGCTCGCTTCCAGCGTCTGGCATCACAGGGGCTTGGAACTTCCAGCGGAAGCACGGCAACGTCTTCCTCTCTCGCGCCTTTGGGGACGGCCGGGAGTGGAACACAGGTGCCTCCAGTGCTCGATCTTTCCATGGTGAAGCAGTACCAGGCTTTGCGCACGAGCGCAGCGGTAGATCAGGGGAACGTCTACCGTGTCACGAATTCGTTTCTCAATGTGCGATCCACGCCGAGTGTCTCGGGGAAGTATCTCGGTCGATTTAATCGCGGCGATGCGGTAACGGTGTTGGAGTTCGTGAATGCGGGATGGGCGAAAGTACAGATGCAAGACGGGAAAACCGGCTATGTCGCCATTACGTATTTGGGAAGACTTACTACGGATGATCGACTTTCGGATGAGAAGAAAGCGTACGCGAATCTCTACTACGTGCACTTCGCGCACGTGAATGTTCGCCAGAAGGCAGACCCCAAAAGTTTGAAACTGGGCGAGATCCCCAATTTGACGTTCCTCCATCCGCTCTCCATTGATAAGGGGTGGGCGCGTATTTCATTCCAGGGAAAGGAAGCGTATGTATCCATGGATTACCTTGTGGCGTTCTTGCCGACATTCATCGTGCGGCAGGACAAATTCACGCTGCCGATCCTTCAATTCGATGTCAGCCAGAGTGATGTATTGAAGAATTTGCCGGGACAAGTGCAGAGCTTGAAACAGGCGGGGCTCACGTTCCTGCGCATGAGCGACCTGCGGCAGATCGTGATTCAAGAGGGGGCGCTCTCTTCTCACGCCGTGGTCCTTGCGATCGAGGGGGTGACTGCGGAAAATATTAGGCAGGTTTCCGACGATCTGAACGCGGCGGGAGTATCGGCAACCTTCTTCATTCAGACCAAGAATGTCGGCATCTCCGGCATCACGCAGAAGACGCTTCTCACGGTCATCGCCAACGGATTCGATGTGCAGTCGGGAGGACATTCGGGCGAGGATCTGCGGGCGTTGACGGATGCGCAGGTCACATTGGAAGTGCAGGAGAGTCGCAAACTTCTCGAGGATATGACGGCGAAGCCCGTCTTCGTGATCGACTATCCGCAGGGCGGAGTGAACGATCGTGTGGCGCAGGTGGCTTCGGATGCGGGGTATCTCTTCGGCATCGGTAACATTCCCGACAAGCAGGTTAATCGCAGCCAATTCCTCAGTATGCCGAGCTACGCGGTCACGGGAACCATGAGCGCGGACGATATTCTGCACTTGATAAAATAACTGAGTAATCATGTGTATTTCAAGCACGCCGCGTGGCGTGCTTTTTGTATCACTTCAAATGCAGCAGATCCTTCAATTGTTTGACCAGATCCGGGGAGGCGGGGAGCGTAATGGTTTTCTGTGCGACACCCGAGGCTGCTGCTGCGGCCTCATTCGCGGCTTCTTGCGTGATCGATTGGATGATCGCGGGGCCGTTTTGGTAGAAGTACCAGAGTCCGAGGAGGAGCAGGACGGTGGGAATTAGTGAGAGAATGGCATGGACGAGTCCACCCCATGTACGCAGTCTGTCTCTGCGGTCGAGACGTTCCAGATGAAGGAGAATCCTGTTGAGTCTTTCTTCGTTGGTCAACACTTCGTCTTGCTTCATGTTCGCAGTATACCCCCCTCAAAAACCCCGTCGCCACTTACGCCATGTTTCGACGGCGCGCGTGAGACGGTAGAGAGGGGAAAGGGGAAGATCTCTGCAGTGCGTAAGCTCAAGGAGCGTTCCCCCGAACGCGGTTTTGAACGTGCGCACTCCCGAAAATGGATGCCGCGTGACACCTTCCGGTGAGATCCCCCAGAAGTTGTAGATGCCGTCGCCTCGGCTCAGTGCATCGCGGATTGCGGTCCACTGGAGGAGATAATTCGAGGGAATGTTGCGGTACTTGAGCGTGCTTGCGCCGTGGTGGTAGCTGGTTTCGCCGCCGAAGAGCATGTGGATCGAGGCGGAGATCACTTCTCCCTTGTAGTGCGCGAGGTAGAGTGCGACGTTGCCTTGTGGTGCGAACGTGGAGACTTGTGCACGGAAGAACGATGTCGAATAGGGAGTGAAGTGATGACGTTTGCGCGTCTCTTCGTGGAGCGCGAGGAAGTGCGTGAGGTCCGCGACGGGATCGTCCGAGCGCGTGACGGTGACACCTTCCTTCTGCGCGCGTCGGATGAGATTCCTCGCCGTAGAGCGCATGCCGGCAAGGAGCTCCTCTTCGGATTTTCTCGTGTCCGTTCGTTCTTCCCGCGGTCCGAGCATCGGATCCCAGGGGTCGGACGATTGCAGAGGGAGATACCACAGATGTTCCGCGAGCAAATGCAGAGGAGAGGCAATGGTTGATGGGAGCACTTCTTCGCTCAGGGGGGAGGAAGACGGCCAGAAAGGGCTGAAGCGAACGAAGGCGCACCGATGCGTTCGTGCCATCTCTTCCAGGGCGCTGAGAAGAGGGGGCAGGGCTTGCGCAGAGGCGACAACGGGGCCGTAGGGTACGGAGAGATGCCTGCCGCGCCTCGCAGGCACGATGTGCGCCGCGCAGATGCCGATCGTGCGATCGCTTTCTCTCACCTCGAGCCGCAGCGGTTCCTGTCCGATGTCTCGATACACTTCTCCCATCGACCAACTCTGGAGGAACGGGCGAAATTGTTGCGAGAGGAGAAACGCATCCCAAGAGACGGGATCGGTGGCGAAGCGGACGTCCATGCGTCCATGGTACCGATTCGCTCTCCGCTGCGCATCTGTCGTACGCAAATTGAGCTTATTGTTTGAGGAATGGCGTGAGGGCGGCAACGAGCCTCCTCGCATCGGCGAGCGACATACCCGGATGGGTCGGAAGCGAGAGGATCTCCTCGGCGACTTCTTCCGCCTTTTGATCGCTTCCGGCACAGTATCCCGTTCTCTCTTGATCCGCAGAGGCGGGACATACCACGCAACCGGTCCAGCCGTCAGAGAGGTGGATGTTTTTTCTCTTGAGCGAACGTCTGATACCTTCGGCACCGCAAACGAACAGCGGATACTTTTGCAGGGGGAGATCGGAGCGGATCCCGTGCAGCACCGGCCAGCTCAGATCCGCGGATGACTGCAGATAGAACTGCACGAGCGTGCGGCGATGGTCGTTGATCTTCTGCAAGCTCTCAAGCTGTTGCACTGCCAGTGCCGCGCAGGCCGGCGGCATCGCATGGAGCTCCGACGATTGCACGCCTTCCTTCTCTTCCGTCGTAACAATCGGAACAAGCAGGCGATAGCGTCGAAGGAGAGCCAGGAGCGCCTTCCCGATGCCCATACCCATGAACGGGCGCGCAATGCCGTAGAAGAGGGGATAGAGAAGCAGGCGACGGACGGTTGCCGTCGGTACGGGGAGAGCTTGCTGCTCGGACTCTTGCAGGCGGGCCGCGAGATCTTGCCTGCCGCAGAGCACGGCGCCGCCCGTGACTCCGGAGATGGCCTTGTCCCTTCCGAAGCTGAGCAGAATCGCATCGCCCTTGCTCATGATCTCCGATGGGCCCGCTGCATCGGGAAGGATGTGCGCGCAGTCCTCGATCATCATCAGTCCGTTCCTGTTGCAGATCTCCCGGAGTCGCTCGGTATCAGAGGGGATGCCGAAGGTGTGCTGACAGATGATCGCTTTGGTGCGGGGCGTAATCAGAGACTCAACGGAGGATAGGTCGAGATTCAACGTGTCCTTCTCGATGTCCGCATAGATCGCCGTCAGCTTCGCGGCATGAATGGCGTTGGGCACGACCACGCACGTGTAGGCTTGCACGATGATTTCGGATCCCGTCGGGAAGTCGCAGGTGCGAAGCAGCGCGAGGAGTGCCTCTCTGCCGGAGCTAAACAGGAAGCAATCTCGATGCGTGTGTCTGGAAAGTCCCATGCGCAGCTTCTCTCGTTCCTTCCCATCTTGTTGTCTTGAGGGATGCAGCAAGAGAGACAGTGCCAAGTGGCATTGCGCAGCGTCTGCGAGTGGGGCGAACGTGTGGTGGATGGGTTTAAGCAAAGGAAAGTGAGAAGTGAGAAAAAGAAATCTACTTATTTAAGGTAACAAGCTCTGAATGATCGACGGAGGCATGCGGCCTACACATACCAGAAGCGAGGAGGAATCCAAAGGTGCCACATTCGTTGTGAGCGCATCCACGCGTCGTCCGAATCCTTCGCCAAAGAGTGCGCCACTTTTCTTGTCGAGGAAGTACACTTTTTCAAAAACACCTGATGCGAGCACACCGATCTCCCTGTGCGTTCGGGCATTCTCTTCGCCGAGTTCGATGATGCCGCTCGCGAGAAGCACTTTGTGCTCGAAGGGTTGCGTATCTGCCCACGTGACTGCCGCCTGAAAACTCGCGGCGCTCGCATTGTGCGTATCGTCCAGAATGGTGACACCCCGCTCTTCGCGCACTTCGAACGTACGATGGAGGGGCGAGAACGTTTTCAGCTTCTCCGCGATTGCCTCCGGTCGAAGTCCGAATTCCTCTCCCACAGAGATCGCCAGGAGGATGTTTGCGACGTTGTGCGTGCCGTGCAGCGGAACGCCGTAGTGAGTCTCGCCAATGCGGAATCTCAGACCACTTTTCGTTTCCTCGATTTCAGTAGCCATCATTTCTGCATGCTCCCCAGTTCCGATGACGGTCACGGGACTGACGCAGAGATTTCGCATTTGCAGACAGAGCTCGCTATCACCGTTCAAGAATGCTTTTCCTGTGGCGGGGAGTGACTCCAGGAGTTCCCCCTTTGCCCGTATGAGTGCTTCCTGCGAGCCGAACAGCGCGAGGTGTTGGGATCCGATGAAGGTGACGACGCCGTAGAGCGGTTGAGTGATGCGGCAGAGCTGCGCGATTTCGTCACTCCTGTATGCACCCATTTCCACGATCAGCGGCTGCGTGGAATTTTTCTCTATCTCGCGAAGCGCGGAGATGAGCCATCGGGCCACGCCCATTTCCGAGTTTACGTGAGCAGGCGTGGAGAGCGGATGGAGGTCTTTGAGTACGTGTGCGATGAGCTCCTTCGTCGTCGTTTTTCCCACGCTGCCTGTGATGCCGATCACTCGGAGATCGGGAAATTGTTCTCGTACGGTCCTCGCCATGCGGAAGGTCTTTCTCTTTAGGTATCGATCGAGAGGGAAGAGCAATGCCCATGCGGCTGCGAGGATCGCGAATTGAATGAAAGGGAGAACAGCGAGTGAATATTCGACTGTGGACAGCGTGAGCGCGGTTGCGAGGAGAAGGTCGAAGATGATTGCCGTCCCGGTGAGGACGATGGCTTTGGATGTCCACACGGGAAAGGGCTGGCGGCGAAGCACGAATTGCGAGGCGGCAAAAATCGCGAGGAGCGAAAGAAAAGAGAGGAGAATGACTTGGACGGAGGAGAGGTGGAAGACGAGTGCTATCAATGCCAAAACAAGGAGCGCGGTACGTACCTTGGAGAAGAGGACGGCCAAACCTTCCCTCTCCATGTGTTCACGCAAACGATCCCATCGCCATTCCTTCATCTGCCAGAAGGATGCGAAGGTACAAAGAGGCGAGAGGGACGCGAGGAGCGAGAGGCCGACGAGGAGAATGGGAACGGAGATAGGCACAGCATAGAGGATTCCATGGAGTCCGAGGAGTCCAGGAATGGCGGTTTTCTCATGCAATACGGCTGCGTTCGATGATGATGTCTGCAATCTCTTTTGCGCGGTCTCTATGGACCCGATGTCGAACGCCGGGGTAGAAGTGTAGGGTGCTACCTACGATCGCTTCATGCATGATCGTCGCATCGGCGACGGGTGTCATGCTGTCCTCCGTGCCCCAGAAGATGTCGGTGGGAACGGTGATGGTATGAAGGATCGGACGCAGATCCTCGCCGGTAACGTTGATCATTGTTTCTCGCAGCACGGGAGAGGCGATCTCGAAGTCGTGGACGCGGAAGATCTTGTAGAGGAATTTCTTTCCCCTGGATGCGGATGCGTTTCCGAATGGGGAAAGAAGAAACCGACCGATCTTGGCGAGCACGTACCCCAGCGTTCTTCGAAATCTGCGCGGATGACGAATGCCGGCGGCGGCGCAGAGGTAGAGGTGCGTGAGGGGGAGTTTTCCGCGAGTGGCGATCTTGATTGCGATTCGTCCGCCGTGTGAGTGCCCGAGGAGTTGAATGGGTGATCCTGGGGCATGTTTCTCTATCCATGTTTCTACCCACCGCGCGTAGTCGTCCACCGACCAGGCAGAAGGCGGCTCTGGTTCGTTTCCGAATCCCGGGAGATCGGGTGTCAAGATTTCTACGTCGTGTCCCGCAAGCGCTTGTTGCAACTCCGTGAAGGATTCTTTGGATCCTCCCCATCCGTGCAGACAGACCAAGATTGGCTTCGTCATGGGGGGAGTATAGGGGAATACCGTCTTGCGGTGGACTTCAATGTTCATCGATCCGCACTATTTTGGGAGACGTAATCGTAGAATGAGAATTGCGGAACACGCGAGCAGTTGAAAACCGGTGACGATGATGAAGAGAAGATTTTTAAGGATGAAAAATCCGTAGAGCAAGGCAACGACATTGCACGCAGTCCAAAGAATATAGGAAGGGCCGTTGGCGCTGGATTTTCGGTGCCAGAGATCTCTCAGGGTTGGGAAATATGCCGCTAAAGACACTGCTCCAGTGGCTCCGTAGAGGACAGTCAGAAATGCGAGCAGCGAGGGATGCATGAGGGAACTATACCCCTTTCGCGGGCGTACCAGCATTCGCAAGGCGAATGGGTTTGGGAAAAAATTGTTTCTTTGGTGATGAAAATGAGCAGGTCTCTCGGATTTGTATGACTTTCTTGTCGATTGAAACTTCCCTAGGATTGCTTGGAATGTTGCAGAGGATATTCCTCCTGGCCTTGGCGGGTTCGATAGGGACTCTCGCTCGTTATGGTTTGAGTCTCTTCGTACAGAAGTTTAACCCCATGCTTTTTCCGTGGGGGACCTTTACCATCAATCTTCTCGGTTGCTTTGCTTTCGGCATCATCTGGTCGCTTGCGGAAGACCGCATGGTCATGAGCAGCGAAACACGACTGATTCTTCTCACGGGGTTCATGGGAGCTTTCACGACATTCTCCACATTTGCCTTTGAAACAAGTCAGCTGCTTCGTGATTCCCAGTGGTGGCTCGCTGCCGGAAACTTCGCAGGACAGACGGTACTCGGTATTGTGTTGATGATTGCGGGCTTGGGTATTGGGAGGATTCTCTGAGAGGGTATACTCATCCCATGCGACTCGATGCCGATTCAAAGCTCCTTCGGATTCTCATTGGCGAAGGAGACAAATTCGAAGGACGTCCTCTCTACGAAGCAATCGTTCTCGAGGCGCGCAGGAGCGGTCTTGCGGGGGCAACGGTTCTTCGGGGAATGCTGGGATTCGGGGCGAACAGTCATTTGCATTCGTCAAAAATTCTGGAGCTTTCATCGGATCTTCCGATTGTGATTGAAATTGTGGATACGGAAGAGAAAATTGATTCCTTCCTTCCTGCTTTGGATGCGATGGTAAAAGACGGGCTCGTCACACTCGAGAGGGCGCATGTCATTACGTATCGTTCGAGTAAATCGTGAGTGTTGCCCCGCCTTTCGCGAAGCGAATGATGGTGGGATGGGTCACCAGAGATCATATCTTTTAGTCGTTGAATTGAGTATAGGGTCTGTCAGGGAAATGACGCTTGTTCAACGCAAAAACCATCAAAGCCCTCAACACGACGGTATCGATATCTGTGGTTCGGAACCGCCAGTCTGCACGACCACAGGAGCCGCTACATCCTTACCTGCGAGGCGATAGCGGAACGGACTGCCACGCGTTCCATTCCCCGTGCGCGTGAGCTTTCCCGCATCATGAAGTGTTCGGATCGCCTTCGAGGTTAGTCTTTGATTGCCACCAACTTTGTCACGAATCTGAGGTTCCGTAAGCTCCTCGTCCCCCATGGCATCAAAGACGTCACCCTCGACATCCCTTGTCTGAATTGTTTCGAGATCGCCGAGAGTGGCAGTTAGACCCGTTTCTCGGTCAAGGGACAACACTGTCTCTGGCAAGTCTGTCCCATAGCGTTGGAGGCTGTGGATGATTCGAGATCCGTCATCTCTCTTTCGCATCTGGATCAATGTATCGACCGTCCCAAAGATCGCTGTGCTGCCGAGGACGCTATCACCTCCTGACCCTCCCATCTTGTTTGCATGATGCGTAGACTGAATATGACATCCGTTCTCGCGAGCCAGCGAACGAAGCGGGTCCAATTTCTTCATGAGGTCTGCGTAATCGTTGACGTCTTTGACAGGCAGGAGCAGAAACAAGGGATCAACAACAACGAGGATGGGGTGTTCCTCTGTAATTGCCTTGCCCAAGGCTTTCAATCCTCCATCAAGGGCTGAATCGACAAACAATAGGATGGGATCATCGGATGAAAGTCCCATCTGCGCGAATTGCTTTCGCACTTCACCTCGCTTCTCCTCGAAGGCGAGATATAGCACTTTCCCTTGCGTAGTCGCTCGTCCCAGATACGGCTCCCCTCGCGCAACGCACCGAATGAGGTTGCGTGCCTCTGTGCTCTTGCCCACCTTGGGCTTCGCGACACATAGGGAGAAACCGCCAGCAGGTAATAAATCTTGCACGACCCAATCCAGAGTCTCCTCTGGCTCGGCTAGGAAGTCGCCGATGGATTGGAGAGCAAATGAAGGCTGCTCGGTTTCCCGATTATCTCGATTCGTATATAGGGGTAATCGAGAATCGAGAATAGATTTCCTTCTTCGTCTCTCGCTTTCAGAGATGCTGTCAAAGACGCTACGTAGCTCCTTTTCGGGCAGAGGAGGTGTGTTTTGTTCGTTCCATGCCTTCAGGCCACCGAACCCAACTGTTTCCCATAGTTCTTCGGCGAGATCGTGGAGGATGCGGCCTACAACAGTTGTAGCGGCTGCATTACGATTCCCAAGCGAAACACCGTCTTTCGATTCCTGCCATTTTTTCAGTTCAACTTTCCGAGAGTGCTCGTTTGTCGCACCAGTCGTCTTCCCTCCAAAAACTTCTATGGTACGCAGAGTGCCCAGTACCTCATCGAGATCAAAACGCGCCCTGTCCATCTCGTTATAAACGAGTTGGCATAGGTAGGGATCGAATGGATTTTTGAGGTGTAAGAAGTTTGGGAGCCGAAGAACCCTTGTAACATCCTTCGCATTGGGATCGGCGTCCAAGATCGCGATCAGCATTGCCTCCACTTCGTCGAAACGCTCCTTCGCTTCCTTTCCAGATGGTTGCAGAAGCCAGACGACCTGAAGGCCGTTCTTTGTGTACCATGCCCCATGAGGCCTCAGCGGAAGAGACATCACCTTCACAAGTGCCTCAGTCTTTCGTTTTTCGATTTCTTCTCGTGGAGTCCCGTCTCCTTCCTTCGCAAGATCGATGTCGACGAAAACGGACTGAACCTTGTCGAGACATTCGGTCCTCCGCGCTCCCTTGAAAGCGTTTGGGGTAAAGAACACCCCGCATCCTTCCAATTGTTTCCGCGTCGCCTCCTGTGGATCGAAATGTTGAGTGCAGAAGGCCTTGTCTGGGTTTTTCGCAGGGTCTTCGTCATGAAGGTACTGGATGACATGCCCTGTGAAATAGTTAAGGAACTTCTGGGCTTCTAGGAAGGCGGGGTCTTCTTGAAGCGGTTCGTTCCGATGGACGAACTTCTGTATCCAGAGAGGAGCACCGTTCTCGTTATTACTTGTCATAACATGAGTGGGAAGGAAGTTAAGAAAAAAGTTCTTGGACTCGCGTTTGGATGGCGTCCTCAATGGCTTTACTTGCCTCCTTTGAAATCGGGTGGTGGTAGTGCAAATGACGGTTACCGATCTTCTTCGTCGGGTAGACGAGACGGTAACCACCATCGAGTCGTGTGAAGATGGCGATGGAACCGAGATAGAAACTGTCATCGATGACACACGCTGCGAAGGCGACCAGACCATCGTCAGGTTTCACGGGAACGATTTGAACTTCGGATACCTTCATAGACACAGAGGGGAAGAAATAAATGAAGGAGTGAGTGTGGTGTTCTGCTTCTCGATTGACTCCTCCACTTTGAAAAAGCCGTGCGTGACGGCATGTTCATAAATGATCCTGCAAACCTCATCGAGTGCTTGCTGTCTCTCCTCCGATTCTTCGGTGTACAAGATCTCCCAAACAACATCGTCAACAGATGTGATGGGGGACGTTCTCCTTGCCCGTGATCGATTCAATAGTTGGGTCATTACTTGACCCCTCGCGGGGTCAAGTTGAGTGTCCCATTCGGAAAACGCGCAATGTTACAAATAGCTGAAAGGGCTTGATCCACCTTGATTGTTATCTGAATTGTTTTTGTTTCGCTAGGAACCGCGATGCGCGAGTCCTCAGTTTTCCAGCTTCATCCTCAAGCTCAGCTTCTCTTTTTCGATCAAAATCTTCTGTCGAATCGTTCCCCATTTTCGTTGCCAACTTTTCCGCAGCTATTTGAGAGAATGTCAGCTTTGAGTCCTTCGCCTTTTTTTGTAAGATTTCTATCGTCTCATCTAAAGAAGGTTCGAGCTTCTTCTCAAAATCTGCTTCTGAGATTCTTCTCACAAGTATGCGGTTCAATTCGTTTCGATCATCGTTGTTTAGCTGACAAAAAACATCGACGCGAATTGACTTCAATTTCAACTCCCGTGTTCGATAGATTCCCTCATGGACGTGGTACTTTGATTGATTAGCAATTTTGGGAGTGGGATTTTTTTTCTGTTCTTCTACTAAAAGGGTGTTCAGTTTGTGCATGTCCTTCTTGTCCAACGGCTCACCAACACTTATCTGTAGGCAGACTCTTTCCGATATTATCATTGCTCCTCGCACCTTATATCTTGCATTGCCAACGTAATTCCCTGTGAGAACGTGCATGACAAATGGATAACTTAATGGTGCAGGAAATCCATCAAAGTGCTTTGTAAAATCGATGCACTCCATAGTAAACAATGCAACTTTTTCAAATTCATTGAAGTACGTTTCTGGCGTATGCAACGTTACATACCGATGACCATCGGCGTCTCTCCCTTCTCGCACTGTGCTCACCCCGTCGTATGGCAAATTGTATTTTGTTCGCATATTCAAAATAAAATCGCGTACCTCTTGTATTGAACAAAAGTATTTCATTTTTTGACGAGAGGACGTCAGCCATCTTGGTAGAAGAAAGCGGGTCATTACATCAATCGAAAGCCTTTTAAGATTACCTTCTATCTCTCCATCACACACGGCTTTTATTGAGCAAGCGACGCAGCCCACCGATTATTCCCCGAGATAGTTTCCACACTCACATTTTTTGCCGAACTTCATTATGTAGCGCGGGCTGTAATGCTCAGGGTCGCGCACTATCAACAATTTCAAAGCGAGCCTCCAATCCTTTTTCTTGTAAATGCCATCTGCGATGACCTTGTGTGCTTTGAAGACGAGATCATTCTGAGAACGCGTAATTTTGTCAGAAAAAACCTCATCTTCTCTCATATATTTATAGAAGCTCTCCCGTGAGATTTCCGCAGCCTCACAAGCTTCCGTCACATTGAATCCAATCTTGAAAGACCGCACCAATTCTCTGACAACAGCGGGTGTGAGTTTTGAGGGTCTGCCACGGTTGGAATACTTTCTCAGGTGCTTGCGTGTGTTCCATCGAACGACCTCCTTTCCTTCCGCCGTCTCCACACCTTCGATCTTTGCGTTGTTTTTATTCGCGATCCGCCGATGTTCTGAGAGTGCAATCGACATGACTATATTATAGCCGTTTTGACTTATTGCGTCGAAAACACAATGTATTGCGCTTAATAGGAGAGCCGAGGATAATTATCCTCAATCTTATTTCCTTCATAATAATATGACGATTCAACAGATGATTGACCGAACAAAAGTATTTGCCCATGAGAAGCCAAGGGAAGCACTCATAATCTCATTCCTGATCGTCTTCTTTTTCGGATTTATTGTTGGTCGAGAGGAGGTGAAGTACGAGATTCGATCAGCCTTTGCTACGGGACTTTCACAGCTTCAAAATGCTTTCAATAATCCAGGGCAACTAGGTTCTCAAGACAATGTTGTCCCAATAGCTCCGCAGGAGAATCCACCCGTATTGATGACTTTTATTAGCAAGAATGCAACGCGTGATTCTATCGGTCAACTAGAGAGCGTTGATACTTCAGTCAAATACACAAACAATGCAAACAAGGATATCAAGGCCTTCATCGGCGTGATCACCTTCAGTGATCTATTTGATCGTACAATTAAGTCAGTTAATACAACATTTGAAGAAGGCTTAAAAGTAGGTGAGACAAAACAATGGAACGGGACTATTCGTGTTAATATGTTTGATCAGGATGACAAACGTCTTGCGTCAATTGACCTTTCTGCGATGAAAGTTTCGTGGCGCGTATCACAGATTATTTTTGCCGATGGGACAAAGCAGTCGTTCTGAGAAATTCTGTCACTTTCCCTCTCCCATGGACCGCCCTTCAATAGTTCTATCGTTGCATAGAACGCCTTTACAGGGCATTAGCTAGAGTATAATCGATTGCTGTCCCCCCTGCATTTATGAAACTTACTCGAACGCACTATATCGGTGTTGCGATACTCGCTGTATGCATCGTTATTGTTGGATCCATTCTCTACCTGCGATGGACAAAATCGCCCAGCTATTCACTCTTACAAGTCCGCAGCGCTATTGAAGCGCACGATCTTACGAAATTTGAGAAATACGTAGATTTAGATAGCACTATCTCACACTTTGTTGATCAATTAATATCTAAATCAATGGCGAAACAACAAGCAGAGAGTGGTGGAAATGAGTTTGCGAATAGTCTGGCACAAAGCTTCATTCAGTTAATGAAACCAAAGCTTGATTCTATGATCGAGGAGAAAATAAAACAGTTTGTTGAAAAAGGATCGGGAACTGGTAGCGAATTGGACGCTGGTGATACAAGTATCAATCTTGCTAATTTCTTTAGTAAAGATGGGATACTTCCTCAGGGCATTGTTAGTACGAAGACGGACGGAAAAATCACAATTGTCACACTAGGCTTTTTCCAACCTCAAACTAAATCTGTATTAATACTTGATGTCAGTATGCGACAGATGGATGGCTATTGGCAGGTTGCAGAGTTGCCAAATGCATATTCATTTATTGATCAAATGAATTCGATTGCGACAAAAAAGTCTAGTGGGAAAGGAGCATCTTGAAAATTATCCTTTTCTTATTCGTTTCATTTTTGAAGTTCATTTTCCCCCTCTCCCATGAATCGCTTCCTCACTTTTATCACTCTTCCACTCCTTCTTCTTTCACTCACTGGTTGCGGCAGTTCACCCGCAGACAAGGTGAAGCAATTGGAAGATCAGAAAGCCGCGCTCAGGGAAAGCTCGGGGTACAACGCTTGTATCGCGAAAGTAAAAGCAAACGAGGAGGGGGATAAAAAATGCATAAAGGATAAGCTTGCAGTGAAGGGATACACCGATGGCATCGATTGCATCCAAAACCCCAACAATCCAATTTGTAAGAAAACAGAGCGGTACAATGCAGAAGGGGATGCATACAATGATTGCCTCGACAAATACTTTGGACCTTCCAATCTCAGCGAAATTGACTGTGCCACGATGCTCATGAAAGCAGAGGCAGGGCAATAATCTCCTTCTTGTATAACCATGCGAGTCCGACCCATCTGCGTTGTTACTGCCGTCATCGTGTTGCTCGTTCATGGAACAGCTCTCGCTCACAGCGGCTGTTGCTCGCATCACGGTGGCGTCTCGGGATGCCGCTGCGCCGACGGCACATCTCTCTCAGAGACGTGCACCCCGTATTATCCGTCGTGTAGCGCTCCCGCGCCTGTAACGCAGCCCACAGGGCATGTAACGGTGCCTGTGGCGTCCGTACGAGCCACATCCTCAGCGTCGACGAGTGTGAGCGTCGGAAACGTTTGTAGGGTGCGCGGCGCATTACCCGACCCGACTTGTACCCCAGGAGCCGTGTTCAACACCGCAACCAAGGCGCAGATATGTGTATCGGGGTATTCGACGACCGTTAGGGACGTTCCTCAATCCCTTTGGAACAAAGTATTTGCGGAGTACGGCATCACTGTCCACAGCGGAGCGACGTACGAGGTGGATCACCTCATTCCCTTGGAGATCGGCGGTAGCAATGATATCAAGAACCTCTGGCCGGAGGCCGCATCACCGACCCCAGGATTCCATGATAAGGACAGGTTGGAAAATTACCTGCACAGGGTCGTTTGCAGCGGCTCCATGTCTCTGTCAGAAGCCCAGAAGGAGATTGCCACAGATTGGCTTGGCACCTTCAAGAAGTTCTTTCAGCATTAAGACATCAGGTGTAGGATCCTCTGCTGATGGCAAGACAACTATTAGTTATTGCGTCTCTATTGCTGCTCGTCGGATGCAGCAATCAGCAAACGGCAGTTCCACCTCCTCAACAGGGCAGCGGGACTTCTTCGCAAGCAGTCTCCAGTAATTCTGAGATCGAAGCATTGAAAAGGAGAATTGATGTTTTGGAGCAACAGAATAAGGAGAAGGGACAGAAAGATCCACAGGCAACGCAAGCAAAAATATACCATGCCAAATCTTCTATCGCTCAACCTAAAGAACCCGCTCAACTGACTCTCCCAAAGAGTGATCCACTGCAACAATGTCTTTATGATAATGAAGCAAAAGTTAATAATGAGCGATACTCGCTTTGTGATCAAATGCACGCGGATGCGCTGAATGCTTATAACAACTGTATGAAGTCGTCCAATACGACATATTGTGATTTACATTTGGTCGATGCTCATGGTTTATCCGACTGTACGCCGACTGGTATATATAAAGTCCAACTCGATAGTTTCACAAACAACATCATTGATGAATGTTACAGAAAATTCCCAATAGAACCTTAAAACGGTGCGGTGAACCTCACAAACTATCGTTCTGGCTGTGGAGGTTCTATCTTTTTTGCAGCAGAGCGATCCCCCGAGAGGGCATGGATTTCCATCAGATTTGCCACTATCAGATATGTGTGAAGAACGATTGTTTCCGCAATGTTTTTAGAATGTCTTTCTTGATGTGCCCCTCCTTGTGTAGATTTAATCACCTGCTCAAGAATGTTTTTCAATTCTTCTAAATAGGAGACATGCAAACTTCTTACTGATTCACTGTCGATTTTTGGTGAAATAAAATCTTTTAAACGATTTAAATATTTTCCCTTTTCCTCAGGAGTTTTGGCAGGATTTAACACATCTGCCAAATCCATCAATAGTGTCCTACAAGAGTTAATGGCATTTTTCCAATCCTCTGGTGAATCATTCTGCAAATTTTGCTCGATTGAATTCAATCTTTCGTTCGCATCGGGGAATATATTTTTTAGGGCTTGATCAGTCGCAGAACGCCTTTTTTCAAAGATCGATTCTGCAACATTCCCAAATTGCCATTTTGCATACACACTCGATGCATATATATAAACGGCAGATCTAACCTCAGAAAGATGTGCAATGCTCTGTTCTGCATCTTTCTTCACAGCGGACCTTTCAAACACATTACCCATGGGAGTAAATACATGTTGAGTCGGGTTTGCGCTTGAAACTGAAACTTCGCGATCCTTTGCAGCATCCATGCTGCACTCAAACGACCCAACCATAAATTCTTCGATCTCAGCTAATTTCGCACTTTCGACAAACCACTTTGTCCATTCAGGATCATCGAGCAATCGAGTGAGACGAGAAGCCTTTAGTGCTACTAAATGGAGTGGCAATTTTTTGTCTGTAATATCCAACATAATGGAATTTGCCAACGAGGTTATTTCACTACTTCTTTTCATTGGAAGATAATATATCCTTGGTTAAGGGTTTTTTCGAGCTTTGCCTAGGCTCTATAGTAATTGCTGAACGAGCTTGGAGTTCATATTGAAGAAATGGCTTATATTCAGCAATAAGCTATGTATAATGGGTGTTATGAAGGATGTAATGAAAGCCAAAAAGCGCGTTGCGCTTTACATTCGAGTGAGCACCGATGAACAAGCGGAAAAGTACGGTGCTGATGTGCAAAAATCGCAAATGCTCAAGTGGCTCGAAGCACACAGTGACGAATACGATTTCGACCCGAAACATCTCTACAAGGACCTCGCATACTCGGGAGCCTCGGAGATCAATGAACGAGAAGAGATGCCGAAACTCTTCGAGGCTGCAAGGGAGGGAGAGATTGATGTTGTGATGGTCTGGAAACTCGACCGCTTCTTTCGCAAGACAAGGCTTCTGCTCAATGCCATTGAATACCTCACGGAAATCGGCGTTGGGTTCATCGCCACGACCCAGACCGAAGTGAACACCACGACGCACATGGGAAGGTTTATGATCGGATTGCTTGGCATCATTGCCGAAATGGAGCGAGATCTGATTCTTGAGCGTACATTTTCTGGGAGAGAAGCCGCGGCGGAAGCAGGGAAGTGGGTTGGAGGGAAATATCCGCCCTTTGGGTATGACGTTGATAAGGAGACGCAAAAAATGTCTGTGAACCATGAGGAGGAAGAAATCGTGAAGAAGGTTTTTAATTGGTATGTAAAGCGGAGAATGACTGCCTATGAAATCCAGCGGCGGCTCAACGCAATGAAGACTCCCACCAAAGCCGATAAGAAATATGTGGAGTTAAAAAAGAAAAAAGCTGACCTTGAGAGTTTTCGCAAAAAGAATCCTCCGAACTATTGGCATATCAAAACGATCACCCGCATCCTTCGACAAGAAGCGTACACGGGCATTTACTACTTCAACAAACGGACAACAAAACGCGATCCTAAAACCAAAAAGAAAAAGGATGTCCCGAACCCAAGAGAGGAGTGGAGGGCCATCCCTTGCTCACAGATCATCAACAGATCATTGTGGGAGAAGGCTCAGGTACTTCTTGCCCAAATTGAGCCTCGAAATGTGAAGAATGAATATTTGCTCTCGGGCAAGGTGTGGTGCGGGCGAGAAGATTGCAAATCGGCGTATGGCGGCTACATGCAGCCAAAGTGGAAACGGGTGAAAGGTGCGAAAGTTCTTGTCGGTAAGTACTGCAATTACCGTTGCAAGAAGACCGCAGACAAAGCTATTCAGCGTTGCAACAATCGTCAGATTTCAGGGCAAGTGCTGGAAGCGAAAGTGTGGAGTGAGATCGAAGGTTTACTGGCAGACCCGCGTTCGTTCATCGAACGCGTCCAAGCCGAACAGCAAAAATCATTGGATATTCCCAAGCTCACGGCCGAGCGCGACGCTTGCGATCAAATGATTGTGGAACTCGACCAAGAGTATCTGCGAGCCTGTAATCTCTACGAGAAGGGCCTCAAGTATCAAGAGGAAGGGAAAATCGAGGCAAAGGGAAGGGAAGTTCGTGGCGAGAAGGAAAAAGTGATTCTCGAACGTGATCGCATTTGTAGCGAGCTGATGGACGAGGATGAGAAGAAGGACCGTCTGATGTCAGCGCAGGAGATCGCAAAACGCTACGCCAAGAGCCTCTTGAGCTTGGACTTTGAAACCAAGCGGCGCATCGTCCAAGAACTCGTAAAACGCATAGAAATCTTCCCTGAGCGCATCAGAATTGAGTTTCTGATCCCAAAGCACGCAAAGGCCACCGAGAGCGATAATCACTCTGGTGACCCGTATGGTGTCACGGGCCGGGATTGAACCGGCGACCCCAGGCTTATGAGTCCTGTGCTCTACCAACTGAGCTACCGTGACACAAGGCATGAAAGAAAACCTTACGGATTATGTCTGAGAACTCGATCGGGTTGAAGGGATTTTTGGAAAGAGTTCCAAGCGGGTATTGAAGCGATTTGGTATGCTCAGAGTATGCACGATGCTAAGAAACCTTCCGGGAAAACTCCCAAAGATCCCCCTGTCCAAGGATTGGGGCAAACCGATGAGGCACTCGAAGCCAAGATGAAAGAGCTCACCGAACAGGTGGCGAGTCTCACGGAGATGGCCGCGCGGGCGCAGGCGGACCTCCAGAACGCGCGGATTCGCATGGCGAAGGATGCCGAAGATCTGCGCAAATATGCCTCCGAGGGCGTGTTGCTTCGTCTCCTGCCCGTCATTGACAACTTTCAGCGCGCATTTCTCCATCTTCCTGTCGAACTCCAAACGAACGAATGGGTGAAGGGCGTGGCGGCGATCGAACAGACGCTCCTCACACAGGTTGAGGCTTTGGGTTTGAAGAAAATGGATGCCCTCGGCGAAGATATCGATCCTTCGCGGCATGAGGTGCTCCTGCAGGGGCCGGGGCCAAAGGGGAAGATCACGGAAGTCCTTGAGGATGGGTACGAACTCCACGGTCGGGTGATCCGTCCCGCGAAAGTGAAAGCCGGAGACGGAACAACAGACGCACCGCAGTTGTGATCGTCTCAGGAGTGCTTGATCGCGTCTAAGAATTTCTTTCCGCGTTCCTCGAAATTCTTGAACATGTCGTAGCTGGGAGAGGCAGGGGAGAGTAAGACGAGTGGACAGTGCACAGTGGGAAGTGAACAGTGATTCTTTACATTCTCCTTTGCGAACTTCACGGCCTCTTCCATCGATGTTGCCTCGAGGAATTGTACTGTTGATCCGGCCTTTTCGATGGCTTCGCGAATGCGCTTTCCGGTCTGTCCGAGAAGAATGACGGTGCGCACGTGGGAGGCGGCGACACGCTCTCCGAGCGCTGCGAAGGACGTGCCGCGGTCATAACCTCCGAGCATCATGACGGCCACTTGGTCGCCCAGCGCGTCGAGTGCGGCGATGGCGGCGTTGGGGTTCGTGGAAATCGAATCATTGATCCATTCGATGCCGTCGATCACACCGAGCGACTGCAGACGATGGGGAAGTCCGTGGAATTCCTCAAAGACTTTCAGGCATGTTTCCTTCGGGACGCGGAGAATTTCTGCAATCTTGAACGCGGCGGCGATGTTGCCGAGGTTGTGGGCACCCAGGAGATTGGTCTTCTCGATGGGGAGAGGAGCATCGCTCGGCTGGAAGGAGATCTTCTTCCCCTGGCTCTTGAGGGCGAGCTCCTTGGCTCCGTCGCTCAGGGCGTTATAGACGACAATGTCTTGATCCGTCTGGAAGCGCACGATGTTTCCTTTCGCTTCGAGATACGCATCGGTGCTGCCGTGGTAATCGATATGTTCGTGGAAGAAGCTCGTGATGACGGCGATGTGCGGACTGCGCGCGGTACTTAGGAGTTGAAAACTGCTCATCTCCATCACGAAGATTGTTTCTTTGGAAGCATCCGCAAGTTTCTCAAGCGCGGGGAAGCCGATATTGCCGATGAGGAAGACCTTGCGGCCATCGGCTGCGAGAATCGCGTAGATAAGTGAAGCGGTCGTGCTCTTGCCCTTCGAACCCGTGACGCCGATCGTGAGCGCACCTGTTCCCGCAACGGAGTCGAGGAAGATCTGCGTGGCGGAGGTGATACGGTCTCGATGTTTTTCGATTTCAGGAATCGGTTTGATGCCCGGTGATTTGATCAAGACATCGAATGTCTCAAGATCTTTCAGCCAGTCGGATCCGACCTGATGCGCGTGCGTTACATTCTGATCGATGGCGGACGGATTCTGATCAGAGATCGTGATGTTGCAGCCGGGAGCGAAGTGTTCGAGGGCCTTTACGGTCGCCCGACCCTCCTTCCCGTATCCGAGAACACAGATGCGTTTGCCGGCGAGATCGCGAATATGCATGGAGGCGGGTGAGAAGTGATCAGTGGTCAGTGAGAAGTTTCTGAAATTGAACCGGGATACAGTGGTCGTTCGATGGTTTCCGTGCATCTTCGATCAACTTCTTCGGGTTTTTGATGGCGGGGAGAATGTCCGAAAGGAACATTTTCATCGCAGGAGTGTCGGTGAATTCTCCGCGATCATGAATGAGGAGGAAGGCCGCCTTGGTTTCGTCCGCTGTTCCCACACATTCGAAGGGTTTGAAGTTCTCAACTCCCAGAAGCTCGCGAAAGAGCGGGAGGAGATCACTCGAGGAAAAGAGGTCGGCACCGAACATCTCGAGGATCGCGTTCTTCGGGAGGAAGGCGGCGAGACACGCAAATACGAACGCACACTTTGGACAGTGGCCGCACCAGCGCGGTCTCGCATCGCTTTGGGGCTTCGAGAGAATCTTCCAGTTTGCGTTGCAGCTCGTGACGCATCCGAAGTATTGCGGAAACTCCGCGAAGATCTTGGCGATGGCCACCTCCGAGAGCGGGCGCAGGAGGCTGAAATACTGAAGAAGAGGATCGATCCCGACGCGGATGTATTCCTGCATCATCCGTTCCGCTTCCAGACTCTTGCTCCATTGGTGATTGATCTTTTTGCCGAGATACTCGACATTCCCTTCGTTCGCGCTTCGTTCATTGCTCATCACGACGGTATCGAATCCATACACTTCTGCGATCACCACGGCGAGGAAGGAGAGGTAGGCTGACACGGGAACGTGACCGTTGAGCGCGCCTTCGGCGTTCAGGCGGAAGAGGATCGGAGAGAGGTGACGTTCGACAGTGAGGACGGGGAGTCCCAGCGCCTTCACCTCGGCGTCGATCATCGGGTGGGCGCCCATGCGCAGCAGCGTGACGTCGTGGCCCGACTTGCGCAGGAGTTCGGCGGTGACGATGGAATCTTTGCCTCCCCCGAGCGGGATCAGCACTCTTCCGCTTTTTGGTTTCACGATTGTCGATTCGATAGTAGGAGGAGGGGAGTCGACGGAGGGGAATTGGAGCAAGCCACGGAAGTCGATGTCATTCCTGTAGAAGAATTCCCCGAGCCCGTTCTCGTAGACGGCGTTCCAGAAATCCGCCTGCTCTCGTGTCAGTCCTTCCGTGCGGACTTCGATCTGTTTTGGCAGGCACGTCTTGTAGTAACTGACCCCGCCGCACAGGTGCAAGGCGCGAAGCGCGGCGTGAAACGATGGCGAAGAGGGGTCGAACGTGGGAGGAGGATGGGGGAGCGTCAGCGTCTCCGTGAAGCGGATCTCGCCATCAAGCGAATAGTTCAGGAAGATCTTCCCCGTTTCCGGGGAGAAGTTGCACGAGTCGAAAATGAAGGAGGCGTATTGCTTCATGTGAGAGTCCAGCATACAGGAAGTTCCTTCCCGTTTTCAGTGTCGAGGATTATTATGCTTTTGTGCCGGAGTGGCGGAATTGGTAGACGCGCACGACTCAAAATCGTGTGCCGAAAGGCATTGAGGGTTCGATTCCCTCCTCCGGCACCATAGACAGCAACATTCCGTGAATATAGACTGAGATGCTATGCGAATAGCAACACACCTGACAGAACGATTTAAGATGACCATTGGTGTTACTCCAGGATACGGTCATGCGAATGAAGGGGCTCGGGGCGACGTCGTCACAACCGTTTCGAAGGCTTGGCAGGAAATCATGGAACAGGTCGGTCGCGAAACAGGAGTCTATGTTTCAGCTGTAGTGACGTCTGGGTTTGTTGCGTACGAATGTGATCGCGGATGCCCGGAGGGAGGAGAACATGTAGGAATCATCCAGGGCGTTCGTAATCCAGAGAAATGTACGGACGAGAAAGAGTGGCGTGATTCGTTGCTGAGGATCGTGAGTGAAATGCAAGAACGTTTTCGACAGGTAACCGCACAGGTGGTATTTGATAACGTCGAAATGATGTATCTTTCGAAAAAGTGAGTTAAATCTCTGCCACACAAGAAGCTCTGCGGGATCTTTGCGGTTCGTCGCTCATTCCATTAAGATTCCTTCGTGTTCGACGTCTTGATCATCGGGATGGGTGCGGCTGGCTACACGTCGGCGATTTACGCGGCGCGCTACAAGCTCAAGACGCTCATTGTCGGATTGGAGGATGGAGGCATGGGTTTGACGGCGGCGGAAGTGGGTAATTGGCCGGGAACGATTGAGATCAAAGGTCCCGATCTCATGGAGAACTTCAAGAAGCACGCGCAGAGCTTTGAGGAAGTGACGCAGAAAGTGGCGCGGGTGGAGAAGGTGGAGAAGATCGCGGGCGGATTTCGACTGACGTTCCAGAGTGGCGAGACCGCCGAGGGTAAGACGCTCATCCTCGCGACGGGATCGCAAAAGCGGCACCTCGGTGTGAAGGGCGAGACGGAGTTCTCCGGCAAGGGTGTGACGTACTGCGCCACTTGCGATGCGTTCTTCTACCGCGGCAAGACGGTCGCGGTGATCGGCGGAGGAGACAGCGCCGTGGAGGGCGCGGCGATTGCGGCGCAGGTGGCGGCGAAGGTCTACCTGGTCCATCGACGCAGCGCATTTCGTGCCGAACCCTACTGGGAGGAGCGCCTGAAGAGCATGAAGAACGTCATGTTCGTCCTCGAGCGCAATCTCGTCGAGATCCTCGGCGATGCCAAGGTGACCGGGATACGAATCGACAAGCCCTTCGAGGGGTCAGACCAACTTGCCGTTGATGGCGTCTTCATCGAAATCGGTTCGGATCCTTCCGTGGATCTCGGTGTGCAGATCGGATGTGCGCTCGATGAGCGCGGTTTCTTGAAAGTTGATGACGGCATGGCGACGTCTGTTGCGGGCGTTTTCGGCGCGGGCGATGCGACGAGCGCTTCCAATCACTTCGCGCAGTTTGTGACGGCGGCGGGGGAGGGGGCGGTGGCGGCCAACGGCGTCTTCTCATTCATCCAGTCTGCGGGAGCGAACGCATAGATTCGTCCCCCAGAGCCACTTGCATTCCCCAGGATTGATAAGTAAAGTACGCGAGCTTTATGCCACGCGGTAAGCGCACAGTCTTCGGCATGTTCTGTCCTGAGTCGGGCAACCGCGTCGGAACCGTTCGTCTGCATAAGCAGAACAGCAAGGGGGTGGGTTGGAAGGATTTCAAAGTGCAGAAGTTCTGCTCGAAGTGTCGCAAGCGCATGCCGATGAAGTTGAAGGAGGAGAGGCATTCGAAGTAAGAATTACGAGGAGTCCGTGTGTCGGAGATTCAGAGGATAATTTTGATGGTCTTTGGAATCCTTTTCCGACATTTTTCTTCTCCTTTCCACCGCTCTATAGTATCCCCGTGCCTGATGTCTATCGTTCTGCGGCTTCTGTGATGGTTCTGCGGAGATTGAATGACGCAGCGTCTTTCCAATTTCTTCTTTTACACAAGCCGCGGCGAAGCGATGCGTGGCAGCTTCCGCAGGGAGGCGTGGAGCAGGGGGAGACCATCGAGCAAGCGGCGATGCGTGAGCTCAAGGAGGAGGCGGGGATTGGAGATTGCACGGTGATCGGCACGAGTCAGCGGATGTACACGTACGATTTTCCGCCTTCCTTCCGACGTTTTCGCCCCGACAATGTCTGCGGCCAAAAAATTGCCTTCATTTTTGCACTCGCAGGAAAAGACGCGGAGGTCCGCGTCGATGAGAACGAAATCGATGCGTTCGTCTGGGTGCATCTTGGAGAGTTCCCCACCTACGTTCGACGCAAGGAGTATGCGGATCTTGTTGCGGCTCTCTACGCAGAGGCCGTACCCCTTGCCGAAAAAATTCCCACCTAAGGGTCCTTCACTTCCCGTCTCTCCGTGCGTCTTCTCCGACTTCAGCTCTCGCAGTATCGAACGTACGCCTCACTCGATCTTGATCTAGGCGCGTCGGATCTTCACCTCTTCATCGGAGAGAACGGCAGCGGAAAAACGAATCTTCTTGAGGCGATTTCCGTGCTGTCTCTCCTGCATTCTTTTCTCGGGGTCGAAGATGAGTGCCTGCGGCAGTGGGGCACGGACTTCTACCGCATCCAGGGGGAAGTGCAATCGGACGCAAGTTTGCGCGAGCGTTTGGAAGTGGTGAGCCAGGTGCAACCGAGGCATCAGCGCGCGTATTTTCGCAATGATGTCCGTCTCACGTCGCAGAACATGATCGGGAAACTCCCCGTGGTTGCCTTCCTTCCTTTCGATCTTGATCTTTTCACCGGGTCACCTGCCGAGCGTCGATCCTTCCTCGATCGGATCTTGATGCAGACGTCTCCCGCGTACGAGAAAGCTTTGCGCGAGTACCAACGCTCGCTCAAGCAGCGCAATACGTTGCTTCGTACCATCGCTTCCCTGCGCGCCAAAGAATCCGAATTGGATCCGTGGGACGATCGCGTGGCCGAGGAGGGCGGCGTGCTCACGCTCGCGCGCTTGGAGCTCACGGAGACCTTCGGCCTGTCGCTCGCATCCCAGCTTCAGGAGTTGGGCGAGAAGGATTGGAAGGATGTCCGCCTGCAGTACGATCGGACGGGCAAGGCGCGGGATGCTGCTTCACTCGCAGAAGAGCATCGTGAGTTGCTGCGCCATTTTCGTTCCCGGGATGTGCTTGTCCAGGCGACGACGGTCGGTCCCCATCGCGATGACTGGCATGTGGAAGCGGAGGGTCGTCCGCTTGCTGCATTCGCCTCGCGCGGTCAGCGGCGCGTGTGTCTGCTTTCGCTCCTTTTCATGGAGGCGTCGTACCTCGAGATTCGTCGGGGTGAGAAGCCGGTGATCCTGCTAGATGATGTCTTCTCGGAGCTGGACGATGCGCACCAGGAACGTATCCGCGGAACACTCGCGGGGCACCAGATGTTCGTGACCGCGACGCATCTTCCAAAAACGCTTCGCGGTGCCCAGGTGTGGGACGTGCGGGAGGGGATTACGTCGCCGCGATGACCATCGCTTCTCTGGCGGCGTGGAGCGCGCCGTAGGCCGCGAGCGCCAGGGCGTCGGCGGCATCATCGGGCTCGGGGATTTCGGTCAGATTGAGCATGGAAACGATCATATTTTGCATCTGCTTCTTCACCGCTCTCCCGTCTCCGGTGATGGAGGATTTGAGCTGGAGGGGTGTTGGTTCGATGTAGGGAATGCCGTGCTCGGCGAGTGTCAGGAGGATGCAGCCGCGCGCGTGCGCGACGTCGAGGGCCGTCTTCTCGTTGGTTTGGAAGAAGAGCTTTTCGACGACGGCGAGGTCGGGATGCACTTCCTCGATGTACGCCGAGAGGTCGGTGTGGATCACCATCAAGCGGTCCGCGAGAGACGAGGGGGTCGTGGTGATTGTCAGCCACTCGAGGACGCACATGTCGTGCGCAGAAGTTGCATCAATAACACCTAATCCTATTGTGGCAAGGCCTGGATCAATTCCGAGAATTCGCATGGCCGTAAGCGTCAGCCAACCTCCCCTTTCTGGCAAACCCTTTGCGTTGATAAAAATGGTGATTTCTGCTATTCTAAGAGGAAAAATGCACACAGAAAATCCTCCTTCTCCGGGGAAAGCGCACCGGCACTTCGTTGCCTTGCCCCTTCTCGCTGCGTTCCTCACTCTCGTTTTCTTTCTCTCGATGAAGACGGGAGCGTTCAGAGCGTCACTTCTTCAGGAAGACCAATCGTTGAGTGCCCCTCTTTCGGTGGATGTGGGTTCGGGTTTTTCTCTTCCGCTCGGAGTCGTGGGTCAGGCAGGTGATAGGGGGGCGGTCATAGGGGCTGGGGATCTTGCCGAGCTTCAAGATGGCGATGTTCTTCTTTCGTCTCGTGGAATCGAACGCATTTCCGTGGGGAGCGGAGAGGTGGTAGGTCTGTCCGGTACGATCTACCTCTCGCGTCGAGATGACACGCTTCTCGTCGCAGGCATTAGCGGCCCCGCGCTCTTGCGTGATGCGCAGGGAGGAGGATTGCTCGTTCCCGCAGGCATGCAGTGGCAGGGGAGTGTGCAGGAAGTGTTCCCCGCGCTCTCAGACGGCGTAACTCCTTGGCGAAGCGCTCGCTCGTTGAAAGCTCTCGTGCCCGTTTTTCTCGCTTCTCAAATGGTGAAGGCAGCGACGTTGGCACCGACCGACGATGTTTTGCCCGTGAGTCGTGACACAAAACCCGACTGCGGAGGATTTTCCTTTGTCTTTCTTTCCCAGTCACACGCCCGGGTGATGGCACAGTGTGAGGAGCAGATGTTCGGTTACCTTCGCTCGCTCGTGGAAGCTGGCGATGCGGATGGTGTCCATACACTTCTTTCAGATCCGGCAACTTTTTCTCTGCTCAATGCTTCTCCTCTGAAAACTTGGATGGCGTCCGTCCTTCTCACGGCCTCTTCGAAGGAGGCGATGCAACGTGATCTGCTACGTCTTCTTCAGGATGATGAGGATTGCTGGCTTCTCGCCTCCATCCATCCTCAGCTGCGTTCCTTGCAGTGGGCACTGCCGCTTCCTCCGCATGTCTCGGACGAAGCGCAGGCCCTGCGTCTCTTCGCGTTCCCACAAAGCGACACATTATCTCTTCCCGCGCCTGTAGCCCTCAGAAATCTGTGGAAGTCCTCTTTTGCGGATGTCCTTTCCCAGGAGAAGACGCCATCGATCGATCAGGAAGCATGGGCTTTGGCAGAGGAGATGATCGCACTGATGCAGAATTTGGCTTATCCCGATCGCACGTCACAGTATGCGGGAGATTTCTTCTCACTTCTTTCTCCGCTCGAAGCCAGTGCTTCACCGGATCATCAGGCGCTTCTTTTCACGCTTCAGACGCTCAGTATCGGAGTAGACGATGGGGCGTTCTCCAGGTCCGATGCGATTGCAAAGACGACCCAAGCGCTTACGGAGGCAGGGGGAACGTTCTCGGTTGACGCGTCGCTCACACCCTACTCCGATCACAGCGTCCGAGTTCTGGGAATGCTCTTTGGGGCACGGATATTCGAATTTACGTACGATACCGCGAGCGCGGAAGTGAGTTCCATTTCTGAAGATGGGAAATCTCTTCCGTTTCCGATGCCCCTCGAAAAATTCTCGGCATGGGCGAAGACCGAAGCATCGAAGTGATTGAGAGGAATGGACGCATGGAAGCCAAAAAGATCTCTTGCGGAGTTTATGAAGTAACATTATACTTCAAAACCTCGATTTAGTCATCTTTCTCCCCGCGCTATGAAGAACCATCTGCGATCCGTTTCCTCACTCATCTGTCTTGCCGCCGCGATATCCTTTGCAGCGCCGACGGTCGCATCCGCTTGTCCTTGGTACGGGAACGCTGCGAGCACTTACAACTGCAATTGTTATCGCAACACCGTCTACCGTCCGACCTGGCATCCGTCATGGCGCCAGCAGTACTGGAGTCTGCCAGCGTATAATGATGCGAGCAATAATTTCGCGCATTACAACTATGTGAATTACTCCTATCCCAATAACTCGTACGTTAACAGTTCTTTCAGGAATTCTTCCTACCCGAGGTACAACTTCGTGAATTCCTATTACCCGAATGCCTATCGTTCTTGGTGAGATGTCCTCTCGATTTCGATCGGAAAATGCGTATTATCGAACCATGAAAACAGATGATGTGATCACCGGAGTCGTCGTGGGAATTTTCATTCTCTGTCTTCTCGGGTTTTTGGCTTTTCGCATCTTCGTGGTGTGACGGACAAGCCTGTGGGTGTGTGGCAAGCCGTTTGACATACGTGAAGAGGCAGCAGAGTATGCGCGCCCATTATTTTTAGCGCATGACTGAGCATATCCATACATTTGACTCCTATGATGATCAGCATGAATTTCTTGAGAAGTTTGGCTTGAGATCAGATCGTGTTGGTTTCAAATCCACGAAACATGGTTTCAAAAAACCGTTGTTCGAGGTTGTCCCCATGGGGCAGACGACAACGACGCCGTTCGTCGGCAAAATCGATGAGAAGAGGCGTTTCACGTTATGCCCAGATAATGCGAGGCAATATCCCCAAATCGCACAACTACAACAGCAGCTGCGGGATGCTGTCGCTGCTTTGTCTGGATCCTCGATCCACTAAGCTCTTCATGAATGTGTGTGGTGGGCGATGATGGACAGCAACCTCGGCCTCGACATTATCAGTGTCGCGCGTTGTGTCGCGATTGTTTCTTACTCGGATCCGCAAGCGGATCCTCGATCCACTGAGCTCTTCATGAATGTGTGTGGTGGGCGATGATGGACTTGAACCATCGGCCTCGACATTATCAGTGTCGCGCTCTAACCACTGAGCTAATCGCCCGCGAAGGCTAGGGTACGGAGCAGCGGCGCTGCCGTCAATATTCCCCGCGTCGCGGCGGGATCAATGTTTGTAGATATCCGTGACGCTCGTGCCGCTTTCGATGTGGCGGATGACTTCGGCGAGTAGTGGAGCGATGGGGAGAATCGTGAGATGGGGGATTGCAGCGGGGTCGACGGGCATGCTGTCGGTGACGATGACTTCCGTGAAGGCGGCGCGGCGGAGATTCTCCTTGGCCTTTCCGGAGAATACCGCGTGTGTCGCAATAGCGTACATCTCTGCGTTTGCGCCTGCTTTCAGCAGCGCCTCCTTCGCCGAAACGAGCGTGCCGGCCGTGTCGATGAGATCGTCGAACAGGATGCACGTCTTTCCCTCGATCTCTCCGACAACCTCATGGATTTCCGCTTCGTGGTGAGCGGGGCGGGTTTTGTGGAGAATCGCGAGATCCGCATCGATGAGATCCGCGAACTTCTTCGCCCGCTTTGCGCCTCCGGCATCGGGCGCGACGACGATCGGATCTTTCAACTTCTTTCCGTGGAGGTAATTGCGGAAGATCGGACGCGCGGCGAGGGAATCAGCAGGCACCGAGAAAAATCCCTGAATCTGGTCGCTGTGAAGGTCCAGGAAGATGACGTGATCCGCGCCTGCGACTTCCAGAAGATCCGCGATGAGCTTGGCGGAGATGGGCTCTCGCGGGTCGCTCACGCGATCCTGCCTTGCGTACGGGAAGTGCGGAATGATGACGTGGACTCTGCTGGCGAAACTGAGTTTCGCGGCCTGACACATGAGGAGGAGTTCCATGACGTCCTCGTTGGGGCTGAGCGTGGATGTTTGGAGGAGGTAGACGTCCTGACCACGGAGCGATTGATCAAATTTTACGTAGTTCTCACCGCAGCTGAACTTCTTGAGTGTGATCTTCCCAAGCGGAATGCCGAGCTCTTTCGCGAGTGCGGCGGCGAGCGAGGGGTGGGAGGATCCGCTGAAGAGGTGCATGGGAGCGACGGGAAGTTGCTGCTATGATTCTATCAGATGCAGGTTCGGTTCACCACAGCGCTCGGCCTTCCGGTCGTCGATGATGAGATGACGGAACAGTTCGGCTCGATTTCGGGGATTCTCATTCATCCCGATACTGGCAGAGTTGAAGGATTCTTCGTGCGCATTCCCGCGTTCCTTCGCAGTTTTGAGCTCTTCCTCTCGACCATGGATATTCTTCGGTGGGGGCTTCGGGTGATCGTACGAGATGCCAGCGTCCTCGCGCCGCTCGAGGAGCGGATCCGCCTGCTTCCTCTCCTTGAGGAGAAGCGATTATTTCTCGGGCAGCCCATCATTACCGAGAGCGGGAAGAAGGTCGGCGCGTGCAGAGACGTGCAGTTCGATACGCAGTTCTTCATGGTGGAGTGGATTTGGCCGAAGGGGTTCTTTCGATGGGGGACGCCGATCCCCGTGTCGCAGATTCTCGAAGTGCGCAGCGATGCGATCATCATCAAAGATACGGATGTGACGCATACGGAAAAAGTCGAAGAGGAAGTGCCGATTCTTCAATCGATGCCGGAGGTGGCGTGAGAGGATAGTGAAATGTCGTACGAAAAAGCGCGCCCGAGGCGCGCTTTTGCATTGCTTGGACTATGCTCAGACGCTTCCCAATGCCTGCGTGAAGGCTCCTCCCGTGAAGAATCCGACGATGACGCGTGCGAGGAGCACGACGATCAAGCCGATGACGACGTAGAGGATGGTCTTCTTCGCTTTCTCCTTTGCCTGCTCTTCTCCCTGCGAGACGATGAGTCGGATGCCGCCGATGATAATGAAGATCACGGCGAGGATGGCGAGGAAGTTGAGAACCCAGACGACGATGTTCACCAAGATCGTCACGATTTGATCGGAGGACGTCGGCGAGCTGCTCGGTAAGCCCTGAATGGGGGGCGGAGGACCGAGGCCGTCGGCGTACGCGGCCGAAATGCCTACAGTTGCGCTGGAAATAAGTGTCCAGATCTTGAGCGAGAGACGATCGAAGAGAGACATAGGCGGGGGGTAATTACGCGTATTGTTACTCCGCTCCTTGCTCAGGAGCAAGTTTCGTGTTCGATGAAGAGGGGAAACACCTTGACGAATATCTCACCTCTTATCCTTTAGAGTTTCCCGCAAACCCCGCGCCGATCAGTACCAGTGCCGGGAGAGAGAACCAGAGATCTTGATTGAGCACCATCAGTTGCATCAGCGGACTTTGAATAATCAGAGGCGAGAGCGTGGCGACGTGCGGCATGTTGATATCGAGGAGCGGGAGATTGACGGCGTATGTGAGGATCGCGCAGAGGAGCAGACCGGCGGTGGCGAATCCACAAAGAGCCGTGATGATGATGTTCACCCAGATCGATTCCTTCGCGTAGTGGACGTCGAATCCTCCGTGGATCGTGAGCAGGATCATGAGGATGACGAAGAGGAGGAGCTTGGTTGTCGAGAGGACGGGGAAGCCTGCAGAGATGCCGAGCATCTGCATGGTCGATGCTCCCGTATCTCCCACGACGCGTTGCAGGAGATTGCCGATGCCTTGCACGCCCACGATCGCGATGTACGTGGCGATGATCACGCGCACCGACTGATTTTTTCCGATGATGAATGTGTATGTGATGACGATGGCGAAGAAGACGATGATGAACAGATCCCAGCTCAAGGTGAGGTTCATGGGCGGCATGGTTGATGGGAAGTGTACCGTTACGGTGGAAACGCCGCCATTGTCTCTTTTGCCAAAGGAGTTTTCTATGAATGACCATGCACCACTGCCTTCTTCATGATACGGTGGCGCCCATGCGACACGGATTCCTCCTCGTTGATAAGCCAAAGGGGCTGACAAGCCATGACGTGGTCGCGGCGGTTCGTCGGCAACTTTCCGAGAAGGATATCGGTCATCTGGGGACGCTCGATCCTCTCGCGACCGGACTCTTGGTGCTCGCGGTCGGGAAGAAGGCGCTGAAGGTTGTGGAACTTTTCTCCGATCTTTCGAAGACGTACGATGCGAGCGTGTTGTTCGGTGCGGTGAGCACGACGTACGACGCCGAAGGCACGATCGAGCGACGTGAACCTCCGAAGGGATGGATGGTGCCGGATGAAATCATTATTCAGTGCATGATCGCCGATCGGTTCGTGGGCAAGATCCAGCAGGTGCCGCCCGCGTACTCCGCAATTCACATCGGGGGCGAACGTGCCTACCACAAGGCGCGGCAGGGAAGGGGCGTGAATATTCCGCCGCGTGAAGTGGAGATCACGTCGTGCGACATTCTCTCCTATTCTTATCCGAAACTTGCCCTGCGCGTCGCGTGTGGATCGGGTACGTACATCCGTTCGCTCGCGCACGATCTCGGAGATCTCCTCAAGTGCGGTGGGTATCTGGAGGCACTGCGTCGGACTTCCGTGGGGGCGTGGTCGGTTGAGGATGCTGTTTCGCTTGATCGAGTTTCCTGGGCGCAGGTGATTCCTCTCAAAGAAATTCTCCGTACCTTCGCGAAGTGCGAGTTGTCGCAGGAGGAGTTTGCTCATCTTTCTTGCGGGAGGGATATTGCGGGGGAGGTGACGTATCCCGCGATCGGATGGTTTGATGACTTGCCGGTGGCGCTCCTCGAAATGAAGAACGCAATGGTGCATGCGAGGAAAGTGCTGTGATGGCTTGAAGATTCCGTTGAGTCCGACGATGCCGAGGATTCCATCCCATCCTCTTCATTGTCATAAAACTCCGAGCTTGGTACAGTGCCCCCGTTGGGTCAGTAGCTCAGCCTGCCACGCCGAGCAAAGCGAGGCGAAATACAATATGCTTGCTCGATCCTTCTCCCTGATTTTTCTCTCATCGTTCCCTTTGGGTCAGTAGCTCAGCCTGGTAGAGCAGTTGCCTCTTAAGCAATTGGCCGTGGGTTCAAATCCCACCTGACCCACCACCTGGAAATCCTGCAGGCCGCAGTGTATCCTTCCATCAAATCCCTTCCCCAATCTTCATGAAAGATTTTCACACCTCTTCCTTTTTGTTCGGTCTCGTCTCGGGCGTGGTCCTCGTCGCCCTCGCTGTCGGATGCATCTTTATTGTTGGCATGCATCACCGTTTCGAACGCGGTGCAAGAGGCGGCATGATGAGGTGGAGCAATGGCAGACCTCGCTACCAATTTTCGGATACGCAGAGGGGAGGGAGTGGTAGTGATGTGAATAAGGGGGTAGGCAAGGTTGGCAGTGGAAGCAAGGCCGTTCCTCTTTGAGAATCGAGGAAGAGAGAACGAGGTGTTTTGATCCTTCCCCATTCGCCATGTCCTCTTTGCGTTCATCTTTCATCGCCTGGGTCCCGCTTGCCGCGGGTCTCTGTGCCATGGCGGGTCTCGTATACGTCGTGATGCAGCATGATTTGCGTATCGGGGCGAATGATCCGCAGATTCAGTTGGCGGCAGACGCGGCTTTGAAGATCGGGAAAGGTGCGAGTTACAAATCCATTCTTCCGACCGATACCGTCGATGTCGGGGCAAGTCTCTCTCCATTTCTGATTGTGTATGACGGCAGCGGCGCTCCCCTCGTATCGTCGGGACTTCTCGGCGACAGCATTCCCGTGGTTCCGCATGGGGTCGTACAGTTCGTCACAGAACACGGCGAGGATCGCATCACCTGGCAGCCGACTCCTTCCGTGCGGATCGCGGCGGTTCTCGTGCGGGCCAAAGGCGGCAGTGTGGTCCTTGCGGGGAGATCGCTTCGTGAAGTCGAGAAACGTGTCGACGACTTGAATGTCGAAGTGGGATCGGTGTTGCTGCTCTCTCTCTTGGGGACGTACGTCCTCACGATTCTTGCCACGCTCTTCTTTCGAAAGGACTGGTTCGTAGGTTGAGCTTGATTCCATCGAGTCATATTTTGACAACGGCTTTCCCGAGTGGGATAGTGCCGCGTCTTCAATTTCCCCGATCTCACTATGCCATCGACATCTTTGGAACTCGTCGAACTTTCCACTCATGAACGCGGTACCCCCGAAGAGGCTGCTCGATGCCTGCACGGTATTCGAAGACTCGGTGAGGGTGAGCAACACAATTTGAGAGTGGAGGGGAACAGAGTTGTTGTGACGGTTCCCGCAGCGCTGTGCAAGCACTGGCAGGCTAAGCTCTATAAAATTGGACTCATCGGCAACGAACAGTGATCGGTGTGTCCTTTTAACTACTTCGCACATTGTCCGGGAAATCTCAACTTGAGTGAACGAACAAGAAGCGTATGTTTTGAACATGTTGCACCTTCATGAAAAACTTCACCAGCCGTTCTCGATCACGCTGTTGCTCTGCGTCACCGCTCTCCTCTGGGTGATCATTTCGAATGTCTTCCGTCTCCAGCCCGTCTGGCAGCACATGTCTGCGACGAGGGAGTGCGCGATGCGGATGAAAATCGCTAGTTACGATACGACTGCAAAGCCGAAGTTCACCGCGTGCATGTTGAAAGAGGGATACATCGAGAAGTGAGAGCGTTTCACTTCTTGCGAAGCGTCGCGCGTTCGCCCTTGAACATGGTTTCCATGCAATGTCGGACGATGGTGCGCCAGTCGAACGGAAATTTGTAGGTTTCCACGGCGCGGACGATGGCCGCGAAGGCCGTCCATTTCGATGGTGTGCCGAAGACGAAGGCGTTGCCGGTTTCCTGGATCGGATTGTAGTCCTCGAGCAGGGGAGTAGTCGGGGAGAGAGGCACGACGCCGTAGGCGAGACAGTGCTCCAGCTCCTCCATGTGCGTGGGATCGCTGAGGAAGAGCGCCATGTCGGCGGCGGCGAACATCCGATGCATATCCTCTTCGCTTTCCGAGATGATGTGGACGCGGTAGCGCTGCTCCTGCGCGAGGTGCATGAAGATTGATCCGTACGTCGACGAACCTTTTCCAAGCACCAGGAGTTCCATCTGCTGTGAGAGGATTCCCGGAAGGACTTCGGTGAGGAGCGGTCCGCCGAGCTTTTCCGTCATTCCTGCGGGGAGACAAAGCATCGGTCGCTTGGGTTCCACCGGCCATCCGAGTTCCTTTTGAAGCGCCGTTTTATTCTGAATCTTCTGCTCGATTGATCCTATCGAGAATTTGCTCTCAATCAGGTCGTCGAAGGCGGGAAGAAATGCTGACATGGTTGTTTGATGTATCCGGTTAGTATAGCGCAAAAGTGAGCTTTTTTGAAGGGCGTAATCATTGACATGTATTTGAATTATTGGGAGATAGAAATCCCGAAATTGGATAACAGAAAGATAGCCTTCCCCCTCTCACTATCCATCTTCTCCTCTTCGTGGCACCCTTACGTCATCGAACACTTCGTCGTCATTGACGGTCACCATCTGATGTACAGGGCGTACTATGCGATCCCGCGTACGTTTCAAACGAGGAAGGGTGTGCAGACGAATGCCGTGTATGGCGTCGGTTCCATGCTTCTTTCACTCCTCAAGATCGAGGAGCCGCAGAACCTCCTCTTCTGTTTCGATGCCGGTGAAGAGACATTTCGTCATCAGGAGAACGCGACATATAAGGAGGGGAGGGCGGAGACTCCCGACGAGTTTTACCTCCAAATCCCTCTCATTCTCCGGATGATCGATGCATTTGGCATCCGACACGTCAGCGATACGCGGTATGAGGCGGATGATTTTCTCGGAACATATGCGCGTGCGGCCGAGGGGGCGGGCATGCGCGTGAGCATCGTCACTGGAGACAGGGATGCGTTTCAGTTGGCCACGGAGCATGTGCGTATCGCGATCCCCCACAAGGGCTATCAACAGACCGAATATCTGGGGCCAAAGGAGATCGAGGTGAAGTACGGCGTTCGGCCGGATCAGATTCCCTCCTTTAAAGGACTCTGTGGAGATGCCTCCGACAACCTTCCGGGCGTGAATGGGATCGGGCCCAAAGGGGCCGCGACGCTGCTCCAGCAATTTGGATCGCTCGCAAACATTTACGAGCATCTTTCAGACATTAAGCCCGTGATCAGGGAGAAGCTTGAGCGCGATCGGGAGCAGGCATTCTTCTGCGAGCACATGGCTATCCTCGTGTGCGATATCCCACTGCCGATTTCTCTTGCTGAGACGGCTCTACATGAAGTCGAGACGCAGGCTGCGAAGGATTTCTTCAATGAAATAGAATCGCCGGCTCTCGGGAAGCGTCTCGATCAGATTCTTGGCACACCGTACGGCAAAGCGCATTTCAAACAGGAGGTACAAAAGGAGGAGGGGAATGCTCAGGAAGAGAAACAGCTGGCGTTGTTCTAATTGAGATGAGAGATCAGTTCGTGTGCTGATTAAAAATGGAAAATTTCTGTGCACAAAACGTATTCATGTTAAAAAGCGTGCAATAATTTCTGAATAAATATTGTGGGTTATCACGAGCACATGGGAAAACATTCGCATAGAAATTGTGCTCAGCACGTGCCGTTCTGAACACCAAAGATATACATGAATGGCTTGCGTGGCTTCTCTCCGCCAGTTTAGACTTGGTGCCGTTTCCGCCCTTGGGTTTTTGGACGGAGCATCTCTGCCGTTACCCCTCTCGATCCATGCCCAAAGAACGTGTACTCGCAAGTCTTGACATCGGAAGTGCCAAAATCCGTACCGTTATTGCCGTCGTAGACGGAGCCGACTCCGATCAGCGTTTGCCCAGTGTCATCGGTGTCGGGCTTTCGCCGTCGCTCGGCATGCGCAAGGGGCACGTGATCGATGTCGAGGAGCTCATCCACAATATCATCTCCTCCCTGGAGGACGCGGAGCGCATGGCGGGGGTGCCGGTGAACCATGTGTTCGTGGGCATGAGCGGTTCGCATATCGAGTCTTTCGATTCGCGAGGCGTCATCGCCATTTCCGGTGCCGAGATCACCCTCGAGGACATCGCGCGTGTGCTCGATGCCGCGCAGGCGATCTCCATTCCGGCTAACCGTCGCATTCTTCACATCGAACCGAAGGCCTACGCCGTCGACGAGCAGCGCGGCATCAAGAACCCTCTCGGCATGACGGGCATTCGGTTGGAGGTGGAGGCGCACATCGTCACGGGACACATTCAGCATGTGAAGAATATCGAGAAGTGCATCGACCAGGCGGGCGTGGATATCGACGCGCTCGTGCCGTCGACGATCGCCGCCGCGGAGGCGACGCTCACGAAGCGACAGAAGGAGCTCGGCGTTCTCATCATCGATGTCGGCGCGGGCTGCACGAGCTTGGCGGTGTTTGAAGAGGGGACGATTCTCCACTCGGTGTGTCTGCCGGTGGGAGGCGAGAGCGTAACGAGCGACATCGCGATCGGACTTCGCACATCCATCGACACGGCGGAGAAGATCAAGATCGAATTCGGATCGGTATTGCCGGGGGAGATGAGCGAGCGCGAGATGATCGATCTCTCGACGGTGTCCAAGGTCGACACGCAAACGGTTTCGAAGAAGTACATGGCGGAGATCATGCAGGCGCGCTACTACGAGATTTTCTCGCTTGTGAAAGCCGAACTCGCGCGTATCGGTCGCAGCGGAATGCTCCCGGCCGGAGCCCTCCTCACGGGAGGAGCGGTGAAGGCGCCGGGCGTCCTCGACTTGGCCCGCGATGTCCTCGGCCTCCCCGTGCAGATGGGCTTTCCCGTGGACATCGGTGGCGTCATCGAGAAAGTCGACGATCCCGCGTACGCAACGGCTCTCGGCACGCTCGTCTGGGGCATGCGCGAAGAGGACCATGTGTCACACGGAAATTTCCAAATGAAACGTGCAGTCAAACAGGTCGGCTCGTGGATCAAGAGCCTCTTCCCCTGATCCCTTTTTCTTCCCCCGCTTTTTCCCTCCTCTCCCATGTCAGACGCGTTCCGCTCCATTTTCGGCCCCAGGTCTTCCGGCTCTGCCGGAAATAGTGGCATACCCAGACCGGATGACGACACCGGAACGCGCGAAGTGCGTCCCGAGATGTTGCCCGGCGCGTCCATTCGCGTTCTCGGTGCTGGCGGATCAGGCGGCAACGCCGTCGCGAGGATGATTCATGAGAAGGTGCAGGGCGTGGAGTTCATCGCAGTCAATACCGATATTCAGGCGCTCTACCACAATCCGGCTCCGAAGAAGATCACGATCGGGCGCGGCACCACGAAGGGGCTCGGTGCGGGAGCGAATCCCGACATTGGGAAGAGGGCTGCCGAGGAGAGCTTGGAGGAGATCAAGGACACGCTCGAAGGTACGGACATGCTCTTCATCACTGCGGGACTCGGAGGCGGCACGGGGAGCGGAGCGACGCCGATCATCGCGGAGGCGGCTCGTTCCATGGGCATTCTCACGGTTGCCGTTGTCACGAAGCCGTTCAGTTTCGAGGGCTTCAAGCGCCGCAAACAGGCTGATGAGGCGCTGGAGGCGCTCAAGGGCAAGGTGGACACGCTCATCACGATTCCCAACGACAAGATTCTCTCCCTGATCGACAAGACCACCCCCCTCACCGAGGCGTTCCAGGTCGTCGATGAGGTCCTCAAGCACGCGATCGACGGTATTTCCAGCATCATCACGGTGCACGGACTCGTGAACGTCGACTTCGCAGACGTGAAGGCGATCATGCAGGACGCGGGTACGGCGCTCATGGGCATCGGGTACGGCACGGGAGACAGCCGCGCCTCCGAGGCAGCACGAGCCGCCATCGACAGCCCCCTTCTCGAGACGAGTATCCATGGAGCGCAGGGCATCCTTTTCAATATTACGGGTGGCAACGACCTCTCGATGTTCGAAGTCGACGAGGCCGCGCGCATCATCACGGAGGCATCCTCGCCCGAGGCGAACATCATCTTCGGCGCGGTCATCGATGAGGCCTTCACCGGACAGGTGAAGGTGACGGTCGTGGCGACGGGGTTCGTGGAGAAGGAGAACATCGCGACGCCTGCCATGGCGAATCCTGCGCAGAGGCTCATGAAGAACACGTTCTCCAGGCCTTCCGTGGAGAAAGTCGACGGGCGCACCAGTGGCATGCAGCAGAGCATGTCGATCGATCCCAACGTGAAGACCAATGCCCCGCAATTCGACGAAGAGGAGCTCGAGGTCCCGGCGTTCATGAGGAAGCCTCTAAGTAAGTAGGACGGAGGGCAGAGGACTTAGGACGTAGATTATGCATTCGGACTTCACGACGTTCGGACCCTGGAAAAAAGCGATGGATCTTGCTCTGAGGGTTCATCAGATCTCCAAGAGTTTTCCGAAAGAGGAGCAGTATGGAGTGACTTCTCAGCTACGTCGCGCCGCTCTCTCCGTTGCGGCGAATATCGCCGAGGGGTATGGCCGTTACACATATCCCGATAAGATGCACAAATATGTTCAGGCGCGTGGAGAACTTATCGAAGCCATGTCACATCTCTATTTCTGCCAGGGAGTTGGCTATCTTGATCAAACTCAGTTGAACGACCTCACCGCGAATTGTCAGGAAATTCATCGAATGCTGAATGCACTTATCAAGAAGATGAACATTGAGGATTCCTAATCCCTCTCTCCTCTGTCCTGCGTCCTTCATCACGCCCTCATCCCGTCGACCCGAATCCTCCTCTCGTCTCTTTACCGTGCGTCTCCACTTCCTGCCACTTTGCCGTCTCGACCTTGACGAAGATTCCCTGCGCGATTCGCTCACCGCGCTCCACCGTTACCGGGACATCGGAGATATTCTGGACCTGGACGAGGATTTCGTCCTTGTCGCCGTGGTAGTCCTGATCGATGACGCCGACACTGTGCGGGCAGATGAGGGCCTTTTTGCGCGGCAGTGAAGAGCGGGGCAGGACGAGTAGCGCGTAGCCTTCCGGTACCTTCACGATGACGTTGCCGGGCACGAGCGCGATCTTGCCGGGCTCGACGACGGTCGTTTGCCGCGTGATCAAATCGAAGCCCACGGCTCCCGAAGTCTGGTAGGTGGGGAGTGAGAGAGCACTATCGACGCGGGAAATCTGAATGTTCATAAGGAGAGTAGCGGGCCACGGCGTTCGCGAACGCCGTGGCGGGGGAGAGGAAGGGAAGCGTCGATGCGTTGAATGGAGACGTCCACGCTTGGAGGATGCCTGGGAATTGCTTCTGCGGCAATGCGTGAGATTAATTCAGGTTTCCTTCTTTCACGAGCTCCTGCACGGTATCACGGTTGAGAGATTCACTTCCGCCTTCGTTCAGGAATTTATTTTCATTGTTCATCAGAACGTCTTTGAACGTGTCGCTATGCTCCAAAATGACTCTTTCGAGTTCTACGGCAAATTTGGGAAAGATCCTTTGGGTGATGAGCTTATGGTATTTATCATCATCTTTGGCAAGATTACGACGATATTCTGTTGAGTAAAGCGGGAGGAGCTCCTCAGGTCCAACGCCGAGAGCTTTCCAGTTGATGTCTTTGAGTATTCCGGAATCGTAAAGATTCTTGATGAAATCGCACATCTTGTCGCGGTATTCCCTCGTCACCGTGTTTTTTGCTCCTGATGGAGATCGTGTGCTCATCTGGTATTCGCTGAGTCCAGGTCTTGAATCATTATCCTGCACGGTTCCCGTCAGAATATTGTCCATGTAGATGTACGCGCCGAGGTTCTGAGCGAGCATGCGCGTATCGGAGCGAGAGAGACGTTCCAGTCCTTGTTTTTCGAGGAGCGCGCAGTTCGCAAACACTCTGAATTTCGAGTTGAATCCGACGTAGGCGTTCTTCCACCCTTCCGGTGTAACTTTTTGCCGTTTTCCAGAAACGATGCCCGCCATGTTATCCATTTCCTTGTAGTCCATTTGCGTGATGAAGAAGGGGATATCCTCGTGGTCCATGGTGACACCCGAGTCCGAGGAGCGTGCAGAACCCTTGGAGAGACGGGCGCGAACGGCCTCCTCGCGTGCCACTTTGTAGTGGAGCCACAAGGTTGTTTTTAGGCCTGGTTTGAATTCGGCATTGGGGTTGTCCGCTGTTTTCTTCTCTTTGAGGGAAGCCGCGATTTTCTTGATCTCGGGCAGGGTGTTGTTCTTGCAGTAAAAGTATTCGATGTACGGGAAGTAGTTGATGATGCCGCCGTTCTGTCCGGCGAGAGCGCGCAGACGCTCGACGGAGAGCAGGCCCGACGCGACGCCTTGCACGAGGTAGTACATCTTCTGTTCCATGGTCATTTTTCCGTTCTTGATGGAGTACTCGATGATTTGCTCGTAGAGGTGCGGTTTCACTTCGTCGGGGAAGGGGAGGTGATGGCCGGCCCTGTCCGATGCGTCCTTCCAGTCCGAATAGAGTGTCAATTGTCTCTCGAGACTGCCGGAGAGACCCCCGTTCACGTTGCTGAATTGGTCGACGGTTTGGATGAATTTCTGCTTATGGCTGTTTGTCTGGGAGTCGTTATTCGTGCGCCACTTGTAGAAGAGTTCTTTATCCTTCCAGATATCCGACACGATGCGTCGAAGCCAGATATCCCTCAGCACGTCGTCTCTCTCGCACGCTTCGAAGGGCATGTTGAAGTTTGAGATTCTGCGAAGCGTGTTCCAGACGCCGCGATCATTCCAATCCATTTCTCCGCGGTCGCAGAGCATTTCGATGGCGCCGCGGATTTGATCGAGGTTTCCGGAATGAGAGATGGTATCGAGGATTTCGTGGCTGTCCCAGCGTTCCATGGATTTCTTCCACTTCTCGACCGAGTCCAATTCTGCACCGGCGTAGCGTCGCTCGTGGTAGCCGCGCAGTTTTGCGAAGTAGCGATTGCCGACCACAGGCAGTTTGCCACCTGCTTTCGTTAGGGCATCATTGAGCACGCCGCCCACGTCTTGGAGCAGTCGTTCCTGGTTTCGTCCCCAGATCGTCTTGAAGTCTTCCACCGTATCCTTGTAGAGCTTCATGATGTCGCGAATGCTCATGAAACGGATGCGATCGAAGAATCCCGGCGCCTTCGTCTTCCGTGCGCGGCCGGAGATATCCATATAGTTATTATCCCGCTTCTTAACGCGATCATGGAGTATAGTTACGGCTCCCGAGAGTTTTCTTACATCAGAGGTGTACTTCTGATCTGCCTCAGGATCTCCTCCTTTTTCGTACAAACGCTTCTCTAGATCACTGAGCTTTCCTTCACAAATATGTACGTCTGGAGCGATGTTTGAGAGGAATGTTTGCGATTCGGGGTCGTCATGATACGCGGATTGAAACGATGTGATGATTTTCATCATGCGCTGCGTATCAATGATTTCTTGTTTGATGTTTGGTATGCCTTCTTGCTCTGATGTGGCTACGTGTTCAGGTTCTGATCCCTCTTCCGCATCCTCGGGATCGATGAGTGGGTTCGATGCACTCGCGAGTTCGATACCGAGGTCGTCTGGCACGTCGGTCGTTTGATTTGGCTTGCGCGAGCCATGCGCAGCTTCCTTCATCGCGAAGAGATCTCGTTCCGTCTGCTCCTCGGCTGTGCGGGGAGCGGGTCTTGTCTTCGATTCTTGCCACTCGGCGAAGTGGATTTCGAATTCTTCGAGGAGGAATTCCCTGCGCAGGTCTCTCGTGCGCGCCTCCACGGCTGCAGCATCCTGTCCGTATTCACGCACCGCCGCGGCGCGGAACTTCTCCTCGCATCGCGAGATCTGGTAGTAGCCGGAGAGACTCTCCAGCATCTCCCAGAAGTGTTCGTCGCCCTTGCCGCCCGCGTCCGACAGTTCCTTCTCTTCGGAAATGAGCAGGAAGGGGAGGAGGCCGGATCGGCGCAGCTGATGCAGGACGGCGTGGCCCTTCTCGTGCTTGATGACGGATGCGCGCATTGCGGGATCTAGGCTCCTGCGGATGTGAATCCTCCGATCCTCGTAACTGTAGAATCCGTCCCTATCGCTTGGGATTTCCTCTTCCAGGATGTTCTTGGACGTTTCGCGGATGCCGTCGGCCACACTCTGGAGCGATTGCGATTCCGTCTGAGCCTTGGCCCAACAGTCCTTCGCTTCCGCTTCGAATTGCGCGCGCCTGCTTTCTTCCGGCTCCCTTGCGGACATGTCTGCGGCAGCCGACGCGCGAATGACATTGCCCTCGATAACTCCCACCCTCTGCGTGAGACGATGTTTGAGCTTCAGCGTGTGGAAGACGGGTGTGTCTTTGGTGTCTTCGATGATCGTGCCGAGGAGACTCTGGATACGCAGCTTCGTCTCTTCCTGCCCTCTGCTGATGGCATCCATTTCGGGGGATGACTGTCTCGTCTTCTCGTATGCATCGACGAGTTTGGTTCCCGATCGGATCGCGCTGCTGCGTCGCTCCGCGATGAGGCTGAGCATCGCTTCCAATTGATCGCGCTCCGTTTCGCTGAATTGCGAGGGTGTGATGCATTGAGGGAAATCTTTTCTGAGTGCGGCGAGTCTCGCCTTGTCTCCCTTGGTCGCGGCATACTTTCCCAGATGCGCGCGCAGCAGCGTGAGGTCTTGCCAGGGATCTTCGTTGCCGTGGATCTGCTTGAGCAGGGGAGTGATGGCCGCGCGCTGCGCCTGATCGGTGGAGAGCGCTTCGTTGAGGCGGGTGCCGATGCGATAGGCCCACTGTTCCGTATCTTCCTGTTCCTGTCGCTGTTCCACGAGGAAGTGTTCGGCGTCGGACGGATCGAAACAGTTGTTTTCCTTCTCGAGATCGGCGAGGAGTTTGCCAAGCGATTGCGCACGGTCGGCGAAGGTCGATGTGTCTCTGGGATCGAGGTCCGACGCAGCGTCCTCGATTGCTTGCGTGCGATCCGTAAAGAACTTCCCGACCCCGCTCAGGCTCACGCCGTATCTCTTGAAACACGCTTCTTCCGCCAGAGGGGCTGTGCTTGCGGACTTCCCCGTATCCCACTGCGAGGGGTCAATCCCAAGTGTGGTCACGAACGTCTTGAGCCGGTCGTTATCGGCTTGGAGGAATTTAATGGAGCGCTGTTCGAGGGCGGTCTCGATGTGCTCGCGCAGCGTCGTGCTTCGCTCTTCAAGCGTGGCGATGTATTTGCGTCGCCATTCGCTCCAGCTTCTCGATGATTCGTCACGCTTCGTCGCTCCGAAATTCTCTGATTTTGTGAGAGCGTTCATCGTCTCGACAAGCAACTGTTGCATGCGCAACCGCTGCAGAGGATCCGCGATGGATTCCTCGAGATTCAGTGCGATGGAGATTGCCCATCCGTCCGTGGGATTTGTCTCGAGAATGTGTGCGACTTTCTCACGGAGATCCTGAGGTTCAATTTTTTCAGTCAGGCTTGCGATACTTTCTTTCGTTCCCGAGAGGAGCAAGGCGACGTTCCCTCTATTGATCTGATCAGCCGTTTTCTGCAGTTCGCCGAAGGTTGTCTCGAGCGCTCGTTGATCGTCCTGGGACAAAAGACGTTCCTCTGCCCCCACCTTGAGCATCACGCGACGCTCCAATGCTTCCCCGAGAAATGTCCCGCGATTGATTTGCTCGCGCAGTTCCCGTTCGACGTTGCACGCCTGTGTGGGATCGGCGAGGGTCGAGCGCATGTAATCCTCGCTCCTCGTGCGGATCTCTCTCTCAATGCTTTGCGTTTCCCACGGCGTAATTTTACTCGTAACGGCACTGCGCCATGGCCCGTCGCTTCCCATCGGAATGTTCAGCAAGCGAGCAGCTTCTCTGGCCGCGTCGTCTTGGTCGAATCCCACTCTCTCCGCGAGGTCGGTATCGGCGATCAGTGCGCTCATCTGCGGAGTGGATTCGGGGACTGCCGCTTTCAAAATCTCGCCGTACGCGTCGGCCATTTCCCTCACGATGGTGTTCTTTCTATCACGTCCTCGTTGCCGCTCTGCTTTTTTCTCTGGATCACCGGAGGAGCTCGCAGAGCCGGGATTGCTCACGAAGAGTTCCCGACGCTCGCGCTCGGGCAGCGATCGCGCAAAGCCGAAAGGGGAGAGGATGGTGTCCATGTCAGATCTTCAGTAAACGAATCAACATATCGATGAATCGCTCGTTGCCGTCGGAACGCTCTGGCAGAAACGCTTTGATTGTTTCGCGGATGATTTGCGGGTCGAGATCCGCGGTCTGTATGAGGAGTTCTCGATCCAGCCCTTTCTTCTTACGAATCGTGAGTTCCGTGTAGGTCGGGAACTGCATGAGCCAGAAGTCCTCGCAGTCTTTCCAGGATGTGAACGTTCCATCGAAATCGATGCCGTCGTCTTGGAGGAGAATGCGATGTAGGCGGGCCGTGCTCTTGCGTGTGATGAAGTACGAGCACGCGATGAGGATGATGGCGACGACGAATGTCCAATCTCCCGCCCAGATGCCGTAGCCGGCAAGGAGTGCGGCGAAGATCAGCGCGATCACATACCAGCGCGTGGAACGTTCGTGCGGTGTGAACGTCGGTGCTTCCCATTGGAGCCGAGGTGTTGGAGTTTGTGTGTTCAAATCCGTATATTGTAGCAGAAATTCGAGAGTTCCGCTCCTCTTGAAAGTTGCAAATAACAGAAGAATGTTGTCGAAATTACATATCGTGCAGAGCAGCACATATCCCGGAGCGTTGCCCTTTCCTTCGTAGCCCCTGATTTCACTCGTCCAGTCTATGGATCGAGGGGGAACGTAGGAGTCTCAAAATGAGACTTTCGCGGACTTTGCGTGCATTGAAATATGATGTCAATAAATATCTAACATTTTTTTAGGATGTCCATGTTGATCCCTTCAGCCCTTTTACTTCGAGAGGACAAGCATTCTCTTGGGGCCCGTCGCAATCATGTCATCTGCGCCGACCCAATCGTGAATCGCGGTGATGAGTGTGTCGTAGGGATAGTGGTACTGCGCGCCACGCTTCGTTCCCACGTCATTGGTGATGAAGGATGTCCCGTCATAACCGATCACGACGAGCATGTGATACCAAGGTCCGTCTCCGCTGAAGTAGGGATTCTTCAGCATTCTCCCCGCGAGCGGAAGGATGACGGGATGCCCTTTCGCGAGTTGCTGCTTGAGCGAGAGGATACTGACATCACTTAGTACTGTTCCCTGCAAGCCGTATACATCCGCCGCGATTTGCTTCAGCTGCTCGACGGTTACGTCCTGCTTGTATCCATGCTGTGTCTCGAAGCTGATGGCACCGGAGATCTGTACTTCCATCTGATTCGGCGTAATCGTTTTGCCGTTGAGGAAATAATCGACGAGGATCATCGAGGCCTCTTCGCACGATTGCTCATGAACTGCATCCCAATTATTGAGGGGGGCTTGGTCTTGAAACGGAACATTGATGAGGACGCTTGCCGGGAGAGAGGAGGCCGAAGAGAAAGCTGATGATGCAGTATGTGCGGAAGATGAAGAGGCTTTCATCGTGCTACTCGACGATTGAGCCGATAGCGGAAAGACGACTTGGAACTTCGGTGAACATGCCGCGAGGAGAACCAAGCAGGAGAAGGATGCGATTTTGGTGAAGCTTGTGTGATGCATGTCATGTCACGGTAACAGGTACGACCGTATTTTGCACGGATATAAGCGGAATAATCTGGTTCGATCGGACCGAGTTGTTGTTCTCTGGACCACGAGAATCTCTCATCTTTCATCTTCATTAATTGAAAGGCCAGTTGTATCAAGAAATACATCTTCGAGCTTGGGCGCACAGATGACTTACTTTGCGGAAAATCAAACTTGTTATTTCTCTCGTTGTGGAAGCGCGAAAGAGGGAAACCAGAATTTCGACGGTCCCTTTCCGGTGGAAAGGGCAGGAATGCACATGCTATGGACAAGAATCCTTCGTGTTGTTTAAATGCTGGCCGTCCTGGAGCGTGCTAGTACTAATTTGGGTTTCGCTCTTCTTCTTTCCCAATCTCTTCGATGGAAAGATATCTACCCTCAGCTACATCAAGCACTCTGTAGCAACGGAGAGTGATGGCCTTGCGCACACTTTCAAGATCAGCAAATGGTCCACTTTCTCTCACTGTAACATTGAAGGATCCCTCTTCTTCCGCTCTTCGGTTCATCACTGCAAGGAGATCCGGAGTGTCGGAAATAAGATCTGCTTGATCAAGGATATATCGACCGTTGCCCATAGAGATTGGTGGAATCGAATGAGCGGCGAATGCTATACCTGAGAACCCTGACTCGCAAATTCCTCTTATTTCACTGCCGCATCAGCCGCTTTGTTTGAGGATACCTTTGCCACACCAAGGAAGAGAATCATTCCCAATACCTGGACAACGGCCGCTGCTGCCATCGCAGGCAGTCCAAGACTCGTAAGAGCTAGGATCAAGGGGGCATCTGCGACGTAGAGTGCAAGCGCGGGAGGAAGACAGTCTCGAAAAACCTTCGTAGAATCAATGAATGATTGTTTATTCGAATACCCTTTTACGCGTCTCGAGAGGAGGAGATAGGAAAGGGCGTAGCCGATCACTGCACCAAAGTAATTGCCCAGAGCCGAGCCGACTGTCCCGACGACCTGAGGAATGGAACATACTCCGCTGAGCAGACATACTCCTGCGTATGTTCCGGGTATCGATGTAAATTCACTTGTGGTCAACGCAAGCGATGCGCTCTCTTTCAGTGTCTCTGCAGGGTCAACATTCGTCTTCTTCGAGCGCCACGCTCTGTACAAGCTTCGTGGGAACAAGACACAATCGCGAGCGAGCTCGAACAGCGCATTCTTCAGCAATGAAGGATTCTCCCATATTTGTTTGTACAAACCTCCCACTTCTTTGAATTGAGTGAGCATCTGTTTCCCGAAGCTCTCCACCAAAACTTCCTCTGATACATGTTTTGGCGAAGGCATGTCGGCAATGCTCCTTGGCTTCTGCAGAGCTTCAGCCATCGGAGGAGGGGTATTGCGATGCGCTTCTCCATGAGCTTGAGTGGTCTCGTGCATTTCTGTTGTATGTGAAAGAAGATGTCGGAGTTTCCCCTTTATACTGTCCTGTGGGACAAAGGATTCGATTCCGACATCCTTTTTGTCCGCAGGTTGCTCATTATTGGGCGGAACCTCATTTTGTTTCATAATGTCATTATAACATAAAATACATACTATGCAATTATTAACATTGACTATTAACAAAAAACATGTACAATGTGTATATTATTCACATACCAAAATATTTATGACAAATACAAATATACCCACCAGTCCTGATGTCTCACCGCGTCCGATTAAAGGATCGGGTTTATCACAGGAGCGCATGCAGAGCCGTGCTGCCCTACGCAGAGCGCTTGTCGGTGGGAAATCATATATTCATACAAATTTCGAGGCTACCGCGACGCAACCGGAATCCGAAGATGAACCAAATAAAGATTGGAAGGTGACTGACGCTCCGCCATCAACTTTCAAGGAGGGTCTCTACACGTTGAATGTTGGCGACGAACACATCGGCCATGAGAAAGAACGGAGGCGCATAGAGGAAGCACGTCGCTTTGTTCATGAAGTCGTTCTCGTTGGCAATGATCCCGAGGAGCAGGCTCCGGGTGTACTCGGACAAGGTCTCGAACTCTTCAAGCATCTCTTTCCGGATCCCAACGAAAGAGAGCCGAATGCTCTCGTTCGAGAAAGATTGGGAGACCAGGCTCAACGCCGCGGACCAAAAGGATGTTTCGATGTGATTTATGGATTGGAAAAAGATCGCAATGTGGTCGGAATCCATCACTTTTCCACCATCCCCCTCAAGGGCAGCGATAAAGCCATCACCTACTTGCAGTACACTGGAAGTGCCGACGATAAGTTCATGCAAGATAATTACGGCAAAGCGTTTGGGTACAGAGGCCACGGCATCATGACATTGCTGTATGCCGCGATGGCGAAACAGGCCGAAGAAAACGCAAAGAATACTCTTGATCGACCCGGAGGCCACGCGGGAACGATTCTCGAATCGGAATTCATTGGTCAGGCTTCAGACGAAGATGCCATTCGCTATACAAAGGAACGCTTGGTAACTCACGGCCGCACCGGTGCGAAAACCATCATGCTTCGCATGAAAGACGGAAAACTCATCTCTCCGCACCTCCAGCCCGCGCTCTCTTCCGATGCGAAGGCGATCAAGCTGCTTCTGTCCTATCGTCCCGCCAAATATGACGCCGGTAAGCTTGATCAGGTGGAACAGATGGATTTCGACGAGGGGAAGCGCGTCGTCAACGCGTTCATCGATAATTTTGATACGGAGGGATTTAATAAAGATGAGGTGGAAAAAGCGAGGCAGCAGGTTGCCGAATGGTTTGCGAATACCGCGAGCGTTGAATTGTGGCCTCCCGCTCAGCTTCCAACCGTCGTTGAATTGGCGAAGCAGGATCCGTTCCTTATGAGCCAGTGTGAGGATGATTTCGGTGATATGGATGCGCACGCAGCGCTCGTCTCCGAGGCGTTCGGACAAAAAACCGACGCTGCCGCTTCCGTGCTTGGCTCTTAAGGTCGCGCACCATTCTCGACCTCGCGATTCCAATTTGGTGGGCAACCGTACGGCGGGTACAATTTCTTCCTTTGTTCGCTCTCCCTGGTGCACGAGCGTCTTTCGCCTGAGGAAAAGGCAAAAACGGGAGGCAGTTTTCGGGTCGTAGCGAAGGAGATCAGGAAGCCACTGACTCTTTCCGGAATTACTAGGGCGAGTGGAGGGGTAGAAATCCCTGTTTCGTATTGAGTCTATGAGTAAGTCCAAGAACTCTGGAGGCAACAAACATACACTTACGATGCGGCAGCTTCGCTTCGCTTGTGAATACGCCAAATCTGCGAATGGAAAGGGAGCAGCAAGGGCGGCGGGTTATCACGGTGAAGACCATTCGTTGGAGGTGCAAGCAAGTAGGTTGCTGAGAAATGCTGAGGTTTTGGCGAAAATCGAGGAGCTACGGAAGCCGGAACTGGAGAAAGCGAAGGTGGATCTAGCACATGTTGTTGCAGAACTTGCCAGTGTCGGATTCAGCGATATTGGTGACATTATGGACTTCGATGGAGCGACTCCTCGAATGAAGCCGGTGAGCGCACTTCCCGAACGTACTAGACGTGCGATAGCGTCCATCAAAGTACGTCGCGTTGCCGGGGAGGAAGAGATTGAGGTTCATGAAATCAAATTGTGGGACAAAATCGCAGCACTGCGGGTACTTGCTGATTTTGTTGGACTATCTGAGCAGAAGTCACAGCAACTCAATCAACAGTTTCGTTTCAATGAGAAGCTCCCAATCAAAGAAGCCCATGAGCAAATCCTTCGGTATCTCAGACAACATCGATGAACCATCTTCATAGAGCCACTCGCTGAATCGTACTTATTCAGGAATCAGGTGAGTCAGCACCATTTCTACTTCTTCTCTTGTCAGAGGTTGGTCTTTCAAGTTATGGGTGTGCATCGATTTCATAAAGTGATAGGCGAGGTTCTTTGCGAACGTGGGGGCATCTGTTGGTGTAGGTTCGTAGTTATACCTTCGGCCAGTAAATGGAGACATACGGGTCTCAACGATCTTCCACTCGGCAGGTGTATCAGGAGGCGTTATGAGAGCTATGTTCCATCCTTCCCGTAATTCGCCATTCTCCACAATGCTCAGGTTCCCACCGTGCGTGACGTGGCGCTTCTTCAATTCCTCGGCAAGCCCAGGCGCTCGTGGGTCTGGCTTCAACATTGCGCCCTTGGCAAAAAACTCGACGTGTAGCGAGCGATTGCCAAAACCATAGATTGCACCTCCTCCATGGGAAACCTGCTTCGTGATGCGAACGTCTGGTGATTGCGCGTTGACCTGCTCAACCACACCATCAATGAGATTGATTACTCCTTGCTCATGATCGACGCTACGAGCCTCTTCTCTTTGCCGCTCTTCCGTAGCACGTTCACGTTCCGTGCGTTTTTGCTCTTCTGCATCTTTATGGCGGCGCATCCGCTCAGCAAGGGAGGAGGCCTGAGTAGTCGCAGGAGGAGGCTCGCGCATAGCATCCATGACTTCTTGAGCGGTCTGAAAGCGGTCTCGTGGGTTCTTCAAGAGCAGTTTGGCAATTACTCCATCAATGTGCATCGGCACCTTCGCATTGAGGTTACGGGCTCTCGGCGCAGTCTTACTGATGTGCATCTCACGAAGAAGGGTGACATCTGACGTAGGGAAAGGTCTTTGTCCCGTGAAGGCCTCGAAGATCATAACCCCTACTGCATATAGATCAGTTGCAGGGCTCACGGATTCCACCTTCCATACCTCGGGTGCCATGTAATCGCGCGTGCCCCCTCCCTTGAACGTTAGCGTTCTAGTGGCCTCGTCCACAAACTTTGCTAGCCCACAATCGCATAGTTTCAAGATTCCTCCTCCGCTGATTAGCACGTTCTCTGGTTTGATGTCTCTGTGTATCGCTCGCGTATGCAGCGCTGAAAGACCGGAAAGAATCTGCATGAACTTTCCTGAAATTATCTCCGTGGCTGGTGGTGCCACAGCGTAGCTCGACACTTCTGCGCGGAAATCTCCTCCGGCGCAATACTCGCTGATCATGAAGAGTCCCTCATTTGATCCAACTGAGCAAACTCCAACATCGAGAGGAATGAGGAGATTCTCGTGTTTCAATCCGAAGGTACTTTCAATCTCCTTACGGAAAGATAGCCGCACCGCATTGTCTGTTACGGGTGCAATGACTTTTACGGCGTAGTTCTGTTTGTCCTTTCCCTCAGCAAGAAAGACTGTGCCGAAGCTACCGTTACCGATCTCTCGTTCAATGGTTACCGTGAGGCCACGTTCACCTTTGATTGTTTGTCCAATCATGTGCCAGCCCGTAAGAAAGTATAGTGCCAAAGGCAGTTGTCAAATTACACCCAGAACCGAATTGGAACAACGACCTCGTGGAAATGATCCTCTTACTGAGAATGTATATTCTTCGCATTACCATGCTCTCTGTGTTCGCTGAGAGGCTCGTCGCAGGAAAGTAGGACCTTTCCTGAGGAGTCGGTCACCGTTTCCTTGTACCTGTTATTCTCTCGGTCGATGACACGTTCAAGTTTTCGCCAAGATTTTGATTTACGGTGAAAGTCGTCACCAATCTTCTGTTCTTGCAATACCTTCTTGCGTCCCTTTCGATGGGGATCAACTTTCTTCATACCAACCATCTCGTGAAGGGTAATTGTTTCGTCAATGCGAATGAAAATATTGTTTCCCTCTCTCGATACCGAAACTTGGTCGTCAGTATTTTGCATGATGGAATCATACCTCTCGATTAGGGAATCGCACGATAACAAGGATCTCCTCACAGACGGGGCAGGAGAAATCGAGCAGCGTGTCGTAGGTGGACATGTCTCCGTCCCGGACGACGCCTTTCCATTCGCACACCGGACATGTCACTTCTGTGCCGTCCCAGGGGTCGTCATAATTGAACCAGAGGCACTCTGTTCGTGGAGGGTGCATCGAGATAGCAGGAATACACGGACGGAGTGGAAGTGTGTACCTTCCTCCCAACTTCTCGGTTAGCAATTCCATAGTCTGGACAATGACCCAGAGTTGCTGTTGCTTCGGCGCGTTCAGCTTGCTCCAGACGGCTTCTCCTTCCGTCGCAAGGCTCGTCTGGAGGCTCTGGGTGTTGTGAATGAGATCGGCGCACGCGATAAGGAGAGACGGGCGTTCAGCGCCCTTGAGGCGTTCAAGATAGCGCTCCTTCCGTTCCCGCCACGAAAGACTCTTGTCCTCCTCTGTAACGCTCTCCACAAGCGCAAGAACGCCGGAGCCGAACGTTTCCTCGATTTCCTTACGGTATGTCTCTCTCTTCTCTGACGGTGCGTCTTCCAGCACGTCGTGCAGGAGGCCTGCGATCTGTGTGTCCTCATCTGCGTCCCGCTCCTGGAGCCATTTGAAGACCGCGAGAGGATGGACGATATACGGTTGCCCATCAACCTTTCGTTTCATGTCAGCATGAACCCGCGTCGCCATTGCTAGCGCGTCGCGGAGACGAGGGGTGAGTGAGTTGGCTTTCATGCCTCACACTATCACTCGAACAACGACATCTGCAAACTTTTCTGCGAATCCATCTCCGCTTTACATTCGAGCATGTCTTTCATTCTCAGAAGAGCATCTCGGTAGTTGATGAGTGCTAATTTGAAAGGCAGGATTGCGTGGAGCATTTGCCTTCTGCTGGCCGTTTGGTAGTTGATTTCTATAGTCCTAGTTCGGTCAAGTCGTTGGATTGGCGATGAGAAAGTCACTGTCCGGCCAGTGAGTTGTTGCTATTCAAGCGAACATCCGGTTCGTTCGTTGTCTAAAGAGTATTTTGCCCGGGGAAGAGGAGATACACATCCACCAATTTCATGAACTGGGAGAACATCGTAGAAGCATCGTTGATGTTCGAGTTGTAGTCAGGCAGGAGCTGATTGAAATGATCCACGAGTTGCTTCTCATCGGAACAATCTGGATTGGAGCGGCACGTTTGTAAATTACGTTCCAGAAGATTCAGGGAATACTTTGTTCTCAGGAATCCAATGGAATCAGTCATGCCACTGAGCACATCGAAAGCGGGTTGTGAGAGCTGTGATTCCTGCAAATACCGAGCGAAAGGAGGGCTATGGATGATTGTGGAGAGATCCGTTTGTAATTGTGAGATCGTTTCGATCTGGTCGTTTTCATAGGCTCTGTCCCAAAGTTCGTTGGCGCAAAAGAAGAGATCGGTCTTGAAGGAGTTGAGGACATTCGTTCGATCCTGCACATTCCCATTCTCAAGGTCTACTCGGAGCAGGTCGTATTCGCTCTTGAGTGCATCCCATTTTTGTTGGAACAGAGCTATGTCCAGATCCGCATTGTCGTATTTGTATTCGTTTACGGTTCTTCCCAAGTAGTCGAGTTTCGTACCCTGAAATGTCGCGACGCTCTGCACATTGCTTGCGAGAGCAGAGCCAACGGACTGAAATATGTTTCCATATTCTCTTGGCTGAGAACCGAACCCATCTTCACTTTGCTTCACGGCTTCCGTGACCACAGGAAGAGGAACATCGGAGGATTGGCGAAGTGACTGGTTGTGAGCCAAATACAAACCGAGGAGAACGAGCAGCCCCATTGCCGCAAGTTCGATGTATAAAAAATGATCCCATATTTTCGATAACCAGTACGCAAAGTTGTCTTTCAGGAACGTGATGTGTCGGCGCTTCTGTCGATGCGGCGGTGCTTGCGGTACCGTTTCCTTCCGCTCTACATGTTCTCGTAGAATACGATGACAGTGAGGACACTGCTCTATGTTATGGCGAATGTGACTCTTGCAGAATGGGCATGGTCGCAAAGGGATATTCCATCCCCTCATTTCCACCGCCATCTGTACTGCGAGTTTGACATCTTGCCATTGAATGTAGCCCACCTTCGTTCGTGATCTGTACCGCTCAACTGTCTTGTAACCTCGATACAACAGTTCACCGAATCCGAGATACACAGCGGTGAGATCCGTCATGATCTCAGTAACTTGTACTTTGTGCTCATGAAGGTAGTGGTGAGTCGATTCGTGCGCGAGTGTTGCGAGGATCTGATCGACATTGAAATCCGAGTTCGTTGCTGCCACTTCTATGACTCGGTACGAGTGACCCAAGACGCGATATGTTCCTGCTGTTCCGAAGGATGTGTTCACGTATCTAACCTCTACCGGCGTGATGATTCCAAGATATGCAGCCATGAGGTTCGCGATTTCTTGTAGCGATTTCGATGGCAACGAGATATTGGAGGAACTGACCCATGATGATTTCATCAAACGTTCCGGTACGACGAAAGGCTCATCGACTGCCGTGGGTCTCTCGGGCAATCGTCGCTGTATTTCTTCCAACATCTGACGAATGTCGCTCGGTCTCAGCCTTTGGTTTTGTCCAGATAGCATAGTGCCGAGATCGGAGTTGAGACATCCCTATGGACAACCAGCCTGGTGGTAACGATCCATTGTTTCTGACGATCCAAAGGCACCATAACGAGCGAAAAGAAATGTTCGTAGGTTGGCGCAATCCTGCTTGTGCTTCTGCGCCTGTAGCTGCTGGTCAATTTGCGATTGCTGCTGTTGCGGTTGCTGCTGCTCTAGTTGCTGATTCTCTTCCTGGACTTGTTGTAATTGGAGATCGGCTGCGGATCCGGCAATGGTATTGAACTGATCGACGAGTGTATTGGTAGCATCGACGATGCTGTTGATCGCAGGTTGGTCTGACAGTTGCAACTGGTAGATGGCATCGACGTACACTTTCATTTTCGATACTTCATCCGTGTACTTGTTGACAACGGAAAATAGCTCCAATGAAGTTGCCCCCTCGAACGAAGGAAGCTGGCTGTTCATCTTCGTGAGATTGTCTGTCATGGTCTTGTAATTGTGCTGTGTATCGAGCTGTAACTGTTGCAGTTGCTGCGCTGCTTGTTGTTGATTGTATTGCTGTGTCTGTTGTTGCTGCTGAGCATCTTGAGCTTGTTGTTCATCGGTAGTTGGCGTGCAGTTTCGGACATTGGGGCTAATGCGACCACGACATGTGCTGCCGTCGGCGGGATAGCAGTAGCCAGTCTGCGTCCATGTCGGTTGTGTGGGAGGCCATGCTAGTTCATCACCTTCGTGATAAGAACACGCAGACCAATCGTTGCAGTTCCACTGTGCATCACTTGATTTCTTACAGTAGGGAAGAAACATGGACTGCACCGAAGACGATGAAGAACTGGAAACGGAGGATGCCGATGATTGTTGAGTTACAGGTGAGCCTGAGTGCCTTTGTAGTCGCAAGGACTTACGAAGGGCAACTCTCTGTTGAGGCGTCAGTTTGGTCATATTTTGCGGCTGCGCGGCAGTTGCCTCAAAGATAGAAAAGCAGAATGTTGGGATCAGTATCCATGAGAGGAATCGCATATTTTTCATAACGATGAGAGAAGAAATCGCACAAGAAGGGACACCCCGCATGGCGATCCCATCGTTGTAAGCGGTTTCCCGCCTATCAGAGCGATGACCAGAGGCAGGATGCCCCTTTTTGCTCTGATTTGCGGGTAAGCCGGGTCGTAAGCGAATACGCCTACAACGATGGGATCGAGGAAAGCATACCGCCCTTTCTCCGAAACGAAAGGTCAGCGGTTCTTGTTTCAACTTTGATCGCAGGCGCGGCGGCGTTGTCGATCGTATTTGGCATGTTACTTTTCGTCCTTTTCATTTTTATGAAAAAATGATCCAAGTCAGAAGGCATCTCCGTCAACACGTTCTTCATTTCGACTTTTTGTTCTACGCACAGCAAAAAACAGTGCTCCTCTATCCTCAGAGTACACTGGGGACACTATTTACATAAAATGCAAGTTCCGCTCTATAATAGGGGATTTCAAGCAGGCTGCTTCATCCTCGGCGTCGGAACGGAGCTTCTGTTATCCAGAAGACTCACGATCAGCGCAACAAGGGGTTCGCCAAAGAAGAAGCCTTCGATGAGCAAAATGGGGGATCATATACGACCTCGCACGGAAACATATTTCGTTTTGAATATCTCTACCCAGAGGAGAATCCTAAAGGGTATCTTTTTGAGATTGCGCAGGCAATGCAATATGTAGGTTTATTCAATGGATTGAAGAAAACAAAGGCATAACATGCCTAATTGGATTACTCATGTACGAAGGGTAGAATCTAGTCATGGAGATTCAATCACAAGACATGGCTAGGAAGCGGCGCGTTGCCATTTACATTCGTGTTTCTACTCAGGAACAGAAAATGGACGGTTATGGTCTGGAATCGCAGCGGAAGCGCCTTTTAGAGTATGTGGAGCAAAACAAAGCCCTCAATCTTGAGACAAAACAGGAGTGGATCTTTGAGGACGTGCACACGGGATCGGAGGTTGAGAGGGCTGGTTTGCAAAAACTTTTGAAGGCCGTAGACGAGAAGAAGTTCGACGCGGTACTCGTGTGGAAGATTGACCGTCTCTCGCGCAGCTTGAAGCACTTGCTGGAGGTTTTCGAGCGTATGCAGAAGGCGGGATGCAGCTTCATATCTCTCCAGGAGAATATCAACTTCAATGGAGCCATTGGGAATCTCATTTTTCAGATTTTCGGTGCCATTGCTCAATTTGAGCGAGAACTCATCAAGAGCCGAACACGTTCGGGAATTGTGGCATCCGCAGAGATGGGCAACTACACCGGCACGCGCATCCCTTACGGGTATAAGCCTATCAAGAATCCTTCCGGGAAAGGGACGCAGTTAGAGATCATCCCAAAAGAGAGGGAGCGGGTTCAGAAGATCTTTCATTGGTACGTATATGAGGACATGGGATATGGACAGATCGCGACACGGCTCAACGATATGGGGGTACCACAGAGTGCGTACTACAAACGCAAGGGGGCAGGGAAATGGACGGTGCATCATATTGAAGACATGATCCAAAACTCTCTTTATCGAGGAGAGTTTGCGGCGGTAACGAAAGATGAGGAAGGAAACGCGTTGCCGGAAGAGGAATGGACGATCGTTGCCATACCTCCCTGCATCACGGAAATGACATGGAATCTGGCTCAGGAGAAGCGCACTACCCGAAAGGCAAAGACAGCGACGGATCATACGTATCTGCTCTCAGGGAAGATCTATGATGTTTCCTTGCCACATCACCCCAAGTTCTCCGGCAAGCCCCGCATGAAGGGGGGGAGGAGTTACCGAAGGAAGCAGTTTGAGAAGGATGGAAAGCAGTATCCCGTTTTCGAGGTTCCAACCGAACCTCTTGAAGAAGCTGCATGGGGGCGGGTGAAATTGGCGTTGAAGAATCCGGAAGTGTTCATCCGCGAGTATTTCAATTATGAGCGCTACGGAAAAAGCCGCTTGGAGGATATGGATGAGGAATTGCTGAAATTGAGAGAAAAGAAGGCAAATCTGGAGTTGAAAATGGAGCGTATTGAGGAAGGATATGACAATGGTGTTTATGGAGCCGAGAGGGCGAGCGAGAAGACTGCGGCGGTTCAGCAGGAGGTTGACCGTATCGAAGGGCGAATCGAGGATATCGGGAAGGAGCTTCTAGTGGCAGGTCTACAAGAACAGGAGATCGAAGGACTGAGGAGCGCAGCGAAGACGGTGAAATACAATTTGGACAAGCTAGGTCGAAAACAGAAGAAGATTCTGATTGATCTGTTTATTGACCGCGTCGAACTCGATCGAACTCCAAGGGAAACAGGTGGGAAGCGAACGAAGTGGGATATCACCGTGCAGTATTATTTCCGATTTGTACCTGAGAAGTTCGCGAGCCTACCGAAAAAGGGTAGAACCACAAAGGGGCTAACCAAAGAGGATATTGAGGATGTCTTCGGAAAGAAGAAGAGATCTGGTGGGCAATACTGGACTTGAACCAGTGACCTCCACAATGTCAATGTGGCGCTCTAGCCAGCTGAGCTAATTGCCCGGGTTATTGGGGGTTGAAGGAGCGAGGGGCAACGCGCCACAGTGGCGGCTATTCTGTGCATTCGCTAAGCGACTGCACTTCCAGCTGCCTGTCCGGCGTAGCTCCGCAATGTGGAGCGAAGTCGGAAGCTCATTGCCCGAAAGCCGCGAGAGTTTATCAACTCTGCCTGTTCTTGGGAAGCGGTAGACTGTACTCATGTGGAATGCACTTCTCGACTATCTTTTCCCCAGGCGGTCTTTGAGAGGCACGGAGGGGGAATGGATGACCGCCTCGGAGCGGCTTGGGCTCGTATCACAACCGGAGATCCTGGACACACAGGTGCTGCGACAGCTCGGATTGCGTTTTCTCGATCGTATCGTCGCGGGGACGAATTACCGCGAGAGCCCGCTGCTGCGTCGCGCCATCGCAACGTTTAAGTATCGTCGCATTCGCGCAATGGGGGAGGAGCTTGCGGCGGTGCTGATCGGCGCATCGACATTGCTCGATACGAAGGACGAGCCCGTCCTCTGCCCGGTTCCGCTCCACTGGTCGCGGAAGTTTTCGCGGGGGTTCAATCAGTCGCAGATGCTCGCGGCATTCGTCGCGAGGGAGAGGGGATGGAAGGCGGTGGAACTCCTCCGTCGCGTGTGTCCGACGGGCTCGCAAGTGAGGAGGAAGCGACAGGATCGGCTAGCGGCTCTGCGTGGCAGTTTCCGTGTCCACTCCGGTGTACAGCTTCCTGCATCCGTCATTCTCGTCGACGATGTTTCGACCACCGGTGCGACACTCGAAGAGTGTGCGATGACCTTGAAGAAAGCAGGAGTCCGGGTGGTGCAGGGGTTGGTTTTGGCTCACGGTTGAGTGGGGAAGGTGAAAGATTTCTGACAAAAGTCGTGGACGTTTCACGTCCGTGCAAATCGAACTTTTTCCCATCGGGGCGCAATAGATTATGCGTGTGGAAAACTTTTTAGTTATCCACCGCCACGCTAACATCACACCCTTGCTCAGCATCTTGATCTCTGCGCTGGCGTTTCTTGTTCTGATTTCCGTGCTCGTCCTCATTCACGAGTGCGGTCATTTCTTTGCGGCGCGTCAGGCGGGAGTGGTGGTGGAGGAATTTGGTTTCGGATTGCCCCCCCGTGCCAAGAAGCTCTTTGTCTGGCAGAAGACGAAATTCTCACTTAATTGGATTCCCTTCGGAGGATTCGTTCGTTTGAAGGGGGAGAATGCCGAGACGGAGAAGGAGCGCCATGCGCGCGGGAGCTTTATGGCAGCACCCATTTCATCTCGTGTTGTCATCCTCGTTGCCGGAGTCGCGATGAACTTTCTCTTCGCATTCATCATCTTTACGTTTGGTTTTTCCTTGGGGCATTGGATCCCGACCTACCTCTCCTATGCCGATTTGGAATCGGCGGCAAAGGTCGGAGAAGTGCACATGATTCCTGGCATCATTATCGATAAGGCTCTGCCGGGGCAGGGTGCGGCTGCGGTAAACCTTCCCACGCCGAGCATGTTGCTCAAGGTGGATGGCAAGGCGGTGACGAGTCCGGAGGACGTCGCTCCCCTTCAGGCGGGGAAGAGTGCCGTGACCTACACGGTGCTCAGCGGAAAGGATCTCAAGACGGAAGTGAGTGTGCAGATTCCTCTCGTTGACGGACGCACCGGCGTTGAACTGCAGGCGTATCCGCGCGATTTGTCCGCTCCCTTGAGGTCGCCTTTAACCGGATCGGTGTTGGCGCTGCGCGAGGGTTGGGTGCTCACGGTTCAGACCGTGTGGGGGCTTGGACAGCTGGCGCAATCGCTCTTCACGTCGGGTCGGGTGCCCGAGGGTATCACCGGCATCATCGGGATCGCGGAGTACACGCATCGTTCCGTCCAGCTTGGCTTCATGACGTATCTGCGCCTCCTCGCCACACTCAGTCTCAGCATCGCCATCCTCAATATTTTGCCGATTCCCGCGCTCGATGGGGGACGGCTCTTCTTCGTTCTCCTTGAGGCCGTTCGTCGCAAGCCCGCGGATCAGCGATTGGAGATGACCACGAATCTCATCGGCTTCGTCGTCATCCTCCTCCTCATCACTATCGTGACGTACCACGATATTCTCCGACTCTTCTGACATGCCGACCATGGCACTCGCTGCCGGCGCGTCCACGGACACGAAGCTTCGCGATCTTTGGATCGAGATCCTTAGCGCGATCGCGCCCAAGCTCCAACGCAGTCAGTTCATCACGTGGTTCAAGGATACGGCGGTTCTCGGGTTGGATGCGGGGACGCTCGTCATCGGTCTTCCGCTGCCGATGTTTCTCTCCTGGCACATGGAGCACTACAGAGCGCTCACGCTTGCCGTCGTGCAGGATATCGATCCGTCCGTGCATCAGATCGTCTACAAAGTCGATGTCGGCCTGAAGGACAATCACGAGCGTTCGGTGGATATTCTCACGCTTTTTCCCGAGCCGAGGCGCCGGAAGTTACCGGGACGCGCAGAAGTGATGCTCGCGGAGGGCATTGTGAGCAAGGTCCTCAATCCTCGGTACTCGTTCGATAATTTTGTGGTGGGGGCGAATAACCGTCTCGCGCAGGCGGCCAGCCAGTCCGTGGCGATGCAGCCGGGAGGGAAGTACAACCCGCTCTTCCTCTACGGAGGCGTGGGACTCGGCAAGACGCATCTCCTCCAGGCGACGGGCAACGCGATCCTCAAGCAGATGCCCAAGGCGACCGTGGTCTACACCACGACGGAGGACTTCACGAATCAGGTGATTGAGGCGATTCAGCATCAGAAGATGGAGCAGTTTCGACGTCGCTACCGACTTGTCGACGTGCTCATCATCGACGATGTCCAGTTCCTTGCGCGCACGGAACGCACCCAGGAAGAATTCTTTCACACGTTCAATGCACTCTATGAAGACCGCAAGCAGATCATCATCTCCGCCGATCGACCGCCGCAGGAGCTCAAGCTCGAGGATCGATTGGTGTCGCGTTTCGAGCGCGGCATGATCGCGGACGTGTCCGAGCCGGACTACGAGACGAGGATCGCGATTCTCACGGAGAAGGCGAGCGAGTACCAGATTTTCCTGGATATGACCGTGCTGCAATTCATTGCGGAGCACGCGACGCGCAGCGTGCGCGAACTCGAAGGCATCCTCATGCAGGCGGTCGCGCTCTACGAATTGGAGCAGCGCATGCCGACGGTGCGGGGGATCGCGGAGATCATGCGCAAGCTTAATAAGGACCCACTGGTCGAGGAGCCGCCCGTCGGCTTCGAGTCCACGCCGAAGCGCGCGCCCACGTTTCAGGATGTGATCGAATGCGTCAGCCGCTACTACTCGGTGTCGGTGCAGGACATGATCGGGGCTTCGCGCGTCCGCGAGATCCTCCTGCCGCGCCAGATCGCGATGTTTCTCGGGAAGAAACATCTGCGTGTGAGCTTCGTGCGTATTGGGGAGCTCTTCTCCGGCCGCGACCACACGACGGTCATGAATGCCGTCGAGAAGATCGATGAGAAGATGCAGAACGATCCGCAACTCCTGCGCGAGGTGCGTGCCATCGAGCAGGAATTGGGCGTGGTCTGAGGCGGGAGCTTTCCCGTCGCGCCACCGTCTGATACTCTTTTGTCATGGAGAAACAGGAATCCGATCACGATGGTTTACATGCGATGCGTCACAGCCTCGCACACGTTCTTGCGCAAGCGGTGACGAAGCTGCGACCGGGCACGAAGGTCGCTCTGGGCCCGCCGATCGATTACGGGTGCTACTACGATTTCCTTTTTGCAGAGCCACTTTCTGAGGAAGATCTCCCGACGATCGAGAAGGAGATGCGCAAGATCATCCATCAAGGACAAACGTTTCGCGTCGATACGTTGTCGTCGGACGAGGCGGTCGCTTTCTGGGAGGCGCGCAAGGAGCCGTTCAAAGTCGAGATGATTCAAGATCTCGCGAAGCAGGGCGTACATGAGGTGACGCATGTCGTGAATCTTGGTCCGAAAGGCGACGAGACGTTCGTCGATCTTTGTCGCGGCGGACATGTAGAAAGCACGAAGGCGATTCCCGTCGACGGATTTAAAATCATGAGTCTCGCCGGCGCGTACTGGCGCGGGGATGAGAAACGGGAGCAGCTCACGCGCATCTACGTCGCGGCCTTCCCATCGGAGAAGGAATTGCAGGACTACCTGACGATGCTTGAGGAGGCGAAGAGGCGTGATCATCGCAAGCTCGGGAAGGAGCTCGATCTGTTTATGTTCAGCGAAGACGTGGGGCCTGGTCTGCCGCTCTGGACGCCCCGCGGCACCGTCATCGCGGATGCGATCGAGAATCTCGCGCGCGAGACAGAAGCCGCTGCGGGATACCTTCGCGTTCGCACACCGCACATTGCGAAGGGAAGACTCTACGAGAAGACGGGACACTTGCAGCACTATAAGCAATCCATGTTTCCGCCTATGAAGCTTGCTGGCGAAGAAGGGGAATACTACCTCAAACCCATGAACTGTCCGCACCATCATCAGATCTTCGCTTCCCAGCAGCGTAGCTATCGTGATCTTCCTCTGCGCTACGCGGAATACGGACACTGCTATCGCTACGAGGATTCCGGCGCGCTTTTCGGCCTCATGCGCGTGCGATCGCTCTCCATGAACGATGCGCACATGTACGTGACGGAGGAGCAATTCGAGGAAGAATTCATAGGCGTGCTGAAGATGTATCTCTACTACTTCGAGCTTTTTGACATCAAGAAATACGTCATGCGTCTCTCGCTCCATGATCCGAAAGAACTCGGGAAGAAGTACGTGGACAACGCGGCGCTCTGGCTCAAGACTGAGGAGATGGTGCGTTCGGCCATGAAGCACGCGAAGATCGCATACACAGAAGTGCCCAACGAAGCGGCGTTCTACGGTCCGAAGATCGATGTGGAGGTGTGGAGCGCGATCGGGAGGGAGTTCACGCTCGCCACGAATCAGGTGGACTTCGATGTCCCCGCCAAACTCGGACTCAAGTATATCGATCGTGATGGCAGCGAGAAGGTGCCGATCTGTATTCATCGGGCGCCGCTCTCCACGCACGAACGCCTCGTCGGTTTCCTCATCGAGCAATTCGCCGGCCTCTTCCCGCTCTGGCTCGCCCCCGTGCAGGCGGCGATCCTTCCGGTTGCCGACGTCCACGAGACGGCCGCGCGCGCGGTGGAAGCGGAATTGAAGACACTTGGCATCCGCACCTCTTATCTTGATTCGACGGATACGCTGGGAAAGCGGATTCGGGAAGGGGAGCGATTGAAGATTCCCTACCTCCTCGTGATCGGAGACAGGGAAGTCGAGAGTAAGTCCCTCGCGGTACGGAACGTCTCGACGAAGAAGCAAGTGACCGTGTCGATCGAGGAATTTATGGAGAAGACGGTGGCGGATATCCGCGCGAGGAAACTCATGCCATCCATCGGATAATCAGTTGCGGAGGGGTTGGGGGAGGTGGCGGTCTCTGCTAGGATCTCCAGGATGTTTCAAGCTTTCCAGATCGGTTCTCTCATCCTCTGGACGCGACTCCTGTTCGTGCTTCTGGGGCTCTGGTTTTCGACGGATCTCTTCTTCCGGCTTGCCGCGAGCGCGAATCTCTCTCTCCAGCATTTTCGTGAGCACGGTGTGTGGTACATCCTTGCGTTCTTCTTGGGCGGACGGCTCAGCGCGATGCTCATTGATTACCAGGCGTACCTCAAAGATCCTTTCCGCATCATCGTCCTGTCCGACGGGGGATTTAGCTTTATCGGAGGCGCTCTGGGCATTGCCGTCGTGCTCTTTTTCGCCACACGCGGTCATCGATCGACGTTCCTGCAATGGCTGGATGCGCTGCTGCCGGCGACCACTCTTGGTCTTGTCTTCGATTGGGTTGGCGCGTTCTTTTCCGGGCATGCCTACGGCAGGCCGACCAACGTCTTCTGGGGCGTTACGTTCGACGCCATGAACGTGCGCTACTCGGTTCCGATCCATCCGGTTCAGCTCTACTACGCGCTGTTCTATTTCTTCCTCACCTTTGTTCTCCTCATTATTCGTAAGAAAGCGAAGAGGGTCGGGACGGAGACACTCGCGGGAATCGTCTGTGCCACACTTGCGACATTTTTCCTGGAGAACTACCGTGGCGATTTCGGCATTCCCGTCTTTGCGAATGACATGGATTTCGTCTTGCTCGTGGGCTTGTTTCTCAGCTTGGGATTCTTCGCCGCGTTCGAGCAGAAACTATCAAAGAAGTTCTCCTTTCTCTACGAATTCAGCGTTCTTCTGCTGGCAGGCGGGTATTTGATCGCTCGTCCGTTCCTCAATCTCGAGACGTTTGAGTTCCGCTTCAGCCAACTCCTCGCCCTCCTCGCGCTCCTCGGGACAATCGTTTACATTGTCGATCACCGACGCCGTTACCCCTATCTATGACACCCCTCTTCCAACAGTGGCTTTCCTTCTTCTCCGCAGATCCCATTTTACGTCTGATTCAGGGCTCGCTCCTTTTCTTCGGTGTGATCGCCGTCTATCTGGTCTGCTTTGTGACGCGAGACATCATCCTTCGCACTCGCTCCTTCTTGTACCAACTCGCTTCCATCCTCCTCGTCGCGTGTCTTCCCGTGGTCGGTTTCTTCCTCTACCTCCTCATCCGCCCCTCACAAACGATCAAGCAGCGCTCTCTCCAGAACACGGCTGAGGAAATCCTCAAAATCCTCAACGATGAGGTATTGCTCGCTGATGAAGAGGATGATGAGGAAGATCCTATCGTTCTTCCTCCAACTACCGAAGAAACATCTGTTCCCGTCTCCGTTCCCAATCTGTAGTTCCACTCACTTTTATGCGCATTTTCCTCCAATTCCTCCGTACGATTCGTCCCTATCTCCGATATTTCTTCGCCGTGAATCCCGGCGGTGCTACATACGGCACGATGACAGGTTTGCTTGTGCTGTGCGGTGCGCTGTTCGTTTTCTCTTTCGTGATTCGCTTCTGGAGGAGGCGCATTACGAATGCCGTGACGAAGAAATTGAGCCGTTCCTGGAGCTCGACGGCGTTCTGGTTTGCGATCATCGGTTTCCTCTTTATCGTGTGTCGCGTCGAAGGCATTCAATTTCTCGCCATGCGTTTTTTCTGGGTGCTCTGGGGCCTTGGAGCCGCACTGTACCTGTTCTTCCAAGTGCAACAATTCCGCGCGCGGCACTATCGTGTGTTGCCCAAGGAACACTCCCATGACCCCCGTGAGCGCTACCTTCCCAAGAAGCGTGCGCATTGAGCGAATCCATCCTGTATTCGGATGCTAAAGTTAAGTTGACATGCGTGCGGCGAAGAAGAACAATGCCCCTCCTATGCCGCTGAAGCATTTGACGGAGACCCTTCTGATCGTCCTTCTCGGGATTGTCACCGTTGCGACGGGCTTCGTCCTTTCTACGCTCCCGCACCTTCCTCCCGGGATTCTCCCGTGGCTCATCCTCTTTGTCATAACACTCATTTATCCGGCGGTGCTCTACCCGCTCCTCAAGAACAATCGCGCCGATTATGAATTTCGCGCCTTACACTTTCTCCCCGCCGTCGTCGCTGTCCTCTGGCTCCTGCTGGCATCGTTGACGTTGCGTTTTGCGTTCCTGTCTGTGGTGCTAGCCGTGCTGACCTTCGCGTGGTCGCTTCCCTTCGTCTTCGTTTCTTTCCTTTTGATCATCCTCTTCTGCTTCAGCGTCGTGCGCCGCGTTGTGCCGAGAATCGTGTTCCTTCTCCTCATCTTCGTTCCCTACCTCGCTCTCGCCGTCGCGGCCACCGCGTTCCATGAGGATCGGAAGATCGCAGCGGTCGTCTGGCACGGTACGTGGTGGAATATCACGGGCGTTACGCCGGGGCAGGAATCGTCTTCGGGAAAATACCTCGCGTACTCTTCGAATCCCGAAGAGGAATTGTGGCGCCAAAAGATCCGTCAGTTCGAGGAGGGGACTCTGACGCAGACGGGAAGCGCCCTTTCGTCCGTCTCCTCGAGTGCGGCTCCCTTGATTGTCTCGTTTCTATCCTCCTCCTCGCATGCGATTGTTTCATCTTCCTCTTCTTCTGTGCCCCTGATCGTTTCATCTCTGCCTTCCTCTGTGCACTCGAGCGTCTCATCCTCTTCTTCCTCCGCGCCTGCAGTCGTCTCATCCTCTTCTTCCTCCGCGCCTGCAGTCGTCTCATCTTCTTCCTCGTCGCTTCGGATCGTTTCCTCTTCCTCTTCCTCTGCGTCTTCGATCTTTGTGTCTTCCTCTTCGAGTTCCAAACCTACGAGACTCCCATCCGCAGGGTCTGAGACGGATGTTCTTCTGCTCTCGCTCGTCGGTCTCTACGTGGGCGTGCTGCACCAGCGGGCGAAGAGACGTAAGGCGAACGCGTAAATCTTGGAATCGATGAAGTCTGCTATGATGCGGTGGCTTCCTCATTTTCCATGACCACCATCCAAACACTCCACGCCCGACAGATCCTCGATTCTCGCGGAACGCCCACGGTCGAAGTCGACTGCGTTCTTTCCGACGGCTCCTTAGGCAGAGCGGCAGTTCCTTCCGGAGCTTCGACAGGGAAGTATGAAGCTGTGGAATTGCGCGACGGCGATCCGAAGAAGTTCTTTGGGAAGGGTGTCACGAAGGCTGTTGGAAACGTCAATGTTGTCATTGCTGAAGCCTTGATTGGAAAGGAATTCGACCAGCGTTCTCTGGACGCAGCGCTCATCAAGCTCGATGGGACGACTAACAAGGCACAGCTGGGTGCGAACGCGACACTCGGCGTCTCTCTTGCTTTTGCTCGCGCAGTTTCTGAAAGCCAGAGCCAGCCGCTTTACATGTATTTCCACAATCTCCTATCAAAGAAGCGCGCACTCTCCATGCCTGTGCCTATGGTGCTTGTCCTGGAAGGAGGTAAGCATGCCGACGATAGCGCGGACTTCCAGGAGTTCATGGTAATGCCGATCGGAGCGCCGACGTTCTCTGAAGCGCTTCGCTGGGGAGATGAAATCTACCATTCCGTTTCACAGGTGCTCAAGAAGGAGGGATTCAATATCAATGTGGGATTTGAAGGGGCTTTTGGACCGAATCTTGAAAGCAACGCGAAGGTGATGGATGTCATCATTGCCGGCATCGAATCAGCGGGGTATCGGCCGGGCAAGGATGTTTCCATCGCCATCGACAGTGCAGCGAGTGAGTTCTTTGATCAGGGGTCGTATGTGCTTAGTAGAGAGAAGAAGTCTTACACGAGCACGGAGCTTGTGGAATTCTACGAACATTGGGCTGACAAATATCCTCTTGTTTCGCTTGAGGATGGCATGTCTGAGGACGATTGGGATGGATGGATGAACCTCACGGAGAGGCTTGGGAAGAAGATTCAGATTGTTGGCGATGATCTTTTCGTCACGAATGTCGAGCGTCTGAAGCGAGGCATTGCCGAGAAATCTGCGAATTCCATTCTCATCAAACTCAATCAGATCGGGACGGTCTCGGAAACCGTTGACGCGGTGGAAATGGCGCACGATGCGGGTTTCTCTGCGGTGGTTTCCCATCGTTCTGGAGAGACGGAGGATTCTTCGATTGCCGATTTAGTTGTTGGTCTTGGGACAGGTCAGATCAAAACGGGTGCAACGAGCCGCACCGATCGGGTTTGTAAATACAATCAGCTCCTGAGGATCGAGGAAGAATTGGGGGAGAGGGCGGCGTATGTGTCGCCGTTTTAGTCTGCGAGATTGAGATGTTTGGTCGGGACGACAGGACTTGAACCTGCGACCTCTTGCACCCCATGCAAGCGCTCTAGCCAACTGAGCTACGTCCCGAGTGGAGAGATTCTACACACATGTGCGTCTTGTATCGAGGGCATCGGTTAAGCCAATTTGCGAACCTTCCTTACTTGCGGTTCTCGAGGCGAACTGATTGAGTATGCGCAATGAAAGGAGGTAGTCATTTTTCGACGCGCAGAGTGCTCACCGGTTTGCTTGTCCTTGCCGTTGCACTGTGTCTTACGGTGTTCTTCTTTTTCCCGAAAAGCGGACATTCGCAAGCGTCTCTCCAAAATTGGAATGCCGCCACGGGCTCCCTTGTTGCCGTACCTTCTTTGCCTGCTATCTCCTCCGGCTCGTCTCTCTCCTCAAGCGCTCAGAGTGTCGTTACCCTCTTGGCAAGCAGCGCTTCGCATGTTTCCGCAGCAAGCGGCATTCTTATCAATTATCCTTACGAGCACGCGTCACTCTCTTCCGCACGCCCGGAACCCGGTTCTGTTCGTATTCCCATTTTCATGTATCACTACCTGGAAGTGGTGCGAAATCCCAAGGATGCATTGCGTGTGCGTCTGGCCGTCACGCCGACGATCTTCGAAGAACAATTGGTGACATTGCAGAAGAACGGTTTTCACACGCTCTTTGTTCGCGACATCCCTGCGATGCTCACCGGTTCTCTCAAGGTTTCCAGGCCGCTCGTTCTTACGTTCGACGACGGGTACGAGGATTTCTACACTGATGCGTATCCTCTGCTGATGAAGTACCAGGTGCATGCGACGTTGTTTGTGATTAATGATTTCATTGGGAAGAGCGATTACCTGACCGAGGCGCAGATTCAGGAAATGGTTGCGACCGGACTCGTGGAAATTGGCGCACACACACTCGATCATCTCGATTTGCGCACGCTATCCATTAAGGAGCAGACACGACAGATTGTCGGGAGTAAGACAGACTTGGAGCGCAGGTTCGGTGTCAACGTGACGTCTTTCGCTTATCCTTCCGGACGCTACACGTCCGATACACTGTCCATCGTGCGTAAAGCCGGATTCACCGCCGCGGTGACGACGATGACGGGATCATGGCAGTCGCCTTCACACATCTTCACTCTTCGCCGTCTGCGCGAGATGGCAATGATCGGCGAGCGGACGATTGCTGCATTGCTTGGGAAGTAGCATCGTAGATTGATGGGATATCTGTATCTCCATTGAGATATGCTTGCGTCAGCTGACGGGGAAGAGGTTTTGGAAAAAGCGTGTTTCCTGAGCCTGTCGAAGGGTCGACACGCTGCAGCAAGCGTTATGGTTCCCTTCGTCAGGCTCAGGGCAGGCTGTGGCTCGTATCCTCCTTCAGTTTCTTTCCGTGTCAGCCTGAGGTGCTTTTTGTTTAGCAAAAAGCCACGAAGGCTTAGGCGCGAGCACCTCACCATGACACGCTTGCATCAGTCCATTTATCGTATGTGGAGTAGTGGACGGCGCGATCTTCTTGTGCTTCCATAACCCCTTCTTTGTAAGTATCCATCGAAATATCATGTATTGATAATATGTCAAGATTATGTTACAATAGAAGTTCAAGAATCCTATGAGTCTCTCCTCTCCCGACATCGCGGCCGCACTCCAGGCGATCCAAGAGCGCCAACGCATTCTCGTGATCCCGCATGCGAATGTGGATCCGGATGGACTTTCGAGCGCACTGGCTTGCTACGAGCTTTTCACTGCGCTTGGCAAAGATGTGACGGTCGTCTGTCCGGATACGCCCCCAGAATCGCTGAAGTTTCTCCCGGGATTTGAGAAGTTGGAGCGGGGGATTGCCGAGAGTCAGAATTTCGTCATCACGGTGAATGTCGAGGACGGCGTGGAGATCGACAAGCTGCGCTACACCGTGGAGGAACGGCGCGTGAACATTATCGTGGTTCCGAGGAGGGGGAAGGTGAAGGCGAGCGACATCTCGTTTGGGGAAGGGGAGAAGGCATTTGATCTGATCGTCGTCGTGGACACCGCGGATCTCGCGCTTCTCGGATCCCTCTACACCGATCATGTCGATCTCTTCAATGAAGTGCCGATCCTCAATATCGATCACCACATCAGCAATCAGCGCTACGGTCAGTTGCAGCTCATCGACCCCAACGCTTCGAGTGCAACGGAAGTCCTCTATTCGTGGTTTACGCAGGTGCCTGAGTGGCGCGAGAAATTGACGCCGGACATGGCCACCTTGCTCCTCACCGGGATCATCACCGACACACGCAGTTTCCAGAATCCAAATACGACGCCCCGTTCACTCGAAATCGCCGCGGAGCTCGTCGATCATGGCGCGCGCCAGCAGGAGATCGTTCAGTTCGTGTACAAGACGAAGCCGCTCTCGACGCTGAAGATCTGGGGCAGGGCGCTCAATCGTATCCAGATGGATGAGGCGGCCGGCATTGTGTGGTCGTCGGTCGGGAAGGAGGATTTGCAGGAGATGGGAGCCGCATCGCAGGAGACACACGGCATTCTCGATGAACTCATTTCGACGGTGCCCAACGCTGATATCCACGTGCTCTTCACGGAGGTGGAGGGTGGCGGGCTCAAGGCGAGTCTGCGGTCATCCGCATCCATCGATTCGTCTCTGCTCGCCGCGCAGACGTACGGTGGCGGCGGTCATGCGCGCGCAGCGGGATTTCGCGTCCGTTCCTACGGGAACTTCCAGCTTCAGGTACTGGAGTGCGTCCAGAAATTGAAAGAGGGGATGGCGCGTCAGCGACAGACCCAAGAGCAAACACAGAGTTCGCCCATCGCACCTTCGGTGCCGCAGGCAGTCACGCCTTCGGTTAAACCAGTTGCAGCTTCTTTGCCGCCTGTCCACGCTCCACAGATGGAGCGCGACATCATCCACGATCTCACGACGGGGAACACGGATGCGGGTGTAGTGCATGGATGATGAGGTTTTTCGCTTTGTCGCTTCCGGAAGTCTGATAGACTGCGTCTGGCTTTTTTCCTGTTTCACATGCGCCTTGTACAGGTGGCAAAAGCATTGGGCATGACCGGACAGCAGCTCCGCAAGGAGCTTCTGCAGGTAAATTTCGGCGTGAAGGCAACCGACCGCGAAATTCCCGATTCCCTTGCGAAGGGCATCGTGCGTTTCTTGGCCGTCAAATACGGACTCACCGTCAATATCGATACCATCGGCCAGTTGGTCGTGGATGAGGAAGAAGGGGAAGGCGAAGCGCCGAAGCACGCCGAACAGGAAGCCGCCGCCCCTGCGGTCATGACGCTCGATCAGTCGCCGACCCATGCGGAGTCACTCAATGTGCTGAGGAAGCTGACGCTCGACGATGTGCCGAAATCCGCGATTCGTCAGGAGGAGAAGAAGCTCGAGAAGCTTACGAAGGAAGAGAAGGAGGAGCATCTGCGTGAGCAAAGGATTCTCTCCGATGCCCGTTTGAATCGTTTGCCTGGTACGCAGCAGCAGGTGCAGATTAAGAAGAAGGAGGGAACAGTAATGCTCCCGGATTCCATCACGGTGAAGGAGCTTGCCGAGAAGCTCGGCGTGCAGGTCCCGAAGGTGATTGCGACGCTTATGAGCAACGGCGTCATGGCGACGATCACCCAGTCGGTTGACTTCGACACCGCGGCGATCGTGGGGACGGAGTTTGGCATCGTTGTTCAGCGAGAGCAGCGCACGGCGAAGGCGGAAGATCTCTTTAGCAAAAACCTCAAAGAACTCCTCAAGGACGAGCCGGAGAATCTCCAGCCACGTCCTCCCATCGTTGTCGTGATGGGACACGTCGATCACGGGAAGACGGCTTTGCTCGATGCGATCCGTGAGACGGATGTCGTGGGGCAGGAAGCGGGAGGCATTACGCAGCACATCGGTGCGTATCAGGTCGAACACGGCAACCCGCCGCGCAAGATCACGTTCCTCGATACTCCCGGGCATGAGGCGTTTACGGCCATGCGAGCGCGTGGCGCGCAGGTGACGGACATCGTGATCCTGGTCGTTTCGGCGGAGGAGGGTGTGAAGACCACGACGATTGAAGCGATCAATCATGCCAAAGACGCCGAAGTGCCGATCATCGTCGCCATCACAAAAGCCGACAAGGAGCGTTCGGATCCCGACCGCGTGAAGGGAGAGCTTTCCGCACAGGGGTTGCAGCCGGAGGAGTGGGGAGGACAGACGCCGGTTGTTTTGACTTCCGCGAAGACGAAGCAGGGACTTCCCGAGTTGCTCGATCACATTCTCCTCCTCGCGGATCTCAATAATGTGAGGGCGAATCCGAATCGTTCGGCTGTCGCGACGGTCATCGAGAGCCACTTGGATTCGTCGCTCGGATCTCTCGCGACGGTCGTCGTCAATGCAGGCACGCTGCGCGTCGGTGATATCTGCGTCTGTGGCGAGGCGATGGGCCGCGTGAAGGCGATGATCGATCCGCATGGCAAACGTCTCGAAAACATCCCTCCCTCAGGTGCGGCGCGCGTTTCGGGATTGAATGCCGTCCCGAAGGTCGGAGACATCTTGCAGGTCGTCTCAAACGAAAAGGATGCGCGTGTGCTGCTTTCCGCCCTTGCGGTGCAAGCAGGCAAGGTGCAGAAGCACACCTTCGCGGATCTCGTGAGTCGTTTGAGCGAGGGGAAGGTGGTGCAGCTTAAAGTCGTGCTCAAGACGGATGCGCAGGGATCTCTGGAAGCCATCCGCGAAGCCCTCGCGAAGCGCTCCCATACCGGTGAAAGCGTGAGCGTGAAGGTGATTCACGGAGGGATCGGCGCGGTGTCGGAGAGCGATGTGATGATGGCCGCTTCGAGTGACGGGGTTGTCCTCGCATTCAATGTCATCGTTCCGTCTGAGGTGCAGAAGACGGCGGATCGCGAGGGCGTGCGCGTGCGACAGTACGCCGTGCTCTACGATCTCCTCGACGAGGTGGAGGCTCTCCTCAAGGGGCTCATCGAACCGGAAGAAGAGGAGAAGATCATCGGTCATCTCGAAGTCAAAGCCGTGTTCCTGCGCAAGAAGTCCGAGCAGATCATCGGAGGCAAAGTCACCGATGGTTTCATCAAGCGCGTGCCGTTCCGCTTGATGCGTGCGGGCGCACAGCTTTCCGTCGGGCGCATCGTGTCATTGAAGCACGTCGATAAGGATATCAAGGAAGCCAAGGAGGGGAGCGAGTGCGGCATGCGCGTCGAAATCGCCATTCCCGTGGAAGAGGGTGACATCCTCGAAGGCTACGTCAGGGAATTCAAGAAGAAGGAAGACTGATCTGTGTCGGTGGTGGCTCGTGTGACAGGTCTTTTTCAGTAGGTGGCATCGCATCCGAGAGGTACGTCAGAAGGACTTGCTGTGCCTCCGGACTCTTCGCGTGATCGAGGATCGGCAACGCGAAGGCGATGAATTTCTGCTCGTTATTCAGGAGTTTCTGCGTCTCGGGATCGTCGCCGAGGAGAGAACGCAATTTCTCTCGTGCCTCGGTCTTCTTCTCTTCCGTCTTTGCCCCTTTCTTTTCGTCGAGCAGTGTGCGGATCGCCTTCGTCGCCGCCGGGCGATTTGCCATAAGTTTCTCCGCGACTTCGGTGAGCTTCCCGCGGTGATCGGAGGAGAAATCCTGGAAGTCTCTCTCCTGCATAAATCTCAGTTCGCTCACAACGCTGTTGAATCCTTCTTCTTTCGTGAATTGCATCTCCTGTTGGATTTTCTCCACTTTGGTTTTCGAGAAATTGGGTCCCCAGAGACTGAGCGCGAAGAGCACGCCCCAGATGCCGGCTGCTTGCGGATAGCCTGATTCCGAGAAGACCGTCGTGGCGAGCGTGCCGAAGAAGATCGTTCCTGTGCCGAGGATTGCGCCCAGCTGCGCCAATCTCTTTCCCGTCTTCCTCCACTCACCGCGCTTCTCATCGGGTCTGGCTTTGCCCTGGAGGTCGAACCTCTTGATGGTTTCTTCGTTTGCGGGGAGGTTGAATCCTGTCAGGATGTTCTGAAGGTAGGAGATCTCATTCTCGATGGCTTGCTTCTGGGATTCGTCGGTCAGTACCGTGAGTGTTTCTCTGGCAGCGAGCAGCTCCCCTTCGACGGTCATCACGAAGCGCGTCGAGTCAAACGTGGGGATCTTCCCCGCGGCGGGAGGCTTCGTGAGTGAGAGAATGTTTTTCAGGGCATTGCTCCGCGCGCTCAGGATTTGACTCTGCATCCTCGACGATTTCATCTCTTCGATCAGCTGCGTGCCGGACTGCAGATACTTCTGCCACTCTTCGCCCGTCACCTGGAGGGCGATGATGTCGTTGCATTTGCGGTAGATGTTCATGTACGTCGCTCTGCGCAGAGCTTCGTTGTCCGCATTGTCGGGCATGGTCGCGAGCATTTCCAAGCGATCTTGGTTCATGCTGATGGCTGCATTTCTGCTTTCCAATAAAAATTTCGCATGAGGCGAGAGATGATCGTCCGATACGTCCTTCCCTTGCTGATTCAGGTCGTTAGCTGCAGTATTCGCCTCAAACAGCAGCTTTGCGTGAGGCGAGGGGAAATTGGCGGATGTATCCGTCGGAATTTGAATAGGCGGCGGAGTCTCGAAGGTCGTCATGGGGTTGTTGCTGGTCTAGGAGTGGGGGGCGTTGTCGGTGGGGTCAGCGGGGGAGCGGCAGGCGTCGTTGGTGTCGGAGGTGTCACGGGCGCCGCAGGGGCAGCAGGAGCCGTGGGAGCGGGAGTTGCCGCGGGTGCTGCTGCCGGAGTCGGCGTGGTAGCCGGCGGCGTGTAGTTTCGCGCGTCGCTTTCGAGCTTGTTGAGTTCGGATTCGAGGTCCGGGAACTGATCTGCGATGGCATCCAGGAACTTCTTATTATCAGTTGCAGCTGAGATGATGCTCGAGTCATAGCCAGGAACATTGCTGTATTCTCGTGTGAATATCTTTCTCAATTCGTCTACCTTCTCTTGGGGTTTCAAGTCTTTTCTAATCGTGATTTTGAGGTCGCCTTCGAACTTCTTTTTGGATTGTTCCGGTAGCTCTCCGATGGCTTTCGAGATGTGCTCCGATGAGGATTTATCCCCGCTACTATCGAAGAGATCTCCGCGCTCCGCATCTCCTTCGAGTTGTCTCGTTTTCGTTCGCAGCTTATTGAATGACATCATGCCGCCTCCTGCTTTGGACGGAGCGGGAATGAACGGAATGCTCAACGGTACATTGAGGGCGAACTTCCCGAGGCCTTCTCCGCCCTTCTTCAAGCCGTTCGTGAAGCTGCTCGTGATCTTCTGTTGCTCAAGCGCCGCGAAGACGCCGACCCACATGATGCCGAGCGTCATGAAGAGCCAGAAAAGCTGCCAGAGGTCGCTCACGCCGGCGATGAGCGGGAACGAATCCGAAATGCCGGAGCTTCCTCCAGTACCAGCACTGCCGTTGAGAATCATGGTGAGGGCGGCGGGGGGATTTTGACTCATGCCCGCGTTAACGAGGATGAATCCTATGGAGAGCGGAACACCGACGATCGCCGGCAAAAACGCAGCACTCAGGAATGTTTTGCTCAGCCCTTCGATGATCCCCTTGGAGTCGAAGGCTTTGAGCTGCGGACCCATCACGTACCCGATCGCCACGAATGGCATGAAGGCCATCGTGATCCAGAGGATCGGAATGCGGATGAGGAACGCGATGGCCATCGCCAGCATCGGGAAGAACAACGCGATGTGGATGGCGAGGACCACCAACATCTTGATGAGGAATGTGATGGTGGCCGTGATGCCGACGGGCGCGGGGCCGTTCATCGTCGAGGGGCTGGTGAGATTGCGGAGGTTCGCGTAGTTGATCACGAGTCCGTTCATGATCTTGGAGGGCATGCCCGTTTCCGTATCCTCATCGAAGGATTTGTAGCGGTAGCAGACGAGCCCGGCGATGGGGCACTTCCACGATCCTTTGCCGTCGTTGGTCGTTTGGCCGTTCGTGAGGCCATTCGTTTTATCGAGGAATCGCACCTCCTGGATGACTTCGCAGGGCTGTTCGTTTCCTTGGTCATCCTTCACGGTGCATATTTTCTTACTGTCGCCGTTTGAGAGCATGGAAGGGATGTCGTAGACCGTTGCCGTCACGACTTGCGAAATATCGAAGATCACCTGTGGGATGAACCAGGAGAAGTTGACGAGGACGAGGGCAATGATGAATTTGGCGATGTTCTTCCCGCTGAGGATCGCCGTATCCGCTTTCACAATGGTCATAATCGCAGCGCCGATCAATACGAAGATGAAGGTGATATTCACCAGATCCCTCGAGAGCTGCCAAATGGTATGGAGGATGTCGATGAGGTCGCCGGAGCTGCCTCCCGTCAGTCCGAAGATCAAATTGGGATCGAGCAGAAGATCCAGCATCACGAAGATCGCCCACATGAGGAAATTCATGAAGGTGATGGCCACTCCCGCCATCCACGCAATGCCACTTACGACGCTATCCAGAGAGGGATTGGCGACTCCTTGAGCATGAGCAATATCGATACCCAGGGAATCACCATGCATCTTCGAGAAGAAGGTGCAGATGAGAAGCAGAACTGCTCCGGCGATGAGGGATGTTTTTCTTCGAGACATTCTGATCAGGATACCATATTTCTGTTCATTATACAATCGCCAGAAGGGCTTTCGAGAGAAGGGAATAGCTCTCTCAAACCGAAGGATATTAATCTAGACAATATATTTTCATAAAGGCGAGTACAAATTGTGATCAAAGAATGCAAAATTTCAATGAATTTATCACATAACTGCTCTTATATTAGCCAAATACTCTGAACAAGAAAGATGTACACAGTTTTGAATAACTTTCTTGCACTATAGGAGGTCTCCTGAGTAATGTTTGTGAACATGTCCTCAGTGACACTTAAAGCGCTGTTTAGTTCTCAGACAAGAGTGAAGCTTTTGTCCACTTTTCTCCTCCATTCGGAAGAGGAATTTTTCATTCGAGAGCTGACACGTTTGCTCGGAGAGCAGATCAACTCCATTCGCAGAGAATTGGAAAACCTTCGTCGTATCGGACTAGTGAAGTCGCGTCACAAGAACCGCAAGAAGTACTACCGTGTGGATTCGGAGTTTCCTCTCTTTGCGGAATTGCGCAGTATTTTCTCTAAGGAGATCCAGACGGAGAGTCCGGTGATTGCCAGCCTCAAGAAGCTGCCGAATGTTCAGCTAATCCTCCTCGCAGGAACGTTCACGGGGACGGAGAGTAAGGTCGATCTTCTCATCGTCGGCGTGGTGAAGAAGGAATTGCTGGAGGCGCTCCTGGCGCAGGATTCAACGCTCAAAGACGTGAAGTACAGTATCTTCTCGGAAGCAGACTTTCTCTATCGCTTGAGCCTGCGCGACCGCTTCATCCTGGAAATCCTCAACGATCCGCGCAATTTCATCGTGCACAACACCATGCAGGCGCAAATAGAAGAAGCCCGAGAATGAGCTGAGGAAGCCATTTTGGCTTTACAGGGGGAGAGGCGTTCTGTAGTCTCCATCGGCTTTCAAGTTCTGCAGTGCCCTCTCTCATTCTCCACGATCAGGCAACCCGCTTCACAAAGAAGCACCCCCCGCTCGCTCCGGGATATACCGTTCGTGTGCACGAGCGGATCAAGGAAGGGGAGAAGGAGCGCGTGCAGATTTTCGAAGGATTGATCATCGCCATTCATCGCGGACACACTGCGACGGACGTGTCGTTTACGGTGCGACGCATTGCATCCGGTATTGGCGTGGAGAGAGTATTCCCCCTGCAATCACCGGTCATTGAGAAGATCGAAGTGAAGAAGGTCGCGAAGGTGCGTCGCGCGAAGCTCTCCTTCCTTCGCGGCAGGAGAGGGAAGTCCGCGAGACTCAGCGAGCGATTCACGGGCGCCGATGAGTTTGCGGTGGCTGTACAGGCGCCGGAACCTCCCGTAGCGGAGGAGGCGGCTGTCCAACCGGAGGCGGAAGTGGCGACGGAGGCCTGAAGACATGGAACGAAAGGTGCGTATACTGTGCGTATGCGGCTTTTACTTGTGGGAAACTATGGTGTCGGGAACCTCGGAGATGAGGCTCTTCTTGCGTACTTCCTCTCGCGGTTTGCAGGCGAAGAGTGGCAGATCGTTTCGGCTGCGCCCAGGGGCACGGACGTACCCCGATTGCCATGCGGGATTCGATCATTCCTTCGGCCCTGGTGGCGAACGGTCCGTGCATTCAAGTCTTGCGATGCCGTGGTGTTCGGGGGTGGCACGCTTTTCACGGATATAGAGTCGGTACACGCGTGTGTGCTCTGGTGGCTGCACGCGAAGGTCGCCGGTTTCTTTGGCAAGCCCGTGTACTTTGCGTTCCAGGGAGTGGGGCCATTCCGTACGAGAGTGGGAGAGATGCTTGCGCGGAGCGCTTTTCGACATGCTTCGTTCTTCTCCGTGCGCGATGCCTCGTCCCTCTCGCGCGCGAAGTCCCTCGTCAAGAATCTTCTCGTTTCGGAGGGATTCGATCCCGTATTTTCGCTTCTGCAGGATCTGAATTTGTCAGTGTCGCCCGAGCATTTCGCCATTATTCCCCGCTTCAATGCGACGGAAGAGTTTTTCCACCAGGCGCAGGAGCGTGCAGAGGCCTCGGGTAAGCCAGCCATTATCCTTTCGCTCCATCCCGATGATCCGCGCGAGATCGTTTTTTCTCAAAGACTGCAGTTTCTTCTTCCGCGTGCGGTCTTTCGTCCCGTGCGAAACCTGAGAGATCTTGCTCAAGCTGTTGCCTCGTGCGGTCAGGTCTACACTGCGCGTTATCACGGCGCGATTGCCGCGTTGGCTCTCGGTGTGCCTTTCGAGGTGTTTTCCCTGGGGGAGGGAGATAAACTTTCCACGCTTCCGTCGACGCGAGACGGTGCTTTTCTCCGTGCACTGGTGGATGCTGCCGAAGAGGCATTGCGTGGTTGCTTCGCACATCAGGTCGCGAAAAATATGACGCATTGATCTGACGCCCCTCTTCTTTTCGCGCTACGATGGTTCCCATGGCACGTGCGCCCGTTTCAAACGCGGCTACAACAGAACCTCTGGCCTATCGGATGCGGCCGCGCAGCCTCGCGGAATTCGTAGGGCAAGAAGCGATTGTGGGGGAGGGGACGGCGCTGCGTAATGCGATCGAGCACGATCAGCTTCGCTCTATCATTCTCGCCGGACCTCCCGGGACGGGCAAGACCGCGCTGGCGCATGTTATTGCGGCTTCTACGGAGGCGACCTTTGTACGACTCAATGCGGTGACGAGCGGGGTGAAGGAACTCAAGGAGGTTTGCGAAGAAGCGAGGCGCATGCGAGAGACATTCAAGACGCGCACAGTTCTCTTCGTGGACGAAATTCATCGATTCAATACTGCCCAGCAGGATGCACTTCTTCCATTTGTTGAGAACGGGGTGGTGACGCTGATCGGGGCGACGACGCAGAATCCCTACTTCGACGTGAACGCCGCGCTCGTGTCGCGGTCGCAGGTCTATTTGCTCAAGCCTCTCAGCTTGGAGAATCTTTCCCTTATTTTGGAGCGAGCGATTGTGGATGAGAGGGGATTTGGAGGAAAGGTCTCCCTCGCCCGCGAGGCGATCGAGCACATCGCTACCGTGAGCAACGGAGATGCGCGCATCGCGCTCAATGCTCTGGAGCTGACGGTGATGACGGTGGGGAAGAAGATTTCTCTTGATGATGCACGCAAGCTCTTCAGTGAACGTTCCAAACGCTACGACTCCGATCGCGAGGATCACTACGATACGATCTCGGCATTCATCAAAACGATGCGCGGGAGCGACGTCGACGCGGCGCTCGTGTGGCTCTTTAAGATGATCGAGAGCGGGGAAGATCCGAGGTTTCTTTTTCGTCGCATGGCGATCTTCGCGAGTGAGGATGTGGGGAACGCCGATCCGCGTGCGCTCCAGATCGTGGTGTCTGCATGGCAGGCCTTCGAGCTTGTCGGATTGCCGGAGGGGGAATTTTTCCTCGCTCACGCATGCGTGTACCTGAGCCAGGCCCCCAAGAGTAACTCCGTGACGTGCGCCAAGGATCGAACGAAGGAGCGAATTCGCTTGGCCCCCTCACTGGAAGTTCCCTATCACCTTCGCAACGCTCCCGTGAAGGCGATGCGGGAACAGGGGTACCACGTCGGGTATCAGTATCCTCACGAGAGCGAAGGGGCCGTTGTGCGTGCGTCGTACTTCCCGATCGGGATGGAGCCGGAAGACGTCTACGAGCCATCAGATCGTGGTTTTGAGAAGGAAGTGAGGGAGAGAATAGCAAAAATACGCAAAATCCTTCGCTAATACGGTATTCTGAAAACATGGACAGATAAGCAACAAAATGTTATAGTGTACGAAACAACCATGACAAGACAGAGCCAACTGCAGCGCGCCTCACTTGTTCGATGGAGTGATCTCTATGCGTTCCATGCCGGAGTGTTCGTCGTGCTCTTCATTCTCGCATCTCTGACGAACTTCGGGGTGTCGCTGCTTTTTCTCGCGGCGGCATTCACCGTGGCGCGTGCTCGAGCACGTTCACGCGATTCCGTTGCGAGACTTTTTTTGAACGATGCACTCCTCTTCTCGATCGGACTTCTTTTCGTTGTCATTCTGAGTCCTTTTTCCGGCTTCGTCGCGAGGGAGGGGACTGCGGCGATCCTTACGATGGTCTTCAGTGCGGCGGTTCTTCTTCTCACGAAGGGAATGTTGTTTGTTCGATCACTGAGAGTGATGACGAATCGCGATGTGATCTTTTCCTCAAAGAAGAAAGCTCTGACTTTGCGTGAATACTTGGTGATTGGGGGTGTGTCGCTCGCACTTCTATTTCTTGTTCTCAGCCCTTTCATTGTAAGAGGTGGACTTCAGACTGTTCTCTCGATTCTGTATCAACAGCTCATCCCCTGGCGGCTCTAAGCAGAGAGAAAGTCAGGGACATCCGTGCGGGAAGAGCTCTTTCTCGAGCTCCTTCGCTTCTTCGTACCATCGTGCGGATTCCTCAGAAGCTTTCCCCTCGTCATAGCGAGCACGAAAATCCGCAAAACGTTCGTCGAGAGAGACGACGGAGTCCATCTTCACGCGCTTGTCGGCGTAGAAGAGGATCTTCTGTTCGATCGTGACGCGTTCGTGAGAGGGGAGAGCGAGCCCGTGTGTCCCCACGACGCGCCCGAGGGTGGCGAATCCGCGCTCCGAAAGGAATCGTTCGCAGGCGCTCTCGTGGGAGAGACCGTCGTAGGATTCGCGCAATTGAGCCCAGCGTTGTTCCTGCTCCTCTGTGTGCGTGATCGCGAAGGCTTGGTTTTTGAAGTCGAGGAAGCGTAGGAGATCGTGCGTCATCGCTGCCGCGCGCAGCATCTGAGGTCGAACGATGCGGTGCTGTGTCTTCATCGAGGGGATGATGACGTTTTGAATGAATGCCGCAACAGCATCGCAGTGCTTCGCGACTCCCGAGGGAACCATGCATTCGTGGCGCCATGTCGCAATCTCATCGTCGGATGGGAAAGGAATGTCCCGGAAGTCGACGGAGAGGAGGCGGCCGTCACCTTCTTCTTCGAGGGTAATCGCGATGCTCTGCGGGAAACATTCCGGGAGGGGAAGGTCGAGACGCTGCGGCCACTCAATGCAGCGAATGGCGCAGTGTTCCTCCGAGGCATGGAGAAGATCTCGCGCTTGCAGTGTTGTGAGACGATAGAGATCGATGTGTGCCATTTCTCCGTAGGGAGTTTCGTACCTTTGTTCGAGGGCAAATGTGGGACTGACGATGGAGTCTTCTATGGAAAGCGCCTTCGCAAATCCTCTCAGCAGAGTTGTCTTTCCTGTTCCAAGATCTCCGGACAGAAGAATATCTACTGGGAAGGCGTATAGGGTCTTTGCGAGGGATGCTCCCGAAGTTATCGTGTTTTCGGGATTGAGTAGCGATATTTGGTAGGAATCAGTAATTGACATAACATGCTAATAATGATATTATGATGGTAACAAAACACATATGAAAAAACTGTCAAAAAACCGGAAGTTCAAATTGCGTCCCCTCCATAAGAAGAGGGAGCTGCATCCTCTCCAGTATCTGTCGCAGAGAGCGACCTTCTGGGTAGCCGTAATTTCGGTCTTCGCTTTCGTGACGGGCAATATGATGGGGCAGCATGGGTGGCAAGTGTTCTGGAAGTCCGTTCTCGGTCAGACCGATGATAGTCTGATCGTCTACACGGGGACAGTCCCACCGGTTGCGCGTGTTCCCGATTATTCGCGTTGGTCTACGTACGGGGGCAATGCTCAGGTGCATCTCTTTTCCGAAGTTCCCACTGATCTTCTCATCCCTCTTCCCTCCTATAACAGTGCGAAGGAACAGGTGAATGGTTCGAACTCGTATTACTCTGTCGGGTACATGGGCTCGTATGCGACGGGTGCCGAGGGATCCGGCGTCCATCCGGGCGTGGATATCCGCGTTCCCGTGGGAACGCCCATCCAATCAATTGCGAATGGCATCGTGACGGAGGTGGGGAATGATTCCTCGGGCTTCGGCAAATACATCGTCATTCGTCATCCCCATGTCCCAGATCCGTTGAATCCCGGAAAGACGACGGTGCTCTACTCTTGTTATGCTCACATGAGTGAAACGGACGTGCAGGAAGGAGATATCGTGCGTAAGACGCAGCTGATCGGGCTTTCCGGGCAGACCGGTGATGCGACGGGTCCGCACCTCCACTTCCAGATCGACCGCGATATTGGAATCGATGGCAAGACCGTTCCATTCCATCCGTATTGGCCCTTTACCGGCATGCAGGCGAGACTCGCGGGAATGAGTTCTTCGCAGGCAATCGATTCGAAGATATTCCAGGCGAACGGATATGCCAATACCGTGAATCCCATGGTGTTTGTTCAAGCGAATCTGGCGGAGCCGACAACGGTCGTCTTGAACACACCTTCTTCGACTGTCAGCTCCACGGATTTGGTGGCTCAGCGCAAGGCGGCACTGTTGGCTAAGAGAGGAATCACCTCTGTTGCCATGGCCTCGTCGGTTTCCTCCTCCAGCATTGCTGCGAGCGTTGCGGGAATCGTTGCGGGCACGGAGGATGTGGTGCTTCCTGCCGCACCGTCCGTTGTGTCTTCGTCATCTTCGCAGTCTACGGCATCCGCTGCCTTCTCAGCGATGCAGATCGATCATGCGAGTTCCTTCAATGGACAGCAGTGGGAAACGATCACCATCACGCTCCTTGATGATAATGGACAGGTCGTTGCTCATCCTTCCTTCGACGGGAAGCTCTATCTGCGAACATCGTACGGCGATGCGCAGTATCGCCCCGATACACTCTCCGTATCCGATTTCAAGAATGGCGTCGCGCAGGTGAAAATGCTTCCGCTTTCGCACAGGACGGTGATCGTGGAGGTGCAGCCCGGGGCATTCGTCTCCACACCGATGAAGTTCGAGAAGTGAGAAGGGATTGAGGATTCCGAAGATTTCACATGTGCTCTTCTACGATGTTGAGGAGCTGTGGGAATGAAGTGAAGCCCGAAGCAGCGTTGAAGTGGCCGCCATTCTCAATGACGGTCACGTCTGTCGAGAGATGCTTGGCAAGCTCCTGTGTGTTGGCGAGTTGGAGATAGGGATCGTCATTCGAGTGCACGATAGAGAAGTTGTGACAGTGACTTCGAATGACATCCCATTCGTACGGGTTCTGCGTAAATGTCGCCATGAGCGGGTCGAACGCATTGCCGGCAATGCCCCAGACGGGAGCAACGAGAACTGCTGTTGCGATCGGATGCGTGGCTTGCTCGAGAAGGCGCAGGACGAACGCCGCTCCGAGGCTGTGACCGATGAACATCGCATCGTCATTTACGAGAGGTTCGAATGTCTTAAACGCGTTCAGCCATTCATCAATAATTGGCGCTTCTGGGTGCGGAAAATTCGGCACAATGACGCGATGCTTTTTCGCTTCGAGTTGCCGTTTCAGCCACGGAAACCAATTTTCCTCCGCATGGCCTTGGATGCCGTGAAAAATTACGATCGTCTTCATCGTTCTATCATTGGTAGCACATGAATCGCCGGTTCCTCGTAGGGATGCGCGGCACGGATGTCTTCAAGTGCGTGTCGAAGCTGTGCTTCGGATTTCGTTTCGATCACGGCCTCGATCCGTTCCTCTTCCACTTCTTCGATGTGTCCAATGTTACCGAGTGCGGGCTTTGCTCCTTTGAGAGGGCGGAACCTGCCGATTCCCCGCGAGGAGAATGAGCAGTGGTCGTAGTTTCCGATGGTGCCGGCGCCGACTTCCGCGAGGGCACTTCGCACTGTGTCGGCAGCCGCGATTGGCACGTAGACGATGAGGTGATAGCGGGGCATGCGAGATCAGGAGCGTCTCTTGGGTGACGAGTATACGGAGAGCATCAACATGAAGAGGAAGAGGAGGATCGCTGCGAGGAACTTCTCTCGTGTGGAGAAGAAGAGCGCCGAGATGCCGAAGACCGCGCCGATTGCGGCGGTGAGGAAGATGACCGAGCGCGGACGCCACCCGCGACGCAGCAACCGATGGTGCAGGTGCTCATCCTGCGCATTGCCGCGAAAGATACTCGAGCCCTTGCGGATTCTTCGACCGATGACGAGGATGAGATCGAAGAGGGGAACGCCGAGAACAAGAAAGGCTGTCGCCACTTTACCGCCCGAGTAGATCGTGAGGAGGCCGAGCATGAGCCCGAAGAACATTGCGCCTGTGTCGCCCGTGAGCATGCGCGGAGGCGGAAAATCGAAGCAGAGACAACCGAAACTGATACCGGCGAGCACGAAGGCCAGCAGAGCCAGGGACGGTTGGTGCACGCGTGCGCTGAGCGAGAGAAAGCCGATCGTCAAAAACCCGATGGTCGAGAGCAGCGACACTTGTCCGGGTATCCCGTCGAACCAATTCAGCGCGTTAATCGTCAGCCCAAGCCAGAAGACCGTGAAGAGAGCGGAGACAATGGAGAGAGGCCCGAAGAAGGGGATGGTGACGAGCCAGTGATTCAGGATGAAGACCGGTCCTCCGACGATTCCTTGCAGCGGGTTGGTGAAGGAGAAGATTTGCGCTCCGCCGAGGAAGACGAGAATCGAGACCAGCACCTGAACGGCGATGCGCAGCAACGGGGGGAGGGGATTGCGATCGTCACGAAAGCAGAAGATGCCGAGGATGAGGATGGCAAGCGAGGTACTGAGCGACTTGAAGCTGTGCGGAGTCAGTGCAATGTAGAACGCGAGGAAGAGCAGGATGGCAACGATTCCGGTGGGGTAGGGGATGCGACCGCGCGTGAGACCGTAGCGCTCGGGGAAGTCGAGGAGGCCGAGGCGCGGGAAGAGGAGGAGCGATGTGCCAAAGAGTGCGACCGAGACAGCGAGCGCGAGCAGGGGAAGGAGGACGAGGGGCGTCATTGGACAATACTCTACCAGACACAGAATCATTTGTGCCGCGTTGTGAGCGGCGATAGACTCCGTGCATGAAAGCCTATCGCACTCTTGATAAGGCGCGACTCGAGGGAAAGAGAGTCCTCCTGCGTGCCGGTTTCGACGTACCGATGGAAAAAGGGAAGGTTATGGATACCGAGCGCATTGAGGCGTTGCTTCCGACGATGGAGTTCATTTTGAAGAAGGGGGCTTCCCTTATCATCCTGAGCCATCAGGGTCGTCCCAAGGGCAAGCGCGTTCCCATGTTCAGTCAGAAGCCGATTCGACCGATTCTCCAGAAGTTCCTCGGTCGTAAGGTACGGTTTGCGTCCTCGTGCGTGGGAAAGGAGACGCAGAAGATGGCGAAAGCTCTCAAGCCCGGCGAGGTGCTCTTCCTCGAAAACCTGCGCTTCGATCCCGGCGAGGAGACGAACGATCCGCTTTTTGCCAAGGAGCTCGCGCAGTTGGGAGACGTGTATGTGAATGATGCGTTTACGAACTGTCATCGCAAACATGCCTCGATGGTCGCGTTGGCCAAGCTGCGGCCGGCCTTCATGGGATTGCAATTGCAGAAAGAGGTGGAAAATCTCTCCAAGGTTTTGCACAACCCCAAGCGTCCGCTCGTGCTCATCGTGAGCGGAGCCAAGATGGAGACGAAGGTTCCCGTGATTGAGAACTTTCTCGAGAAAGGCGATGCGATTCTGCTCGGTGGATGCATCGCAAATACCTTTATCGCAGCGCGCGGGTTTGACGTAGGCAAGTCCAAATATGAAAAAGCGTATCTGGAGCAGGCGCAAGAGATCATGCTTGAGGGGAAGAAGGCGAAGAATGCAGATGTGGTGATTCCGAGAGATGTGGTGTTGGGGGCATCCCCGACGGCGCATGCCGAAAAAGTCGACTTGCCCGTGGAGAATATCGAAGGAGACATGAGCATTTTCGATGTGGGGAAAGTGTCCATTGAGCGGTATTGCAAAATCATTGCGAAGGCCGGAACGATCGCTTGGAACGGGCCGCTCGGACTCTACGAGGTCAATCGTTTCTCACATGGCACGAAGCGCATCGCCGAAGCGGTGGCGGCCGCGACCAAGAAAGGGGCAATCACTTTGATCGGCGGCGGCGATACCATCGATTTTCACATTCGGTACAAGTACAAACTCTCCGCCTACACGTTCGTGAGCACGGGCGGCGGTGCCATGTTGGAATTCATCGCAGGGAAAAAATTTCCCTCCCTCAAGGCTCTCGAAGCGTGACGGCGCGACTTCCTCTCGGTACCATCTGATCCATGCCTCAAGAGACTTTGCAGGTGCTCTTCCGTAGGGAGGAGGAGTCGTGGAGTGGCTTCCAAAAACGCATCGAGCAGATCGATGAAGGCATTTTGGTTGTTCTCTCTCCCCAGGATTCGCATTTATTGATGCAATCGGAGCACGGAAAGGAATTTCTTCGTGCATGCGCGAAGTTGTCTCACAGATTTCGGCTCGCGACGCATCGTCACATTCTGGCTTCTGCCGCTCGAAACGTGGGGATTTCTGTGGTGGATCAGGTCGCCGTTCTTCGCGAAGTTCTCGCGGGCCATCCGCAGCTCGACGAATCTCTTCTTGTTTTCTCTCCGCAGCATTGGCGTCAGAAATGGCGATCGCGATTGCAGGGCATGGGTCTCCTCTCTCTTCCGAAAGTTCGCATCCTCGTGCTTCTCTCGTTGAGCGTCTTCCTCTTCCTTTTCGTTGTCTTTCGCCTTCTTCCGTCCGCCACCGTTCGGATTTCTCCGCGCGGAAACATGCTGCAGGAAACGATGAATTTCATTCTCGTATCGTCCGGTTCTCTGGAGCGGCCTCCGTCGCACGTCCAAACGATGCCCCTCATCCCCTTGATCGTTACGGTACACGGGGCCTACTCGTCCAACCAGGTTGGCAAGCAATTCATCGGAACGAACGCGCAGGTTCCGATGACGATTATCAATAAAACTCCCGATGTGGTTTCACTCAAGAAGGGGACGCGCCTGAGGAACCAAGCAGGAATGGTCTTTCGTATACAGAATGGTGTCGTCGTTCCCGGCAGCGGCAGCACGTCGGTACTTGCCCAAGCTGAGACGGTGGATGTCTACGACGAAATCATCGGTGATCGGGGAAATGTTCCTGCGGGGGTCCGATGGGACTTTCCCGCACTCAGCGAAGTGGATCGTGTGACGCTGTATGCGGAGAATCGCGTTCCTGCCACTGGTGGGACGACGGCGTATCGTTCCGTGCTTCAGAAAACCGACATCGACAACGCGCAGAGGCGTCTTGAGCAGGAGCTTACCGCGCAGGCGATCGGGCAGATTCAGAAAATCGTGGATACGAAGAATGCCACGGGGACCGGCCAATTGCGTCTTTTCACCAACGATCAACTCGTGAAGTCGACGCTCACGGGATTCTTCCTTCCCACGAATCTGATTGGTCAGCCCGTGACGTCCGTGACGGTGCAAGGAGCACTGACGTACAAGATGTTTATGTACGATGCGAAGCCGATTCTTGATGTTCTTGGTATGGATCTGCGGTCTCACATTGCGGAAAATGAGCGGCTTATCGAAGGATCGGTGGATCTGAAGAACCTCGATGTGAGTGTCTTTGACTACGCCGACGATCTCTCCTGGATCAAGATCACGGCCGAACTTTCTGCCACGCAGGAATTCGTCTTCGATCCACTCACGCTCGCCGGGGCACGGTACGATGAGAGCATTCGCGAGAAGATCACTGGCATATCTCGCACGGATGCGTTGCGTATCATCAAGAATCTTCCCGAAGTGGAAAAAGTTTCCATTGGTCTTTGGCCTCCGTGGAATTCCAAGCTACCGTCGATTCCTTCCAATATTTCAATCAGCGTGCAATGAAACGATTGCTGCGATTTTTCGTTCGGCTGTCATTCATCCTCATTGTTACGGTGGTGGGGATCGTGGTCCTCTCCCTTGTTTTCGTGCTCTCGTCCATGCGAGGCGATGCGCGTTTTCCCGCCGATTGCGGCGTCGTCTTCGGTGCGGCGGTGCAGCCGCTTCGCAATGGCAGCGGTCGTGTTATCGCTTCTCAGCCCGGACCCGCGATCCGTCGTCGCGTGATGACCGCTGCGGACCTCTACAAACGCGGCAGCCTGAAGAAGATCTTTCTGACGGGAGGAAAAGGGGAGGGGATGCGGCTTTCGGAGGCGGAAGTGATGCGCAGAGAGGCGATTTCTGACGGGGTGAAGCCGGGGGATTTGATTCTGGAGAGCCGCTCCCGATCGACGGAGGAGAATATTGCATTTACGAAACCGCTCACGGGGTCGTGTGCGTCGATCGTTGCCATCAGCGACGACTATCACCTGGCCAGGATTACGTTCCTTGCTTGGCGGAGTCACTGGAAGATCCAGACGTTCCCCGCCTCTCACGCCTCTTCCTCACCCCTTGAGGAATGGAGTATTCCACGAGAGGTCTTGGGGATGATCTATGAGGTCTTGGCGCCCTATTTCGGTCCTCTTAAGGTGCAATCCTAATGCAGAGAAAGTTGGACAGTATATTTAAAATATTTCAGAAAGCAATTTTGTATAAAAAGACATTCATTCGTGAAATATGTTGTTTCTCATTCATCAAAAAAATCTAAAAATGATGACGTAGAGGATTCCGCAGAATTCTAAACATGAGAGGGGAGTCGTCGTTTAAAACGTATCTAAAATTTCATGGTAAATGGGGTGACATAGCCTGGGGATATTTAACTCGCGTCTCCGTGAAGGTGATTTTGAGGATATTAGGCCTAGCATCCTCAATATGCTCAAAAACAAAGTTATCCACACCCTCTGCACACAGTAGGGAAAGCCGGAATTTTTGCATCTATGGGCTGTTTTGCTACTATTGAGACCGTATTATGTTTACCTCTATTCAGTAGTTAACATAAAATGCATTATGTTAACAAATTGATCTATGCCTTCTCACTCCCCCCTTACGCAGGCTATCGACAGGTACCTTTTATTTCTCCGCGCGGAAGAAAATAAATCCCCGCTTACATTGAGCAACTATTCACAGTCCTTGGAACTTTTTTTGACACTATCCCCTCTTTCGGATGTGGCGGACATAAGTAAAGAAACCGTTCGTGCCTACAAAGGAAAACTGCAGGATTACAAAGCGCGCAATGGCAAGGAGCTCGCAATTCGCACGAAAAATCACCATCTCACTGTTCTTCGTGCGTTTCTCCGCTATTTGGTTCAAGAGGAAGAAATGGACGTGTATCCACCGGATCGCGTGAAACGCTTCAAGGAGGAGCAGCGAAAGGTAAAAGTACTCTTCAAGGAGGATTTGAATCGGCTTTTGAAGGCGCCGGATACCTCTACGAAGGAAGGGAAGCGCGACAAGGCAATCCTTGAACTCTTCTTCTCCACCGGTCTGCGCTTGGCGGAGCTGCGATCTCTCAATCGTTTGGATTTGAATTTTCAGACACGCGAGATTTCTGTGCGGGGAAAGCGCAGTAAGCTGCGAGTGGTTTTCCTTTCCGATGAGGCCGTTGCTGCAATCAAGGATTCCCTTGAGTGTCGGTTGGATCATCTCGCTCCTCTCTTTATCCGCAATCACGCAGCAGCGGTACAGGTGATGCCTCCCGGCGAGGAATTTCGCTTATCGCGTATTTCGATTTACAACTTAGTAAAAAAATACGCGCGAGCGGCCGGGATTGTCACGAGTCCGTCTCCGCATACATTGCGACATTCCTTTGCGACCGATCTTCTTCGTAATGGTGCGGATTTGCGCAGTGTTCAAGAACTCCTCGGACACAAGGATCTCTCCACGACGCAGATCTACACGCATGTCACCAACCCCCAGCTGAGGGAGGTGCACCGGAAATTTCATGGGAAGTGAATGTTTTTTGGTAATGAGCACTCCCCTCTTTAGCGCTTTGGAATTGTAATACATTAAATTTTGCTTCATGAAGCGGAAAACTCGTGGCTTCTCCTGAGTGAAAACTAAAGGATAGAGGTTGTAAACAATGGAAAAATATGATACAATAGCTGGAAAAATACACATGATTATCCGTCCTCATTTTCGGCGACGCATTAGCCTCATATTCATTGTGGGTCTAAGTATTCTCGCGCTGTGTCTTCTTTTCAGAACACAGTTGGGAACGTTTCGATTCACCGCACAGGATGTCAGTGATTCCAGTGCATCTTCCTCGGACATTTCTGGAACCGGTTCGCAGTTGAATCAGAGTTCTCCGCAGAGCGGAAACGGCACGTTTTCATCGGTCTCATCTATCGCATTGTCTACACAGACTGGCTTTGTGCTTTCCTCGTCATCGAGTGTTACCAGCTCAGATGTATCTTCGGCAGCTCCTTCCGATTCTTCATCGTCGGAATCTTTGCAGCAGGGCCCGTCCGTTATTCTTTCTCAGCGCGCATCACTCAATTCTTTTAACCCGGAAATCGTGCACCTTCCCTCCTCACAAAAGGAAGGAACATCCCTGACCGGCAGTGCAGCACTTTCATCTGATTTTGCTCCAGGTCAGATTATCGTGAAGTTCAAGAACAAAGCGGATGCAGATGCGGCTTCTACGTTCAGTATTGGAGACACCATATTCAGTCAAGCCATGGGCAGCCATCATGGGGCACACGGGGAGAAGCTCTTCTACAATCGGAAGAAGAGTGCTGGAGGCGTTCTTGAACGCTATGCGAAGTTTACGGTGCCGGGGCTCGACAGCGCAGGAACGGAGTCCTTGATCGAACAATTGCGCAAGGATCCATCGGTGGAATCCGTGGAACCCAATGTGATCGCACACGCCATGATGGTGCCGAATGATCCTTACTACGGCTCGTCCGGCGCATGGGGCCAAAGTTACGAAGATCTCTGGGGTCTTAAGAAAATTTCGGCAAGTGGAGCGTGGGATCTCTCTCAGGGGTCTGGCGTCGTCGTTGCTGTCCTTGATACAGGATTGGATACCTCACATGAAGATATTGCAGGAAACGTTTGGCAAAATCCCCTGTGTGGAAACGGAGGAAATGGAGATGCCATGTTTGCAGGAGATTGTAACGGTTGGAACTTCGTTTCCGATACCAATAATATTCAAGATGACTATGGTCATGGCTCGCACTTGGCGGGAACGATTGCGGCAGTAGGAAATAACGGTATCGGCATTATTGGCGTGGCTCCAAAAGCAAAGATCATGCCCGTCAAAGTCCTCAATTACTTTGGAAGCGGCTTTTTCGATGATATTGCACAGGGTATTATTTTTGCAGCGGATCACGGAGCGAAAGTCATCAATATGAGTTTGGGTACCGGAGCTCCCGTCTCCATGGTACAGGTTCAGCCTCTTGCCGATGCCGTAAATTATGCACATGATGTGAAAGGCGTGACGGTGGTGGCAGCGGCGGCCAATAGCAATCTCGATGTTGGCAATGCGATGTTTGGCATTGAACCGGCAGGTTTTCCCAATGTGATCACTGTTGCTGCCACGGATCACACAGACATCAAAGCATGGTTTTCCAACTACGGTCCGAAGATCGATGTGGCTGGTCCGGGTGGAGGTGAGAGTGAGCCAGAAGATGTTAATGCACCCTACTACTCCATTCTCTCATTGAAGGCTGCAGGTGCCGTTTCTGCCATGAACCAATATGAGATAAATTCACACTACATGAGAATGGGGGGGACGAGCATGGCGGCTCCCCATGTGGCGGGACTCGCGGCGCTCATTCTCTCAATCCATCCTGACTACACTCCGGAGCAGGTGCGACAAGTGATTCGCAAGAGTGCTGATCATATCAATCCGAGCGGCAGCAACGTCGCTGGCTTCAATGCATATTCTGGTTTTGGACGCATCAATGCTTTGCAGGCACTGACTATTACTCAGCCACTCGCTGCTCGGATCACAAGTCCTCTCACCGATTCCATTTTCTCAACGGCGTTTACGTCCAGTCTTCAGGCCAGATTGAAATCTCCAGATTTTGAGCACTTCATTCACGCAAGTTCCATACCTGTTATTGGCACGGCAAACGGAGCGGGATTCGATCACTACACGCTCGAGTTTGCGCCTCTGCCTGCGTCATCGGTGACGCAATTGTCTGATGTAGGAAGTGATATGGAAAAAGATCTCTCCTGGACGACGATTCAGACTTCTTCATCTCCTGTAACGAATGATCTACTGGGGACATGGGATCTCTCCACTCTACCCGGTGGGGCATATGCATTGCGCTTGCGTTCTGTGAACAGCTCTTCCGTTGTCTATGAGGATCTGGGTTACTACACTCTGCAGAATGATGCGCTATTTCAGTTTCCATCAGTTGAACTTGGTGTAAATAATCCCGAAGTCGCAAACGGAGTTCCGATCGTCTTTAAGGGGGCTGTTCTTTGCCCGACGCTCTCTCATTACGCCATCAACATATTTCACAGCGATGGGACTTCCCTTTCCAGTCCTTCTCTTACTCTTACGAATGGTGGAACGCAGACGGTTGAGGGTGTACTGGGGGTATGGGATCCGACGGGTGTCACACCGGATCAGTATACATTTACGCTCACGGTGACGATGCAGAATGGCCAGTCCTATACCGTTTCCAATGATGTGCATCTTCCCGTGGATCCCACAATTCGTACAGGATGGCCGAAATCGCTTGAGGGGGAATTCGCTTATTGGCCACCGTCAGTGAAGTATGCCCAGTGGGCGGTCGCGGATGTGACCGGCGATGCGGCAAAGGAAATTATTTCCATTCATGAGGATATTCCCACTTGGACGAATATCATTGATGTTTGGGATATCAATGGGAATGAACTTCCGAACTGGCCAAAAACGCTTACGAATGAATGTTATGATTCGTGGCCGTGTTTTATCAGTTGGACCACGGGCGATCTCGATGGCAATGGAAAGGATGAAATTATCGTCAATAGCACAAAAGGACATATTCTCGCATTCCACGGTGACGGGACAGCACTGCGTGGTTGGCCAATCAACACTACTGCGCCTGCCGGATGGCTTGCCGTTTCGGATCTACTTGGGGATGGGAAAAACGATCTCATTGCAGCTGATAGGGAAATTGATTTCGGTAATGGATCGTTTCCCGTTGAAGTCTTCAATGGCTCTGGACAATCTTTGCATGGATGGCCGTCGAGCGTTCCAGTGCAGAGCTCTGGAGATAATGGACAGTTTCGAACGACGTTCGCTGTCGGTGATGTTGTGGGAGATAAGAAGAAGGAAATTGTCATTGAGAATCCAGTGTATGATTACCCGACAAAAACAGGTGTCGTTCGTCTTACCGTTCTCAGTGCGAGTGGCGAAATACTTCCTGGTTGGCCAATAGAGAGCAAAGACCTATGGCTCAAGCCGCCTGTCCTGGGTGATATTAACGGAGATGGAAAAATGGAAATTATTCAATCGAGTGGAAGTGGAACGGTGTTGGCATTTCTCGGAAATGGGACAGCTGTTCCCGGATGGCCTAAGCAGACGTTGGGCAAAGATTCTGTTTCCGGATTTCCTGCCATCGGAGATATCGACGGAAGCGGAAAGCCAAGTGTTGTTGTACAAGTGACCAAAGGAGATGGCGTCTTTCATATGTACGCTTGGCATGGCGATGGAACTCTGGTCCCGAATTGGCCATTAAGCTTCACGCCTCCTCATACTGTTACGGACAATGTCCTTTCGATGACTAATGGACCTCCCGCTCCCGCTCTCGCAGATGTCAACAACGATGGAATAGCAGATGTTGTGACCATGACTCCTACGAGTCCTTACTACACTTACATGTTCGGTCTCCATGCCTTCGATGGGAGGACGACACAGGAAATATCTGGTTTCCCAAAACCCACATCCTATTGGGATGGGGGTACGCCCGCTATTGGAAATTTTGGCAACAATGGCAAATTGGCGATGGTTTGGTCTGACTATAGATTAACTAGTGGGACGGCCGTGTCTTACTTGAGCTATTGGGACCTCCAAAACTCATCGGCCACCTCTCCCCTGCCCTGGCCCATGTACATGCATGACGCCGCTCATACGAGCACAACACTCACGACGAGTACGAAGTTCATCACCACAACAGTTAACCTGACAACGACCCCCTCTTCACCATCGACCTAC
>CAINVY010000002.1 GCA_903854335.1 uncultured Candidatus Peregrinibacteria bacterium | reverse complement strand
TTCGGAGGATTCAGATGACTCGGATGCGAACGACGACTGCGAGGAAAGCTCCGAGGAAGAATTCTCGGAAGAGAATTCCGAAGAGTATCCAAATGATTCCGAGAAGTCAGACGAGAACGAAGATGAGCTGGAGGAGGAAGAGGAGGAAGTGGATGAGCTGGAGGAAGAGCTAGAGGAAGAGCTAGAGGACTCCAAGGAAGATTCGGATGACTCAGAAGAACTTTCTGAGGAGGCTGAATAACACCAGGGACCAGAGGAAAACGATGAGGAACCTTCACATTGGCATTGCCAATTCTGTCCCGTGAGCTGGACGTCACATGCCACCGGACAACTCTCTCCATTGGGGCCGCCGTGTGCGTTACAAGCGACTTCGAGACAATCCTTGCAGGAATCCAACTTGGAACAGAAATCCCCCTGATAGCAATTGCACTGATGACAGGAATCCAAGAATTGCTCTCCCTGACATTCCCAGAATCCTTCCGGACGGTTGCAGGTTGAGGGAGAGCTAGAGGATTCAGATGAAAATTCCGAGGAACAGGCTTCGCCGTATCCGTATCCCTCACATACCCCGCTCTCACATACGCCGATATATCCGCAGGTATTTGCGGATAGACAGGAAGTTCCATCAGGCTGGTATTCATCGGTAGGACAAGACGCTGATGATCCTGTACAGCTCTCCGCAACATCACATTCGTCAACAGCGGCACGGCAAACGCCGGTCTTAAAATTATCAGGACATGAAGCGGCTGACCCGGTGCAATATCCGGCATCCTCGCAATCGGTAGAGGAGCGACATGTAGAAGAAGCATTGGCGGATGCGAAAGCATCATCGGGACATGACGCTGATGATCCCGTGCAATATTCCGCGACATCACATTCGCCCGCTGCGGAGCGGCAGAGAGTGGATGACGGTTGGTACGTATCAGTCGAGGTGTCACAACAATCTCCAGACGTACATTCGGCCACAGGACAAAGCTGCCAAGTAATATTCCCATCATTTGGCAAAATATCCCATGAATTAAAGCCAGGAGGCCAACGGAAATTCACCCAAATCGCATCCCCCTCTGCAACAGAAAACGAAATGGAAGAATTGGCATTTGCTTCTTCACAAGCGGCTACACCCTCCCCGCTCTCTCCTCCGGGAGCTGAAACTTGAGAAGCTCCGTGTTTAATGTTTATGTTATCATCCCAAGCTACCGAAAAGAAACCTGGTGCGGAGTGTGGAAGGTAACCAACGCATCCAGAAACGTACGAAACAGCATAGTTTCCGGCCGGGAACGAAGAGCCGAAATAGGCATCCATAGAAGGTACACTCGCATAAATTGTGGCATTGATGCATGTCTGCGTGGCGGTCGCTTTCTCCACTGAACCAACACGTGTGTACGTAATGAGGAAGAGGACAACCGGAAAAAATGCAACAATGGAAAAGTTGCGTAGGGATGACCTGCTCAGCGCAACGATCGCCGCGCTCATCAGGAAAACCGATGGTATGAGGATATACGTAGGCAGGGTGAATCGAGTTTAGGCGTTCGCTAGGGCTGAAGGAACATGGCCGTAATGCGTATTTTTCGAAATTAGTATCCTGCAACTTTTCAGCCAAACACTACAAAACCAGCCCCACACGGGGCTGGCTTCATAGTGAATCAATTTCACGTCTCAAAATGATACATTCATATTCTGGGGAATGTAGTGAAGGAGGTCGAGAACCGTTCCCGATTGCGGAAAGACTCCGGCAACGTAAACTGAATTCCCGAAGAAATTATCAATCGTGTCTCCAACGTCTTTATAAAGATTCTTCGAACGCATCATGGCTGCCTCTTGAGCTCCAAGGAAGAGTGGCCTGTAGGTCTTCCCATCCTTTGTTCTGTTGGAACGCTCGCTCCCTGCGATGATTTTCTTCATCGTATCTGGGAGAAGAGTGAGATCACCAGCGTAGAAGAGCTTCAGTGCGCCCTTATCATCAATGGCCTTCAAGACCACTCCAGCGGGAAGTGACGTAAGTGCCGTCTTCTGCGTGATGTGAGCAAGATCGAGAACTGTACCTGTCGGAGCGAGGACGCCAGTGACACTGTAGCTCTTCTGACCTGCGAAATCTTTCAAAGGATCTCCAATGTTCGAGAATTCATTCTCCCTGCGCATCATGAAACCTTCCTGCGACCCAAGGAGCACTCCATGTACCGGAATTGTCGCGCTTCCTTCGGTAACCTTGAGCGCTTTGCCAAGTTGATCGACTCCGAGAATGAATTCAAAATCACCATTATCGAAGATAAGCTCTGGAGTTCCTGAGACAGTGAAAAGCTCGTTTGTCTTAGAAATAATGTCGTTTGATGCGAGAGAAGCTGTGATAACCGCATTTGACATCATGAATCTGGAACTGAATTGGGCAAACTCGAGGAAGAGAACAGTGAAGCCAATCATCATGCACGCCGGTGCAATAGTGGAAAGGAAGTTTTTCTTTCTTGGACGATAGAGTCGAAGAAGAAGGGAATTCGTAACAACGGATATTGAACTCATTGCCATTGCCAACCCCGCGAGTTCCGGTCGCAAGATCAGCCCGAAGAGGGGATAGAAGACGCGAGCGGCAATGGGAATACCGATGATATTATAGAAGAGAGCAAAAAACATGTTTTGCTTTATCTTGCTCATCGTCTCTTTCGAAAGCTCAAGAGCCGTCACGACATCGCGCAGATCATTTTTAATGATGACAATGCCCCCCGTTTCCATAGCCACATCCGTTCCGGAGCCCATCGCTATGCCGAGATCGGCTTGTGCGAGTGCTGGAGCGTCATTAATGCCATCGCCGACCATCGCAACTCTCTTTCCATTTCCCTGGAGTCTCTTGACCTCATTCGCTTTGTCCTCTGGGAGAACTTCTGCAAGTACGTTGGTGATGCCGATCTGCTTCGCAATGGCTCTCGCCGTACGCTCGTTGTCTCCCGTGATCATGTAGGTCTCAATCTTCAACTTCCGCAGAAGATCGATGGCTTCTTTTGTCGTGTCCTTCACCGTGTCCGCTACAGCAATGATGCCAAGGAATTCAGTGGATGTAGCAAGGATCATCGCTGTCTTGCCTTGCTCTTCAAGCTTCGTAAGCTGATCTTTTGTTTTCGTGAAATCCAACCCGGCCATTTCAGTCATAAGTTTGCGATTTCCAAAGAAGTACTTCGTATCTTTCATTATTCCTACAATTCCATGACCTGGAATTGCTTCAAAATGCTCAACATCGAATACATTCAATTTCTTCTCCTGGGCAAAGTTGTAAATTGCTTCTGCGAGTGGATGTTCTGAGGAACGCTCGAGGGACGCTGCGATGAGGAGAACCTCATCTTCGCTCATATGGATACCAATCACGTCTGTCACGATGGGCTTGCCGTTCGTAAGCGTCCCCGTTTTGTCGAAGACAATGACATTAATCATATTCGCCGCCTCGAGCGGTTCTCCGCCTTTAATCAATATGCCTTTCTCCGCTCCCTTCCCGGTTCCGACCATAATTGCCGTGGGAGTCGCGAGCCCAAGTGCGCACGGACACGCTATGACGATCACTGCCGTGAAAGCCATGAGCGAGAAGCTAAGGATAGCTCCAAGCACGAAGTACCAAACGAGAAAAGTGAGAATCGCCGTGAGGATTACTGCTGGGACGAACCACGCAGAGATACGATCTGCGAATCCCTGAATGGGCGCCTTCGATCCCTGAGCCTCTTCGATCAATCGAATGATTTGTGAGAGCATCGTTTCACTTCCGATTTTCTCAGCCGTGTACTCGAAACTGCCATTTTTGTTCAGTGTCGCACCTATGACTCTGTCTCCAACTTGTTTCTCCACGGGAATGCTTTCACCCGTAAGCATGGATTCGTCGACAGAGGAATGACCTTTGGTGATAGTGCCATCTACTGGGATAGTCTCTCCCGGTCGTATAACTATACAATCTCCTGCGATGACCTTCTCTACATCAATATCGAATGTGTTGCCATTGCGCACCACACGAGCGGATTTTGCCTGCAAGCTCATGAGCTTCAGAATGGCATCACTGACCCGCCCTTTCGCTTTCGCCTCTAGCCATTTTCCGAGCATGACGAACGTGATCAAATAGGCAGCAGTTTCAAAATACAGATCAGGAATCGCTGCACCATTGAGCCCAATGACTGAACGTGATCGAAATGCGTAGAGTAGAAAGTTCATCAAACTGTAAAAGAATGCAGTGGATGTACCGATGGCGATCAAACTGTCCATATTAAACGTCTTCATGCGCAAACTTGACCACATACCCTTGTAGAATCCCGCCCCAATCCAGAATTGAACGGGTATCGTGAGTGCGAGAGAAAGAATTCCAGCGTACGGAGAAATGAAGTTCGCTCCCGGAAGCCATTGGAAAAAATCCAGAAGCATAAAGTAGAACATCGGAAGGCTTAGGCAGAGACTCCATACAAACTTCCATCGGAAGTCGTGAATCTCCACATCACGTTTCTTCTGTTCTTGGTATTTGTCTTTTCCAGTAAGAATTTCAGCTTCATATCCCGCATCTCTTACCGCGAGTATCAACATTTCATCCGTAACACTTTCATCCGAAAGCACCGTAGCATTACCTACGGCAAAGTTTACGGTAGCTTTGTTCACACCCTTTAAATCATTCAATGATGCTTCAATGAGTTTCGCACATGAAGCACAGTGCATACCCGTGAGGACCAACCTCACATTGCGTTTTGCCGATGATGGAATGACATCAGATTTCATGAAAGCAAAGAGAGGAATCAAATGACATTAAATTCGCCACGGACCATTCCCATTGTGCAACTGAAAGGAAGTCGACCCGGACTCGGCGCAGTAAATTCGATCACATTAGGACCGCTTTTGAGGAAGCGAGATATGTTGAGGGATGGAATCATAATGCCGCCAGTACAACCTGTTGCTTGCGTTCCATCGACAATCCATCTCACTGGCACACCTGCTTTAATCGTGATGACGTTTGGCAGATAGCCATATTCAGTTACGGCCATGTTCACTTCCTGAACGTCGTTGTGCACGACTGGGGCTTCGCCTGCCGGTGGAGAGGCGGGAAGAATATTGCCGGTATCAAAACCAGCGGCGGCAAGGCCGCTCGATAGATTGAAGAGCGCAAGCACGAGGACAACCGTTCCGCTAAATCTCAGGAAAAGCGATGAGAATCTTCCCTTCGCACTCGCGGAAATTGCACTAATCCCAATCAGTGACGGCAGTGTGCCCAGGGCGAACGTCGCCATTATGAGAGCGCCTGAGAAGAAACTTCCGGAGGCGAGTGCAACAAGCTGTAAAGATTGCGTAAAACCGCAGGGGAGAAAAAAGGTAAGAGCACCAAGACTAAACGGTGCGAGTGGGTGATCGCTTTCAGATATTGAAGCAATGCCGTGCGTGAGCTTTCTTGGCAAACGAAGTGAAAGACGTGACGGAAAAATCTTGAGTATGGACAGTGCGAGAGAAATCATGACGAGCGCAATTATGATATTGAGAATCGCAGTAACCTGCGCACTGAACGAAATAGATTGCCCTAGAACGCCGACAATTCCTCCGAAGACAAAGTATGATGAGATTCGACCGACATTAAATTGCCACAGAGGTTGAAACCTCTCCCAGCTCGATTGGGAGGGATTGCGTTCGTGATACTTTGCAGCGAGTGCGACGAGCAATCCTCCTGAGACAGCCATGCATGTAGATGCTCCCGCTACAAGACCAATAAGAAAAATGCTTCCCAACGAAAGAGCTGCGTTAGTGGAGGGAGCGAGTGAAGAAATATTGAATGCACGAAGAAGAAACACAATGACAAAGAAGATAATGAGCGAAGCGGTGATATCACGCCACTTGGTATCCTGAGTGTCTGATACTGTATTGGTTTCATCATCGGAGAGTCGGTACCCAGTCTTGGATACAATCCGACGTATCGTATCAATGGAAGGCATATCACCTTCATAGCGAATATTCGCCAGCTTCGTTCGATGATTCACCTTCACTTTTGTTACGCCCTCGAGCTTCATGAGTTCTCGTTCGAGGAGAAGCTCACAGCTCGCGCACGTCATACCTTCAATGCTGACTTTAACGAGATGATCGGATGAAGAAGTATTCGACATAATGAGAAAGGAAAGAAACACAAAGACGCAAGACACGTCAGGGTCGCTTCCTTTCTACTGCTTCAAGACGACGGTGGTAATTCCCGAAAGGGGAGGCGGAAATTGAACGGGAAGAGTTGCGGTCGAGCTGCCAATCACGAGCAGCGCCTGCGTGATAAGGGTTGACGGAAAGCTCGCAGCCAGATGCATCCCATGGTGATCTAACGAGGAGCGCAACGATGCAGTCTCTTGCAGTTGATGTGCGCTGCAGTTCGCCTCGATCGCTGATCCCACATGACTGCAGTGTGTCATTCCGCGCGCCTCCTGGTGCATCGCGCTCATAGTCATAGGCATGCTCTGCGCCTCCGCCGAACCCATGAGGCATATGTTGCTGAGGAGGATGCTCAAGCCGAAGATCGTGAGGGATACGTATTTCACCTGAGTGCATAGTATAGAGAAGCAAGGAGCAAGTCGCAATCGGTCTCTCAATTTTCGCGCCTGGCAGGCGTGCCGCGGCTGACTCCATAATTGCTTCCCATTCCTCTGTATTTCCCCTTGCTGCTCCTGCGGCTTTTCCCTAGACTCCCTCGGTCATTTACACTCTGACATGTTCGTAATCGTGGATATCGCCGGGTTTCAGGAAATCGTCTCCGAAGGGATGACGCTCAAGGTGCCGCTTCTCAAGAAGGAGCCGGAGGATTCCGTGGAATTCGAGAAGGTACTTCTTGTTGCCGACGAAGATGACGTGAAGATTGGCGCTCCCTACGTAAAGGGTGCCGTTGTCCAGGCGCAAGTGCTCTCGCACGGCAGAGCCGACAAAATCCGCATTCAGAAGGCACATCGACGCAAGCGCTACCGAAGAGTGGCCGGACACAGACAGAATTTCACGGAAATCAAGATCGTGAAGATCGTTGTATAGATAGTAGACGTAAGATGTAAGAAGTGAGTTTTGCTTTCTTGTATCTTACATCTTTCATCTCACATCTATTCATCAGAAGAATCAATTGTTTCACGAATCTTCCGAATGCTTTCTAGCGTCACCCCCAAGTTTTGCATGCAAGCGATCGTTTCCCCGAGGCGTTCATGGGAGCGCAGCAAATGGTTTAAGTAGCTCTTCTTGTGGAGACGACTGGGCGGAGAAGGGGAAGAGGGATCGATCGGCGAGTGATCGTGGACGTATTCCGCATTGAGGATGCGAATCTTTGAATCATCACTGAGCGTGATCGTCCCGTGCCGTGCCTCGCGCATCGGAAGGACACAATCGAACATGTCGATTCCCTTTGCGATCGCAGCACGCATTTGTTCGATGCGGCCCACGCCCATGAGATATCGGGGGGCGTGCTTCGGAAGCAAAGGACACAAGGCATCGAGCACGTCGTACATTTCGGCTTCCGATTCTCCCACAGCAAGCCCTCCCACCGCATAGCCATCGAATCCCATCCCTGCGAGTTCCTGCGCGCAGTGCTCACGAAGATCGCGTTCAAGGCCACCTTGAACGATGCCGAAAAGAAAAGGGGTTGAATGCCGAGTCTTCTTCGCACACAAATCTTCATGCACCTTCTTGCATGCCTTCGCCCACAGCAATGTTCGTTCCACTGCTTTCTCCAGATCCTGCCTCTTCGCGGTTGAGGGCGGACACTCATCGAAGCACATGATGATATCCGCGCCGAGCTTGTGCTGGATCGTGATCGATTCCGTGGGACCGAGGAAGAGCTCAGTTCCGTCGAGATGAGATCGAAACGTTACGCCCTCATCGGAAATTTTTCTCAATTGATTGAGGGAAAACACCTGAAACCCGCCGGAGTCCGTCAGAATCGGCAAATCCCATCCGATGAAATCATGCAGTCCTCCCGCCTCCGCCACCACATCTTCTCCGGGGCGCAGGTGCATGTGATAGGTATTGCAGAGCAGTATCTCCGCTCCGAGTGATTTCAATTCCTCATGCGTAATTCCCTTCATGGCTCCCGCAGTTCCAACAGGCATGAAGAAAGGGGTTTGGAGAACGCCGCCCGACGTCAAAAGCTGACCACGCCGCCCGAAACTGCTCTCCTTCTCAAGAGTGAACATGGACGAAGCATACCAGGTTTACTTCGCGGATATCTTCTCAATGATGCGATCGATGAGACCGTAATTCAGCGCTTCTTTGGCCGTCAGGAACTTGTCGCGCTCGGTATCGACCTTCACTTGTTCGATCTTCTTGCCCGTGTGCTTGGCAATGAGCTCGTTGAGGAGATTCTTCGTATTGATGATGTGCTCCGCATGGATCGCGATGTCCGTCGCCTGACCTTCCGTGCCGCCGAGCGGTTGATGGATCATAATTTCGGAGTGGGGGAGCGCGAAGCGTTTTCCCTTCGCCCCGCCCATGAGGATCACAGCACCTCCCGATGCGGCCATCCCGAGACAGATCGTGGAGATCGCGGGGTCGACATATTGCATTGTGTCGTACATGGCGAGCGTGGACGTCACTTGTCCTCCGGGAGAATTCACGTAGAGGATGATGTCCTTCTTCGCGTCTTCTTTTTCCAAGAAGAGCAGCTGTGCGATCACCGCGTTTGCGACGTCATCGTTAATCGGCGTTCCGAGGAAAATAATGCGCTCCTCAAGGAGACGCGAGTAGATGTCGTAGACGCGCTCGCCGAACTGCGTTTTCTCGATGACCGTCGGGATAATGAAGTTCTGGATCGAGCCGGTCTTGCTCAGGTGCGCTGCGACGGATTGAATGCGGGGGTGCATGAAGAAGGGAGGAAGAGGGGAAACGAAGCGAAACGAACTTCCGTTGCTCTGTTTCTGTCGGTACCATTCTATCAAATTTTGGCTCAAGCCCATAGTATGCAAGGTATTTTCTCTATGTTCTTCAAGAAGAATGTCATCATTAGTTGACGCATCAACGGCACAGGACATTTTCTTGTTCCTCAAAGGATTTTCGTCTCCTCTCATCGTCGTTTTGGGTCCTTCGGCGAGCGGAAAAACGGATTTTTCACTAAATGTGGCGGAAGCGATCGTCTCGAAGCACCGCCGCGCCGAAATCGTAAACGCCGACTCCAGGCAGCTCTACCGATTCCTTGATATAGGTACCGGGAAAATTACTCCCCATGAGATGCGCGGCATTCCACACCACCTTCTCGATATCTTGGATCCCAAAGAAGAAGCGACTGCGGCGATGTACCAATCTAGGACTACTTCAACAATTGATGCGATCTTGAAAGAGGGGAGCGTCCCGATCCTCGTTGGCGGATCGATGCTTTACTTGAGCAGCATTATCGATGCGCTCTCGTTTCCTGAAGCATCGAATCCAAAGATACGAACCGAACTCAATGCCGCGTACGACAAAGATGGAGGTGCGTCGCTCTACGCACGATTGCAGAATCTCGATCCTGATGCGGCGGCCGCGATCCATCCGAGAAACAAACCGTACGTCGTGCGGGCTGTGGAGCTCTTGGGATCAAGAAACACTCTGGCCGAGACGAAGCGGAGAGAGCAACCGCGCTTCGATCTCTATATTCTCGGGATGCAGTGGTCACGGGAAAAATTGAGAGGGCGTATTCAACGGAGAACCGATCAACTCTTTGCTTCCGGATGGATAGAGGAAGTCCGTGCGCTCCTGGAAAAGGGATACGGAGTCGAGGATCCGGGGATGAAGAGCCTGGGATATCGCGAAATTGCTGCAGCGATTTCGAGTGAACAGTGGGAAGTGAACAGTAAAAAGAATGAACAAGAATTAGCCAAGGAGATTGCAACGAAAACGATGCAGTACGCCAAACGCCAGATGACATGGTGGAAGAGAGATGAACGAATCCGATGGATCACGCAACCCTCTGCTCCACGGTCTGTTTGAGAAGCTCAAGCTGCCTCTGCACTGCAAGCGCAACATTCTCTCTCTGATCCGCCCATTCCTTTGGACTATTCTTGAGGCGTTCATCTTCCGGGAGCCGTTCGATGGGAGGTATGCCAGCCATAATCAGAATTTGAGAATCTTGCCATGCTTCGACGCCAATCGTTCCTTCATCTGCCAGAGTTGCTCGATCATCTGCTCCAACTGCGGACTCGCATTCGGCGTCTTCTCCGAAAGATAATAATCGACGACGTGTCGAACCTGATCGGCCATATTCACCATCGCAAGATCCACATGCGACTTCTGAGAAGCAGAGAGTTTCTCGTACGCCCCCTCCCTGTAAAACGTTGCGGGTGAAAAAACATTGATCTTTTCTTCCTGAACCAATGCGGAAATTCTCTTTACGAACGTTGCGTGCTCATCGCCCATATCCCCGGCAGGAGAGACGCCCGCCTGCACTTGCTTGGACTCCGAGAGATTCTTGTGTTCATCATAGAGAGAAGCGAGATTTACCATACGCTCTATTCTACCAGAGAATGATTTCTCTGTCGATTATTCAGGAAGAAAGAGTTCTCTTGCTATACTTTTTCCGTGCACTTGCGCGACACACTCTCCTTGGAGCTCCTCAGAACCACGCCTCTTCATAAGGAAGCGCTCGAAGGTATGGGCATTCGAAATGTCCTGGATCTCCTCCTGTATTTTCCACGCGCACATGAAGATCTGACGCAAATGCAAACCATTGCTTCTGCAAAGATCGACGACAAGGTAACGATACGAGGAACGATTACGGCAGTGAAACTCGTACGCATTCGTGGCGGCAAGCAGATGGTGACGGCACAATTCGCGGATACGCAAGGATCGACCGCGGACGTCGTGTGGTTCAACCAGCCACACGTCAAACGCATGCTCACGGAAAACATGGAAGTCGTTTTGACAGGAAAGCTCTCGATCAAGGGGAGGAAACTCGTCTTCCAGAGTCCGCAGTTTGAGCAGGACCAGCGCAAACCGCTCGTTCATTCCGGCCGCCTCGTGCCGATCTATCCGCAACACGAAATCATTTCCACGAAGTGGCTGCGCGAGAAGATGCTGCTCGTACGCGATGCCATCGAGGAGATCGAGGAAACGCTGCCGGAGGAAATCTTGCATGATGAGCATCTCCCATCGCGCAAAGAGATGATCCGTGCTCTCCATTTTCCGACTGAGGCAGAGGAGACGACCAGGGCTTACGACCGATTGCTCTTCGAGCAGATGTTCGCGTTGCAGTGCGAAGCACTGGAACGGAAGAAGGATTGGCAAGGCATTCATCAGGAGCGTTTGCGCACGCCCATGGACGTGGAGCTGATCAAAGAATTCTTCGCGTCGCTGCGCTTCACGCCCACGAACAGCCAGAAGATCGCGATCTACGAAATTCTGAAAGATATGGAGAAAGAGACGCCGATGTCACGGCTGCTCGAAGGCGACGTGGGATCGGGGAAAACGCTCGTTGCCGTTGCCGTCATGGCGAATGTCGTGCGTAGCGGCGGCCAGTGCGCGCTCATGGTCCCAACAGAAGTCCTCGCTCGTCAGCATGCAGAAGGGGTCATGCGGCTGCTGACGAACTTCCATTCATTTCTGCAAGTAAATAGCGGCGAAACACCGCACACATTTCCTCTTCCCTCCGTCGCACTTCTTACCGGCTCCACGCCGCGCGCGGAAGCCGAGAGTATCAAGCGTTCTCTCGCGACGGGAACGATGGACATCGTCATCGGCACACACGCGCTCATCGAAGAGTCCGTACGATTCAAAGATCTGCGTCTCGTAATCGTCGATGAACAGCATCGTTTCGGCGTCGTTCAGCGCGCACGCCTCAAGGAAAAGGGGAGTCCGCATTTCCTGTCCATGACGGCGACGCCGATTCCCCGTACGCTCGCGCTCACCGCATACGGCGACCATGATCTCTCGGTGCTGCTTGAGAAACCCGGAAAGAGAAGCGCTATTGAAACACGCGTTATCTCGCCCAAAGATCGACCGACTGTCGAACGATTCATTGATCATGAAATCCAAGAGGGGAGGCAAGTGTTCGTCATTTGTCCCCTCATATCCGAAAGCGAAGAACTGGATGAAGTGAAGAACGTGCAGATGGAAGCGAAGAGGCTACGCACATCGTTCCCCGAGCGAAACATCGCGATGATGCACGGCAAACTGTCACCACAAGAGAAGCAAGACATCATGCGAGCGTTTCGCGAGAAACGATTCGATCTCCTCGTTTCGACCTCCGTGATCGAGGTCGGTATCGATGTTCCCAACGCGACGATTATCGTCATCGAAGGTGCCGAACGTTTCGGTCTCTCGCAATTGCATCAGTTGCGCGGTCGCGTGGGCAGGGGAGACACGAAGAGCTACTGTTTTCTCTTCACCACGAAGCAGGACCAAGCAAGTTCTCCCCGATTGAAAGCCATGGAAGAACACGATTCCGGTTTCATGCTTGCAGAAATGGATTTGCGATTGCGCGGGCCAGGAGAAATCTTCGGGACGAGACAAAGCGGCATACCCGATGCGATCCTCGCCGCGATGATGAATCCCGAACTAATTATTCGAGCGAGGCACGCGGCAGAAAAAGTCGTCTACAAAGAAAGCAGTATTCCAAAGAAGCTCTGACAGCGCCTGAGCGCAATTGCCATTGTCAACATACCGCCCCCTGCTACACTAAAACCGCTTTTCCACGCATGCTATGGCCGACCAGCCCATTCCACCTCCGCCACCACCGCCAAGACCGGGCGATTCTGTTCCCGAAGGGGGATTGGATCCTTCCCAGGTTTTTGCAGCACCTCCAGCTCCGCCACAACAGGGCGGCTCCCAAGGACAGCCTGCCGCTCAGGGTGATGACGCAACGCCGGCGAAGGATGCCGGACCCAAGCCACCTCCCCCCGGAGTGGTTGCGACGAAGGAAATGGGATATGACGATGAAGATTTGAAAATCCTCGCTCAGGTGGGCGATTACCGCTTCACGAGCATCACGGATGCACTCACGAACGATAAGATCGCAATCCCCGAGCATCCGGAAACGAACTTCGACGTACAGAAATTCCTTGGTCTGCTTCGGGGCAGCATTTCCCTCACCAGGGATGAAAAGTGGCGCATCATTCAAGCGATTCCCAAACTTAGTCAGTTCCAGATCGATGAATTGCAGAAGATTTTGAGCGATGAGCGACAGAAGTTCTGCGAACTCTCTCCGAAGCATCTCCTCCAACTCATGAAGCTCGAACAGAAGCACGCGGAAGATTGGAAGGATCTTCAGTCGGTCATGGTACAGAACGCATCGAAACAGGAAGAGAAGTCCAAGGTCGACGAGATTCGCAAGCAGCTCGGTCTCTGATCAGGTATTGAACGCGAAGAGGAGAAGGAAAACCACGCCTGCCAAAAACAGGCACATTGCGAGCAGTATCCCTCCGCCCATTCTTCGATGAAGAGACGAACACAACAGAAAGAGGAAAAAGCCACATGAGCAATCCGCGATCAGTGAGGAAGAGAACAAACTCTCAACGACCAACGAACGAACAGGAAGATGCCGTGTCAGTTGTATTGCTCCCAAGGCATAGACAATGAAGTACCAAACGAGAAGCCATCCTGCGTATAACCGCAGCGTCTCGACGAGAGGAGTGTAGGAACGTGGTGCCTCGACGGGTCCTTCCCGTTTCTCGTTCTCTTCGGGCACATCAACCCAAACGCGATGGAGGGACTCGCTGTTTTGCGGAACCGGTCGCATGAGAAAACTGTATCAGAAATACTGAGTCTTCGCAGGAGGGAATCACGGAGCTTGCGGCGGTTCGTACGTTTCGAGATTTCTGGTGATGAATGCAACAGCCTCCTTCAGGGAAGCCGGAGCCGAGATCTCGAAGTGACGATTCGCAGTCCACGACCGGTATCCCGTCACCGTATCACCCATCGCGCTGACATCGGAGTCGCTGATTCCGTCAGGCAGAGAGCCGTTCATGAAGTTGACCACAATCGGACCGTCGCCGACAGTCGTAATGGCAACCGAGCTCAACTCCACATGCCAGAGTGTAGCAGCGCCGGCACCGAAGGATTTAAACCACCAATTTTTATAGACGGGGAAACAGAATCCGATGTAGGACGTGCAGTATTTCTGCGTCCAATTCGATCCGGTCATGTTTTCCTTTGCCATCGTCGCCGCATGAGCGGCAACATCCGCAGAAGCAGATTGCCCTGCGCCAGAGGATGAAACACTGCTCGAAGAACTCGAGGATGAGGAGGAAACGAAAGCCACAGACTTCGCAATCGAAGAAACGCTTACGGAAACCGATGCATGGGAAGATGGAACGCTGTTGGATGTATCGGGAGTCGTCGGAGTCGTCACAGAACCCGTATCCGTCGGCAACGTGGAACCGGTCGCGGCGGGAGGAGGTGAGAGCAAGACGACCTGAGAGACCTGCATGATCTTCGCCGTGCCATCAATGGTCGCTCGAACGACGCCCGTAACTTTCACCTGACCTCCCACATAATCATCCAAGTTGAGCGCATCGCTCTGAAGGTAGAGATAACCTCCTTCATCCAATGCAAGGCGATGGGTGCCTTCCTGCAAGGTGGCAGGATCCGCCTTCTCCAAGGTTCCGCTGTAGGAAACCTCAAGAGCAACGGACGAGGAGGATGAGCTAGCCGCAGTAAGAGGTTTGGAATTGATTCCAAACCCACACGACGACAGCGCTATCGCCAGAAACAGGACACTGGATGAATAGAGGCTTTTCATACGACAAGTAGGAAAGAAATCACTTCGCAGCGAGAGCCGCGTCGATAGCAGTCTTGAACGACGAGAAGGGGATAGCTCCACCGGGAATCTCCTGAATTTTCTTCGTCGTATTGTCGACGAGGAAGTTCGCGGGCGTGCCGGATACTCCGGCATTGGAACCCGCATCCTCTTCGGACTTCACTTTCTGCGCAAACGTACCGCTGTCGAGACACGTTTGGAATTTCGCCTGATCAAGACCAATGGATTTGGCGAGAGGTCCAAGCTGATCGAGAGCAAAACCCGTTCCGTTCGATGTGGTCTTCGCGAAGATGCCATCGGCAAACTTCCAGAACGCACTGTCACCACCCTGATCTGCGGCACACTCCGCCGCCTCTGCCTCCTTCTGCCCATTCTGATGGAAGCTGAGCGGGAAGTATCGATAGACGACGTTCACCGTGTCCTTGTAGGTCGAGAGAATCTGCTGGATCGTCGCATGGTGTCTCTTGCAGAACGGACACTCAAAATCCGTATACGTCACGAGAGTCAGTTTTGCATTGGGAGAACCCGTGTAGTGGTCCGCTTTCGCATCGAGAGCGGGAATATTTGCCGCAGGAGCGGGAGTGGGAGCGGCGGTCGGCGTGGGATTGGCCACAATAGGCGTCGGAGCAACTTTGCCCCCTGATCCCGGGACAATGCCAGCGAGAGTATAACCAACGATGATACCGATAAGACCGAGCGAAACGGAAAACCAAATGTTTGATTTTGTTGCGGAACCGGAAGAGAGAGAGTTCATGCGAATTGGGGAAAGAATCGAAACACTTTTCAGTGCCCGGAAAGCATACCGATCCAACTCAGACTTTCACGGAAACCGATTTGACACCCGTGTCACCTGGAAGTGTGGTAGTTCCCAATCTCACTCATGTACCAAACTCGAGAGAAGTATGTTCTTGGCATACTCTTCATGAAGTTTTCGAGGAATGCTCAAGTATTTCGAAACAATGACTTCGGACTTCTTCGAGCCGTCGGGAAGCTGAAGATGACGAATCCATGCGATTTCGTTGTCAGATAGAGTCCGCTGGAGGAGGGAAGTGAGATCCGACGACGCGTTGGTGGAGAAGAACGGACCTTCCATCGTCGTCACACGACCATCGGGAGTCCCGTAGAAATTCACGGTCGCTTCGAAGCCGTGATAATACGCTTCGATCAGAACGAAATTTCCCGTGTCATTGCGAAAGGTCAAATCCTGACGATAGGGATAGATGGTCGCATCGATCCCGACTCCATATTTCTCGTAGTAACTGACGTAGAGACTGTGATTGGCTCGATCGATGATCGGTAAACCGGCGAGAAGTGCAGCACGATAGGTCGTCGTTGCAACCTGACAAATACCGCCGCCGGGAAACGGCTGGAGATCTGTTCCATTAACGATAACCAACGCATCTTCCCAACCATCGGATGCAGACATATTGTGCACCATGTCGTTGAACGACACGACGGCCCCTGGAGGAACGAGGACGTCATTCACAAATTGTGCCAACCCCTTGCGCACATTCGAAATTCTTCCGCCTCCGGACCCCGCGAAATTGGAACGTCCAGCAGAGAGGAACCAGAGTTTCCCCAAATTCTGGCCGGTCGCATTGAGCACACGTCCCGGTGTGTAGGTGACGGGGATCGTCAGGGTATCGTCATTTCCCAGCAACACCTTGCGAATAGTTTCGACTGCCTTCGCATCGACGACATACCCTGCCTCTGCCGGATGATCCGTCGTTACGCGGAATAACTTCCCGTCGTTTTGAATGGCGGAGATTGTCGAGTCGATTGGGGCAGTGAACATGCCAGTCGTTTTCTGCGCATACGATGCGGCGATCGCAGTGCTATCGAGCTTGAATGCAAACGTGTCACCCACATCAGCGCGCAGCCACTGCGGATACGCGGAGAGAGAGATGACCCAAGGATCAAATGATTTTCCATCGGAACTTTTGAACTCGACACGGACATCTCGCTGAAAAAGCGTGAATCGTTTCACAAGCGCATCCTGAAGTTTCTCGATGGCATAGTGACGATGATATCTCTGTGCGATTCTCTTCTGGAGTCGCGTCGCAACCTTCAGCACATCTGCGGAAGACACCATCTGCGGATGAAGAAGATCCGCCGTCACACTCCACCCGTTTTGCACCTGCTGCGGTCCAAGAGATGACAACAGATGAGGGGATACGTAAAACTCCACGACATTTATGGAGATGATGAACATCAGGAGGCCAAAGACAACGCTGAAGCGACGTTTGTTCATGTGAATGTGGAAGTCTCAATTTATACTCATATTCTATAACATTTATACAATTCGGTCAATTACTTATATTTTGATGAGATTAAGCGGTTTCACGCGAGTAACGCGTTCTCTCATCAGAGTTTTAGAGATATTTCTGAATCCGTGGCCAAAGCTCCTCCTCATCCAAATCACTCTTGATGAAGTAATCCTTCGCGCCAAACTTCAAGCATGTTTCACGATTCAAGACGTCACTGAGATGCGAGAGCATGACGACCGGAACATCGCAGGCGTGTTCGCGAAGAAAATTCAAGACCGCATACCCGTCTCGCTTCGGCATGAGTATCGCAAGCAAAATGAGATCCGGCTTCTCGCGCTGTACTTGCGCGATCGCTTCGTCGCCGTCCGCAGCTTCCCGCACGCTCACTCCTTGCTCCTCAAGATGGAGACGAATCGTCTTCCTCAGGAACGCATCATCATCGACGAGGAGAATGGTCTTGAGCATCACATGGATTGTACCACCGACGCTGGCATGTCGAAGTATCCTTACGCACGCGCGAGATCATCACTGCGAAAGAATTTCAGCAGCTCAAACCACAGCACACTGAGACATCCCATGACGATACTCAGAACAAGATCCTGCCATGAGAGCGGAGAGAAAAGGAAGACACCACGAACAACGGGGATCGTGAGCCCCATCGTGAGCAATGCGGCGGCTCCGACGATGATCCAGATCACCGCGGCATTCACGGACTTCAGATGGCCCATGACGGTCTTCGTCCACGATCGATTCGTCAAGATGAGACTGAGATTTGCAACAATGAGAGAGACGAAGACCAGCGTGCGCGCTTCCGCATCAGCCATGCCGCTACGCAATGAAAAGTAATAGAGGAACACCATCACGAGGAGCACACCGCATCCCTGCAAAATACTCAACGTCATGCGCCCCTTCCCAAAGAGAGGAGCGCGCGGATTTCTCGGCGGACGCTGCATAATATCCGGCTCCTCCTCTTCCATTTCAAACGCGATAGAACAGGCGGGATCGATGATCAGTTCGAGGAGAACGATGTGTACGGGAAAGAGAATCAGCGGCCATCGCATCAGGACCGGAATCAGCGAAAGGCCTGCTATGGGAATATGAACGGCGACCGTGTACGACATAGCTTTGCGCAAGTTGTCGAAGATGCGCCTGCCCGTGTGGATCGCGCTCACGATCGAAGAAAAGTCATCGTCGACCAGCACCAACGCCGATGCTTCGCGCGCCGTATCCGTTCCGCGCGTTCCCATCGCGATACCGATGTGAGCGGCCTTGAGAGCAGGAGCGTCGTTGACGCCGTCACCCGTCATCGCGACGATCTCTCCATTCGCCTTCAGCGCTTCCACGATGCGGAGTTTCTGCTCTGGGGAAATGCGCGCGAAGACAGTGACACTTCCTATGCGCTTGCGAAGCGCCGCGTCATCCAACGCATCGAGCTCGGTGCCGGTAAGAAGAGCATTGGACTGAAAAATTCCGATTTTCCTCGCGACGGTTTCCGCGGTGCTGGGGTGATCACCCGTGATCATAACCACGCGAATCCCGGCCCCCCGACACTCCTGAATCGATTGCGAAACAGAGGGGCGAACGGGATCTTCCAGAGCGATGAGACCGAGAAACGCATAAGAAAAATCATGCTGTATGCCCGGAAGCGGAAGGAGGTCCATCTCGGAAGCCGCGACGGCAAGGACACGCAATCCTTCCTGAGCCAACGTATGCACCTGATCAAGAATGTGCGTCGCCCTCTCAGGCGAAAGATGACAAAGATCGATAATCGCTTCGGGGGCACCCTTCGCCGCAATCACATAGTGCTTCTGGCTTATTGATTCCCACACCTCGGTCATCGCCGGCATCTGCGAGGAGAGGGGATACTCACGCACGCAGGACCACTCATCATGAAGATGCTCCGTCCCCTTCAAGTACCTCTCCCCGAGTTTGTGGAATGCCTTCTCCATGGGGTCGAAGGGATCCCGCTGGCTCGCGAGGATGCCAAATTCGAGAATCTTATGAAACGTCTCAGGTAAAGCATCGAAAGAGTCATCACACACGATGTGCTCACCATTCTCGAGAACGATCTGGCGGACGGTCATCTGATTGAAGGTGATCGTTCCGGTTTTGTCCGAACAGAGCACCGTTGCCGCCCCGAGCATTTCCACCACCGGAACGCGCCTCGTGAGCACTCCCTTCTTTGCGATCCTCCAAGCACCGAGTGCGAAGAAGATGGAGAGGATGACGGGAAATTCTTCGGGCAACACAGCCATGGCCAAGCTCAATCCCGCCAGAAGTCCCTTCAACCAATCACCGTGGGTAAGGCTGTAGAGAAGGAAAACGAGAAAGGAAACACCGACACCGAAGATGAAGAACACACGAACGAGCCGCAGCGTCTCCTTCTGCACGAATGTCTCCTCCGGTTGCAGTCGCTCGAGTGACGCACCGATTTTTCCGATTTGCGTCTGCCCTCCGACGGCAAGCGCACGGCAGTAGGCCTTCCCCCGTACAACAAGCGTCCCCGAGTAGACGAGGGAATGATCATTATCCGAGAGCGGTACCAGTGAGCTCTTCCCATCCCACGCATCTTTCATCGCGGCGATGGATTCTCCAGTAAGCAACGATTCATCCACCGCAAGCGACGACGTGCCGACAATAACCCCGTCCGCGGGAATCCTATCTCCTTCGGACACGATAAAAATATCTTCCCTCACCACGTCGCGACCCGCGATGCGTTTCTGCTCTCCACCTCTGATGACGAGAGCGCGAGGACTGGAAAGATCGCGTAGCTTCTCAAGAGCGCGTTCCGTTTTCCGTTCCTGAAAGAGAGTAATCCCCATCACGACGAACACGAACCCGAGCAGCATCAGCGCTTCGTTTCTGTCGCCGAGCAAGAGGTAGAGCACGCCGCATGACACGAGCAGCAGAAACATCGGCTCGCGAACGACATCCCATGCTATGAGAAAGAAGTTTCGAGGTTTGGATGTCGGGAGTTCATTCGCACCCTCGGACTTCCTACGTTCGAGAACTTCATTCTCGGAAAGTCCCGACAACGCCTGCATGGAGAGAATGGTATTCATGAAACTGTCATTGGATTGTACCCGAACTCGTTTCTTTTCAAGTAACGATGCGCTGGGAGCTGCAGTGTCTCACAGCGTTGCATTCTTGCATTTCGAATGATTTACGCACTTTCACGAAGATGACCTTTATCCTCGAAAGCTTGATGCACCTTTTGCGATATCTGCCGATACCTCGTAATGCATAAATTCGGATTGCGAATGTGAATCCCGTCGCTGAAATTACTCAGATGAAATTCTCGATTCAATGCTTCCGAAATTCTCTTCCAATGAGGAGACCCGGCTTTTGAGCCCGTTTTGTGTTGATATTCGGAATCTTCTGCAAGGTTCACCAACCTCTCCTTTTCTTCTTTAGACCAAGGCGCCAATTTTAACACATGAAATTCAAGTGCATGTTTCTTCTTGTTCGCATTTGCGAAAGCTCTGCAAGTGCCTGCAGTACGAATTTCAAAATGGTTGTGGTGAGATGTATTGAGAATTCTCGCAATGTTTTCGAAACAGGGACTTCCTGCATATCCATGATCGGGAGGAAAATCTCGACATTAAGCAGTCTTCGCATTTCATCAGTTTCATCAGGAGACCATTCGGTCCGCCCGCAAGCCACATTTAATTTCTTGGTGGTAATGAGCATATTCCTTTCACGAATATTTCTTTGTTCTGAGACATTCAGAATCATGCGTGCAGCAGTTCGGATGGCACTCTTCGCAACGCTCAACTTTCGATCACATTCATCGGGAATCAGCACTTGAGCAATCTCACCGTATGTCATCGCAGGACTGGCGAATATCAATCGTCTCAATTCCTCTCCACTTTGCGTAACGATGCGTTCAGCAAGATTCGAAACGAGAGAAACAGTTCTCGCTCGCTTCTGATCACACCTCTGCATCTCAATAATCGACATAGTTGTATTATACACTATTTAGTCATTGAGTCATTTGGTGGCCCAGGCCAGAGTCCCTGCCTGCCAGCAGGCAGGGAACTGGCTACGCCGAATCAGGAAAATCCCTCGCGCTCCTCTCTCTCAGCACCACTCTTCCAATATTTCTCCCTCTTCCTTGCTTGAGCTCTTGTTACACATTCCTCAACATAAATGATTTTCCAGGGTTTGTGTGATCGAGAAGACTTCGTGAGACCACGATTGTGCTCACGAAAACGCTTGCGAACATCCTCAGTCATTCCCGTGTAATATGTTCCGTCACGCTCGCTACGAATGATGTAGACAAAGTACATTGGATTATAAATGGTGGCCCAGGCCAGAGTCGAACTGGCTACGCCTGCCTCTTCAGGGCAGCGCTCTACCGATGAGCTACCGGGCCACAGAGCATTCAGAGAATACCAAGAGAAGCAGGGGATCGGCAACGTCAACTCAACCGAAACCAAACTGCTCATTCCTTTGTACCAGACACTTGACACTTGAGTACAGAAAAATAGAATGCCAACCTTTTCCCATTTCCTAATGCCCGATTCTTTCAGCCGCCAGCCAGACTCATTCCTCAAGAGCGATGCGCCTTCTCCAGGTACCGCCTCCGGTGTCGATGCCAGGAGGAGTACGTTCGGCGGAGCAATGAGATCGATCACCTCTCCCCCTCATCTCGAGAATCTGACGGAATCCTTTGACCAGCAGATGCAATATTGGGCAGATCAACTGCTTATGGGTGATGACCTCGCAGGTGCGGATATCAGCAAAGCGGAAATGAAGAAGAACACGCCAAGCGTCGAAGCCATTCAGCATGCATTAGAGAGCAACGCGAATCTCTCCGAGAAGATGCAACAAGGGTTCACGAACATTCTGACTGTTCCATTCGGACTTTCCAGAGGAGAGCTTACGAACGAAATGCAAAGAGCAATGTGGGTACACTCGGAAGATAGAAACCTGAGATCGAGCGACGGGAAGAATATTGTTTTGCCACTGAAGATCCTCGACAATCAAGAATCAATGGACTCGCCGGTGTATTTCCCGGATCGCTTCGACCCCCAGGATCATGGAGGACGAACGAAAAAACAACTATTTGAAAAAGCGAAATTCCCAGGTTGGCAGGTGTTTCTCACAGAGAATCTCCAAAACATCCCGCTCCAAGGTACGGGCAAGATCATCGGCGGAAGAGATCAAGTGGAAGCAGGTCGAACGTCATCGGACTATCTCAGAATGTTTCAAGGAGCTGACTACACACATGAAATCGCATCTACCCTCGAAGCGTATCAGGCGCTGTTCTTGATGCATCTGCTCCAAACGAAGGGTGAAGTTCTCGATAGCAGTGCGGCGCGAAGAGTCTGTATGTGCCTTGGGGAGTATTTCCCGAAAGCCAACAGAATTCCTTGTGCAGCCAGTGATCAAGGAGCGAATCAAATACTTTTCAATGTCGCTAGTCCGAATTTCTCCGTTCCGGCCTGCGGTACGAGAACGATGGTGAAGGTGTTCTGATGGAACGTTTTGGCGACTGCCATTGACGCGATGTCGTCTTCCCGTAAAATCTACTCGTGGCTTTCCTCATCTTGTCCAAGAACGCGAAGAAGATAAAGCTTCTGCTGAGCAGAGGAGGGTCACGCGCGTAAGAAACTGATCCCATCACCTCTCCTGCTCAGCCAGCAGAAGAGAGTTTCGGCGTGCCGAAGCTCCTCATTTTTTCGATTTCCCCCCCCACCATGATCACTCCGCTTTCTCATTCCCATTGGATCCACTACTACGGCGAACCGACCTTGCCGCTTAGAAATGGCTTCCCCAAGGAACCTGTCAAAATGGTCATCATTACCTCGATCCGTGACGTACTTGGCGACGACCGAAACGGTCAAATGATACGAACATCGGGTGGCCCTCGCTATATGGAAGGTGCAACCGAACGCCTCATCCGCGAAACTCGGGACGGCGAACTCGGCAAGATCTTGCGCATCGTCGGCATCATTACAGACGACCTTCCGCGAGATGAGCAGCGACTTGGGATTGATGCACAACCGAAAAGTGGTCGCCCGTGGATCCATCCTCTCGATCTTCGGGATGATCAGGACGAACTCGTGACGCGAGAAGACTTTACACATTGCGTGCCATCAACGTTCCGCGCTCTGCCAATCAATGCTGTGGATGAACGCGCAAGGGAAAAAGCGCTCTTTGAGGATCAAGTTCTGGCATTCATGCGAGAAAAAGGCGCGGATCTCCTTCTCTCCGATCATCTAATGTTACGAGCGGAGCGCATTGTCTTCGGCACGCGAGGAAAGCTCGGGACGGTGCTCAACGTGCATCCCGCCGTGACCATCGCCGGGCATCCCTTCCGCTTCACGGGAAAATCTCCCACGAAGGACGCGATAGCACACGCTGATGCCGGAAAGGATACTTTCACCGGCGCGACGCTCCATATGATGGATAGCGAGATCGACCACGGCCCCGTAATTGCCTTCAGCGCCAAAACACCCGTGCATCCCGGCCATGATCCTATGGAATTGCGATACGATAATTATCAATACGCAAAACTCCCTGTGCTGATCGCTGGCCTTCGCCACTACATCCATCACATCCTTCCCCACCTTGGTGACGTGAACCTGAATTCCCTTTCCCCCCTCAACGATGTTTGCGATCCCTACACTCCTTGAGAGCGTTCCCTTTGCACCGCTCTTCGGCTCAGCGCTGAGTGGCCCACCTCACATGTTTGATTTTACTTCCGCGAATCCGCGAACCCTTTCGTACGATCCTGCGAATTTCGAAGAATTCCAGCAGGCGGTCTATGACGAGCTGCGACAGAACGGAAAGGCGTGGGGCATCGGCCGCTACAAAGAAGAGCGGCGAAATATCCTGCGAAACTTTCCCCAAATGCTTCTCGAAGAGCGCACCTATCACGCAGGGGTGGACATCACGAGCCAGCCCGGCACACCGCTCTACGCACCGCTCGATGCGACAGTCTTTCGAGTGGGAAAGGAAGAGGGGATCGGCAATTACGGGGGCTTCGTGATCCTCGAACACCGGATAGAAGGACAATCGTTCTACTCCTTCTACGGGCATCTCCTCTCTCGACACGTCGTCTCTGAAGGGAAGAAGATCGGCGCCGGAGAGAGATTCGCTGTGATCGGAGACGGGGCAGACAGCGGTGGGTGGTTCACCCATACACATGTGCAGCTCATCACGGAAGAGGCAAAACGAGCGGATCGACTTTTCCAAGGATACGTCACGAAAGAAGACCTCACGAAGATAGATTCTCTCTTCCCGTCACCGTATCGGCTTGCAGGATGCAGTGACTCGATATCGTAAGATTTTGCAATCTCGCGAAAATCTCGATTGCCACGTAATCGGTTGAAGTCGGATCGTCCGCGAACGTCTTGGTGGAGCTGAGGGGAGTCGAACCCCTGACCTCTGCAATGCGAATGCAGCGCTCTAAGCCAACTGAGCTACAGCCCCAAACGACGAACCGGATGCATTGTAGGAAAATTCCACGAAAAATCCACTCATAAGAAGGTATCGACGCGGACACTCCCGATGAAAATGGGAGAGGAACCGTCCCATTTGGAGGAAAGCGCCCTGCGCACCCCCACGCGATCGATCACGTCACGGAACCGCCGAGCCGCGCCCTCATTGGCAAAATCGGTCATGACCACGAACTGTTCGATCCTCTTGCCAGCAATGTGGATCGACCCGTCCTCCTTCTTCTCAATTCTGTACGCACCCATCTTGTGTGAAGCGAGGTGCGGACGGAGTGTGGGGATGCTCAATCCCTCCTCGCGCTGCGACGACGCATCGCCCTCCTCGCGCTTCTTACGCTCGTCGAGAACGATCGGCAGTAATTCCTTCTTCATCTCTTCCACACCGATGTGCGCCGCCGCCGAGATGCTCTTGAAGATCGGTACGCCGAGGTTCGCCATCGATCGCTCGAGGTCTGCGATATCGGAGTCGACGAGGTCTATCTTGTTGAGGATGATGAGTTCCCGTTTGTTGGAGAGGGTAGGGGAGAAGGCCTCGAGCTCATGACGAATGGCTCGGTAATCCTTGGCCAGGATCTCGGGATCGATCGCGCCCCCTTCCGCGAAGGCGCGGCTGAGATCGAGCATGTGCAAAAGAACGCCGCAACGCTCGATATGTTTGAGGAATGCGTCTCCCAGCCCCTTCCCTTCGCTCGCACCCTCGATGAGACCGGGCACGTCGCAGACGACGTAAGAACGATCCGAGACCGAGACGACGCCGAGATTGGGGATGAGTGTCGTGAAGGGATAGTCGCCGATCTTAGGGCGCGCGGAGGAAATGACGGAGATCAGCGTGGACTTCCCCACACTGGGGTAGCCGATAATGCCCGCATCGGCGATGAGTTTGAGCTCGAGATGAATTTTCTTCTGTTCTCCGGGCTCCCCGAGCTCGGCGAAATCCGGGCGCTGACGAACGGCACTCTTGAAGTGCGCATTACCGAATCCGCCTCGCCCTCCGCTTGCCACGAGCATTCGATCGCCATGCGTGAGCAATTCCCCGAGCACTTCATTCTCGCCGTCGGATACCAGTTCAACGATCGTGCCAGGCGGGACTCTAAGCTCGATGTCTTCACCCTCTCTGCCCGCACGATTCTTGCCCATGCCGAATCTTCCGATTTTCGCTTCGAAACGTTTGCGCATGGAGAAGTCTGAGAGTGTATCGGTATTCTCATCAGCAACGAGGAACACGTCTCCGCCCCGTCCGCCGTTGCCGCCATCCGGGCCGCCCATGGGCTCATACTTCTCGCGACGCCACGAGACGCACCCGCGTCCGCCGTTGCCGCCTTTCACTTCGAGAGTTGCTTCATCGAGAAACATGACCGCGAGAGTATAGAAACTATTGTGATATTTGGCTATAGAATGCCAAGGATTTGATTCCTCAAAGTTCAGGCTCTCGCGAACGAGACCAGGACCATCTTGACTGAGCTGGATTAGCACTCTAAAATTGAGAGTGCTAACTCTCGAAAAGTAGAGAGAACGCTCATTTTTCCCCTCAGCCTATGTCCAAGATCATCGGAATCGACCTCGGTACCACCAATTCCTGCGTCTCTGTGATTGAAGGCGGAGAACCCGTCGTCATCCCCAACTCCGAAGGCAACAATACGACGCCCTCCGTCGTGGGATTCAAAGATGCAGAAGTGCTCGTCGGCGTCGCCGCGAAGCGCCAGGCGGTCACAAACCCGCAGAACACCATCTTCTCCTCCAAGCGTTTCATCGGACATCGGTACTCGGAAGTAGAGAAGGAAGCGAAGAACATGCCGTTCACGGTGAAGGAAGGCAAGGAAGGACGTGCCGTATTCGTGGTGAATGGCAAGGAGATGCTCCCACAGGAAGTGTCCGCGAAGGTGCTCCAGAAGCTCAAGCGCGATGCCGAGGCATTCCTCGGAACGACGATCGACAAGGCGGTCATCACTGTCCCGGCGTACTTCGACGACTCCCAGCGCTCCGCGACCAAAGAGGCGGGGCAGATCGCGGGACTCGAAGTTGTCCGCATCATCAACGAACCGACGGCCGCGGCGCTCGCCTACGGATTGGATAAGGGTGAGAAGAGTCAGAAGATCATCGTCTTCGATCTCGGCGGAGGCACATTCGACGTGTCGGTGTTGGAGCTCGGTGACGGCGTCTTCGAAGTCATTGCGACAAACGGCGACACGCACCTCGGCGGAGACGATTTCGATCAAGTCGTGATCGATTGGCTCGTCGCGGAATTCAAGAAGGAGAGCGGCATCGATCTCTCGAAAGATCGCATCGCCGTCCAGCGTCTTAAGGAAGTCGCGGAGAAGGCCAAGATAGAACTCTCGTCCGCGACGGAAACGGACATCAACCTGCCGTTCATCACCGCCGATGCTTCCGGACCCAAACACCTCAACGTGAAGCTCTCGCGCGGCAAGCTTGAAATGCTCGTGAAAGATCTCATCGATCGCACCGTGGGCCCCTGCGAGAACGCGCTCAAGGACGCCAAACTTACGAAGAAGGACATCAACGAGATCGTGCTCGTCGGAGGAATGACGCGCATGCCGGCTGTCGTGGCAAAAGTGAAGGAACTGTTTGGGAAGGAACCGCACAAGGGCGTGAATCCCGACGAGGTGGTCGCGGTCGGAGCGGCGATCCAGGGGGGCGTGATGGGCGGGGACATCCACAAGGACATCGTGCTCGTCGACGTGACACCGCTATCACTCGGCATCGAGACGCTCGGCGGAGTCGCTACGAAGCTCATCGAACGCAATGCGAAGATCCCGACCAGCAAGTCGCAAGTCTTCTCGACCGCGGCGGACAATCAGACATCCGTCGAAATCCACATCGTTCAAGGAGAACGAGAACTCGCTCACGACAACAAATCGCTCGGACGCTTTATCCTCGACGGCATCCTGTCCGCGCCGCGCGGCATGCCGCAGGTCGAAGTCACGTTCGATATCGACACAAACGGCATTCTTCATGTCTCGGCGAAGGATAAGGGCACGGGGAAGACGCAGCACATCACCATCCAGGGCTCGACGGGGCTGAGCAAGGAGGAAGTGGAGAAAATGCAGAAGGATGCGGAGATCCACGCCGAAGAGGACAAGAAGAAGCGCGAACTCATCGACGCGCGCAACCAGGCCGACGCGCTGATCTTTTCGCTCGACAAACAACTGCGCGAGTACGACAGCAAGATTCCGGATCCCGTGAAGAAGGACGTCAACGAGAAATCCAACGCACTCCGTGACATTCTGAAAAACGAGAATGCCACCCTCGACGAAGTGAAGAAGGGGACGGAGGCGCTCGGCCTCGTCGCGCAGGAAATCGGCAAGGTCGTCTATGAGGAAGCTCAGAAGAAGAACCAAAGCGAGGAGAGCAAGGATTCCACGCCAGACTCAGGAAAGGAGAACGCCGTGGATGCCGAAGTCGTCGACGAAAACGATAAGAAGTAAGCGCTTCCGATGCCGAAAGAGGAGTATTGACAGATCTCAAATTTCTGACAATATTCTATAACTTTGCAGCAGTTCACGCTTGGCAATCTCATCGGCGAAGGTCGATATCGACGATGTTTCGCCGTGAACGAGCACCCCGATCTCTGCGCGAAGACAATCAAACCTACGATTGAAAAACAGTACTTTGGACGGCTGAAGGTGACGTATCCCACCCGGTATTACTTACTGTTGCAGTTTGGCATTGCCGATCTTAACAAGCTTGAATGGGAAAACGTCGCTTCTCTCCCGCAGGAAATGAGAATGTACGCACCACCCATAGTAGATCTCGCAAATAACGGCGATGAGACCGGCGAAACAATGTTTGTCTCGTCACGCGCATTCGATTACGACGGCACGCCAAGCAAAACACTTCTGGAACACGGCCCGACATCGAACGCGGAATTTTGGAAACACATCGAGAAAATCGCCGACTGTATGCTCGATTCCAGGAAGCTATTCTTTGATATCTTCAATATGGGTCAGAATATTGTTATTCAAAAATGCAGCGCCTCCGAATCAAGGCCGCTTCTCATTGACGTTAAGAGGAGCGGCAAACGCATGTACCCTTTTCAGCTTCACCTCTTCCTCCCATCCGAGCAACGGAAAAAGTTTTCCAGGAGATTTCAAGCCTTTCGCGAACGGTTCGAAGACGAGGAACGCGAAGCGCCTTCAGAGACTTTTCCCCATATGCTCGGCCAATTCGACGAGGCGGTTTGAGTAGCCCCACTCGTTGTCGTACCAGGAGAACACTTTGACCAGGGTTCCATCAATAACTTGAGTGAGAGGAGCATCAATGATGGAACTACGCGGATCCATCACGTAATCCTGCAGGACAAGCGGTCGTGTCTCGTACCCGAGAATGCCCTTCATGGAACCGTTTGCGGCTTTCTCAAATGCAGCATTTACCTCTTCCGTCGTCACCTTCTTCTCAAGAACAACGCAGAGGTCGGTGATGCTTCCGGTCGGCGTCGGGACGCGAACGGAAATCCCATTCATCTTTCCCTTGAGCGACGGAATCACAAGACCGATGGCCTTGGCAGCCCCCGTGCTCGTCGGAATCATATTGATGGCGGCAGCACGCGCGCGGCGTAAATCCTTGTGGGGCAGATCGAGGAGTTTCTGGTCGTTGGTATAACTGTGGATCGTCGTCATGAGCCCGCACTGAATGCCGAAGGAATCGTGCAGCACCTTCGCCATCGGCGCGAGACAGTTCGTGGTGCAGGAAGCGTTGGAAACAACGTGCATGGTTTTGGGATCGTATGTTTCTAGATTCACGCCGATCACAAATGTTCCGTCGATCTCATCCTTCCCCGGAGCGGAGATGATCACCTTCTTCGCGCCGGCCTTAAGATGAAGCGCGGCATCCTCCCGCTTCACGAATTTTCCCGTGCACTCCAGCACGATGTCCACGTTCATCGCCTTGTGCGGAAGGAGAGAGGGGTCTTTCTCTGCGGTAAGAACGATCTCACCGTGCTTCGTGATGAGCTTGCCGTCCTTGAAGGATACGTCAGCATCATAACGACCGTACGTGGAATCGAATTCGAAAAGATGAGCGAGTGAGGCACCATCCGTCAGATCATTGATGGCAACGACACGAAGGTCGGGGTGCTTCTCAAGAACGATGCGCAGCGCTTGACGTCCGATACGTCCGAATCCATTGATCGCAATGTTCATGAGAGAGTGGGGGAGTGATGGAGATGGAGTAGGGGCACTCTACCCAAGATCGGGCGATCGTTGCAGTTGACTAATTCCATCAAAGTTTTTCGTATGTATGTTTGAGAAGCAAGACATCCTCCTCCATGATTGGCGATTCACAGACGAGGACGCCACCGACACGCCGCTTCTTCAGAACGGTGAGCAGATCTTTCCAATTGGCATCGCTCTCCAAAAGGGGCAGGTGCTTGCGCTCACCGGACGGTCCGTAGGCGATGCCGGAGTAGTGCATGTGCATATCCTTTAATGCTGCTTTCCCCAGCGCTTGCTCATACTGATCCAGCAGCGCATTCCACTCCAGCTTCGAATTGATCTTCCCCTGAAAACGCGCATGCAAATGTGCGAAATCAACGCAGGGAAAAATTCCGAACTCGCTGCCGATGCGAAGGACCTCCTCCAGAGTGCCAAACTGCGAATGCTTTCCCATCGTCTCTAGCGCCAAATTCACGTGTGGAAAATCCCGAGACTTCTGCAACAAAATGTCCTCCACTGCGCGGCGGACGTTATCGTAAACTTTCTCGGGAGGAAGCCCGAGATTGAACGCGGCATGAACGCAGACGGAGTGTGCCCCTGCACGCTCCGCCATGGAAAGCGCAGCGAGAATCCTCTTCTTGCTCGCCGCAAGCTTGGACTTGTCCGGAGAATTTAGATTGATGAAGTAGGGCGCGTGAACAGTCAGTGCGATACCCAACTCCTGCGACATGCTTTGGATCTCCTTCATACGTTCAATGTTGGTCGGTACATTCTGGACCCACTCGATTTCCATCGCGGCAATGCCGAGCGCTTTCGCCTGCTTCAGTCCTTCGACCGTTCCACCGGGAGACGGCGTCGAAAGGGGGGAGCCGGCAACGGCGAAGCGCAGCACGTCCACAGTATACAGAAGTAAGTATGTGGTATTCAGGGAAGAAATCATCACTGTATACTCAATACTACCCACTGAATACTCCGTGCCTCTTCCCAAACACATCATCGCAAAGATTCTTGCGACTCCTCAAGGAGAACGCGCCTACGCCGTGGTCGAGAAACTCTTCGACGCGGGGTTCGATACGTGGTGGGTGGGAGGAAGCGTGCGGGACATGATGCTCGGCAATGTCCCGACAGACATCGATATCGCGACTGCGGCGCTCCCGGATCAGATAGCCACACTCTTTAAACGTTGCGATCGAAGCGCCGCGGCCTTCGGCAGCGTCCGCGTGGGGATGGGAAAGCATCTCCTCGAAGTCACGACCTTCCGCGAGGACGACGCGGCGTCAGACGGCAGGCACCCCGAAGCGGTGGTATTCGGTGAGAAAGAAACTGATGCCAGGAGGCGGGACTTCTCCATCAATGCTCTCTATTGGCATCCGATTTCGGGAGAGATCTACGATCCCTTTGACGGACAAAGTGATCTGAAGGAACGTCTCGTGCGCTTCATCGGCGAACCGACCCTGCGCATCCGCCACGATGCCCTGCGCATCCTCCGCGCCGTGCGGCTGCGCTCTCACATCGACGGACAGTACCACCCGCAGACCTACGCGGCGTTACAGGAACAAGCGCAGCATGTGGAAGTGCTTTCGGGGGGAAGGCAACGGGAAGAAGTGGAGAAGATGTTGAAACTCGCACGTCCATCCCGAGCCTTCGAAGACCTCTGGGAACTCTCGGTTCTGCGATACGTTCTTCCCGAGCTCTACGTCTGCAAAGGCATTCCGCAGCCGATGGGCTATCACCGAGAAGGAGATGTCTGGGAACACACCATGCGCTGCATCGACGCATTTCAATGCGATGATGATGCCGACGTGCGATTGGCGATCCTCTACCACGATAGCGGCAAGGCGAAAACTTTTTCCTTGAAGGAACGCATCCGCTTCGATGAGCACGCCACGATCTCAGCCGAGATCGCCTCAGAAGCACTCACGCGACTCCAGTGTCCCCGTAAACGCATCGAGAAGATCGCATGGCTCATCAAGCACCACATGATGATGTCGGTATTCAAGGATCTCACGGAAGAACGCAAAGCCCATTGGTACTTCCACCCGTGGTTTCAAGATCTCTTGCGCCTCTTCGCATTGGACATCGCCGGAACTCTGCCTCAGGATACGTCGCTCTATCAATCCATCACCGACGACTTCCTTGCTTTTCTCGACCGCCATCCGCTGCCGCCGAAACCGCTGTTGACGGGCGACCAAGTCATGGACATCCTCGGCATACAACCCGGATCGCGCGTGGGCGAGGCACTCAAGATTCTCCACGATGCCCAGATCCGCGGCGAGATTTCCTCGAAGGAAGAGGCACAATCCTTGCTTCAAAGGATCGCAGAAACATAGTGCATCCGAACTCACGAGAGGAAATTCCCGACCGACTCGCTGTAACGATCCAGATCGATCTTCAAACGTGCGACGCCGCTCTCGATGGCGGCCTTGGCAACGGCTGGAGCAACTCGGGTGAGGAGGCGGTGGTCAAATGGCTTCGGGAGTATGTAGCGAGGACCGAATGCGAGGTCGGCTATCCCATAAATTTCTTTGATGTCCTGCGGAACATCCTCACGCGCAAGCTCTGCAATCGCTGTTGAAGCGGCCACTTTCATCTCCTGATTGATAGTGGAAGCACGCACGTCCAGAGCACCTCGAAAGATAAACGGAAAACAGAGAACATTATTCACCTGATTCGGTTCGTCGCTCCTCCCCGTCGCAACAATCGCATCCGATCTGGTTGCAAGCGCGAGAGCGTAAGGAATTTCGGGGATGGGGTTCGCCATCGCGAAGATGACGGGACGATCCGCCATCGCCAGTAGCATTTCGGGTGTGAGAATGTTCGGTGCTGAAACTCCAACGAAGACATCCGCCCCGCGCAACGCATCAGAAAGAAAACGCGCTCTCGTGGAAACGGCGAAGCGATTCTTATAGACATTCATGTGCTCTTCACGCCCCTCGTACATCACTCCTCGCGTATCGCAGACAAGCAACCGCTCCTTCGCGACACCGAGCTCAAGAAGGAACGCGGCAATCGCCAATCCGGCGGCCCCTGCACCATTAATCACCACAGTGACATCATGCATCGACTTCTTGGCAAGAAGGAGCGCATTCTGCAAAGCAGCACCAACCACGACGGCCGTGCCATGCTGGTCATCATGAAAAACGGGAATATTCATTCTGGCTCGGAGCTGCTGTTCAATTTCAAAACAATCCGGCGCGCGGATGTCCTCGAGATTAATGCCACCGAATGTCGGCTCAAGCGCCGCAACGGTTTCGATCACCACTCGCGGATCCTCGGAAGCGATTTCGATATCCATCGCATCGATGCCCGCAAACTTTTTGAAGAGCACTGCTTTCCCCTCCATGACGGGTTTTGCTGCAAGCGCCCCGCGATTGCCGAGTCCCAAGATCGCCGTACCGTTCGTTACGATCGCCACGAGATTCCCTTTCGCTGTGTACTCGTACGCGGCATTCGGATCATCCGCGATACGCAATACGGGTTCCGCGACACCGGGCGTATACGCAAGAGAAAGATCCCTCATGGTATGAAGCGGCTTTGTGGGAGTGATCGAAATCTTTCCCGGTTTTCCTTGCCGATGATACGCCAACGCGTCCGATGCATCATCCATAGGCTTCGTGCGTAACGGTCAGGGAATGTGCGACCTGTCTCGATCCGCTCGGCTATCTCGAACGAGCGGAAGAATGCAGAGAGCTTTGCGAGGGCTGCGGCGTCTTCAAGCCATGTTCCTTGAGAATCTGCATGAGAGGCTTCCCGCCCTTCATTTCGCTCTGCAACTCAGTCTTCGAGATATGGAGACGATCCGCAAGCTGCTGGAGAGGATCCGGCAACGTCACGCCGTGCTCTTTGGCAATTTCCTGAATGGTCTTACCAGCCTTGATCTCGGCTCGAATTTGTTCATCGGAAATACCGAGTCTCTGCGAAAGAGCGCTTGGACCATGGGCAAATCCTCCGCTTCCTGTTCGACGAAAGGAACCTGATCCCGAGTGCATTCGCAAGCTTCCTGAGCCAGCCACATGGAGGAGGGAAGCCGTAGAATTTCTCCCAACGTAGACGGCATACGATGCAGCCACTACCAACAACAATGCAACAATCGAGAAACTTCTTTTCATAGAAAATTGAGGAAGAGAATGCTGAATTCTTGCTTCTGAAGCAGAATGAAACAATGGAACAACATGGCAAAGTATGGTGTCGCACTACAATATTGATCATGTGCCTCGAAGTCTCCAGCTATCATTCGCCGTGCATGGGGGATCCCTCTATCATGACACCATGATTGGTCTCGTACTTCTGATCACCGGGTTCGTTGCCATCTCGGGATTCCTGGCGATGATTGATGCGGCGATTCTCAACGTGACACCCGCCGAGGTGGAAGTTCTCATTACGAAAAACAAGTGGGGAGCAAAGGAGTTGAAGAAACTCCTTCAGCATACGACGAGAGCGATCATCGTGATCGTCCTCTTTACGAGCGTCACCAATATTCTCGGTCCCATTCTGGCGGCGAACAGAGCAATCGCACTCTACGGCAGCAACGCAATCGGCTATGTGACCGCGATCCTGACGTTCGCCACCATCATTTTTTCCGAAATCATTCCGAAGTCCCTCGGCGCACACAATGCTCCGCGCATCAGTCGAAGGATCGCACCATTTCTGATAATCCTCATCACGGTGCTCTATCCGCTCGTCATCATTCTGGAACGCATCGTTCAGCTGTTCAAATCTGGCAAAAGGAACGTGGGCACGGAAGATCAAATTAGGGCGTTGGCCAACATCGGCGGCGGAGAAGGACACATCGATGCCGATGAACGGGAATTGATTCACCGAACATTCGTTCTGAACGACAAGAAAGCAAAAGATGTGATGACGCCCGCCGAAAAGATCGTCTCCATCCCCAGCGACTTCACCAATCGACAGGCCGCACGATTGATCTTCGCGAATCACTACTCCCGCTATCCCGTCATTGGCAAATCGCTGGAGGATCTACGCGGATACGTTCTGGGCATGGATCTTTTGGAGGCCGTCGCCGATGGAAGAGGGGAGCGTCCTGTCACGGGACTGCTGCGGAAGCTCCAGCGCGTTGATGCATCGTTTCCCTGCGACGAGCTTCTCAATATTCTTCGCAAGAATGCCGCGCAGCTCGCCATCGTCACCGATCAGCGAAAGACCGTGGGTCTCGTGACACTGGAAGACGTGCTCGCGGAGCTCGTGGGTGAGTTTACGGACGAAGGAGAGGCAAACAGCTTGCCAACCGTATCAGCTTGAAAGGACATGAGAAGGAAGATGTTGCCACTGAGGCAGCAGATTGTCGTGCGTTTACAAATAATCATTACTCAGTGGTAAGTCGATGAGGCGCATGCAAACGTTTCCAGTATCTTGTTCTGCATATTACTGACCCGCGAATGTTCACCCCTTCCCTCAAAGCAGCACTATGAAATTCTCGATTCAACGTTGCTGCGATTTTTTTCCAATCAGGAGCTCCGACCTTTGATCCTACTGAGTATTGATGTTCAGGATCCTGCACGAGTTTCTTCAGTCTGTCACATTCATCGGTAATCCAGGGTGTAAAACTCAATACTGGTGATTGTGTTTGAAATAGAAATGAATTCTTCTTCTGTGTTGCAATAACGTATGTTCTGCAACTTGAACCGGTACGAATATCCTGTTGATCATGGAACATAGCATTGAGAGTCTTTGCAATCTTTCCATAGCAAGGGCTCCCCGCATAGACATGGCCGGGAGGATACACTTCTGCTGTGAGAAGTCTTTTCAGCTCATGAATTTCACCAGAAGACCATCGTGTACTGCCACAGGTTTCAATGTGCCGTTCATAACCAATGTTCGCATTTCGGTCACAAACTGATTGTTGCTCCGCTGCAGTAAGAATCAATTTTGCAGCAGTTGTGACTGCATTCCTCGTTACTTCAAACGCTCTCTCGCACTGATCAGGGAACAAAGATCGAGCGATTTCACCGTAGGTCATGGGAGGGGCAGCGAAAATTAATCTTCGCAATTCATCTCTGCTTTCTTCAGCAATACGTTTTGCAAGATTGCTTACCAAAGAAATAATTTGCGCCCGATTTGTACAGTCCGACTGACCCTCAATACTCATACAAATATAGTAATATATTATGAATATTAGTCAATCTGGTGGGCCAGGGTGGAATTGAACCACCGACCACCGGCTTATAAGTCCGGTGCTCTAACCGACTGAGCTACTGGCCCATGCAGAAATCCTACCACGATCCCCTTCGTTTCCGAAGTCCGGTAAGACGTACGAATCCAAACCTACAGGGCCGTCACGACGACGGAGAGAGCCTGCTCTGTGCCATTCGACTGAACGTTCACAGTAAACGTCCCGACAGCTTTGATCTGTGACGGAATCGTAATGTCATCCGGCACAATCGTCAGCGCATGCTGATCGAGAAGAGCCGAAACAATCTGCTCTTCAGAAATCGCAGCGTAGAGCTTGCCTGTTTTCGTCGCTTTCCTCGCAAAGGTTACGGTCTTGCCCGCGAGCGCATGCGTCGCGTTGGCACGGATCTGTTTCTCCTGTTCCCTTTCCTCTGCGCGTCGCTTGATACGGTCCGCGTAACGCTTGCGAACGGTGGGAGTCGCAACGAGAGCTTTTCTCTGCGGGAGTAAGCAGTTCAGTGCGAATCCGTCTCCGACGACCAGTAGGTCATTTTTTTTGCCGATGCCTTGGACATCCTCGAGAAGGAGTATTTCCATGATCCCTGATGGGGAGAGTAAGTTGCTCATCGGTAAAAGAGCCAAAGTAGTTTACTGGAGGCCAAATATCCAGTCAACTATGTCGATGTGAATAGGAGGGATCGAAATGCCCGAATACGGGATCAATTCGGGGAGAGAAAGACCCAAGAGCACAAGATGCTAAAAGGGCAATCTCCATTTCACCTTCGAGCAAACGAGCCAAGCCAGGAGAAAAAGGACCACCAGCTCTTTCCCGGTAGGAATTGCCTATTCTGCTCGACATACCATCGATTGAGCGTGAGGAAGCGGTCGGAGTGAAGCGAGAGCGCACCCAACTCGATACCGAGGATATCTTGATGGTGGGCGAACGTGTAGAGAGGGGAGTAGAGGAAGATCGCCGGCACATCCTTCTTGATGATGTCGCGCAACGCGCTGAGCGCACGTTCCCTTTCGCTCTCATCACTCGTACGGCGAATGGTTTCGAGAAGTGTATCGGCCCTGGACGAAGTGTACTGGGAAAGATTGTAAGCATCCTGGCGCAGGTCATTCGCATTTCCAGTCACTTTCTGAACGCCACTGCTGTGCCAGTACGGGAAGCTATCGAGATTATCGAGGAGGGATTGACCGAACAGGAGGACATCGTAATCGCGCTTAAGAAGACGGCTCTGAAACTCGTCGCGAGATTTCGGAATATCCACAATCACTTTCACGCCAAGTGCTGCCCAGGAATTCTGGATGTATGTTGCGATTTTGGGATATTCCAGAGGACTGTTACTCGTGAGAAGATGGAGGACAAGCTGCTGCCCCGCGTCGTTCGTCCGAATGGAGACGGGATCATCCGACCTGCGCAAGCGCAACTTCCCATTCTCCAAGAACAAATTCGCCACCGTGACATCCTGTATCGTCGACTGCTGCTCTTTGCGGGTTTTGAGAAAGAGGCGGAGAAGTCGTTGCTCCTCCATGGCTCGATTGTAATCGAGCAGGTTCTGCGCACGGAACATGTATGCGGAATCGACGGTCTTCCCTTTCGGATCCGTGAGTCGAACGATGTTCGTCCCGAAATGCAGAGCACCCGTACCGGTAGTGGTCGGAATGTCCACCACCCACGCTCCCGAAGCCGTCAAATTCTGTTTCACAGGCAGACCATTAATGTGCGATCCAAGCGGGACATCCTTGAGTGATCCCGTCAGCGCGAGAATGCCTCCCGTATCGATCAAAGCAACCGGTGGAACATGGAGAAACCCCAAGGTATTCGCGTCGTTCTGTTCCAGCAATTGCTGCAGACGCACCTTCTCCGGCAGGTTCCACTTCGAAGCGAAAAGAGCACCCTGCGCCGCCGTCGGATCGAAATGGTATTGCCAGGCGGAGCTGTCGAGCTCGAGCAATGGCGTGTCGACCAGGACGGGCTGGTGGATGCTGTCACAGAGCGCCTTCTTGTCCGTGCCTAGCTGCAGTCCCAAACGAAGATTTCCATCCTGCAAACTCTTGTGCCCGAGATTGAAGAAAAGCGCGACGTACTGGGGAAGCGTGTACTCGCGCGCGGTAAAGTTGCGCGGAATGATCGGATCGCCCTTGTCGTTGCGAGGTACGAGACGCACTCCCTGCAAATTTCGCAAATCGGAAAGCAACGACGAGTAATCCGAGAAAATACGGAAGACGATGCGATCGATGCGATACGAAGGCGGCAGCGAGCGCTGGAATCGCTCAAGCGTCACCTCCGTCGAGAGCTCCGTCTGCGTAATATTTTTCAGGCGGTACGGTCCCGCGCCCACGGGGCTGTACCCGAAGTCCGTCGTGAGAGAGAGCCGCGACACGGGAACTCCCTCAAACGATTTCTTGGGAAGAAGACCGAGCGTGAGATTACTCGGGAAGAAACTGTAGGGCTCGTCGAGCGTGAAACGCACCGTGCGATCATCGACTTTCTCGATCTTCACCCCACGAAAGTTTTGCTGAAGGAGAAGATTGGGAAATTGAGGATCCTGGATTGTTTGGAACGTGAAGAGGACATCATCCGCCGTCACAGGATGAGGATCCTTTTTCGTCGAATCCTGCCAGAAGATCTTGTCCTTCAGATGCAGCGTAAAGACTTTCGAGTCCGCGGACGCATCGAGTGTCGCGAGATCATCCACGATCTTCTTCGACAGCGGATCGTATCTTAACAGGCCAGAAAAGATGAGCGAAACGAGGTCGCGATTGACATCATTCTGAACGATGAACCACGGATTGAGCGGCTGCAATTCACCGACAGACCCCTCGATGTACGTGCCGCCGTTCGCGGGAGCGAGAACGGTATTCGCAATGTAAAACGCCCGCAATATTCCCGCGAAGCTCAGGAGAAAAATGATGCAGAGTGCCAAGAGCAACCATCGTTCCCACCGCGTCATCAAACGCAGGAGGCGAAGTAGAGCTTTCATCCCGCACATTCTACCCCACTACACGCATATGAAAAGGCTGTAACCCGCCCAATGCACACGTCAGAGACGAGAGAATCAGAAGGTGATGTACCACTGAAGCACGCTCAACGTGAAGAAGAGGACGGCCAGCCAGATGGTTGCGACGAAAATAAATTTCTCCGCTCCGCGACGTTGGACGAATGTCGCACCTCCTCCCCCGAATGTCGCCGTAAGGCCGGACGTCCGATGCTGAAGAAGAATGCAAAGAGAGAGAGACAGCGCGATGCAGATTTGAACGATATTCAGAATCATAAGAAGTGTAAAAGCACAGTCATCATAGTCACGCAACTCGTTTGAAGCAATGCGTTTTCTGCTACGCTGTGAGCAGGGGTGATTAGCTCAGTTGGTCTAGAGCGTCTGGTTTACACCCAGAAGGTCACAGGTTCGACTCCTGTATCACCCACCAACTTTCGCGTAGCGATGGTTGCTTCACTTCGCCTTCACATTGCTCGCACTCGATGACGAAGCAGAAGCCGAGGCATTCTGCTTGCGATTGAAAAGACGAAGCGCGCGTTTCTTTGCCTCATCTGCCGCAGCCGAGGATGAAGAAGCAGATAGAGCCTGCTCACGATTTTGGAGTCTCAGCTGACGCTTCTGCGCCTCCGTCAGTACGACGGATGAGGAACTGCTGGAGAGATTTTGAACCGCTCCTTTCACTGCAGTTTTTCCGGGTGTCCCGAGCGTCGTATGGTTCGTGCCGCCAGTTGTCCCACGATAGCCTCCGCCTCCTCCTCCACCATTCACGATCCTAACAGAACTGGAAGATGATTCACTGGATGCCGAGGTGGAATTCTCTTCTGAGCTGGAACTGCCTAAAGCGTGAGCTGAACCGCTAACGGTACAGACATGACTCGTGCACACGGAACCATCCGAACAGTCACTCGTACTGCGGCAACCTGCTTCGCAAGCTGAACCGCCACAGTACTTTCCCTCAGGACACTGAGAGTCGGTGGAACAAGAGTTGTGGCACTGGTGATCCGTACCGCAGTGGTAGTTGCTTCCCGTGTTGCAGGAGGTGTCATCCGTGCAGGAGAGAAGGTACGTGTGATTTGTGCAGACATAGCCTCCGCTCGAGGTGCCTGTGCGGCATCCCGAGACACAGGTTGTCCCACTGCAGTACATGTCCAAGCTGCATTGAGCATCTGTGGCACAAGAGGAGCTGGAGCTGGAACCGGAAGAAACCACGCACATCGCATCGCCCAAATTATCTTGTCCAAGAGCTTTGCCGCTCGGACAAGAAGTTGCTGGCGTTATTGTTCCTCCGCTGTGAGTTACTGATCCAGTTATTGTAAGCCCACCAGACAAATCACAAGTTGCTCCGTTTTCAACTGTTATTCCTCCGCCTATAATTCCCGAACCGTTTACTATTCCTCATCTGATAGAGAAAGATTGTAATCTCTGTATTGGTCATCTTGCACCCATGGGGCCGAGATTGCCTGAGTTGTGGCAGCGGCATCGGTAAACCAGTTCGCCGGGTTTTCCCAAGCGCTGTCTCCGCTTACGTTTTTGAAATAGAGCGTGGAGACAGGGATGGTATCCCCGAGAAGATGTAAGTGTTGCAACGTCACGAATACACCCATGAGGAGCGCAACTGCGGCCACGAGCCCAAGCGCGATACGCCTGCGACGTGAGAGGAGAATATTCATGTGTGTTTCGTCAGGCATAAATCCAAGTATTATAGCAAAATTTTGATGATTTAGGAAGAGCAGGGTGTGGAGAAATAGTTATGGAAAATCAGCAAATGGAAGCCAAGAGTGACGCGTTTGGTGGGAGACCCAATTTGGACCTGAGATAGGTGCATCCATTTCCACCGATCCCGCAAGATTCTCAGCTGCGAACGCCCTTGAAATACCCTGTCGTGAACGGAGCGTCCTTCTGCGTAAAGCGTGAGCAATAATAGTTTGTCTTGAAAAGAGCATAGGACACGTTCCTTGCAATCACCTTGGGATGCCACTGCTCAAAATCCGTCTGCAAATTGTAGTACGTCACTGTGTGTTCCTTGAGGGAGTACTGATAAAAGTCATGTTGGTTTTTTATAATAACGATCTGCCCTGCGTTGATGTACGGCTGCACCAGAAGCTTGCAATCATCGGTGGGCTGCACGCTGCCCGACCCCGCCCTCAGCGCGGGAGCGAAGGAGTTCGTGTAGTGCTTCACGTTCAGCAAATCGAAGATCGTCGGAATGAGTTCCTCCTGACTGAACCGCATCATCACCTGCTGACCGATGCGAAACGCATTCTTCTCGGCGAGAGGGGGGAAGTACGCGAGGTAGGTCAAGAAGTTTTCTATGGTCGCATACTGGCCCTCGGCCAACGTGTGCAGACCCACCGGCCAGGAATGATCCGGCAAGATGAAGAGGTGCGAATGATCTCCACTGTACGTTTTGTAGTTGTCATAGAACGTCTGCACACAGTGATCCTGAGCCGTGTACGAATCCAGGTACCGCTGCACGAGAGAGGAAGGCGGCACAAACGTCATGAGGGAGGAGTACCGCTTCGGAAACGAGAACGGAAAGTGATTGTTCGTAGCTTCGAAGTAGACGAAGAGCTTGGAAGGATCGGGATAGTGCTTCTTCAAATACTCGAACGCGCGTTGGAAGAAGATGCAGTCGTCGTATCCCCAGGACGTCGTGGGATCACCCGGTTGCATAGTGTCTTTGTAGTGCACCTCGGTAAATCCAATGTGAGAAAAGAAATTGCCCTCGTTCGAATACCCGAGTCTGTCGGCACGGAACACAATGGTCTTGTATCCGGCATCACGAAGAATTTCCGGAAGGCACGTGGTTTGAAGCGTCTTCGGTGCAATGGAAAATGACTTGTGAACGTTGCCCATGACACCACAGAGGATGATTTCCTGTCCGCGATTCGTCTGCACGGAGTTTCCCCAGAATTGAGGAAGAAAGACACCATCCTTCACAATTGCACTCAATCTCGGCATGAAATTTGCATCGTATTTTTTCCCGCCTACCGTCAGCAGTCCTTCGACGGCAGGAGCATCCCCGGACTCTTGCTGGAGAATAAAGAGATTGTCATGTGATGAGGTCGTATATCCTTTTTTTTCGGAAAAGAACGTTTCAACCGCATTCCGTGGATCAGTTGATGTGAAACTATGAACCACTTCGATGGAATCCAGTTGGATCGGTGTCAATGTACGAAACGCAACCAAAAATAGAAGCGCCGCAAGCAACACGACAACACACCGAAGCGTCAGAGACCATGTCCGCACCGAACGCTGAATGTTCATCCATGAAATAAAGAAGAGTATCGAAAGAACGATTCCGGCAACCACAATGCCGACTGCCATGAGATTCCCAATCGCAACCAGCGTCGTGGAACCGGCCTCATGAATGGAATCGAGCGCGTACTGAGGATCAAACGGCGTCCCCATGTACGATTGGTACGCGAGTCCCAGATAGAGCAGAAGGAAGTATGCGGTGAGCATCGCACTCAAAACGGTGCGAAGAATCGGACGAGAGGATGATCGAATGAAAGATAACGCTCCTACGAGAACAAAAAAGATCGAACTGCGATAGAGGAGAAGCTCGAAGAAAGACGCATCACTCGCTCCGGAAGAGAAAGAGAGAACAGCGGGAAGAATGCAGAATAACCCAACACCAAACAGGAAAAGGGAAATATTCCACGGAGAATGCCGATCCTCGTTCGCAGAGTGTTTCAGTTGGAACATACACACGTGATGCAACGAGTATAGCAAAATCAGAAGAGGATCACATCACGAGAGACTGTTCACTGCTGAAGCGCCCCGAAGAGTTCCTGCATCAAGTTCACGATCGTGGAGAAATTGAGCTGAAACGGAATGTCGAGGAGCTTGGAAATCCAGGAAACAGCGAAGAACGCGACGAACGTCACGACAAGTCCGATGATGGAAAAGCGAATGGTGTTCACCGCTTTCTTGATCTTCTCCTCGTTGCCTGCCGAAAGAATGAAGGAAATGCCTCCGATAATGATAAACACAAGACAGAGAAACGACGCCACGATCAGAGCAAGCGCAATAAACGTCGCAAAAATATCGAGAGGGCTGCCTGTTTCGAGAAGATTTCTGAGCATAGCGAAGGGGATTAGGATTTCTGGGGTTCCAGAATTTTCATATTGATGCGCTGAGACTTGGCGCCGCCGATGATGCGTAATAGTGTGCGCAGAGCCTTCACCGTCTGTCCGTTCTTCCCAATGAGTTTGCCCATATCGCGATCACTCACGCTGACTGTGAGCAACACGCCGAGATCATCGATCGTCGGTTCGATGACGAGTTGATCCGGATCATCGACGAGAGATTCGAGAACGTATCGAAGGAAGAGGTGTCCCGGAACATCTTGTTGGGTCGTTGTCATGCGGGAGCAGCTTACGCCGGCTTCGGCTCGCTGTCACTCGTTTTGGGTGCGGCCTGTGCGGGGGCGGCAGGCGGCTCTTTCTTGGGCTTACGCTTCGTGTACGGCGTGATGTACTTCGCCATCCCTTTCATCCCTGATCTAAAGAGCAAACGCGCCAACGTCTCACTGGGAAGGGCACCGCGATCGACCCAGAATTGAATGCGCTCTTCGTTGAATTCAAACACGGCAGGATCGCGCGCGGGGAGATAGTGCCCCACGATCTCGTGGGACTTTCCCTTCACCGGATCAGACTTTTCCGCCACCACGATACGGTACGTGGGGATGTTTTCTCGGCCGGTTCTCTGGAGACGAATTTTCAGCATAGCGGGCTTGGAGTGTACGGATGCAAAGAACGACGCGCAAGGCAATTTCTCATCCACCTCCGCGGGAAATACGGACATCTGTCACGACCGCATCGGGACATTCGTGTCGGAGAAAATCCAAGAGATCCGGCAAAAGGTACCGACACTCCTGTGCCGCAACGCTATTTCTACAAGAAAGCTCCAGTACCGCATGGGATACCTTCACCACACGAATGACCCCACGATACTTCGGAAGAATCTGCTCGATCCATTCCTGTGCGCGAAAGGTGACGAGGCTCGCCATCGCGGCTCCGTCGAGACCTCGCTTGCGAAGAACCTTTGGGAGAATGGAGCGCAGGGAATCCATGTCCGCAGTATACCGTGTTTACGAGAGAACGTCTTGCAGGACGGAGGAGACGGAAGTCGCCGTGTCCTGCCACCGATTGTTCACCACAGGAACATCCTCCCTTTTGAGAGAACGTTTAAAAGCTTGCTCGAACGCAGAGACCGTAGGCTCGATGAGGAGGGAATGTCCTGGTACTACTCCGGGCAACGCACCGCAGTTTGCCGCGATGACCGGGCAGCCGCATGCGGCTGCTTCGGCGACCGGAAGACAGAAGCCTTCGTAGAGCGAAGCCGTAACAAAAGCGCGTGCCGCACTGTAGAGCGCTGCAAGTTCCTCGTCGGAAACGGAGGCAAGAACTTGGACTCCGTCATGGAGTTTCAAGAAAGCGACCTCTCTGCCTGCCGTCACAAGAACGAGTTCGGTGGCGGGAAGATTCGCTCGCACGAAAGCATCGATCAAAACCTGCACGTTCTTGTGCTGCTTCGCATTGCCGACGTAGAGGAAAAACGGATGTGCAATCCCAAGCTTCTTCAAAGTTCGCTCTTGCTCCAGAGATGAACGCTTATGGAAGAGGGGATCCACACCCTCCCTCACAACGACCACTTTTGCTGCTACGACTGAACCGAAGGTACGTTGAATCTCATCGGCAGTGAAGTGGCTCACGGCAATGATGCGCTTCGCCCTGCGCACGGCATGCCCCATAAGCATGCGGTACGCTCGCTGTTTGAAGAATGGCGCCGCATTGGGAAATCGATGCAAAATGAGATCGTGGATCGTCACCACGAACGGAATCGGACAGAAAATGGGAACATTGAAATGGGGCGAAAAGAAAAGATCCGCATGAAGCAAACGGAGGATTGAGGGAATTTCCCAATGCTCCGAAAAAGAGTACGGCCTGGAAGAGGCGATTACGAAGCGCGGTTGAGAAGGAAGAGACGTTGCCCAAGACACACCCTCCGTCCCGACGATTAGAACGTATGTCCACGGATCTTCCCTCAGGAGAAGAGCATGGGTGAGTTCTCGCGTAAAACGGCCGAGACCGACCTGCTTGTGCGCGAACCGGCAATCGACGGCAATCAACATGGAACTCAGGCATGATACCTCCATGCGGATCGAAGACATACTCCGGCATTCGCCACTTTCTTCCCTGGAAACGGAAGTGCTGCTCGCAAGCCTCCTTGCGAAAGAACGCACCTGGGTTTGGACGCACCCGGAAGCGCAATTGTCGAAAAATCAGGAAGAGCGATGGCGTGCATGGATGGAAAGAAGAGGGAAGGGAGAACCCGTCGCCTACATCACGCAAGAGCGAGAATTTTTCGGAAGAATGTTCTCCGTGGATCGTCGCGTACTGATTCCGCGGCCTGCGACGGAAGGTCTCATCTCTGTCGCACAAGCATGGCTGAAGAAACCCGCCAACAACACCACAGAGATTGACGCGGGCATCGTCGCAGTCGCGAAAGTCCTACACGTCGCAGAACATATCCGCACGGTCGTGGACGTGGGTACCGGAAGCGGTTGCATCGCCATCAGTCTGGCATGCGAAGACCCGACACTCACCGTTCTTGCGACGGACATCAGCGAAGATGCTCTCGACGTGGCGCGAACGAATGCGAAGAGACATGGCGTCGATACGAGAATCCGATTTCTCCAAGGCAACCTCCTCGATCCCGTCTCCGATCTTCTCGAGCCGTTTCTGCTTATCTCCAATCCGCCGTACGTTCCGTCGGAAAGAACTCTTTCCCCTGACGTCGATCGTTTCGAACCGTCGATTGCCATCCGGGCCGGAGCAGATGGGATGGACGTCATCCGCCCCCTCCTCGAAGCGGCCCGTCGCCATCCTTCCTGCTGCGGATTCATCCTGGAATGCGAAGAGGCGCAGATACCGCTACTCGAAGAGATCCTGAACTCCTGAGCTCTTTTGCACCGGAAAGATTTCCTGTACGCTTTGCGCGTGGATACATTCCTCAAGCCCCTCGGTCCCGTCTGTGCAGTCATCGGGGCGCAGTGGGGAGACGAGGGAAAGGGGAAAGTCATCGATATTCTGGCGGAGCATTTCGACGTGATTGCGCGCGCCTGCGGCGGAGCCAACGCGGGACACACCATCGTCGTCAACGGGAAGAAACATGTCTTCCATTTGCTTCCCGCGGGAAGCCTCCACGAAGGGAAGAAGATTCTCCTCGGTTCGGGGATGGTCATCCATCTGCCGACACTCGTCGAAGAAATCCAGACGCTGCGCGATGCGGGCGTCGACGTCGTTCCTCGTCTCGGCATTTCCACGGAGGCGCACATCGTTCTCGATTACTACAGAGATATCGATACCGTCATGGAGCAGCGCCGCACGGAGGGCAACGGGAAGAAGATTGGCACGACGAATCGCGGCATCGGTCCGGCCTACACGGAGAAAGCAGCGAGGACGGGCATGCGCATGGGTGATCTGCGCGCGTTCTTTTCGTCACCGATGAAAGCGAATCTGCAACAGGAATTGCAACGACGAAAATCCCTTGCGAAGGAAATGTACGGCGTGGATGTCGACACGGCGAAAGAAGAATCCATGCTCCGTGCCGCGTACGACGCGATCGGAACGTGCCTCGTCCCCATGGAAATCATTTACGATTTCCTGGATGCGAAGAAACGCATTCTCGTCGAAGGTGCACAAGCAACCCTCCTGGACATCGATCACGGTACGTACCCGTACGTCACGAGCAGCTCGACAACAGCTGCCGGCGCGCTGCAGGGACTCGGCCTCCCGCCAAACGCCCTCACCTCCTGCATCGGCGTGGCCAAGGCGTACTGCACCAGAGTCGGCGAAGGAACATTCCTCACCGAGGAAACCGGAGCAATCGGCGAGCGACTGCGCGAGCGGGGAGGGGAGTACGGTGCCACGACCGGCAGACCGAGACGCTGCGGCTGGCTCCACATGCCCGATCTCAATTTCTCCTCGCGCATCAACGGATGCACATGTTGGAACATCACGAAGCTCGACGTCCTGGACGAAGAAGACGTCGTTCGCGTCGGTGGAGTGGACGAGAGCGGCTTTCTTTCTCTCGAAGAATTCCCAGGCTGGAAAACGTCCACACGAGGCATCACGCAATTCGCCGATCTTCCCGAACGCGCACAGACGTTTCTTCGTCACATCGAAGATAAAACTTCCATTCCCGTGCAATTCATCGGAACGGGGCCGGGCCGCGAAGAAATGATCATTCGTCCCTGACCCTTACACGCGGAGCGCATCTCCCCACCCAAGCTTCGTCCGAATCGTCCCGTAGAACGTATCCTGTTTGCGGCGAAGGAACTTCACCGTTCTGCCGTTCGTCGAAGCACGAACGCGATCGTTGCGCTGAAGCTTGCTGAATACTTGCCCATCCAAAGTCAAACTGACTTCGATATCCCCAAACTTATTGACCTTCGGAAGCACCTCCACCTCGACGCTTTGCTCGCCAGGAATCACCACGGGTTTCTGACTGAAGCTGTGTGAGTTGATGGGAGTGAGAATCGTCGCATGCAAACTCGGATGAACGATCGGGCCTCCCGCCGCGAGCGAGTAGGCGGTGGATCCCGTCGGCGTGGAGAGAATGAGTCCGTCGGCCCGGAAGGTCGTGAGATCTTCACCATTGACCGTGGCACGCAGATCGACGAGGCGCGCGATGCTCCCCTGGGAAATGACCGCCTCGTTGAGCACGTATCCGGCGATGACCTCCTGCGACTCTCTAAGCGCCTGAACATAGAGCATGCTTCGTTCGTCAATCATGCCCTCACCCCGGAGAAACAATGGAAGACACGACGGTACTTCATCGACCGTCAACTCCGAGAGGAACCCAACGGCTCCGCGGTTCACGCTCAGAACGGGGATGACAAAATCCTTCATCTCCCGAATCGCCCTCAAAATCGTTCCATCACCGCCCAAGACGAGCAAGAGATCGAAGTTCTCTTCACACGTAAACACGGACATGCCTCTCGCGCTGGGCAAATCCCGCGAACGTTTCTCATCAATGCAGACTTCACATCCTTCCCGCTCCAACACATCGAGCACCGAGGAAAGTGCCGTATCGCGTTCCTCCAAATCCGATTTCACCGTTATGCCGACTCTCCGTATCTTCTTCATGGAGGTAGCATAGCAGCGAAGTTTCCCGTCAACACTCAAACAGCCGCTTTCACGCTCTGGAGGAAGAGATCGACCGTTTTGGCCCACGAGAAGCACTGAGCCTGTTCCCGTCCCTTTTCTCGAAGATCCTGTCGCAATAGATCGCTGCAGAGAAGGAGCTCCAATCCCTGGGCGATTGCCGACGTATCTTCGGGATCGACATAGTGCGCGGCATTGCCGCATACCTCCCGAATGCTCCCGCGATCCGACGTCAGAATCGGCACCCCACGCTGCATGGCATCGAGCAGTTGCATACCGAATCCTTCGTAGAGTGAGGGCAGTGCGAAGAGCGTGCAACACGAGAGGAGCGCGCCGTACTCTTGATCATCCGCATACCCCTTCCATTCCACCCCGGGGGTGCGGGCGGCGAGCGCAACGATGTCCTCATCCAACCACCCTCGTCCTCCGACAAGCGTGAGCGTGAATCGCTCTCGAAGAGAAGAGGGGAGTCGGCTATACGCTTCGATGAGACGGAGTTGATTCTTGCGCGGCGAAAGCGTTCCGATGCAGAGGATCGTACGATGGTCGGGAGTGGAGAGCGGTCGTTTATCGTGCATCGGCCCTGCAAATATCGCCGACACGTTTGCCGAATGCACATGGGGAAAGCGTGCGAGCAGATCATGTTTCGTCGCTTCACTGACAGTACAAATATGAGAGGCATATCGCACGGCGCGAGGAAGCGTCCAACGCTCGATAAATGTCGCCTTGCGATTGTGCGGCTCTCCACGAAACGCGATGAGATCATGAACAATAGGTACGATGGGGAAACTTCTCTTGAGAAGAGAAGGGACAATGAAGCTCGTCGGACTCACATACAGATCCACCTCCTTCCTTCGACGGACATCGGAAGCGACATGGAAATGCCACGAGAGACCGCGGTCCGCAAAGCATCGAACCTCGATATCTTCGCCAGCGAGCGAAGAGGGAATTGTCGTATCGGTGTATCCGATGATGGAATGCCCCCTGTGCCGAAGCTCGGAAAGAAATCCATACGTCCACTGCCCTTTTCCGGTCCGATGGGGACGGCAAGCCTCCCGAATATCAATCGCAAAACGCATACGTGTTCGGTTCTCACACTCTAGTGGCAATGTACAAATCATGCTATGCTCTCTTTTGTGCCGCAACGTTTTCTCCGCACGGTGAACTCACTGGAATCCGAGGAACAATTCCTCAATGGGGGAGCGCTTCTTGCGCTTCTTGGCATGTTCCTCCCCTGGATGAGCGGCGAGTGGTTGGGGGGGGATTCCATCACATATTCGGGATTTGGTTTCTACACATCATTCCTTGGACTGATGGTGTTTCTTTTGGAGCTTGCCCTTCTCCTCATCACGCTCATTCCACTCCTCGGCGGCCCCGTCATCATCAAGAAACGTCAGAGGGAAGTCCTGCGACTCTGTTTGTCTTCGGCTGCAACTCTCCTCGTCCTCTCCGCGTTGTCCGTTCTGATGAAAGTCTCCTTTGAATTCACGAGGATGGAATTGCGCTTCGGCATCTACGTGACGCTCGTCGGTTGCATCGTGACCCTCGTCTATTCGTTCCTCCGATTCCAAGAGCAACGACGCATGACGGGCCAGGAACTCTTCCGACATCCGGAAGATGAGGAAATTCCCACGAGCCAGGAAAATCTTTTCACACCACCTCCTCCCCCTCCGCCTCCCAAGGCACCGGAAGCGGAAGATCACCGACTCTACCCATGACGACCGACGACACACCGAAACCGGCCTTTCGAGACGACGAGCTCGTCTATGTCGACCCCGACAGTCGCTCCGTCATCGGGCCCATCGAATGGAGTAAGAATGGCAATCCGAAATCCATGCCCGTCCCTCCGAAAGTGACCGAAGAGAAAGGAGGAAGGCGCCGCAACGAGCGCAAACACTACCCCTGGGGAACGTACCGCTCGATGAAACATGCGTTCAACCTCGAAGGAAAGCAGAGGAAGAGCGCGGAAGGGATCCCCCTGGAGGAAGCAATTGCCCGAACACAGAAAGACCTGATCTGACGCTGCTCAATCTTCCTGAAGGAGACGACAGACTCTCTCCACCTCCTGCGTCGATCCGATGATGATCGGCGTTCTCTGATCGACTTCCCGTATCGTGGTATCGAGAATGGCGTCACGTCCGTTGCTCGATGTGCCCCCTGCCTGCTCCACCAAATACGAGAACGGACCGCACTCAAACACGAGACGCAATTTACCCTGCGGATATTTTGACCCGCCAATATTGGTGAAGATGCCCTGCCCCTTGCTCAGGATATGATGAATGTCCGCGACCATGCATCCCGAGTAGCGCAGCGTCAATTTCTCGTCGAGCCAGAGATTGAGCAGATTGCGATACGAGAGATTTTCCGTAACTGCGCGAAGGTTCCCAGGACTGTAATTCTTCGCCGTATCCGCAACACCGAGATTCTCCCGAAGCAAAATAAACTCACCAACGTCATTGAGAATAAATTCGTGGACGCCATTCCCGCAACTATAGACGAGCAGTGTTCTCGGCCCGTAGAGAACGTAGAGGGCCGCGACCTGTTCGCGGGGCTTGGAGCCGATGATATTGTTTCCACTATAGAAACCGAAGATGGATCCGATGGCGAAGTTGACGTCGACGAGCGACGATCCGTCGAGGGGGTCGTACACGACGGAGTAGGGGGCGCTAGGATCCAGCTCAACCACATCCTCGATTTCCTCGGAACAAAAACTCGCCACGAGCTGGCTCTCACAAAGATGTTGTCGAATGATCTCATCACTCAGGACATCGAGCTTCACCTGCTCCTCTCCGAATTGATTCTTCGTCCCGGACAATCCCGCCTCCGTCGTCCGGATCGCGTAGTTGATGTACTTAGCCGCCCGTGCGACGTCGAGAATGAGATGGCGCAGGTTGTCCGGTGCCTTTCCGTTTTCGAAAAGATGAGCATTGAGGGAAATGCGCTGCGGGATGGGACAGTACGGTGAAATCATGGCATCAGTGTACCATGCGGGCCTCCTCAGCGGTACTCAGAGCATCTTACCCATCAGGAGCGCCATTTCCGTCACGCGAACGGCATACCCCCATTCGTTGTCGTACCAACTGAGCACCTGAACCGTCTTCCCATCCACAACCTTCGTGGAGGGAGCATCGACGATCGAAGAGTGCGGGTCCGTCTGGAAATCGATGGACACACATTGTTCCTCAGATACGGCGAGCACGTCGCACATACGGGAGGAAGCGGCAGCTCTCTTGAGGGTCTCATTGACCTCCTCTTTCGTCGTATCCTTGCCAAGCTCAAACGCCATGTACGCGCAACTCACGGTCGGCACGGGAACGCGGAAAGCCATCCCATCCATTTTGCCTTTGAGGTGCGGAAAAATGACAGCACACGCCTTCACGGCACCCGTCTTTGTGGGAATGATCGACAGCGTGGCGGCGCGGGCTTTCCGTAGTTCTCCTCCTTCCTGAGCTTTGTTATCGAGCAGATTCTGCGATGCCGTGAATGCATGAACGGAACTGACGAGGAGGTGCTTTACACTAAATGCATCATCCAGAACCCTGATCACCGGAGCGATACAATTGGTCGTACATGATGCGTTGCTGATAATGGACATTTCTTTCGTCAGTGCATCTTCATTGATCCCCCTGACGAACGTCGGCGTGTTGTCTTTCATCGGAGCCGTGACGACGACCTTCTTCGCTCCGGCCTTGAGATGCCCTCCCGCTTTCTCCGCAGTGGTGAAGTGCCCCGTCGATTCAATCACAACGTCGACACGCAGATCCTTCCAGGGGCAAAGTGCCGGATCGCGCTCTTTCACAACCTTCACCAGCTTTCCGTTGACGGTGAAGTCCTCGTCGGAGAGCTGGATGTCACCTTTGAACCGTCCATGAAGAGAATCGTACTTGAGCAAATACGCGCGCATCTCGTTCGTGGAGGATGCATTCACGCCGACCACTTCCACCTGATCCGAGAAACGTTCGATGAGTTGTCGATGCACGTTGCGACCGATCCTTCCATATCCGTTGATGGCGATTCTCAGCATGGCACTATGATACACAAAACGCCCGTACGTTCAATAATTCTCATCCGAAGATTCCGAGAACGATCCCCAGAAGGGCAAAGAATGCCCCCACGATCCACAGCCGCATCGTCACCTTGCTCTCGCCCCATCCTTTCGCCTCAAAATGATGATGAATGGGAGCGGCGATGAAGACCTTCTTGCCGCCGCGAAACTTCTTGCTGAGGAGCTGAATAATGACGGAAAGCATTTCCACGACGAACACGAAACCAACCAACGGCAGGATCAGTGTCTGGTCGATCATCATGGCAATAACGCCGAGCGCTCCGCCGAGCGCAAGCGAACCGGTATCACCCATGAAGAACAACGCCGGAGGAACGTTGTGCCAGAGAAAGGCCGCCACCGCTCCGGAACACACGGCACAGAAACCCGCGAGCACATACAGATCCTTGAGGTAGGCGAGAACGCCGAAGGAGCCAAAGGCAAGAACGAGGAGACCACCCGCCAAGCCATCGAGCCCATCCGTAACATTAACGGCGTTAGCAGTCCCGACAATGATAAATATGAATATGGGAACGTACCATCCTCCCACCGTCACCGAACCCCAGAAGGGAATGTGGATCTGATCGATGTCGAGCTTGAGCCAGAACCACAGCGCACAGATCGTGCTGATGACGAGCAACGAGAGAATCTTCGGAAGCACATCCAGCCCGCGCTTTTTTCCCACACCACGAATATTGAGATAGTCATCGAACGCTCCGAGCACACCGAAGGCAAGCATCGTGAAGAGCGGCAAGTAGACCTGTCCGCGCTGGAGAAGGGAATTGTGCACGAATCCGAGGAACGCAAAGAAGCGTGAGAGAATGACCGTCAGCACGATCGATCCCCAGATGAGAATGCCGCCCATCGTCGGTGTCCCAAACTTCTTCTCGTGAAACATACTGAAGACCGACGGCTCGCGGCCATCGACGGTCTCGACCCGCAGCTGCTTACCGATACGATTGCGCTTCAGAAAACGCACGTACGGCGGTGTCATCAGCAACCCCATGGCGAACGCAAGAAATGCGTATCCGAGAATCGCAACGAGAGAGATTTCGGGCCTCACATGAACCAACGCGTCAGGCATGGATGGGATGGTAGCGTACCCCCGATCACGCAAAAGAGAAATTTCTTCCGTCCTTCCTAATCATCCTTGGACGAGGAGGTACTGTGCGCTTTGTCCACGTCATAGAAGCGCATCTGCTCCTTCTTGAAGAGAAGTTCGATGCGGCCCGTGGGGCCGTTACGGTGTTTGCGGATGTAGATATCCGTCATGCCGGGACGATCACTGTCCTCTTCATAATAATCTTCACGATACATCATGAGCACGACGTCGGCGTCCTGTTCGATCGAACCGGAGTCACGCAAGTCCGAAAGCTGGGGAATATTGCCGGGACGCGTCTCGACGGCGCGGGAGAGCTGCGAGAGCGCAACGATCGGCACGTGGAGTTCGCGACCGATCTGCTTAAGAGAACGCGAGATTTCGGAGATCTCCTGCACGCGATTCCCGGCATAACTGCTGTTCCCCGTGCTCATGAGCTGGAGATAATCGATGATGAGAAGATCCAAACCATATTCCATCTGCAAGCGCCGCGCCTTCGCACGAAGTTCCGGCATCGAAGAGGCAACCGAATCATCGATAAAAATATTCGCCTTGTTCAATTCATCCATGATCGGCCCCATGTTCTGGAAATCGCTGTCATCGAGCTTCCCGCGCTGCAGCTTCCAGGAATCAACACCAAGCATGGACGCGAAAAGGCGGTCCACGAGCTGCTCCTTGCTCATTTCGAGCGAGAAGATGCCGACGGTTTTATGGAAACGGATAGCAGCATTTTGCGCAATATTCAGCGCCAAGCTCGTCTTACCCATGCTGGGGCGCGCGGCGACGATCACGAGATCCGACGGTTGCAATCCGGAGAGCTTGAGATCGAGAGCGGCAAATCCCGTCGGCACGCCCTTCACGAAACCATCGTCTTTCGCCTCGTGCAATTCCGCAAATTTCTCATAGCGCGCATCGAGAACGGAACGGATGTGGACAAACTTGTCCTTCATGAATGTATTCGTCACATCGAAGATCGTGCGCTCGACTTGATCAAGGAGCTCCGCAATAGGTTTCTCGACTTCATAGCCGAGTCCGACGATCTTCTGTCCCGCATCGATGATGCGGCGATGCACGGATTTTGTCTTCACAATCTGCGCATACTGATAGATGTGCGACGAAGTCGGCACACCCATCGCAAGATCAGCGAGGAACGCGCTTCCACCTACATCCTGAACCCGCTTGTTGTCAGAGAGCTTTGTCGAAACCGTGACGAAGTCAATCGGCTCATGCTCAGAATATAATTGGGAGATCGCCGCATACACCAAGCGATAGGTCGGATCGTAGAAATCTTCGGGAACGAGCAAATCCGAAACTTTGACAATAGCCTCAGGATCGAGAAGCAGTGCGCCAAGCACCGTGCGTTCCGCATCCGACGCGTGCGGCTGCACCTGGAGAATCGATGGAGTTGCGGAAGAAGCCATGAGGAGAATGAATTATACCCTGACACGCGCCACGGGGAGCGAAATTGTACGTCTGCTCACACTCCCCGTAACGTGATACGACTGGCAGGAACGTGCAATTCTTTTCTCCGTACATGTGACCACAATGTGCAAAGGAAGTGGAAAGCAATTTAAAGGCGTATGAAAGCCATTTACTTACCACTCTCCCTTGCATAACGAAGAAGGGCAAAAGCACTGACAGTGTGAATTGTAGAGCTTCCAAGAACGTTTTCTATCGCCTCAGTAAGACAAAGTTCATGCACCTCAATGAATTCCGTCGCATCCTGGGGTAGGGGGTCTCGAGTCAACTCTCTTGCCAGATAAATTTGGCAGCTGAAATCCACGCGCTCCGTATGCTTACAGGCACAATATCTTTGAATTTTGCCTGCACGATAGCCCGTCTCTTCACGCAATTCCCTCTGCGCCGCAGCATCGAGGTCTGTTTCCTTATCGACCTTTCCACTTGGAATCATCCAAATAAAGTCTTTCCAAAACGGTCTGTATTCGCGAAGAAGCAACACAGAATTATCAGAGGGGAAAGCAAGAACATGAACAGTATCGCAAAGATGCCCACGAGCGACCGTTTTCACCCTACCATCAGGAAGAAGAGCGTTCTCGCGAGCGATAACCCAACCGTATCCTGCGTAGAGTTCCTCAGATAGAGAAGAAGGATCGACCATGCGATCCCAAGTATGAGCTTCTCTTCTCATGAAATCTATATCCGGACTAGATTTCCGCAGTTGTGCGGATCTCTACCTCAAGTTTCTCCATCAATTTCGGATTTTGGATGAGAAACATACGAGCGGCTTCGCGACCCTGCCCCAAGGTTTCCTCACCGTAGCGATAATACGTTCCGGATCTCTCGAGGACTTCGTACTTCACGCCAAGATCGAGGATCTCACCGGCCTTACTGATCCCCGTAGCATAGAGAATTTCGAATTCCGCCTGCCGGAAGGGAGGAGCGACCTTGTTCTTCACCACCTTCACACGCGTGCGACTGCCGACGATTTCCTGTCCGTCTTGCGATGCCGTTTCACCCTTCCCGATCTTTTCGAGAATCTTCTCAATGCGTCGCACGTCCAGACGGAGAGACGCATAAAACTTTAAGGCGGTACCGCCCGTCGTCGTTTCGGGATTACCGAACATCACACCAATCTTCATACGCAGTTGATTGATGAAGATCACGGAGCAATTGGTCTTGGAAACAATGGACGTGAGTTTGCGAAGCGCCTGGCTCATGAGACGCGCCTGAAGCCCCATGTGTGCATCGCCCATCATGCCCTCGATCTCCGCCCGAGGTGTGAGCGCGGCAACCGAATCGATGACAATGACATCGATACCCGCCGATCGCACAAGCGTCTCACAAATCTCCAGCGCCTGCTCTCCGTTGTCCGGCTGCGAGACGAGCAACTGGTCGACATCCACGCCAATTTTCTTTGCATAATTAATATCCAATGCGTGCTCAGCGTCGATGAATGCTGCCCGACCTCCTTTCTTCTGTACTTGCGAAATGCAATGAAGCGCGAGGGTCGTCTTTCCCGAGGATTCCGGACCATAGATCTCGATGATTCTCCCAAGGGGCACGCCACCTCCAAGCGCAATGTCGAGCCCGATCGACCCGGAACTCACGCGCGGAATCTGCGTCAGCGGCACTTCACCCATCTGCATGATGGCCCCATCGCCGTACTTCTTCTTGATTTCAGAAAGTGCGGCCTTCACGGCGTCGAACTTCACGGTCGCTGCATCCTGCTTCGCAGTCGATTTTGTTTTCACGGATTGATCCATGGGAGGAGTGGGGGAGTGAGACTTCGCCATGATAGGAGAGGGGGGAGTGGAGTGGAAGAATGAGAATGTGCGTTCGAGTCATCACCGTATAATTTCCGTCACTCCTTGAGTGAATGTGTGATCTCTAAGTATGCGGAACTGATAGGTGTAAGAACGTACACTCATCATAAGCAATCAACAGATTTCGTCAAAGAAAAACACTTGCCTCATCAATTGCACGATGTTGGTGTATCAACGTTCACCTCAATACGCTTGGCACTGTCCGACATTCGCCTGCACGTCCGTGACGTTGCAGTACAGCCCCTTCGGGCAGAGAACGCCCGCCGGTCCGCCACACGGCATCCCGACGCCGGATCCGGTGAGCGGCGGAAGACCGGAGCTCACGGAAGAGGAGGAGAGCGTGGACGAGGAAGCTGCCTCCGCCGTGAATTTGATGGAGTGGAGAATATCGTCTTTAAGACCGGACCAAGATTTGAGCTCGCTGCTCATCGACGAGGTCGGAGAGAAGATAAGTGTGAGAACATCGGAGGCGGGATCGTTAACCGTCGGTCTGAGATCGATCTCCGTTCGCTCATCTCCCGTATCGGGATTCGTCGTCCGAAGGACCGCATGAAGCCCTAAAGATTCTTGCGCCACAGTAAGCGATGTCGTTCCCGTGGAGGAGGTGAGACGTTCCTCGCCATCGAGGAAGAGCATGAGCGTGGGAGAGGTAGCCCCCGAAGCCGTAAATTGCGCCGTTTGCCCCGTAACCTTTCCCCTCCAATCACTCGGTGTCTCGATGGTTATGCCGAGTGGCGGAATACTCCAGGTACGAGAAACAATGGACGGTCCACCGACAATCTTCGACACGACGAGTACCGGAATATCGGAAGGATCGGTATTGAGTTCGACTGTGCCTTCCAGCTGGACCTCTCGATCCTCGTATTTCTGGAGATTCACGGTGGAACTCTCGAGGTAGTAGAGCGTTGACCCGTTCTGCACGAGGATATCCGTCCCGCGACGAATCGCCGAAATTTCCGTCGGCTTCACTACGCCCGCCACCATCTGCACACCCGTTGGAATGGTGCGCGGCCCGCCGTGCCAGCACGCCACAACCAAGAGCGGCAAGATCAGGAGCGCGCAAGCAACAGCAACACGTCGAACTCGCATGGCGAGAGTGTACCGCAGAAGAGAGAAAGAGGAAACGTCAGGAGACGGGTGCGCCTTTCCTGTTCTGATCGAAGGCGTAGACGGCACGACCAACGCGTGTGAAGTAGGGCATCTTCTGCAAATTCAGAGAGATGGTTCCAACTTTCACCGTTCGCTGCTTGGCGACCTCGGCGATGATCTCCTTCTTGCTGAGAGGACCCTTTTCCTGAAGGATCTTCTCGATAACGTCTGCAACCGTTCCCGGCTCGTAGCCCCACTCGCGAAGTGCATACAGTCCGCGACCAACGAGGACAAATTGCGGATAGCGGATGAGCTCGTTGTGGACGGCCTGAACCGTGACATTCTTGTGATCGAAGTGCGCTTCGCGAATGCGGTTGGCGATGTCCATGAAGTGGAGAGGCTTGCCTGTCTTCTTCAGGATAATTTCGACTTTATCTCGAATGGAACGCGGTCGGACGAATCTCCACTCCGTGAGTCCCCAGCCTTCATCGATGGAGCGAAGTCTCTCATCAATCTTGAGACAGCTGCGGATGAGTTCCGCGCTCGGCACGCGATCCGGGAAGAGGTGAAGTGCTTGGATGGCGGAAACGATTTCCTCCTCGCGCATGCAGGACTTGCGCTTCTTGAGAATCTTCACGATGTTTTCGACGATGACGGAAATATCCTCGGAGGGGAGAGAAGAGAGCCTCCAGAAAGGCACGAAGGAATTCGTTCGCCCCGTGGAGCTCATTTCCTGATCAATGGAGAACGAAAGACGCAACACCGCACCATCAGCGCTCGAGCTTCCCGCAATACGCTTCAAGACGAGAGAGATGATCTCGTCCTCATTCATCACGCCTCCATGCTGGCGAAGCGTGCTCTTGGCAACTTCATTGATTTCATCGAGCTGCGTCGTACGGACGGTCCTCTTAAGCTTATTGAGAGCAATGCTCTCGATTTGACGAATGCGCTCTCGTGTGACCTTAAACTGCTTCCCGATCTTCTCGAGAGTCTGTTTCGGTTGCCCGAGAAGTGCAAAACGCTTCTTGATGACCGTCACTTCCTTCTCTGTGAGTACCATGAACAAATTCTTCAGGAGGTCCTGAAGGTTCACAGAAAGCTGCGAGCTCTGCGCTTGTGTCTGCGTAGAAACCGATGAGGAAGTGGCAGATGAAGTCATGCAAGGCGGGGGAAAAGGAACAACCCTCGTTTTACCAGATAATTGACAGAAACAAAAGATCCTCGGTGCATTGGAATAGACGTATCAACACAGATATTTCTCCCTGTTCTATTGTGAAGAAAGATCATCATCCTTTGCATGTAATACAATAGTACTATCAATTTCGTTGATGTCAATAGCCGAGAAACATATTCAGTATTGCACACGCCGCCCCAGCATCCGCATCGATATGCTTCGTCATGGATTTGGCCCCCGTGTGAGAAAATGCAGACTGCGTCGTCGTGAACCTCTCATCCACATAGCGCACTTCTATTCCTTTTTCGATCAACCGATCTCCGAACTCTCGCACAAACGCCGCCTGCTCTCCCTCCGTTCCCGAGGGAAGCAGCGGCAACCCGAGAACGACGACATCGATATTCCTCTCTCCTTTAACTGACTCAACGTGAGCAATCAGCTGTGCAGAAGAAGAATGATGAAATGTTTCCAGGGGGAGGGGAATGCCCGTCTCCTCATCAAGGAAGGCGAGACCGGTGCGCCGCTTGCCGACATCGAGTGCGAGGAAACGCATGAGAGTATTCAGTATAAAGTATTCCGTATGAAGTATTCAGGAAAAGCCACCCCTATACTGGATACTTAATACTTCATACTCAATACTTACTTGACCATTTTGCTCAGACTCGACTTCCTTCGTGCTGCGTTATTGCGATGGATGAGATTCCTCTTGGCGGCGAGGTCAATCGTCTTGAAGACTTTCGGCAGGAGCTCGAGCGCGTCGGACTTCTTGCCTTCCTTCACCAAATCCAGGAACTTGCGACTCATGGTCTTGAGCTTCGTGCGGTAGGGCTGGCGGAGGATCCGTCGCTTCTCGCTTTGGCGGACGCTCTTGATGGCAGACTTCGTGATAGGCATGTGCCGCCTACCATAAGGAAGGAGGAGAGAGAGGTCAAGCAGACAATTACTTCTCCTTCGCCCGAAGGACGATTCCTTTGTACGTACTTGTGGCGATCGTTCCTTTCCCATCGACGAGTGCATCGACCAAGTTCTTCAGAAACTTCTGCTTATCCGAAGAGGAGAGGTAAGCGGGCATGAGGGATTTCGCCATTTCAGAACGGAGATACACCGGATTCTCCTGATAGATACAGATATCGAGAATTTTCTCGATTTCATATCGTCGAACCGACTCTTCGAATCCTTGCTCATGTTCTCTGGGATGGCCATGGAGATCGAGCGGCGTCGTGAGGATGTGACGAAGCTCGCCTCTTATCCCATTCAGTGTTTCATTCTTGCCCGTTCCACAGATATCGCGCATGTCGCATCGAACACGTCGATGCCACTCCTCGCCGTTCTTCTTCCAATCGAACGTCAACTTCTCGTCATCCGACGGCACCTTCAACCCTTTCGTTTCCACAGGACTATTGCTTGCAGTAGGAACTCCCTTTTCAAGCCCAATGGGAAGCGCTGTTTCCACATCGATTCCATGAATGCGAGCAACAAATGTTCCTTCTTTCTGACGGAATACGGAGTGAGATTCATCACGTTCGATTCCCCCGGGAATATAAGTAGGATTCTCACCAGCCGAAGCAAAGAGTTGAGCGCGAAGCCGCTTGTTCTCCGCTTCGAGACGATCGCGCTCCGGCTTCTGTACCTGCCAATCATGCGCATGCTGTCTGTCATTCAAACCTGCTTCGACCCGTCGTTCTTGCGCTCTCGCATCTTGTTCTGCCAGCCCTTCGCGCACCTTTGTCAGAATTCCATTCATCCTCGATTGCAGGAGAAGATCCCGCTCCCGAAGCGGCAGAGGATTCCCAATGGAATTGTTTTCCGAATGCGAAGTACTAGAATGCGCAGCCGCAGCCTGGAGAGCGAAAAAGGAATTGCTTCCGCTCCGCTCATTGCCCTCCACATCACCATAGAAGAATGTCGCCAACACCATGGGATGTCCGCTCTTTGTCATGTGCCCCTCAAAGAGAACGGCTCGAAGATGCTCCTCACCAGGGACGGGGGGAGTGCCAACGGAGGTCCGACGAATAAGAGCATTCTCTTCGGGATTATCGAGCGACGTGAAGACCAAGGGGTGCGTTCCCTTGCTGCTTCCATACAATTCCTCCGCGAGCGCACTGTCGCGTTGAACGTTCGCGCCACCCACGGCCTCCATTAACCTGACGGCTCCGCGCGTGATGGCGGAACGCGCGGCCTGCACGCCATCGTTCTCGTCCACCTTCGCCCACTGCTTCTCGTCGGGAAAGCGCTCTCGGATTTCGTCCAAGATATGGTTGGCGGAGTGCACCGTATACAACGTGCTCTCCATCTTGCCATCGACGTACGCAGACGGACGAAGATTTTCAACAGAAGCCCGCCAATCATTCCATGCCGGATAGACACGAGCTTCGGGCTCATCGACGGATCGAGGATAGACTTGCCGCGACTTGATACGCGTGACGGGATCGTCGGGGAGCGCGGACACGTCTCCGCTCGTGAAGAAGAAGTCCGGCGGCATGCCGGCAATCGCTCTGAAATCAGGGCGTTCCGCCCCTTTCAATAATGTATTCGCCGCAAGTTCCATTCTCGTTTTCCCGCCATTCTTCTCGATGACTTGCGAAGTGACATCTTCTCCGATGGCTCGATTGAATACGCGATCTTTACCAAGAATCGAAAAAATGAATCGTTGATTGGCAAGTTCCTCCTGTTTCGCCTGTAGATCATCTGGTTTCGCAGCTTTCCCCTTGAGATCCGAGACTTCTTTTTCCAGATTCTCAATCGTTCGCTGCACGTTCATATATCGCTTCTCTCGGACATGTTGGAGATACACCGCCGCAGCCTCCCTCATGGCCTGTCGTATCTGCACGAGCGTGACATCGGGAGGAACGACGACCCATCCGCTATCAATCTTTCCCTGCGCAATCATGTCCATCGAGACACCCGTGTCGCGGTGGATTGCAAATTGCGCGTAGGGGAGAATGATCGTCTGGAAATCCGTTTGATAGAGCACGTCGCTGTCCGCAATTGTTTTCCGTTCACCCGTCATCTCCATGAAATCCTCTTTCATATCGCCCAGCTCCTGAGAGAAAATCGTAAAAAAGATTTTCTTGCGTACTTCCTCCTTCTGCTTCTCGTCGAGCGAGTGGAAGAATCCGGAGAGACGTCTCGCGGAGGCGTGCTCAAGAATGTCGTACTCTGAAACATTCGTGAGTTTCGATGTGCCGAATTTTGCGAGAACCCAAGGAGGTGCGTCGCGCATGAATGTGAGAACGTTTGCCTTCTTCCATGCGTCCAAACCGGCGCGGACCGTGATATCGATCGCCAAGATGGCAAGTCCCCAGGGGGTCGTCACGCCCTGTGCCTTCAAGAACAACATGAAGTAGCTGGCAGCAAGAAACGCGTCCTTTCCTGCTTTTACATAACAACGCTCCATTTCACTTTCAAGGCTACGGATCATTTCATTGGCATCCGGTAAATGCACCTGTAGTCCCGAATCCGTATGTACGTATGTGCGGTCATCGATTTTTGAAAATGTTTTTCTCTTCACCAATTCCTCAAGTTCATTGTGCATATCCGAAATGCTGAGTTTGATTTCTTCCCGCGCCGTCTCTTTCATCGTATGAGTGGCATTCGCTTCCTGCCAATCCTGATAGACTTCGTACGCATAGAATCCGGTTCCTGCAGCAGCTCCAAGCTTATTGCCAACACTCATCAACGCTTGATCTCCCCCCACCCCAACAAGCCGACCAAGTTTGCTAATCTTACTGCTGATATATCCAGGAACGAGCCTCGCTGCCGCCCCACCGACAATACTTGCCGTGAGAAGAGTGTGATCGAGATCCGGAATGGGATTGAGTCTGTGTGCGACCTCAAGAACGGCGGAACCCAGATCGATGTGCATGCTCATATTCTTCTGAATACCGTCCATGAGCGTTTTGAGTTCTCCCATGTACCCGCTCGGCGGATCCTCCTTCCCGAATTGCTCCGACTGCTGATGATAAAGAAGAATGTAGGCTGTCGCCTCATTCGACATCTTGATGACGTTCGAGAGATCATCCTGCGTGCGGATAACGGGATAGCGCTGCTTCACCTCGGCTACGTTTTTTGTTGTTTGTCCAAAGAAACGCGAGGCCGGATAATTCTTCTGCATGGACTGCAACAGTGTCGAGGTCTCACGTATGGAATTCATCGGACGTCGATCAAATTTTACGATGAGATCTTTGATACTCTTCGTGCGGTCGAGAACGACTTTCTTCTCGGCATCCGTCAGTTGATCGAAATCGTTTTTCCCGGGAGGAAAACCGAGCGCCGTCTGAAGCGGCTCAAGAATTCTGGTTTTTGCCGACTCACGGAATTCGGGCAAGAGCGCGGGAAAGGTCACGACATTCACAATCTTGTCGAGTGTCCATGTGACCGCGTTTCGCCCGTGCTTGTTCCACATATCTTCCAGCTCTTTCTGCGGCGTCATCGTGAGAACATCATGTTCAATCGAATTGAGATGTTCATTGATTTCGACAAGCCTCCCTTTCGTACGATCATCGACAACCTCCTGAAGGATGGCTTTCCTCTTCTTAATATCTGACGGTGTCTGGGGAATATCGTCATACTGCGTGAGCATCGGCGTCTGCGGACGATTGAACATGTTTTGCGTTGCCGTCAGTTCCGACATGTCGACCTGAAAACTTCCCATCTCTCCGGTCGCATGCACCATCTCGCTTGCCACTCCGGCCCGCTGACGAATCACTTCTTCCAGAACCTTTTTTTTCGTTTCGTACGGCATCGAAGACGCGGCGATATCCCTCTCGCGCTTCGCCAGGACGCTGTAGGTATGCACCAACGTATCAACGTAAAGATCGAGAATGGTTTTGCCGTGTTCCTTTTTCGGATCGAACCCCTCACTGAGCAAAGCGAGAATCCGAGTCTGTAACACCGACAATTGATCTCCGAAACACTGAATGGCAGTCGCGTATTGAGGATCAAGCAACTTCTTTTGCACATCGGGAGAGACGTCATTCTGTTTGAGGAATGTATCCAACAGACCGCGCAATTGATCGGACTTCGCTTTGTTTTCGACGGATGGGAAGTCCTCAAAATTCTTCATTCTCCGGCGCATAAAGTATGCTTCCTGAATGGCACAACGCTGACGAATCAATCGATTCATTTCGAGCAATTGCTTTTGCAACGCATCCTCTCGCTCTTCGAGAGCCGCAGGAAGCGGAGGGAGAAGAGGATCACGAGAGAGTCTCTGATAGCGGGACCATACACTGAGATACTGCGCGGTTACCCTGGGAAGGAACTCGTAATACGTGAGAGCCAGAGCACTCGCCTGGAGATCGACGGGATCCACGCCTTCCTTATCCATCTGCTTTGACTCCAGTGTAAAAAGACGATGTTGATACCGCAGCGCCTCGTACTGCATGGCTCTGGCGAATGTGTCCCGCGATTCCCGTTCCGGATCTTCCTTCGTTTGTTCGGCATTCGTCTCATCGCCATTCTCGAGCTCAGACATTTGCTGTTTTACCTCGAAGAAATCCTTCGGCGTCGCTTGCGGTTTACCGACAAGCACTTTTGTATCTGCAAGAATTTGTGTGAGGTGTTCTGGCTGTGCCATGGTTGATATTGGTATGTATGGAAAGACTACTGGATCCCAAAGGTGAGGGCTGATCCCGCATCGGCTCCGCCCGGATCAACGGGTAAATGAGAAATCGCTCGTCCTATCCCGACTGCCGCTCCTTCTCCGACCTTCTGGAACGCAATTTCGATGAGACCCGAATAGTACGCAATGGCGGCTCCGATACCCGCAACAGCTGCCAGCGCAAGCACCGCAGTCACCACCGGATGCTTTTTCGGAAAACTCTTGATCGCATCCCACGCCCTGCGGAACATTCCTTTCTTCTCCGGTGACTGCTGGCTCTTCACGAAACGATCCTTGGCCGAAAGCGTCGCACCGGCGACTTCGAGCTGACGCTTGAGATCGTCGGGATTGAATGTTGGGTGCATCTTGGCCAACGCTTCCTTATGTTCCATGAGCTGTCCAAAGAGCTCCTTGCGCCCCTCCACGCTCTCCATCTTGGTTCTCACTTCATCGGTTTTTATCTCAAGAAACTGTGATATATGTTCGGGTGTGGCGACAAATGGCTTCACCAATTCGGGGCTCTGGCTCTTCTTGGCGTCGGCTGCATTGAGGAGTGTCATGGTGCGATTGCGGAAAGTAAGAGGAAACGATCGGTTGAGAATCAGATGTTCTGCGACGCTTCGAGCAAGGAATGTCGGATCACGAGCAGTGCGTCGATATCCGCGAGATCTTTATCAGTCTTGACTGCGCCAAGCATGGCATCGACGAGACCTGTGAGAATGGTCGGGCCAAGCGCGAAGAAAAGCTCGGATAGATCATCATCCGCAACGGAACGCAGGTCCATTTCTTGCATCATCTTCACCACCTCCTCCTCCGACGTTGCACGTTCGGCGTTCTCGCGAAATTTCAGGAGCATCGGATCGTGCAAGCGCATGAGAGAAAAACGCGCATTGCGACTCTCCAGAGAATCTTCAAAGAAAATCTTCTCTTCTTCAACCTGCCATCCCTCCTTCAAGGAAGCTGGCAACGCGTCAAAAACCTTCTTCTCGTCCGACGTTAAGAGGAGTGTATTCATGAGGTAAAGTATACCAGATTTTCCCTCCTTTTGGAAATCGCTACGAATCCCGAGAAGCCGCATTGACCCTTGCGATATTTCGCTTAGAATAGCGGCCTATGTGCGGAATCTTCGGGTACATCGGGGAGCGAAATGATGCGGGGAAAGTGGTTGTCGAAGGACTCAAGAATTTGGAATACCGCGGCTACGATTCCTGGGGTGTGGCATGGAAGAGCAACGGCATCGTTTCCGTACGCAAAGATGTCGGGAAGATCAGTGATGTGAGGAGTGAGGATTTCTCCGATATCTGCTCGCTGGCCATCGCACACACGCGCTGGGCAACGCACGGGGGTGTCACCAAGATCAACGCGCACCCGCATACCAGCTGCGATCAAACCGTCGCTGTCATTCACAACGGCATCGTGGAAAACTACGAAGAACTCCGACGCGAACTCACCGCGAAAGGACATCGCTTCGTCTCCCAAACCGACACGGAGATCATTCCGCATTTGATCGAAGAGGAATTGAAGACGACGAAGGATTTCGCCGCCGCCGTGCGCGCCACGTGCCTGCGCATCCGCGGCCGCTTCGCCATCGTCGCTATTCACACGCACTCTGCGATGCTCGTCGCCGCACGCAACGGCTCGCCGCTGATCGTCGGCGTCAAGCGCGGAGGAGGAGAGGTGTCCGCACCGGGCAGGATCGAGGGATACTTCATCGCATCCGATATTCCCGCCTTCCTCGACCAGACGCGCATCGTGCAGTACCTCGATGACGGCGAAATGCTCGTGAGTGACGGGAAGAGCATCCTTTTCTCGGACATTCAAACGGGCGAGGAGCGACCGAAGCGCGAGATCGAAATTCAATGGACGCAGCAGCAGGCCGAGAAAGGCGACTTCGAGCATTACATGATGAAAGAGATCATGGAGCAGAAGGAGAGCGTGGCCAGGGCCGTGAACCAGGACGACGCGCAGATCATGACGCTGGCCAAAGCCATTCGCGAGGCGCAAGGCACATTCCTCGTGGGGTGCGGAACGGCGAGCAAGGCGTGCCTCGCCGCAGAGTACTTCTTCTCCGTCATCGCCGATAAGCATGTGAACGTCGCTCCCGCGAGCGAGTTCAAGCTCTATCATCACTTCCTCAAGCCCGAGAGCCTCATCGTCGTCGTGAGCCAGAGCGGCGAGACCGCCGACGTACTCGAAGCGATGCGCGTGGCAAAATCCGCAGGATCAAAAGTGATCGCCATCGTGAATAACGAAGGCTCGACGATCGCGCGCGAGGCCGACTACGCGCTGCGCATCAACGCCGGTCCCGAACGCGCCGTGGCCTCCACCAAAGCCCTCACCGGACAGCTCGCGGTGTTGCTCCTCATCGCCTACGCGCTCGCGGGGAAACTGCGGGAAGGAAAGACACTGCTCCTCGAGACATCCTCGGCGATCAACGACATGCTCAATCCGCGCTACATCGAGCGTCTCAAAGCGCTCGCGGACAAGATCCAAACGAAGCGAGACATCTTCATCATCGGGAAGAGTTGGAATTATCCGATGGCGCTCGAAAGCGCGATCAAGATCCAGGAAGTGAGCTACATCCACGCCGAAGGATTCGCGGGAGGGGAACTGAAGCACGGACCGATCGCGTTGATCGAAGAGGGAACGCCCTGCATCGCGTTGATCGGAAAGGACGAGGTGGAGCAGGACAGCCTTTCCAACGCTATCGAGCTCAAAGCGCGCGGCGGATTCATCATCGGCATTTCGCCGGATCGCTACGACGCGTTCGACGAATGGATTCGCGTTCCCGATGCCACGGCCGCGCAAGCCATCGTCAACATCATTCCGATCCAGGTGCTCGCGTACTTCCTCGCCGTCGCCCGCGGGAAGAATCCCGACATGCCTCGCAACCTGGCGAAGAGCGTAACGGTGAAGTAGAGGTATCACTCAGTTTAAAACCTCCAGGATTTCCGCAGCCGGATCTGGTCCATCCCATCCCTTTTTCGCATCGGGACGCAGCTTCACTTTCACTTGTGCACCTTTCGCAGGGAAACTCCCAGGCGTTAGCTCTTTTGGGACACGACAATGGACATCATGCCCATCAACGTGCGCATTCACGACGCAACTGTAGGGGGCAACGATCCTCATGACATGACCAATACCTATATGGGTAGGAGCCTCCTTCTTTCCATCTCCTTCTGAAACATTCGTCGGTTCATCCGCGCCGTCCAATCCCAAGTCCTTTCTCCGCTGCGCGAACTCCTGCAAGCATTGATCAACGAGTGGCCTCACATACTTTACCAAATTCCCATTGAGAGGAGACTCAACAAAATGGGAACCTTGCTCGATTTCACGTAAAGGCGGCAACACAGCCTCGAAGACAGTTTGCGCTCCCTTCGCACGAGTATCCTGAGACAGCAACCCAATTTCAAAACGTACGGCGTCCTCAAGACTTTGCCTTGGCGGGCTATACCCTTCAAACATCTTCGCTAAATTTTTACGAGCACGGCTTTCAGGATTATCGAGTGTCACATGTGACATGGGTAAGAGGGGAGAGAATTGGGGATCATTCTTTCCCTAATTCCCAGCGTCGTCAATTCCCCGTTTGTCACCTCACTTCTGATCTGGGGGGATGTCGTAGTATTTGAAAAGGTACTGCGCGATATCATGGAAAACCGGAGCGGCGGCGATGGCACCGTGAATGGTGCTCTGCGGATGATCGAGTTTCACGAGCACCACGAACCGCGGGTGACCGATGGGCGCGAATCCAGCGTACGTCGCGAAGGTGGATCCGGTGCCGGTCACGTACCGTCCGCCGGGACCGGCGATCTGACTCGTTCCCGTTTTTCCCGCGCTTCGGTAGCCGACAACCTTCCCTCCCTTCGCAAATCCGTACGTTGCGGAGGAAACAAGCATCGATGTAATCATATCCGACGTCTGCTTGGTGATCACCTGACTAACGATCTGCGGCTGCGTCTTCTCGGTGCTCCCGTCCTCATGAATGATGCTGTCGATGATGGTCGGCTTCATGAGCTGCCCGCCATTCGCGAGCGCACACCACGCCGTGATGACTTGGAGCGGCGTCGCAGAGAGCCCCTGGCCGAACGCCGTCGTCGCGAGAAGCGTGCGGCTCCACTCACGCCACGGACGCACCTCGCCGGGCAATTCATCTTCGATTTCGATTCCCGTGATGCTGCCAAATCCGAACTTCTCGATCATGCGATACAGCAACTTTGCCCCGAGTTTGAAACCGACGCTCGTCATGCACGTGTTGATAGAGAATTCGAGACAATTCGTCATCGTCACGTGTCCGTAGTGTTTGAAATCGTTGTTGTCGATCTTGTACTGATCGACCGTCACCGGTCCGTTGTCGTCGTAGGTATCTGTGGGCACCACCTCTCCCTGATCGATCGCGGTGGCCATGATGATCGGTTTCATAACGCTCCCCGGCTCGTAAATCTCCTGCACGGCGCGATTCAAGTACGAACCCACGCCCACCGTATTCTTATACTTGAGCCAGATGCCGGGATCATCCGTCGGGAACACTTCTTCGGAGAGATTCGGCCCAACAAAGAGATAGTAATGCGTGAGGTCTTTGAGATCGTAGAGCTTCTCCAAACCTGCAAGATCGGTTTGAATCTTGTCGCTCAGCACCGTGCGACCGGATGCCGTGAACACCTGATCCACGTACGCCTTTACGACACGAACATTCGTCACGGGATCGTAGACTTCCACGACGATCTTTTTTCGTACCGGCGGATCGACCGAGATCGGTACCTTCTCGAAGACGGTCGCGTAGTTATTGCTATCGAAGAGCGGCACGTTCGCCATAGCGAGGATGCGACCGGTAAAGGGATCCATGACGATCGCCTGGCCGCTGTCGGCCCGATAGTGTCCTACGTAGTTCGCGAGAATCGTCTCCAGCTGCTTCTGAATGTTCCGATCGATCGTGAGGACGACCGTGTCGCCGTCCTTCGGTTGAATGACGGTCTGCTCGCCCGTGAGGATCTGCCCTCCGTGGGGATCGCTCACCGTATTGATGAGTCCCTGCTGACCACGCAATTGCACATCGTACGTTCGCTCGATGCCATACTGCGGTTCCGCATTGGTATTGAGGAATCCCACCACCTGAGCTCCAAGCGTTCCGTCGGGGTAGTAGCGCCAATGCTCGGGGAGAAGCGCGACAGAGCGCATGGGATAATCGAGTTGCTGCGCTCCTCCGCTCTTCGAAAACTCCTGCTGATATTTGGCCTCGGCAAGTTTGTACGATTGCAACTGCACCTCTTTAATTTTGAGGGAAAGTTCAGGTGGGAGGTGACGCATGATGGACACGTACCGCAGCGGACGCGACCGCAAGAGATCCTCGATTTTGCTCGCATCCATGTCGAGAGCCATCGCGAGTCCGCGCGCCACTCCGGAAACGGAAGACTGCGGCACGAGTTCCGGATTCGCGGAGATGAGCTTCTGATCAATCGAAACCGTAATGCCGGGAATCTCCATCTGCATCACCGTCGCCATCTCCACCTTCGTCGCACCGTACTTGATCGGCGCGAACGTGACTTGCTTCTCAGAAATCCTCTGTTCGATATCGCGCGCGAAGAGACGACGCGCCTCGACAATGTCCGGAAGATGCAAGAGCTGCACCGGGAGAACGCCGGACGAGGGAAGCGGCTCTAGGAGCGAACCGGTGTGGATGAGCTTGTACTGCGCCAGGGGGTCGAACGCCGTGGAGTAGAACGGCTGGAGCTCGCGCGGACACTGCATCTGATCTCCGGCGGTGCATGCTTTGTGAAAGGCATCCGTGAGAAGAATATCGGACAACATCTCCGCAACCACGGTAGGATTCCCGGTGATGAGAGGATCGACGTAGACCTGATCGAGTGTGGTGTTCGTCGCGAGAATGTTCGTCTCGCCCGTACGACTGTCGAGCGCGAGAACTTCTCCGCGTTTCGCGGGGAGCACGACGCCTCCGTAGTGCTGCGCCTGCGCCAGCGATCGGTACTCGCTGCCGTGAATGACCTGCAAATCGATGAGACGCGCAATGAGAACCAAAAGCACGAGTACGAACACCCCGTGCACGATCGACATTCGCCGGAGGAGCGACCGCTTTTTATGGGTTTCCGAGGAATGAGAGGAAATGCGCAGGGCCATAGGAGACCGGGCCGGGAGTGCCAAAACAGCGTCAGCAGGCCTTTCTTTCGGTGGATCGGAGCATACCACAACGACGCATTTCGTGATATAATGGAGGAGAAATGAACATCGATTACGCAACATTAGACGGGGAAACGCTCCTTCGCGTGCTCCAGGAGGAGTGCGTGAAGGCCGGCGTCTCGGATATCCATATTTCTCCCGAGAAGAATGATGTGCGACTGGAGTGGCGTCTTCACGGCGTCCTTCTCCCACTGGCACACATCACACGAGCGCACTTCGACGAATTCATCCGCCGCGTGAAGTTCGAATCCAAATTGAAGATGAACATCACCAATATTCCCCAGGACGGTCAGTACACATTCAAGGCGGAGAACCGCGTCGTCAACGTGCGCGTCGCCAGCATCCCGTCACGCTTCGGTGAAGCACTGACCCTGCGCTTTCTCGACCCCGCTCACGGCATCATCCCCCTCGCAAAGCTCGGATTCCCGACCACGATCAACGAACAACTGCAACAGCTCGTCGAACTCCCCAACGGCTTGATCCTCGTGACGGGCCCCACGGGATCGGGAAAGACCACCACGCTCTACGCGCTCCTCTCCACAATCATCGGCAAGGAGCGCAATATCATCACGCTCGAAGATCCCGTCGAGTACGAATTGCCCGGCATCATCCAGAGCGAGATCGACCCCGACCACGATTACAACTTCTCGAACGGGTTGCGCTCGATCCTCCGCCACGATCCGGACGTCATCCTCGTCGGAGAAATCCGCGATCTGGAGACGGCGCAAACCGCGGTTAATGCGTCACTCACGGGGCACATCGTCCTCTCGACGCTCCACACCAACTCCGCGACGGAAGCGGTGCACCGACTCCTCTCAATGGGGGTCAGTCCTTACACGCTCGCCCCCGCCCTGCGCGCCATCCTGGCACAGCGTCTCGTGCGCACGCTCACGCCGGAATGCAGCAAAGAGGGAGCCGCATGCGATGCGTCGGCGAACGCGAGCTACGGAGGACAAGTGTGTGTTTCCGAGCTCCTCATGGTCACCCCGGCGATCCAGCAATCCATCCTCTCCTTTGAGAGTAACCAAGCAATTCTGGAAATCGCGAAGAAGGAAGGATTTCGCACCATGCGCGAGTGGGGCGAAGACATGATCAGGCAGAGAGTCACCACCCGGGAAGAGATTGAGAGAGTCTGCATGTGAAATACTGAAGAGAACCTCGATGAAAAAAGGGTTGCGACAGGTCACCCGTCAGTTTAACGCAATCCGTCTTTTCATCAGCCCTTGCCCTTCGGCCGCAAAGAGCCCTACGATATTCTCCTTCATGCTCGTGAACTACCGACACCGCCGCGGCATGTACTATCCCGCTCCCGAAAAGTCGGTACGTCTTCGGCGTTTCATCTTCTGGGGAATTGTCCTCCTTCTCGTGTTGTACTTCATCGTATCTCCGATTCTGCGTGTCTTCGGATGGGGGAGTTCCGGGCAGAAACTCCCGGTGACGCTGCGCGTGGAAGACGCCGGCATCGTGAGCGTCGTGTTGGAAGGTGGGAAGTCCCAACGCGCGGAAGATCAAATGAAGCTCTTCCCCAAAGAGAAGGTCAGCACGGGCCCCACCGGCAATGCCGCGCTCCTCTTCTTCGATTCCTCGGTCGCACGGCTCGATGGAAACACCGATACCTCCATTACGGAGAGCGTCGGTGGCAAGTCCTCCTCCATTGGCCTCGCTCTGGATCGGGGCACGCTCTGGTTGAACATTCCCGCCGCCTCGCAAGCGCTGCATAGAAACATTACGACACCGACGCTGTCCTATACATTTCCCTCCGGCAGCGAAGTTATCCTTTCTCCTTCATCTCTCCTTGTGTTCCATGCAGGAGGAGCCGGCGTGACCGTCTCATTCAAAGGGCACTCCGACATTACGATAGGAGAGGGTCAGCAATTCGTGCTCCCGGCGGATCTCAAGACCGTGAGTAACGATTTGTACAGCTATCGCACTCCGCTGGATCTCTCCTCGCTCACCTCTCCTTTTCTCCTCGCCAGCCGCGAGAAAGAACAAACCATCACCACGAGCGTTCTAGCCCCCTCGTCCACCGGAAGCGACATCCTCACCGTCACGCAACCAACCGATGGAACCAAGATCTCCGGAGACTCCGTCACGGTGAACGGGCGCGTGGGCAGCGGGGTCTTAGCGGTCAACGTTAACGGACATCCCGCCGTCCTCTCAAACGATACGCATGCGTTTACCCAGGAGCTCTCTCTGCCTGCTGGCGATACATTCGCCATTACCGTTCAAGCATTGGATTCTCAGGGAAATGCGTTGATGGAAATTCACCGCACGGTGACAAGGGGAGCGAGCGCATCGGGAGCCACGGTCATTGCCGCACCGACGATCACAGAACCGGCGAAATCCGGCGAGACGTACCGCACAGCACAGACCGATGTGGTCCTCAGGGGGACGTCCCCCTCAAACGCCGCCACAATTTACGTCAATGATTACCAGCTCAAGCTCTTCGATCCGTCGAGGGGAACCTGGAGCTACCTCGCAAGCCTCAGACTCGGGAACATGCAGAGAGGCCTCAATGTCTTCGACGTGCACGCGGAAGACGCCGCGGGAAACAAGAGCCCCTCCTCCCGCATCACGATTCTGAGTGGTCCCGGCCCCGAAGGCGTCGTCTCCTCCGCTTCGTCCGCCACTGTGTCGTCCCCCTCCTCACTCCTCAACCCCCATACGCTCCCCAATAACGCGCCTCTCACGCCGGGAATGCTCCATATCACGGGTGCCCCAGTACTCCCGGACTTCATTGCGACGGGCACGGGCTTCCTCCTCGAAGGACAGACATCCGCAAAGACCGCATCGATGTGGGTCAATGGCTACCAGCTGCGGCTCTACACTCCGGGAAAGACATTCTGGAACTACCTCGCCACTCCGTCGCTTGGCACGATCAAGCCCGGGAATAATGTCTACCATATCGTCGCGCGGGACGCACAAGGAAACATCCTCGACCTCCTGGATTTCTCCACGACATACAGAAAGTAAGTTACGAGGGCCACTTCCCACGGAAGACAAACTCACGACGAGGCATGCGCTCTCGCGGTGCGTTCTGTCTCGCGAGAAGCTCCTCGGGCAATAGCGCCAAGTCGGCGGGATACCCGATAGCCATCATCGAACCCGGAATAAATCCGACGGGAACTCCAAGAATTTTATTTGAAGCGTCTCGGAGAAATCCCGCCATCTGGTGACCGATGAGGCCGAGAGAGGGGAGCTGCAAAGCAATGAACCCTGTCGCGCATCCGAGATCGTGAAGCGCGTGGGCATTTTCCTTCCCGTTTTGCGCGAAGGTTTCCTTCGTATAGGAAATCATGAGAATGTACGCCTCCTTCGCCCACTTATTGCCCTGCACCAGGAGCGACTCGAGTCGGATACGATCATCTCCATCGTCTCGCGTGGCATAGAGATAGCGCCAAGGCTGCTCATTGAAACTCGACGGTGCCCAACGCGCGGCTTCGAAGAGGATATCGATCTTCTCCTGCTCCACTTTTTTTGGACTGAACGCCAAGGGACTCCATCGCTCAATAATCGGCGCGAGGATCGGAAGCTGCGTCGGCGCGGGTTTTTTGGGGTACATAATAGCCTGAGTATAGGCGATTCATGGAAACTGAAAAGCGTTCTCTCACATTTTCCAAGGGATACCAGCCGACGCAATCGCGCGCTCAAACGGCGAGGGAAGGGGAGCCGTCACCGCGTGACTCTTTTTGTCGGACGGGGAGACGAACGTGAGCTTCCACGCGTGGAGACAGAGACCGTGCACGCCGAGTTCTTCCGTGAGGCGAAGGCTTCGCTCCGACGTGTAGGTGCCATCTCCGAGAACGGGATGTCCGATCGCGGAGAGATGCACACGCACCTGATGCGTGCGACCGGTGTAGAGATTGCAAAGCAGAAGCGACGCATGGTGTGCACTCCCGAGCACGCGGTACCCCGTTTGGGCTTCCCGCGCATCCGTGTTCGCGAGGACGGACATGGTGGTGCGATGCGTGGCGCTGCGTCCGATGGGAGAATCGATCATCGCCTCTGCGGAAGAGGGGATTCCTTCCACGAGCGCCAGGTACTGCTTGGTCACGCTACGTTGCTGAAACTGTTCCTGCAGAAATCTATGCGATGCGGCATCCTTCGCGATGAGCAGACACCCTGTCGTCTCGCGATCAAGGCGATGGACCAAAACGGCATCGGTGGAGAAGGGGATCGCGCGCTTCGCGAAGAGGAACGCAATGCCGTGAAGGATCGTCTTCTCTCCGGGCGCCATGCCCGCACCGGGATGCACGGCGAAGCCCGCCGGCTTATCGATCACGAGACATGTGTCGTCTTCGTAGAGGATGGAGAGGTTCAAGTCCCACGGTTCGATCGAGGAAGGTTCGACGGTCGCATCTGTATCCTCCACGACGACATTGTCCCCCTCCTGCAAACGAAACGACGCCTTCGTCACGACGACATCATTCACCATCACCTTCCCCTCGTCGATCGCCACCTGTGCCTTCGTACGGCTGAGCATCCTTCCCTCCATGGAGAGGAAAATATCGAGACGCTCCGGCAGGGAAACGAGCCAATCAGACATGACGACAGTGTAGCGACGAACCCTCCCTCCTGCTATTCTCACCCCATGGCGTCCCACCTTGAACTCCTCACCCGCGCCGTCGAGACGGTCGTGCCGCAGGACCTCGCTGAGCAGAAACTCAAGAGCGGCAAACCGCTGCGCCTCTACCTCGGCATTGATCCGACCGGTTCCAAGCTTCACATCGGACACAGCGTGCCCCTGCGCAAGCTGAAAGCATTCCAGGACGCCGGGCATCACGTGATCTTTCTCGTCGGGAGCTTCACCGCGATGATCGGCGATCCCAGCGGCAGAGATGCGCTGCGCGAGCCGCTCACGCGCGAACAGGTTCAGAAGAATTTTGAAACATACAAGGAACAAGCGGCGAAGATTCTCGATTTCTCCAAAGTCGAAATCGTCTACAACCACGAGTGGCTTTCGACGCTCACGTTCGAAGAAATTCTCAAACTCGCCGGCAACTTCACGGTGCAGCAGATGATGCAGCGCGAGATGTTCCAGGCGCGGCTGAAGAAAGGAGACCCGCTCAGCCCGAACGAATTCCTCTACCCGCTCATGCAAGGGTACGACTCCGTCGTGCTCGACGTCGATTTCGAAGTCGGAGGCAACGATCAGCTCTTCAATATGCTCTGCGGCCGCACGCTGCAGAAAGCGTACGGCAAGCGCGAGAAATTCGTCCTCACCACGAAGCTCATCGAAGGCACCGACGGCCGCAAGATGAGCAAGACGTACGACAATTGCATCTATCTCGACGATGAGCCGAACGACATGTACGGCAAAGTGCTGCGGCTGCGCGACGATCTCATCCTCACCTACATGGAGTGCACGACGGAGATGCCGATGGCGGAGATCGAAGAAGCGGCGAGCGCACTGAAGGGCGGAGCGAATCCCAAGGAACTCAAGATGCGTCTTGCCCGGGAAATTGTGACGCTCTTCCACGGAGCTGCGGCGGCAGCCGAAGCGCAGCGCACATTTCAGGAAGTCTTCTCGGACGGTGGCACGCCGGACGATGTGAAGGAGGTCTCTGTGGGGAAGGGAACACGGCTCCTCGACCTCATCGCCAAGGAAGGCCTCTCATCATCCAAGTCAGAGGCACGTCGCCTGATCGAACAAGGCGCGGTGAAGATCAACGATCACGTCATCACGTCTCCCGATGCCGACGTGCAGGAGGGAATCCTAAAGGTGGGGAAAAGACGATTCATTCGACTCGCCGTTCAGTGACCGACAGTCGTCGTCCCCTGTGCAACCGTTTGTGTCGACCCGCCGCGAAGCACGCTGACGTACGGATTCCTCCGCCTGGATTCACGACTGTCGTTTGCCTTGAATTTGATCATGACGGGAGTCTTCTTACATACGCTCGGCGAACCGCTGCACGTCCAATTCATCTCCATCCCACAGAACGCGTCGCAGCCGTCTCCGTTGCGCACATTGCCGTCATCGCAGTGCTCGCCCTTGTCTACGATGCCATCACCGCAAGCGATAGGATGACATTTGCTCGGTTCTCCTGAACACATCCAACCCTTCTCCACGACACACGACGGAGAACAGCCGTCATTCGCATTCGTGTTTTCATCGTCGCACTGTTCACCCTTGTCGATGATACCGTCGCCACACGTGACCAGATGACAGAAATCCGTCTGTCCGTTCTTGCCTCCTCGACACGCCCAACCCGTTTCCACCTGACACTCGGGACTGCATCCCGCGCCTCCGTGGCGATTGCCAAGATCGCACTGCTCGCCGGGATCGACCACGCTATTGCCGCACGATTGCGACAGGTCACCCGTGAAATTGCGATAGCTCACACAGCCGCCCAGTGCGACGACCATGAAGAGTACGAGAAGGTACTGAGGCTGCGAGACTTTCTTGGCGAGATACTGCATCGTCATAGGATGTGTATGTGAAGAACATGTCTATTGTAACATATATTCTGAATATTTTCAATGTGACGATTTGCGCTTCGTATGGATCATTCTCAACATTTGTACGCTCCAAACGCACAGCGAATCACTCCAAACTTCTCCCTTGAAGAAAATGAGGAGGGGAGATACCTTGTGACACTATGCCCGAAACGAGCCACACCGCTCCTCCAAGTCATCCGGACGCCAATACGCAAGCGAATGGAGGAGAGATTCCCACCACGATCGAAACTATTCGGCATCTCGATCCCACATCCATTCGTACGTTGTATGCCACGTTGCCTCTTTTGGAACGCTTCGTTGAGCCGATGGATCATTACATTCACAAATCAGTTCAGCGAATTCGAAGAGACCTACAAAGCTGTATTTTGCTGCAATGGGCTCACGAACATCACTACAAGTCTTTAACTGCCTATGAAGTACGGCAAACCCTCATTAGTTCGAGCATTCCGTGGATGGCCAAGATCGCTGAGTCTCTCAATGGCAGTGTGGGATCAACTCTGAACATTGAAGACGCAAAAACTGCTGGATATCGGACGATTGTACAACTCACGTATCGTTTTGATCCTACGGAGCATGGAGACAGTTTTCAAAAGTTCGCCACTCCCTACGTCGTGGCCGCAATCATGCATTGTCATTGTGTCGGCTCTCTGAACATCGAAAAACAAGTTGGTTTTTCTTTTCTAAACGAACTGCGTGAAAAGTACGATCCCAGCAAAAGGCGAGATCAGACTCCGAGCGACACCCATCAGCCACACACTGTTGTGAGAGCGACAACAAGTGATCCGCCACATGCTTCGAGAGCAGCTCCATCTGATACGAAAGCAATCAAACCTCTCCCCCCACAGAATTCACCGTCACCACCGCATCCTGTATCTCCCAAAGCATCACAGAGAGTGGATGAAGTGGCTGCCAAGCTGCAACGGAAACGATATTGCGAGTGGGCAGGAGAAGAATACGACGTGAAGGTAATAGGAGATGCAATCGACGTTGTCGTGACAAGACTCGCGGAGAAACTCCAGCCATATGCAAAAGAAATAGCGAATTCCATAGATATTCCTACAAATTTCAGAGGCGGAAAACGCGCCGTTCGAGATGAAGCACAGCGCGCTTTGAGAGGATTCGTCGAAACATACGATCCCGATGGAACCGTTGGTTTCAAGCAGTACCTAAGAAATCTATTAGAGTCTCATCTCAATGGATTTGTAACAGTGGATGCGAGAAAATTCTGGCACTAAACTGCCAACAGAGGAGGGGATACATCGATCACTTTCCGATTAACCTATTCAGCACCAGCTTCGTCGCACTATCCACCATGCCGCTAGGACGCAGCTTGTTCTTCTTCTGGAAGGCGATGAGTGCAGTCTTGGTTGCCTGATCGAAAGTGCCGTTCTTGAACGTCCCGGAGAGAAATTTCTGTGCGGAGAGGTAGGCCTGGAGAACGGAGACATCCGTGCCCTGCATGCCGATGAAGAGTGTTCGTGTGAAGGGTTTGATGGTTGGAGTTGTGACCTTGGGAGTGGCCGCTGCGGGGGAAAGTGCTTGAAGCTTCTGTTGAGTGGCAACATCAGCGATGCCCGTAGGTTTGATGCCAACCGTCTGCTGGAATTTAAAGATCGCTTTCACCGTATTGTCATCGTACGTTCCCGTGACGGGGCCGACGAAGATCTTCTGCTTGAGGAGGATGTTCTGGAGTGCGGAGACATCCGACCCCATCATGCCGGTATGCAGTGTCCTCGCTGCAGGAGCGGAGGAGGAAGAGCTGGCACTTGTTTTGGTTGGTGTCGATTTTCCTCCGCCACCACCTCCGCCGCCACCACCACCGCTCCTACGAACAGGTGTGAAAGAAATACTCGAGGAAGAACTCGATTCCGGAGGTTCGGGAACAGCGACGGTGAATGTGTAGAGCGGGCTGGCGACGAGAAATCCGCTGGCTGTGTTTGCTGCCGTCACAAACCATGTGTGTGTGCCATTCGCAAAAGATATGACAGGAGTGCCGGAAGTTCCATCAGGAATATATCCCATCGCCAGCGAGCCATCGACGTAGAGCCAATAGTTCGAATATCCCTGCGTCGGCTCCCAGGAGAAGGTGGGAGTAGACGTGGTCAGCACAGCTCCGGAGGCAGGAGTGGAGAGAGGGATCGTTGGATACGATGGCTTGGTATTGAATAGATGATACGACCACCCCGCTGTGCTGGGATCCCCCCAATAACATTCAAACTCGTCACCTTCACCTTGGTGGAGTTTCGAAGAAAGAGGAACGGGAAGCGTGAATGGCTGAGAGCAAGGAACGGTGAAATATTGGAAATTGGCGGGGCTAAGTTCGATTTGATAACCGAAACTATCGTAAGAACAGGCAAGAATGAAATTGTTCGGTCCCGCGGTACATCCATCGCTCTGGGGCCAATAAAATGTGGGCGAGAGCGTAGTGATAGCGGTGACAGCGGCAGCATACGGAGGATAGGAGGGGGAAGGATCCGTAAGAGGAATGTACGATACGATGCTGTCGGCCGTGTTCCCTCGATTGTCGACGGCCCGTACGAACCACGGGAGATTGCCTACCGGCAGAGTATTTGGAATCGTGACACCCGTGCCGGTGATATTGTCGAGGGAGGGCGTGTCGGCATTGTTGATGAAGAGCTGATACTTGAGGATGCCGAATGGGCTCTGCGCGAGGCTCCACTTGAAAGTGATCGTCGGATGACCGACCACGTCTTCCAAATCTGAATCTGAGGGCGGATAAATATGGCTCTCATTCTGAAGCGTATCGAGGTTAAAACTGTGGAGCACGACAGGGGTAACGATGGTCGATACGGAGAACGTCGTGCCGGAACTGGTGAGCACCGTGCCATTCCCGCCAACAGCTTTGATGTACCAGGTATGCAGCGGATTCTGTGCTGTCGAAGACGCTTCCTGATAATTCATGGCAGGTTGGACTGATGTGGTGTTGCTGGGAATGTCATTGCCCTGTTTCACGCCATCCACCCAGAGCTCGTAGTGATCGATCCCTCCGAAATAGTTTCTCGCCGGCTGCCAGCTGAAGACGGGATTTGAGGTCGTCAATTCGCCGCTCGATGGGGAAATGTTCCGTGGCAGGAGATGAGGAACGATGAACATTTTCGGATCGCCCACGATGATGTCTTTCCAATGGGTAAACGGCGTTGCGGCAGAGAAACTCTCCGCCATATTTAAACCATCAGTATAGCTCCTGAAGAGAAAGCTGGGCTCGATAATAGCGAATGGCTCCGAGACATACCCGTGCGCCCCCGCCGCACCCTCGGCAATGAGATCGGCAATAAGAGTCTGAGGACGAACCGCATAGGGAGAATTCTGATCAAATGTTCTGGCCGATGTAGAAACCCACGTTTCCGCAATCGAGCCGCTGCCCCAGGTATTGCCGGTAAGCCACGGGGGATAGGTTGACGTGCTCATATCGAACGCATTGCTCCCCCAGCTCCAGTACCCGATCACATTGTGTTGGCCCAGTATGGGAGCTGCCACGAGATCCTTAATGATATTGAATCCCTTGGTGAGCAGGAGACGATAGGCAGGTTCAATTTCACTGTCATCATCCCCCCTTCCTCTCCCATCGAGCACGAAGAGCCCGTTCTGTTTGAGCGTCTCTCCGGATCCCACGGCGGTTCCAGCCGCGTGATCGATGAGATGCTCCACGTCCTCTACGGTGTATCCCGTGAGATGCGTAACGAGGTACATATCGTATGCCGCATGCGAGAAGGGGACGCTGGGCTCGTTCGAGTAGTGCATGTATGGGTTAGTGATCTTCCATGGAAAATGCAAAAATGCTCCTGGTCTATATTCATCGTAATTGGCAGATGGCTCGCAGACTCCCGTATCGGCCTTCCCGAGACAGGCCGCAAGCAGGGAATCCACGGAGTCATAGATGCCATAATAAAAATTGTCTATGTTGTCCGGATCTCCATCGAAGAATGTGTAGATGGGAATACCTTTGGTCAAGATGATGTAGTTAATCGGATGGTCAGGGTTAGCGGCATCGTGGGATGCGACGGCCGCATCGAGCGGGTGCTTGATGGTTGCGATGTACTGCGTCATCGAAATGCGCTCGCCCGTGCCGGTTTGAATGTGCACGACATTGCCTGAGCCAATCCCGGGAATTCCCGCTCGCGCTTGTTCAAAGTAATTGACGATCGCAACGGAGTCGGGAGAGTTCGTGTTCTCCACAATCAAAGTGTCTTTGTAATTGTACGGATCGGAGAGAGTGGAGAGGAATTGTGAGCGTGCATCTGCCGATGATTGTGAAGAAGATGAATCTCCACCTCCCACTTGTGCGGGAAAGGAGAAGGAGCCCCCGAGCCGACTCACGACCGCCAGAACAGCCATACAGAGCACGAACATGAGCAGGTATTTCAGAGTGTCCCGGCGATTAGTGTGTTTTCGTTTTGGCAGATAGAATGTTGGTAGTTTGTTTATTATACTCTATTTCATGCATTTTGACAATGTAATGGTAAGAATGCGAAAATCACTCAGCCCTTGATGACCTTATTCAGCACCAGCCTTGTCGCACTATCCACCATGCCGCTGGGACGCAGCTTGTTCTTCTTCTGAAAGGCGATGAGTACGGTCTTGGTTGCCTGATCGAAGGTGCCGTTCTTAAAGGTCCCAGAGAGAAGCTTCTGTTGTGAGAGATAGGATTGGAGAGCGGAGACATCCGTGCCCTGCATGCCTATAGAGAGTGATCGCGTGAAGGATTTGATGGTTG
>CAINVY010000001.1 GCA_903854335.1 uncultured Candidatus Peregrinibacteria bacterium | reverse complement strand
TGAGGGAACCTTGTTCGGTTCCCTACACCCCCCACACCCCCGTTACCCTCCTAACGGTAACCATTTGTGGAACTATCAGAGTTGATGGCGGTGTTTTCAGTGGGAACCATGGAATTTTGTTGTTTGTTGCGCTGCGGCGCACACAAAAAAACAAATATCCATCGGTCGGAGCCGCGCACCACGGGGTGGCGTGTCATGGTGAGGTGCAAGCGGCCCAAGCCTTCGTGGCTCCTCGCTTCGCTTGGAGCACCTCAGGCTGACACAGATATTTCCTTGAAAAGGAAGCGAGCCACGAACCATAGACACGCTTCACTTATCTTTCTTGCCCTGAGAAAGAAAGGCGATATGTGTCGCCCTGACAAAGAAAGAGAAGAGACCTAAGCAAGAGAGGCAAGACTCAAGGACATATTTGTGACATTTTCCTATCCCCAAGCCAAGAAGTTGGGTTCAAAATATAGTGATAAAATGCTACAATATCCAGAAACATTCACACCCACCCTATGGACCTCTCGCCCGACCAGAAAGACATCCACAGTAATGTCTTCTCCATCCCCTTCCAAAGTTCCCCCGATGAAATGACCGAGCAGGAAGAGCAAGCGCTGTGCGCGCTTGTATGGGAGCTCCTCAATGGAGAGGAATGAAGATATACTGCACGCATGGATCTCCTCCTTGGAACAAGTAATGAGGGAAAGGTGATGGAAATCAGCGAAGGATTGATTGGGCTTCCTCTGAAAATTCTAACACCCAACATTCTCGGGCTTTCAGAGCCAAGTGAGGAAACCGGAACGACATTTGCCGAGAATGCCGCAGAGAAGGCTCGCTTTTTCTTCGAGCGTTCCGGCCTGCCCACGCTCGCGGACGATTCGGGCATCATCATTGAAGCGTTGCAGGGCGAACTTGGTCTCCACACGCGACGGTGGGGAGCGGGGCCGCAGGCGAATGACGAAGAATGGATCGATTTCTTTCTCAAGCGAATGCGCAACGAAATGAACCGACGTGCGAGATTCCAGTGCGTGCTCGCGTACATTGATGCAGAAGATAGCCTTCGGACGTTCGAGGGAATTTGCGAAGGAACGATCACCGATATGCTGGAAGGACCCTACCTCCCGGGACTCCCGATCTCCGCATGCTTTAAGCCGGAAGGATTCGATCATGTGTTCTCGAACCTCTCGCTCGAAGAGAAGAATCGCGTCAGCCATAGGGGGAAAGCGACGCTTCGTTTTCGCGAATTTCTCGAAGAGAAGATTGCAACATGACATTCACAAACCGTCACTCGTTCGATGGCGAAGAGAAGGGTACGATATTTTGCAATTCCTCCCCACATATGAAACGGCGCTGGCCCTCCGCATTGCTGTTCATGGTTCCCACGATTCTATTCGTCTCGATTCCCGTCGCTTTTTCGGCAGCCGCGCCGGTCAAGTGCACACAGGGTCTACAATGGTGCGCGAGTTACAATAAATGTATCAATCCGAAAACCTCTCGCTGCCCCACCCCCGACCCCGTAACAGAGCGCTTCGTTGCTTCGCGCAATGCGCAGCGCGTTGCGGACGTTCGTCACCTTCTGTATGCCATCTATGGATATTTGAAGGATCATCACTATTCCGCCCCCGTTGCTTTCCCGACACGCCAAACGAATATTTGCCCGAAGGTACCTTCGACATGTAAAGGCATTCCCCTTCCCTTTCTTGTAAAGAGTTACATTCGTTCGATTCCCTACGATCCTCTCCAAAAGCAAAATGGGCCGAATTACGTCTATTCTGTTTTTCGCAGAGGATCGATTCTTCGCGTCTCCGCACCGTTTGCGGAAGCCACCAAGATTTCTCAGGAACTTGATATGAAGAGATAAATTCCCTCACCTCATGAAATCTCGCCTCATTATTCTCGCTCTCTTCCTCGCCGCCATCGCAGTTGGGATAGGTGTCGCGCTTTATCATAAGGCACCCCCGAAGATTGTCTGCAACCCCCAGCTGAAGTTGGAATGGGACGAAACGCTGCATTCGTGCATGCCCATTCCGGTCACACACAAGATCAAAACAACGACTTCAACAAAGAAATCTATCGCAAAGAAACCGAAGAAAAGTTCCTCTTCCTCTTCTTTGACTCCCATCATCAAAGGCTCTGGTTTCTGCTGTTTGCAGCCTGGATCGTCATGCCTAGCCGGATTCACACGAGAGAACTGTGCACTGCGCGGAGGAAAGGTATTCTATGAGAGCGATGCCGCTGCCTGCGAAAGCGCCTGCAGAAGCTTTCCCTGATCAGGCTTTTTGCAGAGGCGTAAAGTCGAGCATCGTGATCTTGGCCCAGACATCGGCTATCAGTGTTTCCATGATCTTCTTTTCCTCGTCGGAGATGATGAATTCACGCGCAACAGGATGCTCTCCCCTCTCCCCGATAAAATCCAGAATGAAGCCGCGCGGTGAAAGAGACGGATAGGCCCTCTCGAGGAGCACGGCATAGAATTGAAGCTGGCGAAAGTAATCCCCTTCGCGAATCTGCGCCTCGGATTGAGGCCGTCCCGTCTTGTAATCGATCACGATACCCGCCGCCGCCCTCGGGTCGTCGCGATCAATTCGATCGATCTTTCCTTTGATCGGAATCGTATCGATGCGAGCGGAGAAATCCTTTTCCACCTGATCGACAAACGGAGTCGATGACGCAAGACGCTCGTCGAAGTACCGCGGCAACGATTCATCGCCGAGATGCAGAAGGAGACTCTGTTGCGACGGAGAAAGAAATTCACGCTCCAAGAGGAAATATCGAAACGCTTCCAGCATTCCGTCTTTCCCCATCGGCTCGCCGCGCTGCATGTGAAGCGCCCACTGACGCAGCGCCCAGTGCACGGCATTACCATAAGCAAACGCAAAATCGTGTACCTGTGGAATCTGAAGGAGATCGACGCGCAGGAATTCCTCCGGGTCTCTGAGAAACCGATTCAGACCGGTCGCGGAAAGCGCATACGACTTGAGTCGCTCCGTAAGAAATTCGCGGAACTCCTCATCGAGATTGCGGTGCGGCTTTAGGAGAAGGAGCGAAGCCGACTCCGGATCGACGATACCGCGCTCCTCTTCCGGAAGCGGTCCCGCCTCCGCAATAAAAGCGGATGGCGCAACCGATTTCGTCTTGTCGCCCGCCGTGAGCTCCTTGGGACAGATGAAAATCAGTTCCCGCTTGGCTCTCGTCATCGCGACGAAAGCAACGCGTCTCTCGTCCTGATTCTTCTCATACGTTTTCTGTTCCTTCTCCCAGCCGAAAAGCAGATCTTCTGGAAGGGAGATCGATCCGGGATGTCGACGCGCATCCCAATGTCCCTCGCGGAAGTTCGCGAGAATGACCGTGTGAAATTCCAACCCCTTGCTCTGGTGCGCGGTAAGGAGCTGCACACCATCCGTCACAAGATGCGGCGCATCGAAGCTCATGCGAATGTCGTAATCCGGATTCGCATAAAACTCGATATCGGCGAGAAAACAAGCAAACATCATGCTGGGATCTTCGCTCGTCCACTCGCGAGCGCGATCGTAGAACGCCTGGAGCGCGGCGAGATCAATGGGATGGATCGTTCCGGTCTCTGGAATCAGCCCCGCATCGCGCATCACGCGATCAACGGTTTCCAAAACCGTCCTCGTTCCGATTTTGTCGTGAAGATCCTGAAGGAGATCGCGCACGCGCAGGAGCGCTTCCATATCCTTCCACCGGACGGCGTCCAGGAGCGCATCGTTTTGATCCAACGCAAACAGCACATCGAGGAGCGGCTTCTCCTGCTCACGTCGCACGCGATAGAGATGCGCAAGATCACTGGGGGCAAGAGAAAAACAATCCGCCCCGAGCGCATCGGCGAGAATCGCACTCGCTTCAGGCTTGGCAATCGCGCGGAAAACAGCGATGGCCTGAAGCACGAGCGGATGTGTGAGCAAATCGTTCTTGCCCGTCAATCGCACCGAAATCCCCTTCCCTGTAAGAACATCGAACACCGGTCGAAGCTCGCGGTTCGTCTGCACCAAGATGCCGATGTCGCGTGGAGCAATGCCGGCAGAAAGACGCTCCTGCACGAGGTCCGCTATGAGAAAAGGCTCTGCCGCGTCACTGGGAGGACGAAGGAGAAGCGGCACACTCCCCTCTTCCTTCGTGTGCGCCTTAATCGTTTTCTCGAGCCCAGGAATTCTCCCAACCAAGCGCTCGGTATTGTGAGAAATAAGTTTGGAAGCGGCATCCAGAATCGGCTGCGATGACCGATAGCTCGTCTGCAAGGTAATGACGGAGGTCGTAGGAAAGCGCTCGTGAAAGGAGAGAATGTTCTTGAGATTCGCCCCCTGAAACCGATAGATCGCCTGATCATCGTCACCGACAACGAAGAGGTTCGGTCGATCTTCCGGCGAAACGGCCTTCGTAAGGAGCTCGATCACGCGGTACTGCGCACCGTTGGTGTCCTGGAATTCATCCACGAGGATGTAGAGGAAACGCTCTTGAAGCCCGGCAAGCAACCACTCCTCCCGTTCAAGCGCTCGCGAGACGTAGAGAATCATGTCATCGAAATCGAAACGTCCCTTCTGCTGCAGCATCGTCTGATAGCGATCGAAAAGCTCGACGAACTCCGCAAACTTTTTCGCCGTTAAGAGATTTCGCTCGTGCACCTTCGTCCCCGGTTTGCTCTTACTCGCCATGATCTGTTCATACTCCGCCGCGACACTGCGCAACTCTTCCGTCGTCTTGCCCTCGCGCTTCACATCGCTAATTCGCCCGAGAATCTCCTTCGTTCTCCCATAGGGATTTTTCGGATTTACCAGAGCCAGATGCGGTAAGAACTGATCTATTATTGTATTCATTTCTCGGAATTTCTCCAGATCCGAAATCTGCTTAAGCGCGGACCACTCGTCGAAGAGCGCCGGATGATCGGCGATGATATCCGCGCAGAATTTGTGGATCGTCGAGATAGTGACGCCGTATGCGTCCGGGCCGATCAGTTGCCGCAACCGATCGCGCATCGCCGTGGCCCCGCTCGTGGAGAACGTAAGACAGAGAATGTTGCCAGGCCGCGCCTGTGTCTTCTTCAAAATATTCGCAACCCGCATCGCCACGGTCTGTGTCTTTCCAGTTCCCGGCCCCGCGATCACCATCACCGGACCTTCAATCGTTTCAACCGCTCTGCGCTGTTCGGGATTCAATTTCGCAAACTCACTCTCAAACATCGTTTGCTGACGTTCTCCAGATATTGCTGATTTTGACGAAGCTCGCGACATGGGAGAATGGTAGCAGATCTCTCATTTCGAAGCGGGCGTTCACTCTCGGAACTCCTTGGCGCAATGGTCACATTTCTCGATCCTCTCGCCTTCCTTGATGACTTCCACAAGCGAACCGGTCCTGCAGCTGGGACAAGGAACACCCGACGTGAAGGCATGCACCTGCGAGAAGCCGATGCGCTTGGGAACGCCGCCATGTTCGCGGATCGTGAGAGAGCGGGGATGGTCGCGCATCTTCTGGAGGACTTTGGCCTCGATCTGACGGATGCGCTCGCGTGTGACGCCGAATTCCCTCCCCACTTCTTCGAGCGTGTGGCCGATGCCATCCCGAAGCCCGAAACGCATTTCAATGATCTTGCGCTCGCGAGGCGTGAGGAACTCCAACATCGCATGGACGTTCTCCTTGCGCAATTGCCTGTTAGTCGCCTCGAACGGGTTCACGGCCTCTTCGTCTTCGATAAAGTCTCCGAGCTTGGAATCCTCCTCGCTGCCGACCGGCGACTCCAGGGAAATGATATCCTGGGAAATCTTCTGGATGTGCGCGACCTTCTTGATGTCCATCTCCATCTCGACGGCGAGCTCTTCAAGCGTTGGCTCGCGACCGAGCTCCTGCACAAGACGGCGCTGCGTGTGCGTAAGCTTGTTGATCGTCTCGACCATGTGCACGGGAATGCGAATTGTGCGGGCCTGGTCCGCAATGGCACGCGTGATCGCCTGACGAATCCACCAGGTGGCATATGTAGAAAATTTAAATCCGCGCTCCGGATCGAACTTTTCGACGGCACGGAAAAGACCGATATTCCCCTCTTGGATGAGATCCAGGAAGGAGAGACCACGGCCGATGTACTTCTTGGCGATCGAGACGACGAGGCGAAGGTTGGCTTCCGCAAGCTGTTGCTTGGCGGAGGCATCGCCCTTGCGAATGCGTCGGGCGAGTTCCACCTCCTTCCTCCCATCGATGAGCGGCACGCGCCCGATCTCCGAGAGGTACATGCGTACGGAATCGTTCGAGATTTCCAGGAGGTCGATCTCCCGCTCACGACGACGTTTCTTGCGCTCGTCCTCGGACAAATCTTTGTCGGAATCCACGGCGATGCCCGCGAGCGCCACCATCTTCATCGCATCGTCATCCACTTCGTCTCCGAGCACTTCCACCTTCTCGTCATCGCTTCCCTCGACATCTTCCTCCCCCGTCTCCACCGTCGTCTCCTCCTGTACGACATCCGTCTCTTCCTTCTCCGCTGGCACTTCTTCCTCCGACGACGCTTTACCGCGCTTTTCCCAAATGAGCGCATCTTTGACATCGATCACCTGAATACCGAGATCCACGAGCAACGTGTAGATCTCATCGAGCATGTCGACATCCTCTTCGGCGTTCGGAACGGCCGCGATGATCTCTTGGTGCGTGACGTAGCGCTGCTCACGCCCCTTCTTGATGAGGTGCCTGACCTTGTCAGGAAAACGATTGAGATCTTCTTCGGTCGGTTGTGCGATGAACTTTCGTGGATGAGAAGCCATAGGAAAACGCGTGCGGGGAACTACCGAATATCCATCCTAGGGTAGAGAAAGAAACCGTTTTGGGAAAGGGCGAATGGAATTGAACGAACGCGTGATTTTACGCGTTGCCGATAGTGCTTGTCCAATACTCTCCTGAGAATATGTCAATGTGCGATTTTCATGAGGCGACGGACTTGTTCGAACTGATTTTTCAGCATCACCTCGCCCGCGATGTCGTTTGCCGTTTGAGCGATGCGCAGCTTTGTCGTGATCTCCTGCATCTTCGCATTGAGCGCATCCTGGTTGGCGCGATGGCAGTTGCGGCGGATCTCGCGAATCGCCAGCGAATCCGACCACTCGGTGAATCCGTGCTCCTCACCAAAGAGCATGAGGATAGATGTGCGCTCCCGATCCTCGGCACTGAGCGTGAGTCGATCGAGAATATCCATGGAAGAGCCTTCGGGAAGCTCTTTAATCGCCGTAAAGAGTCGCAGCGCGAACCCGTCGACGGGCGCGATGAGCTCGGCGAGGAGGGAATGCAATTTGGGATAGAGGAGGAAGAGGCAGAGAGCAATTTCCAATTTCGAAAATGCGAATGCCGAGGACAATGCCTCCGGCTTGGGAGCAACGGGGCTGATGCGCGGCTCAAGGGACACGCGAGAAAGATCTTCCTTCAGTGCCGTCTCTGTCGTGGAGAGTACGCCCGCTGCCTTGCTCAAACACGCGTCGCGCTCTACGGCGAACGGCAACACCGAGAGGAGAGTGAGGAGGCGCTGTAGTGCCTGCCTCTTCACTTGCGAATCACTGAGATCTGTCGTGCGCATCTCCTCCAGAACGCAATCGAGGTACGGCATACCGCCATCATCGAGGAGAGATCGCAGCAGCTGCGGCTGCTCGGAGAGAAGTTCGCTCGCATCTTTCTTCGGCAATTGAATCGATCGGACGTTAAGCCCGCCCGCAGACAAGAGGAGAAATGCGCGTTCCGCAGCCTCTTTCCCAGCACGATCGCTGTCCAAACAAAGACACACCGTATCCGTGCACCGCTTCAAGATCTTCACGTGATCCACGGTCAGTGCCGTGCCGCTCGTCGCGACCGCGTGGTGCGCCCCCACACTGTGACACGCGAGGACATCGAAGTATCCCTCGACGAGCAACGCCGTCTTCTTCTCGCGAATGGCCTCCTTGGCGAAGTGCATCCCGAAGAGCAGAGAAGATTTGTGATAGAGCACCCCATCGGAGGAATTGATGTACTTCGCATCGTCATCCCCCATCGTGCGTCCGCCGAATCCGACAATCGCACCGTGAAGATCGTGAATCGGAAACATCAAACGATTGCGGAACCTGTCGTAAATGCGCTCCTCTTTGAGCTCTCGCTGCACGCCCATCCCCGCCGCCAGGATTTCCTTGCGCGAGAATCCCTGCTTCAGAAGATGCTCGTAAGTTTCCGTAAAGGAATCGGGCGCGAATCCGATCTGGAATTGCTCGATCTGCTCAGGGGTGACGGCGCGATCCGAAAGATACTTGAGAATACTCGTCGCGGATGCGAGCCGCTGATGGAAGAAGAGGCACGCCACTTCCAAGCACTCGCGTAGTCGCTCCTTCTCATCCTTCTTGAGCGCCGGCGCGTGCGGCGTGTCTTCGATTTTCACGCCCGTTTTCTCCCCGAGATCCTTCAGCGCCTGTCGGAAATCCACACCCTCAATCTTCTGATAGAAGCTGAAGATGTCACCGCCGCTCTGGCACGCGAAGCAGTACGCGATGCCCTTGTCCGGCGACACGAGAAAGCTCGGATGCGAGTCCTTATGAAAAGGACAGAGCGCGACGAAATTGCGCCCCTTCTTCTGAAGCGCACAGTACTGCCCGACGAGATCTTCGATCGGGAGGCGCGCTTTGATGTCGGTGACCGCATCCATGAGGAGGGCAGTATACATCTACTCGCGGATTTTTTTGATCATATGGTCGTAGTCTATTTCGCCATCCACGTATTGTTTCCACAAGGTATCCATCCATCGCTTCGAATTTACATTGTAATCCTGGTTCCACCTCTCCTCCTCTTCGGGTAAATCCAAATAGGAAAACCCCTGATGCGCCACAGCCGTTGGCTGAAGGGATTGCAATACATGAGCCATTCTTTGTTTTGTCTCGAAGTACACATGCGTAAATCCATCTCCACTGACTTTTGGACCCGTCAACACTCTCGTCACAATATTGAGCACTTCGCCCGTCAGCGATCCGACGAGATTCACCATATCTCGGTATTCCTTGTCAGCTTTTCTCCAACAAAGCGATTTGAGAAGATAGAGACCGCCCGCCAATCCGGCCGTTCTCGTCCCACTAACCGTTTTCGACCTAAAATCACGAAGATTTGATCGATAAACTCTCTTGAAAAACGAAGATGCGCCGTAGACAACGCGAGGATCGATATGCCAAAGTTGAGATACATGTTGCCCGCATTTATCTGTGCCGGTCAGTATCTGCGCAACGCAACACTGACAGTTCAGAGTAATTTTGTTGAGATTGTCACAAGATGAATGCGAAGCGCTATTGGATCTTCTGGGTCGGCGAATGAAATGCCAATCCTCTTCTCCAAATACCTGCTTCGCCTTGCAGGGCTTCTCGGCTTCGACCAACCGAATCTGAATATCCTCTGCTGTCTTTTTGGAAGACATACATATTTAATAACATTCTTTATCTTTGTGGTCAAGCTATCGTCTCAACTTGCGTTTACGATTTCATCGCTAGCCACCGCGAAAAATCCACGAAGCTGTCAGTGGTTCATCTCACTTCAGGTGCGATGTATTATGCATGGAGTTGCTTCGGAGCCAATGGAAGCTTCTGCAATATTCACTAGGAGATCCTGTTTCCAGCGCTCCTCCTCCTCAGGCAAATCCCAATAATCGAAGCCCGCATGGGCCACAGTTGTCTGCTGTGGAGTTTGCAAAACACAAGCAAATCTCTGTTGTGTAGAACAATACAGGTGAGTGAGACCTCCTCTTTTCAACTTTGGCCCCGTCAGTACTCTCGTCACTGTTTCAAGCAGATCACCGGTCATTGACCCAATAAGATGTACCATCTTCCGGTATTCATCGGCAGCATTTTTTCCCATCGGCTCACGGATAAACGTACCACCCGCCAAGCCAACAGTTCTCGTACCCTCGACCGTGTTCTTTCGAAAATTCCGAAGGATAGTTGTATACGCTTCCCGAAAGGAATCTCGCGGTCCGTTAAAAATGTATGGAGAGATGTGCGCGAGCTCCGATACTTGTTGCCCGCTTTTATCTGTGCCGGTCAGTATCGTGGCAATACAACGCTGACAGTCGAGGGTGTATTTATCAAGAGCGTTGCAGTCAGAGAGAGAATAGGTACCAGAAAAACGAATGTTCTGGAGATCTCCCTCTCCCAATATCTCCTTCGCGTTGGGGGAAATATCGGTTTCGACCAACCGAATCCCAATATCCTGTGCTGTCCTAGATGGAGGCATTAATATATTAATAGCATACTATTTGATTATTGTCAATAATCCGTCGTTATCACTGCTAAGATTTCATGACCAACCAGCGAGGCAATCTATTCTTCAGATGTCCGTCCTTCGCGAGGCCGAACCCCGCGGTTCTTTCTTTATATCGAAGCAGTACGTCTCCTCGCAGGTGCGCTTCGCACGTCGTGTCTTTACCATCCAGGAGAGCTTGAAGTTGGTCTGCGGAGATATCCAGAAACTGCGAGGTGGCGAGATGGCCGCGAAGCGTGGCGAGGTCGTGGTCGAGGCGCACCCGCGATTCATCCAGTCGTTTCCCGAAAGGGATCCCCAGAGCATAGTTTTTGACAGGGAGTGAAAAGTCCGCCACTTCCTCCGTCGAGAGGACCAAGCGATCATTGAGTGAGAACAGACGATCATCGGGCAAGAGGAACGACGAGCCGTACAGAGCCGCGATCTCTTTTTCCATAGATGCCTGGCGCGAGCGAGGAAGACGATCTTCGATAAATCTCACCGCCTCTCGATGCTCCCTGGCGCGGGTCGGCCTCACCTTTCGAAGTACCGCGGCGAAGAATCCCTCCGTGTCATACGTCTGCGGCCAAAGACGAAATGCGGGAAATTGTCGCGAAAATCCAAGATACTTCTGAACGGATATCGAGTCGTTCATTGCAGCACCCAGTATCGAATTCAGCCCTGTTTCAAGGGGTTCCAGCTGATCACTATATTTATTCAATATAGAAGCGATGACTTCTTCGTTCTCCTCCCACGTTAGGGTGCATGTGGAATACACGATGATGCCGCCCACCTTCGCCGCATCGATGGCCGCTTCGAGAAGCTCGCGCTGCAACTTCGCCATTTTGCCGATGTTTTCACTCGAGCAGTATGTGAGCGCATCCGAATCCTTGCGCACCGTTCCCTGCGCGGTACAGGGGGCGTCGCAGAGCACGCGATCGAACCGCTCCGTCATGTTTCGCGCGAACCACTGTCCGACTTTCTTCGTCACGATCGCGTTGGTGACGCCGCTACGGTGGAGAGAATTCTTGAGTGTCCAGAGGCGCTTCTCCTGCACGTCATTGGCAATGATGACTCCCCTCCCCTGCATCATGGAAGCGATCTGCGTCGTCTTGCTCCCGGGCGCCGCACTCATGTCGAGAATGGTTTCACCGGGATGAGGATCAAGGAGTGCAACAGGCATCATGCTGGCCGCCTCCTGCATGTAGGTAAAGCCTAGAAGGTGCAGCAAATCTTTCCCAAGCGCCGTCTCACGGTCCTCCCGATCAATGTAGTATCCCTCGCTGCACCATGGAATTTGCTCTGCAGTCCATTCCCTTTCCTTCGCCCAGAGCAGAAAATCCTCAGTTGATCCCTTGAGCAGATTCACCCGTTTGCTCTTGCGAAGCGGCAGCAGACTCGCGTTCTTGAGCGCTTCCAAATCAGTAACGACACCGTAACGATCGAATGCGGCGAAGGAAGACGGAAAAGGCTTAGACATGAGCACAGACTAGCAGATCCTGGTGCTCCAGAGGTCCGTCGTAATCACGAAAGGAAATCGGGAGTGTTTGCATCTGCAATCGACGACTCTGAGTCCCGTAGGAGTAGCGTTGAAAATGCAGATGCGTGCTGATCGGCCCCACCCATCCGCTGTCTCCAACCTGCCCCAGGAGCTGCCCCTCCTCAATACATTGCCCCACCTGAACGCGAACGGATCCCCTGAGAAGGTGGATATAGGCATCCAAAATTTCCCCTCCGCAATCAACGACGACCAAATTCGGCCATGCTTCACTCGCCTCCCTCCGATCCATTCCCCTGTAGCAAGAGGTGCTCACGTCCAAGATAGTTCGGACTCTTCCGCGACACACTGCAAGGATGGAGGCGCCAACAGGAAGTCGAAAATCAATCGCATAGCTCAAATCCTTGAAGGGAGGTTGCCGTTCGGCAAAATGGCTGTACGGCCCGTGCCTTCCTTGGACGATCTCTATAGGATGCCTGGAGGCATCGAAGGGAAGAGCGCACCGGAATTCCTCATCGTGCATGGGATAATCGTAAATGATGATTCCAAAATCTCAAGGAGAGATCACACCACGAAGCTCACGAGCCTCCCCTTCACGTAAATCTCTTTTCGAATCGGCTCCGTCAGAAACTTCTTCACGTTCTCTTCTTCCTTCGCCTGCGCGATGATAGCCGCCTCCTCCGCGTCCGACGCCACCTCGATACTCGCGCGCAGCTTGCCATTCACCTGCACCACGATCGTCATCGTGTCCGACTTGAGATGCTCGGCATCGAAGACGGGCCATATCTGATCCATCACGAATCCCTTTCCTCCGAGGTGCTCCCAGAGTTCTTCGGAAAGATGGGGGGCGAGCGGTGCGAGGAGCATCGTAAATGTCTTCGCCGTTTCCAAGGAAATGGATTCGCGCTTCTCAATCCCATTCAAAAATTCCATGAGCGCGGCGATTGCCGTATTGAAGCGGAAGCCCGCAATGCTTTCGGTGACACGCTTGATGGTGCCGTGGATCAGAGTGAGCGTCGCCTTGTCCTCCGTGACACCCTTCGCTGATTTCGACATCAGCATGTCCCACACCCGCTGCACGAAACGATCGATGCCTTTGATGCCCGTGTCACTCCAATCTCCTCCGTCGGTGAACGGTCCCATGAACATCAGATACATGCGGAAGACATCGGAGCCATGACGCGCGACGAAGGAATCGGGGCTCACCACATTGCCTTTGCTCTTGCTCATCTTCGCGCCTCCGTTCGTAATCAATCCTTGATGAACTAATCTTTTGAACGGTTCTTCGTTCTCTACGAAGCCAAATTCCTTCAATGCCATCATCACGAATCTGGCGTAGATGAGATGCATCGTCGCGTGCTCCGGTCCGCCGATGTACATCGAGACCGGCATCCACTTCGCTTCGAGCTTGCGATCGACGAATGACTTCTTGTTGCCCTCCATGAGGTAGCGAAGTTCGTAGAAGCTTGAGCAGACAAACGTGTCCATCGTGTCGAACTCCGGTCGCCATCCCTTGCCGAAGATTTTCTCCGTGCGTTCGATGAACTCCTTGCTCTCCGTGAGCGGCGACTTGCCAGTGGGCTTGAACTCCACATCCGTCGGTAACAGCCACGGCAAGTGCTTCTCAGGAATCGGATGCGGCAAACCCTTCGGATCGTAGACGACGGGGATCGGCGCACCCCAGTAGCGCTGACGAGAGACCAGCCAATCCTTGAGACGATATTGAACAACCTGTCTCCCCTTCCCTTTTCCCTCCAACCAAGCGGTAATTTTTTTTCGCGCTTCCGTCGACGTAAGCCCGCTGAAATGTTCGGAGTCGTAGAGTATGCCGTCTCCAGTGAAGCACTCTTCCAGCGCGCGAATTTTCCCATCATCGCGTCCATCATCCGGTTTGATCGTGGTAGTCAAAAGAATGTTGTAACGCTTCGCAAAAATGAAATCTCGATCGTCATGCGCATCGCCAAACACCGCTCCATGCCCATAGTGGGCAAGGACGAAATCCCCGATCCAAATCGGAATTTTCTTCCCGTTGGCTGGATTTACCGCAAACGAGCCAAGCGGAACTCCCGTCTTCTCCTTGCTCAAGTCCGTACGCTCAAATTCCGTCTTCTTCTTCATGTCCTCAATGTAGGCATGCACTGAACCTCGATGGTGTTCCTCCGTCAATTGCTCCACGAGCGGATGATCAGGAGCCAACACCACAAAAGCCGCGCTGAATATCGTATCCACACGCGTCGTGAAAACGGGAATGGTGAGATCCTTATGCGCCACATCAAAGATTACTTCTGCGCCCTCACTCCGCCCGATCCAATGCTCCTGCATGAGTTTCGTTTTGCTCGGCCATTCCAAATCTTTGAGGCCATCGAGCAAGCGTTGCGCGTACTGCGTGATCTTCCAGAACCATTGCTCAAGCGGCTTCTGCACCACGTCCGTCCCGCAGCGGTCACATTTCCCTTCCTTCACCTGCTCATTGGCGAGCACCGTCTGGCAACTCGGGCACCAGTTGACCATCCCCTTCTTCTTGTACGCGAGACCGTGGCCGAACATCTGGAGAAAGAGCCACTGCGTCCAGCGGTAGTACTCACTGCTGGAGGTATGCACCATCTTCTCCCAGTCATACATACACCCCATGCGCGTGAGCTGCTCGATCATCGTCGCGACATTCTTCTTCGTGGAGATGTCGGGATGGATGCCCGTCTTGATCGCGTAGTTCTCGGCGGGAAGACCGAACGCGTCGAAGCCCATCGGCGTGAACACGTCCTTGCCCTGCATGCGCTGGTAGCGGAAGTAGCTGTCGGCGGGAGCAAAGTTGTACCAGTGACCGACGTGCAATTTGTCGCCGGAGGGGTAGGGAAACATCACGAGACCGTAGTACGGATGCTTCGCCTTCTTCAAATTCACGGTGTACGCGCCGGCCTTCGCCCAGGCGCTGCGCCACTTCGCTTCGGATGCAATCGGATCGTAGGGACGTTTCTCCATGGAAGAACTATAGCGTTTTTCGCTTCTGGCATACAAATCATTGGGAAACACGTATACTCCCCCCGTGGCACACCTTCCCATGGTCGCCATTATCGGCAGGCCCAATACGGGCAAATCGACGCTCTTCAACAGCATGCTTCGGCGTCGCATCGCGATCGTGAGCGATATTCCGGGAACGACGCGCGATCACATCGCGGGCAAGATCGAAGGCGACGACTGCGATTACCTGCTGCTCGACACGGGAGGCATGGGCGGCGGAACCTTGGACAAGGACTTCGAAGCGGACGTGCACGCGCAGTCGCTCCTCGCGATCGAATCGGCAGACCTCATCCTCTTCACGCTCAACGGGAAGGAAGATCTGACGAAGAGCGACCGCGAGATCGCGCACATCCTGCGCAAGGCGCACCGCAAGCACGCGCCGATCGTCCTCGTCCTCACGAAGTGCGATAACAAGAAGGTCGAGGAGAACGCGCTTCTGACCGCCGCGGAGCTGGGCATCGGAGACGAAACGATCACGGTGAGCGCCCTCAATAACCAAGGGACCTCCGACGTGGAAGAATTGATCGAACGACATCTGAAGAGCATGCACTTCGGCAAGCAGGAGAAGCGCGACGCGGCGGCCGTACCGCGCATCGCTGTCATCGGCAAACCGAACGTGGGCAAGAGCTCGCTCATCAACGCGCTGATGTCCGACACGCAACGCTTGAGCTCGCCGCGCCTCGTCTCCGACGTTCCGGGTACGACACGCGACATCACGGACACGACCATCCGCAGAGAGGGCGACGAGTTTATCTTCGTGGATACGGCGGGATTGAAGAAGCGCGGTCACAAAGCCGAGGAGATCGAGTTCTTCGCGTACGTCCGAACGCTGCGCGCGATTGAAGACGCGGACGTCGTCGTGCTCGTCCTCGACGCTTCCGAGCCCCCGAGCAAGCAGGACAAGCATATCGCCGGACTCTCGGACGAAGCCGGGAAAGGACTGATCCTCCTCCTCAACAAGAGCGACCTCCTCTCCGCAGAAGACCGCGAGCAACGCCTCGAAGAATTCCGCGACGCATTCCTTTTCTGCCGGTACGCCCCCGTGCTCCTGTGCTCCGCACTCACGCGGGAGAAACTCCCGAAGATCTTCGACCTCATTTCCATGGCGCATCGCAATCGGCACCGTCGCCTCTCCACCAAGGAGCTCCAGACGTGGCTGCGCGACAGTGTGGGAGGCAAGCCGCTCGGCGAAATTCTCACCACGAAGTTCATCACGCAGGGCAAAGATCCCCCGCCGACATTCATTCTCTTCGTGAAGAACCCCGTGCATGTCCGCGTGAGCCAACTGCGATACCTCAGTAATCGCATCCGTGAGGTCTTCGAATTCACCGGCACACCCATTCGCTGGATTACGAAAGGGCCGCGCGACAAAACATTGGATTAACTCTCAGCCCCGTACCTTGTTCGTCGGCTTCGCGTCTCTGACCCTTCCGTCTTGCAGAACCGGCAACGGATAAGCGGAGATCGCAGCCTCGAGCTTGTCGAGCAGCTTCACCGGATCATCATCCATGACGAGGTTTGGCGGCATCTCGCGCTTGCAGAGATCCACGACGATATGTTCGATGTCATTGCTGATGCCCCCCGAATTCGTGAGGACGCCAATCGGTCTTCCTTCGTCGTACGCAATGGTGAATTCATTGAGCGTGCCGATGCCGCCGCCGATGAGCACGATGCCGTCCGCCGAGCGGATATTGATGATGTCGCGCTCCATGAATCCCAATCCCGTGTAGATGATAATCTCATGCGTGTGCGGCGATTGGTACTCGTTGATATGTTGATGCTCCGAAAAAGCCGGCGAGATCCCGATCGAAAAACCTCCGCTGTCCTGCGCGCCGAGCAGGGCATCATTGGGCAAGCCCGGGCACGCGCCGTTGATAAAGATATAACCGCGCTTCGCAATTTCCTGGCCGAGCGCCCACGCCTTTTCACGAGCGACGGGATCTTCCATCTGGGGACCGCTTGCGGAACCCATGACGCCGATCTTGAGTCGATGAAGGTGCGACATACGATTTAGGAATGAGAGAAAGAAGCGAAACAAAAACCGCGCAGATCGGGATGAAGCATAGCAGAAATGTTTGCGCAGTTTTGTGCATCGCGTCGGACGAATGCGGTGCAGAGCGTGCGCCAGTCGTCGAGGGACGGAGAACCCTGGTAGAGAGCGATCGGAGAGAGCGACGCGCAATCCCCTTCCCTGCCCGCGACCGCCGCGCTCTCCACGGCATTCAGAAGCGTGCGGTTCGTCGCCACTTCCGTGGAAACGACATCGGGCGACTCGCGCAAGGGAAGCGCACCGGCTTTGGGCACGAGAAGCCCGAGGGCGATGTACCCGACGATGCCAAGAAGAGAGAGAAGGCGCATCGAAGAAGTATAGCAGAGATCGACCTTTTCCACCAGTGGATGCCTTTCCCCTACAGAAAAGCTCCCGACGGAGTTTTCGTCTTCAAAAAAAGCGAAGTGGATCTTCCACTCCGCTTTTCGAGGTTTTAAGGATACTGCTTAGACTTCTTCTGCAGATACCCTTTTGATCAGGGGGATACCTACTTCCGGCATCTGTTTGAATGCATCAGTGGTAAACATACCTATGCCTTTGTGCGTCATATTGCTGACCGCGAGGAAGGAGGTGCTATCTTGCTTCGTGCGGGTTTGAATAGCCGGAATACATACTGGGTTGTATTTATCGTTTGAATCCAGAAGCTTCTTCCTTTCTTCCAAAGAACTGTTGAAGAAGGTCTGAGCGATCATATATATCGCCTCTGGAAGATTGGGGCTGAATTGAGATATCTGAAGTTTGGAAATCGCAGAAACAACCTGTTTTTCCGTTCCATTTCTAATCGGGCTATATCCTCGCATCGTAGCGTTGGCAAACTCGTCACAAGCAACGCGTATCTCTTCGGGGAGAGGCTTGTCTTTGTAGAGAACATTCTTGAAATACAAGTACAAACTTTCCATCTGGGGATAGAGCCCAACATAACCTCCAGCAGTTCCTGGCACAAAACTCTTATGGAGATCTTTGTTAGCAGGCGACTTTACTCCGGATGTAAATGCCCAACACGTCGATATCTGTGAATTTTGAAAAGGAGTTGAGACATCCTTATCATACTTACCACGATATTTCGTTTGATCGTAATCTATATAGACAATTCCATTTGCATTTTCACCTGCATAATATGGTTGACCCATATTCGACGGAACCCCGTCGGGTGATACATCGCTTTCTTTCAGAAGATCAACCTGTTTTCTGAGATCAAGATCCATCGACGCAGGAGTACTGGCAGAACGATCCGGCCTCTGGGCCACAATGAGTCTTAGGTCAAATCCCTGTGCTGCATACGTCTCAATCTCTTGCCGAGATGGGAGAGGAGGAAGCTTTGCCGGTGCGACGAGACCCATCGGAGCCAAGGACTCCACTCCGTAAAACCTGCCTCCACCTTTTTCGATAATTTCTCTCGCTGTGTCAGGATTACAAGGACTCTCAATCTGAGGAGGCCCTTTCAAGATACCCAGGAGATGCCTAATGCTGCCACTCACTCCCGATGCAACCTTCGAAATAACACTCTTACGCGAAAGCACTTCTTGCATTTCAGGAGAAGCATCATAATCAAGTTTTTTGGGTCCTCTATCATGTGTTACATGTCTCCTGCTGCGGACAACCATTCGATGACCGAGATCTGACATATCTGTATTGGGTAGGAAATATTTATCACATTATAGTATATTTAGGTATAAATGCAAGTACTCGTAATGTTCATATAAAAGCATTTTGGCTATGTATTTTGTGAAATTCACTATTAGCGCTACCTTCAAACCAACAATATCATAATCAAGGAAGAAAACGCTCTCTATTCACATTCTGGTCGTCATTCGTCACGGCATAGTGAATTTGGCCGTTCGCATCGTGCAGGTAGTAGAAGTACGGGGAAGCCTGCGGATGCAGCGCGGCCTCGATGCTCGAGAGACCGGGATTGGAAATCGGGCCCGGAGGAAGTCCCCTGAATTTTCGGAGATTATAGGGAGAGTCGATCGAGAGATCCGACTCGGTGAGAGAAGCGGATTTCTTCCCGAGAATGTAGCGAACGGAAGCATCCACACCGAGACTCATGTGTTTTTCATACCGCTTCCAGAGAATTCCGGCAACGATCGGACGCTCAGCATCCGTCCTCGTCTCCGCCTCCACCAGAGACGCCATCGTGACGATGTCCGAGAGCGAATGGCCGGATGCAGCAATGTCTTTCGCAAGTCCGACCGACACGCGCTGTCGGAAGACACCGAGGAGCCGCTCCACAAAGAACTTGGAAAAGAACTGCTCCCTCGTCACGAAGTACGTATCGGGAAAAAGATAACCCTCGAGCATGCCGCCACGCTCCGCCGCATCCTTCCCCTGCCTCGGCAGAAACATGAACGTTTGGAAATCGCACGTCTGCGCACAGTGGAGAAGATCGCCGCTCGCGGAGAGTCCCTTAGCCGCGAGGAGCGCATCGATGTCTTTCACCGTGAATCCTTCGGGAATCGTCACCGTCATTTCCGGCGCGTGCGATCCCATGAGAATATTCACCACCTCCGGCGTCGAAAGTGACGGGTACAGCACGTACGTCCCCGCGAGGAGGCGCGACTGGTCACTATGCAAACGCACGAACCAGGAGAAGAAGAACGGCGAACGGATGAGGCCCTGCTTGGAGAGAAGCTGCGCGATGGAGGAAACCGACGAGCCGGAGGGAATCGTGACAATCGAGCGAACATCATTCCCGCCGTTTGCAGGAGAGAGTTCGTGGCGGTACCAGAAGTACATCCCGAGAAGGACGAAAATGACGATCACCACCCATGTACGTTTGCGCATGGAGTCATGATAGAGGACAGAGGACGTAGGACAAAGGACGTAGAGGACAGCTCATATTTCAAAAATCTTTGCATCCAACAATCCTACGTCCTAAGTCTTCAGTCCTCATCCCTCCGTCCTACCCTCCCGTCGGCATTCCCATCTCCCCCATGATGCCCTGCATCTTCTCGGCAGAGACGACCTGCGCCTTCTTCAGCGCCCTGTTGAGCGCGTCTTTCATGAGCGAGGGAACGGATGCAACTGCAACGCTTTCGGCAATCTCGATGGAAATCACTTCCATCTCGGCGTTCACTACCACCTTCACGCCCGATGCTTCCGCTTCGACGTGCACGTTCCTCAGTTCCTTCTTCACTTTCTTCGCCTCGCGCTGGAGGCGGAACATGTCTTTGGCTTGAGAGAATGAGACCATGGCAAGATCATACGGGAATCGGTGCGCGATGAAAACCTATCCGCTCCTCTTAAGCCGAAAGTGGCTGTACCGCCGGTGTCGATGGCGGTGTTTCGGTCGGAGTTGGCGTCTGCTCCGGCGCGCTATGCCCGATGCCGATGCGATCCTCGATCTCCTGATCAACGAAAATCTTCTTGCGCCCGTACTTCATCCGACTGTATTCCTTGATGAGCCCGGCAAGCTTGTCGTTGCGGTCGGATTCGTCCCAGATGGTCGCCATCGAGAAGGGGCGCGACGTGGTGTTGTTGATGTTGAGCTTCACGTAGCAGTGGAAGTTCGGAATCCCGATGACATCCTGCTCACTGAGCACGGGCGCCATTTCCTTCGCCATGTACTCCGCGTCCTCCGCGCCGATCTTGAAGCTCAGGATCGTGCCAACGTTACCGAAGACGGCGTCACGCATTTTGGTATTCGCCTGCTCGTACTCGGCGGTCTTTCCGACGAGCTGTCCGATGTACTGGTGCGCCATGATGAGTGCGAGCTCGTACTTGCGCGCCTCGGAGAGGATCGTCGCGAAGGCGTCGGTAATGAAGTTCTGAAATTCGTCGACGTAGAGGTAGAAGCGGCGTCGCTCTTTCTCCGCCATGTCGGCGCGAGAGAGGGCACACATGTTCACCTTGTTCACGAAGATAAGTCCGAGGAGCTGCGCATTGATGTCGCCGATTCTTCCTTTCGAGAGGTTCACGAGAAGAATCTTCCCCTGATCCATGATGGCACGTATATCGAAGGCGCTCTTGGGCTGTCCAATGATGTTGCGCATCGTCGTATTGGTGATGAACGGTCCGAACTTCGCCGAAAAGTACGGGATCATTTCCTCCTTCTCCCTTGCGCCCGTCTTCACCATTTCGTGCTCCCAGAAACTGCGCACCACGACGTTGCGGCATTTGCTCAGTTTGTAACGCTGGAACTCGTCGTCGACAAAGAGGCGCGGCACGTCGATGAGCGTCGCCCCCTCATCCTCATCGTCCATGAGCGTGAGACAACCGTTGCGGAAGTAGTGCTGCAAACGCGGACCGAAGATCTCGTTGCCGAAGAGCTTAATGAAGATCTCCATCGCATCCAGAGAGGCGCGATCCTTCTCCTCGTCGGTTTTGGCCTCAAGGAGGTTCAATCCCATCGGACGTTCCGTGTCCGCAGGGTTAAAGAGGATGACATCCCTCGCACGCTCCTTGGGAATGTGCGCAAGCACGTCCTCGATGAGATCGCCGTGGGGATCGACGACGCAGAGCCCTGCCCCGCGCGCGATGTCCTGCCGCGCCTGATAATTCAAAAGCGCGGATTTTCCGCAACCGGATTTCCCGATGATGTACTGATGACGTGTGCGATCAGTGTCGAGAAATCGGATCATCTTCTCCCCGGCACGGTACCGGTTCACGCCGATGACGATGCCGTCGTCGGGAGCGTTCGGGGGAGGAGGCAGCACCTTGTACGTAATCCACTGGATGATCGGAATCTTGTTGTAACGGCTGTCCGGAAAATGATAGAGGCTCGCAAGTTCCTTCTCCGTGAAGAGGTCCGTCTTGTGCCAGAATCCGTTGATGCGATTCTTCCACAAGTAATGCATCATCGGCGCGTTGAAGATAAGCGGGAAGAAATCGAAGAAAATGCGTCGTCCCTGGAACCAATTGCCGTAGACGTCCTTGTAGACATTGAAAGCGACTTCAATGTTGTTCGAAAGATCGATTGCTTTCTCCCACGTGTTCGACGATGCAAAAACACGCACGGTCGAATGGAACCCACTCATGCCCGCCTTCTGTCCCATGCGCTTGTAAAGCTCCTCCTCGGGCTGGATCATACGCACAAACGAATCGCCATGTGAGGCCCCGGGCGCGAACGTCGATCCCTCCGTTCCCGTCGCAATGCCTCCGAGAATCTCGATCAACGTCGAAAGGATGGGTATGTGAGAAAGCCAACTGTCCTCCTTCCCCTTGAATTTGCTGCTCGCAAATTTCTCGGTCTTCTTCGCCCAGCGATCGGAGAACACCGGCGTGATCAGCACTTGCACACACGCCGTTTCGTTCGCTTCCATCTTCGAAAGAACGTTGCCGACATCGTTGAGAGGGTCATCCTGCATCTCCTCGTAAAAACGAATCGGGTAGAAGAATTTTCTCTTCGTTATCATGTTGTACCCGACGAGCTTGCTCCCCTTCTTCCAAATCTCCGGCGTCAATTGCAGCGAGACTTCTGCATCGGGATAGAAAGACGTGATCTGCTTCTCCACGATGGAAATGAGACTCTTCTGTGCCAACACGTAGAAAATGAGTTCGCCGTTCTCCACGTAGAGCTCGAAGCTGATCGTCGCGTAGCGGAAGATCCAAAAATGCAAAAACCTCCAGAACGTGAGGCTCTTTACCTCCCACAGTGCGCGGTAGAGCTGCTCCATGATGGCGACCTTCTCCTTAAAATCTTTCTCGGTGCGTTTCTCCTGATCAATTTTGCTGTCCGTGCGCGGGAGCAGAACCTTCATCGACACGAGTCGCTTGCCCATCCACAGTGCGTAGAGGAAGCGCGTAGAGAACACCGCGTACCTCCACATGAAGTACGCCGCGATGATGAGGGCCGTGTTCCCCAAAGGATTGGAAACCCACCACCCCCATGCGATCCAGAACAAATTTGCGTGAAAGGCCACCTCACTGAGCAACCAGACGAGGATCCAGAGGATGGGCCAGAAGAAGAATCTCAGAAATCCGACCATTAGTATTACAATAGAGAATTCTGCATATTATAGCACAAATTCGAGAGGTCAGGTAGAAGAAAAGGTGGTCTGCTTTCATGGTGAATTTTGAAGCAGAAACCAGAATTAGGGCACCGGCGTCAGGAAGCGGGGCATTGCACCACATCCGTACTCAGAGAGCGCTCGCGACCATCAATCGACCCGATACGGAAGAGATACGTGCCCGTCACCGAAGGTTTGAATTGGTATGTCTCTCCCGGGAGGATCCAATTTTCGACCGACGCCGTGAAGCCGTCGGGGTAGCGCACCGATCGCACGACGAAGGAGGCGGAGGACCGAAGCGTGATCTCTCCCCCGAGCGCGAAGGATTGGGAAATGCCCGGAAGTAATCGAACACCAGGCACGATGCGCGTCTGAAAGACGTTGAGACGCGTGCAGGGGCCGACAATGGATGCCGCTCCAAGTCGTTGAAAGGTGGCCTGTATGACTCCTGCGGATCTGTCCGCAATCGACTCGAACGAAGCCACGCTCAAATCCATATCCCGCCCCTTCACGTAGGGTCCCCGATCATTGATGCGCACGATAACGCTCTTGCTGTTTTGAATATTGGTCACCTTCACCAGCGTGTCCAGCGGAAACGTCTTGTGCGCCGCGGTAAACGCGTACATGTCGAACTTCTCACCCGAAGCCGTTCCCGCCCCCTGAAATTCCTCTCCGTACAAACTCACTTGGTGCGGCTCCGTCGAAAGCAACCGATCGAGATGTCGCATGAGCCCAAACAACTGATCCTGAGAGAGAAACGTATTCTTCAAAACTTTTGGATCTGAAGAGGCGATCGGATAGCGCGTAAGGAGAGAAGGGAAATCACTCGTCTGCGGCATGGTTTTCCAATCTTTCCCCTCCACACTGCGAGACCGAAAAAGCCAGAGTAATGCGTCTTCCAGATTGAGCGGAGCTGTCGACCTGAAGGTGGGAGCCTCGTCGATGATGCCGCGGCACTTCGCATATGAGATCTCGGCGTACCCCTTCTCTCCCTTTGAAACATCCGAAAACGCCTCATTACAAGGATACAACTGCCGCTCGATACTCGACCAAATCAGGAGGAATCCGTCGCGACGAGAAATGGTATCGGCCGCGAGTGTCGGCGTGATGGCGGAGAGAAAGACGGACGCTCCGCAAAGGAGGGAAATCATTTTGCGCATTGGTTGATTCTCGTGAAAGTTCCACGAATTGCAAGCCTTGTAAGCCCGCCGCAGAATGAAAAAGACGCTCTGTCAACGAACTGATTCTGAAGAATTTTTCTTAGAGAACCGACTTCCACCCCTGACTGCGCACGAGATCGTAGAGCTTCGAGCTCTCCTCCGACACCAGCTGCTTCCTCGTCCCGGGTCCGACGTATCCCGCTCCAGATTCACGCTGATTTTTGATGAGACCCGCATGCATCTGATACGCGATCACTGCGCTCTCCGTCTCGGCGCCGAAGAATCCGGTCACGCGACTTCGATCCAGGTATCCCCTCTGCGCGAGCAGCGACTGAAGGACTCTCACCTGAGAGCCGCTATCCCCCTTCGAGAGGAAGGTGTCGATCTCATATCCTTTCGCGATCAAGAGCTGACGAATCCGTTCGACCACGAGGACGCCTGCCGCGTTTTCTTTGACAAGCTTCTGATTCCACTTCAGCCCTATGGCAAGCCGCGTTTTAGGTCCGATGATGCCGGCACCGCTCTGGCCGGACGATGTGAGAACATTCGAGGAAATTTGAAACGCGAGGATGGCATCATGCAGGTTCTGATCGTAATTTCCGTCGGTTCGACCGCGGTAAAATCCCAGATAACGAAGCGTCCTCTGTGCGCTTCGCACCGCGGATGGATCACTGCCCTTCGAGACGTTCGTCGTAATCGGAGAGATGCTGTCCTTGCGATCCAACGCCGCTACCAAGTAGGCCGCCGTCGTGTCCGTCACGCTGTCCGAAGGCTCTGAGAGAGCATAGTCCTTGAGAAAGTTTCCCAGTGCCTCCTTGGTTTGATCTCCGAAGAGCCCCGAAGAAGATCTCTGGAAGTAGCCGATGCTCCGCAATGTGTCCTGCAAAATTTCGACGGACATACCGCGATCACCACTCTTCGGTCGAAGCGTCAGCAAATCGGTCTGCTTCGCTGCGTAAGGCTTGAGCACACTGAGCGCAGATGCGACACCGGAGAGATCGACACGTTCCGCCGGCTGACTGCCCCCGAGCGGATAGACAGTTCCGGTCACGCGCCTCTGCCCCCAGGAGAGCGCTCGCGCGAGACCCTCTTCTCCCGACCCCATCCAAATATCGAGACGATCCGCTCCCGTCTGTGTGCGAATCGCGGAGCCGCGGTCCTGCACCGTCACGATGCCGATGCCCGGAATGGAAATCCGTGTTCCGAACGGATAGGAAGCGGGAGCCGCAGCCATACCGAGATGCACTTCCGCACCATTGGCACCGTTCGTCCCGTTCCCGTTAAGAGCGATATCCGATGCGTAGGAACCGGTGACGTAGCAGCACTGATTGGGAAGCGGCGAGTAGTACGCGGTAACGACAAAGTCCTGAGAACGCGACTTCGCCGCATCCGTGAGAGCACTGTCCGCATAGGCGGGCGCGAGGAGTGCTGCAAAGAGCACGAACGTTGTGATGCGGTGAGTGATGTGCATTTCCGTTCATTGTAGCAGAGAATTTCGTTTTCTGCCACCCCTAAGACAGAAACATCTGATCCTCTATGCGCATGCCAAATTTTCCGGGGAAGTACACGCCGGGCTCGACGGTCACCACTTCGTTCTTCAAGAGCTTCATCTCCCTGCGCTTCTGTGAAAGCACGACACCCTCGTGGATATCCAGTCCCAGCCCATGCCCGAGCGCATGAGAGAACGCCTCCTCCAATCCTTCCTTTGCGAGGATGGTGCGGGCCCTGCGATCGAGCGCTCGATTGGTGACTCCGGGCTTCGCCTCCTTGATGACCTCGTCTTGAACGCGCAGCAGTGTCTCGAAGACTCGCTTCTGGAGCGGCGTCGGCGCAGCCGTGAAAAACACACGTGAGAGATCGCTACAGTAACCTCGATACTTCACGCCCACATCCACCTGCACCAGATGCCCCTTCTTGAGCGAACGCGGCCCCGATACATGATGCGGAATACCGGTGTGCGTGCCAAACGCAACGATAGGAGGAAATGCGAGCCCATCGGCGCCGAGCTCCAACGCCCAAATGCCGAATTGTCTGGCGAGCTTCTCTTCCGTCACGCCCTTGCGAAGCGCCGCAGGCACGCGACGGAGAAGTTCTTTCGTCATGCGATGCGCCCGCTGCATTAATCGCAGCTCCTGATCGCTCTTGCTCCGCCGAAATTCCTCGATGATCCCCGAGGTGGGAACGAATTTCGTCGCGGAAAAAATCTTCTTCCACGCTGATCGCTCACCGACGCTGACGTGCTCCGCTTCAAATCCGCAGGTCTTCTCCGCCTGCATGATGCGCGGCAGATCAGCAATGTCGCGAACCGCAATGCCCGGCAGTACGAGATGCTCCACTTCGAAGCGGTAGCGACCGTCGACGAAAAGCATGATGCGCTTCCCGGTAACGAGAACCATCCCGCTGCTGACGACCACCCCGGTGAGATACCGAATATTGGTGAGATCTGTACAGAGGAAGGCAGAAAGGCCCGAAGGTGTGAGAATTTCCCGTGGAGAGCGCGGTCGCATGGGATGGCAAGGAAACGGGTTTTATGCTATCATAGATAGCGACAAACACACTTGACCTTCTCCCATCATGACGCGGAAGCTCTCTCTCCTGTTTCGATCGTTCCTCTTTGCGGCACTGCCGCTCTTCCTTCCGCAGCTGACAAGCGCGGAGGACAGCGCATTCACGGGGCCGGGCCTGTTCGGGGGTATTAATTGGGCGGGCATGGTCGGCGGACCTTCGCATCTCGATGCGTTCTCGCTCGTCATTGCCATCATCAACTTCATCCTCGGCTTCGTCTCACTCGCTGCCGTCATTGTCATCATCATTGCCGGCATCCGCCTCATCATCTCGCAAGGCAATGAAGAGCAAAAGAATACGGCGCAGAAATCGATTCTCTACGCTGTCATAGGATTGATCGTGGTCATTCTGTCTCGCATCATCGTCATGATCGTCGTCGATATCTTCTCTCGCTGATTGCAATGACACGCATGCCGCACCAACATCGGGTACGCACGCACGCGATCCTCATCGCGATTGCCGTCGTGGCATTGACGCTGGGGTCGCGACAGTTGTTCCACGGATCTGTGCTCGCGCAAACGGATCCGACCGATACGACGCCGACAGAATCGTTTTCCGTGTACGCCGGTGACACCTTGGAACTCGTCACTGCGAACACGGATCCTTCGCCGCAGTACTCCTGGGTGCTTTCGAAAGATCGGATGTTCGTCGGGGCGACGCGCGATCCCATTTTCCGCGCACGGCTCACCGACGCGGGATCCTACCGACTCGATGCATCCGTGCAATCAAGCGACGGAAGCAACGCGAGTCATCGCACCATTCTGTTTGACGTGAAACAACGCCCGCTCATCGCGGGATCCGATAGCGGAGCTGTGACTCAGGAATCAACCGGTACGTTGCTGCCGCTCCTCTCCACGGATCCAAGCGATACGATGGGAACTCTGGCGCTCCCCGACAATTTGCATGTCGTGAGGTTCACTCCTCTTCGTACCGATACCACTTCTTTGGATCTCACCGTACAGACACCAACGACTCCCAACGCAACGGGATCGACGGTGTCCCTCTCTGCGAACACGTACTTCCGGACGGATGAGCTGCCGCTCTACGTCTGGTTCGTTTCCCCGACGGACGGCATGCAGGTCCACGCCGTAGCATCCCTCCATGACGGTACGACGTTACAGCAGGACTTCACGATCCGGACTTCCGCAGCGGGACCGCAAACCTCTTCGGGTTCGTATCACGGAATGATCAATGCGACGGCCTCTTCCGACGGGTCGCTCCAGTTTTCGCTCACCGCTGCTCCCGTCATTTCCACTGCCCCCGTCTTCTACCGCTGGGATTTCGGCGATGGATCGCGCAGTCTCCTTGAGAAGCCGCATCATACGTTCCTCCAGAGCGGAACGTACGTCGTGGAGGTGGACATGACCGACCTCACGACAGGCCGTCCCATCGGCACCGCGCGACAGAGCTTCACCATTCAAGTCATCACGACCCAGGCAACCTCATCTTCTTCCTCCGTATCTGATCATTCATCGTCCGCACTCGCCTCGTCCCATTCCTCTTCGAAAACGAAGACTGCAACCGCATCGACATCGTTGATCTGGCCGATCCTAATCGTCACATTCTGGATCCTGGTCATTCTCGCCGTCCTCGTCGCTGCGGTGTGGGTCGTGCGGAAGCTCCTCAGCTTCACAGGCGGACTGCAGGAGCACCTCGAGCGAGCAGAATCACAGATCGTGAAGAATCAAGATGAGAAGAGCCGCTCCGTGATCGACGTTCCCGCACCGATGCAGATTCGTCGACCGGATGTGCAAGATGCCGAGGAAGAAGAACTGCCGGAAGAGAAACCTTCCGCCCCCGAAGCAACGGTTCCTCAACATCCCGTCGCGCCACCCGATGGAGCGATCGATGTCGAACATGCTCCGGCCTGGTTGCGCAAGGGACTCGAAAAATCCGAAACACCCGAAGATCGACCTCAGGTGGTGACGAACGTGCCTGTCTCCGCCGCTCCTACTCCTTCTCCTGAGCCTGAAGATAAACGTGGCGAATCACTCCCACCATGGCTTGCGTCCGTGCCGCAGCAGCAATCCGAACCCCCCACCGTACAACAGAAATCAGATGAGACTGTTCCTCCAACACCGATCGTTCCCGAACCAATACAAGAAGTGGTACCTGCACCGCAGTCCGCTTCCTCTCCACAGCCCCCGCAAGCTCCTCTTGAGCCTCCGTCTTCCGAGCCGCAACAGACCGCAGCGACACCAGTGGTGGAAGAGCCCGAAGTCGTCGCGCCTCCGATTGAACCTGTCTCCCCTCCTCCTCCGCCCGCCCCTGCAGTGGAATTTCCCGCACCCATCGAAGAGACGACGACGGATCAACCGACCGACGATGCTGCGCTCGCAAGAGAAGAACGTGAACGCGAAAGGAAACGCGCCAAGCGCCTTCGTTATCGTCAAAATCTCAAGAAGAGGAAGCTTGAACTGGAACAAGCCATTGCGGAACCTGCACCTGCAACCAAAGAAACTGAAGTTATTGCATCCATAGTGCAAGAGCCGGAGTTGGAACTTCCCGCACCCACTGAGCCCACCGCACTCCCCTCTCCGATCAGCTCCTCTCCAGCGCCGGATATGAGCGTTTCCAACCCAGCAGCGGAAGAGAAGAAGGATGATCAGGTCATTTTCGTCGTGGAGGCACAGGGCATTTCCCCGGAGAAGAAACCGCCGGAAGAGAAAACCGCACCGCCCGTCCCTCCCGCGCTATAAGTCTCTGGCACAGACGCGCAATTACCATTAAGATTCTTCGCAGTGGCGGGCGTAGCTCAGTTGGTTAGAGCGCCAGGTTGTGGCCCTGGAGGTCGTGGGTTCAAGACCCATCGCTCGCCCCACTAATTTTTTTGCGTGCCGGGCGAATTCCCTGATTGACTGGGAAAAGTCGCGAATTTCTTTAGAATCGATCCATGAAGAACATGAATACCTTCAGCATCGGTGCGACGGCGGCCATCATCACGAGCATGGGATTGATTGCGGGACTCACGCAGGGGGCCAACGCGAAAGTCGGCATCATCACTGGACTGCTCATCTTCGCCGTTGCAGACAATATTTCCGATTCCTTTAGCATCCACATCTACAAAGAATCGGAGGGAGCTTCCTCAAAAGAAGTGAGCGTTTCCACGTTTGGAAATTTTGCTGTGCGATTGCTCCTCGTGCTGACGTTCGCTTCCCTGGTGCTCTTTCTTCCCCCAAATGCAGCGCTGATTCTTTCGTCCATCTGGGGACTGACACTCCTGGCCATCTTGAGTTACGGAATCGCGAGAAGGAGAAACATCCATCCGCTCAAGAGCATTCTCTGGCACTTGGCAGTCGCATTGGTCGTCATTGTCGGCAGCAGATTCCTTGGAAGTTGGGTCTTGAAGTGGCAACTCATTTCGAGAATTTAACAAACATTTCTGAGACTTCGAAGCATACTCTGATGCGCGATACATTTTCGATCTATAAACAAACACCCCTCCTAGCCGAAGCTGAGAGGGGTGCAGTGAGAGACGATGTGATATCGCTTTTGTTTATATCAACGACCGCGGTAGAGCGGCCCCATTCGACGCGCAATTTCGTTGAACGTCGAGTGGCCGCTGCCGTGAATCGCCCACTGGATGGGCAGAAGTTGCTCTTGAACCGGCACGTTGGTCATGCCGATCGACATGCCCGTAAGGGCCGCGAGCGAGATAAATTCACCTGCGCGATGGCCGGGCACGAGCACATCGTGATTGGAGCCCCAGTGATTCATGACGTCATAAGGATCAACCCTGAGAGGCGCCACCCACGTAGTGGGCCATGTGGGGTTAGTCCTCGTGTCGAGGGCATTGTGCACATTTTCCGGCAACGAAACGGTTTCGCATTCGACAGCGTGGAGGACAAGTTGCCCGTCCTCCTCTCTGAGAATACGAATGGCCGTGACTGGCATACCGCCTCGGGTAGCGAACCTTGTGGAAAGTCCGCCACCGGGGAAGTAGATGTTGTCTGCGGGATGGAATGTCGTCGCCCTCATGCAGGCAACGACATCTATGTCGGTGACGTCCCACCACGCTTTCATTGTGGGTTTCCCGTCCGCCATCTGCATGCCGGTTCCGTCTAGTGCGGCTGGTCCGGAGTTGATGTTGTGGAGCAGTCCATTTTGAGCCACACCCTCCAACTGATACCCACCGGCGGCCGCAGCGACCGCTTCGAGTGACCAGTAGGTGCGAAGATCCGCGAAGACCTGCGCAGAATGGGTGAGGAGATATCCGAAGAGCATCCCAGCCCCATTCAGCGCGTCGTTCTCGGTGGCGACGATGAATGGGCAACGAACACCGTTCCAGTCCCAAGACGTATTCAGGATGGTTTCCATGAAGTCGCCGTTGGGATAGTAGTCGGTCCAATTGCGCTGGCCTTGGAAGCCCGCAAGGATGGCGTTGAAGCCAAGGCTCTTCTCAATGTTCGGCAACGACGGGTTGCCCCGCATCATGTCCTGCACGATCAGTGCCATCTTGACGCTGTCGCACAGAATGCTGGACGTGTCGTGGGGGCTTAGCGGAGTGTTGGGATCGAAACCCATCTGACAGTTGGCCTCCGCCCATGCGATGGCCATGCGAAGTTCATCGGGGTTGTAGAGCCCCGACTTCATCCGTCCTGCGACTTCACTCATGTCGCAAAACTGGAATCCCATGCCAAACTTGCGGAACGTATCAGGTGACGGAACCGATCCATTGATCCCCATGGAGCAAGCTCCGATGGAGAGGTAGTTACGCCCCTTGATGTTCGCGACCACTGAGGCGACGCGAACGAAGTGCAGGATTTTTTCGGCAACGTCGGAAGCGAGTTCCCCCACCTGATCCAAGGGTTGGACGTGCTTCCCGTAGATGAGGAAGGCACGGATACCTTGGTCCAAGCAGTGAGACATCGCCGCGGCCGAGAAAACCGCACCAGGGCGTTCGGTGCCGTTGAACCCGATGATGGCCAAGGGGATCTCAGGATCACTGAACAGAACTTCAGCGGTGTAACACCAGTACGGGGACACTTGCAGGACGCTGCCGACATTCTCGCGGCGGAAGAGTTGGCGAGCTTCGAAAAGCTCGGCCGTTCCTCCTACCGGAGCGGAGACGACGCACCGTACGGGTGAGCCGTCGGGATTGAAGCAAGAGTTCGCTATCAAGGTTGCGACGGCTTGCGCCATACGAACCGCGATTTCGATTTGTTCAGGCTTCCGTAAACGACCGTCGAATGTGGGAATGATCCCGACAGCGGGCCAGTTCCCAAACATGGGACGTGTGAATATGTTGTTTGATTTCATGTTGTTGTTTTTTCGGTGATGCAAAAGATCGTCTCTCACGAACCCACAGATACCAATCTGCAGGTCGCAAAAGACTTTCTCAGCGACCCACAGGGTTAGCTATGGTAAGTATAATTTTAGACTTTTCCGCATTTTGGTCAAGTTTAGAAGGTGAACGGATTCTTCATGCTGCGCTTGATTACAGGCAATTCTTGAATATTCAAGCTCCGACAAGATGTCGTCGGCTTCCTTCTAAGTACCGCATCAATAACCAACACGAATGATGTCAACCAAGAGATTTTTCAACGGAAGATTTTTCATTCTCATACTTTCACTTCGAAAAATCGCGTGAGTCTTGTCTCTCCATGCCAAGAATGATAGCCTTTCCCGTAAACGGATTTCTCGCATCAAACTATGTCCAACCTAATGTTCCGCACTCCCAAAGGTACGCATGACGTCCTCCCCGACGATCAGCAGTACATGACGTACATCAAGAAGTCCGTGCGTCACCGTGCCAGACAAGCCGGCTACAGACGCATCGATCCCCCGATCTTCGAGGACCGCAGGATCTTCGAGCGCGGTATCGGCGAGCACACGGACATCGTGGAGAAGGAGCTCTTCCGCGTCTCGGGCAAAAAGGAGAGCGACGCAAATGACACGGAGTTTGCGCTGCGGCCGGAATTCACCGCGGGAATCTGCCGAGCCTACGTTGAGTACGGCATGCAGCAGCTTCCGCAGCCCGTCGAGCTCTACGCCATCGGCCCGTGCTTCCGCCACGATCGTCCTCAGAAGGGACGCTACCGACAATTCCACCAATTCGATCTCGAGGTCATCGGTCTCAAAGATCCCAGCCTCGACGCGCAGCTCATCCAAGTGACGTGGAACATTTTCAAGGATCTGCGCATCTCCGATCGTCTGTCATTGCAAATCAACAACATCGGGACATCTGAGAATAGGAAGGCGTACATCGAGGCGCTGAAAGATTTTTTCATCGGCAAAGAGGGACGGCTTCCGGAGGAAGATCGCGGGCGACTGCTGGCCAATCCACTTCGCCTTCTCGATTCCAAGAATGAAGACACGCAAATCCTCCTCAAGACCGCTCCCCTCTTCACGCAGTTCCTCAGCGAGGAGAGCAAGCAGTTTCACGACACGCTCCTCGAATACCTCACGGAGCTTGGGATTCCCTTCAACGAGAATCCCCGCCTCGTGCGCGGGCTCGACTACTACGGACAGACGGTCTTCGAATTCTGGGATCAAAGCACCGGCTCGCAGAATGCCGTGGGTGGAGGAGGACGTTATGACGGATTGATCGAAATCCTCGGCGGAAAGCCGACTCCCGGCGTAGGATTCGCGGGAGGCATCGAACGCATGATCTGGCACATGAAGGAAGCAGGCGTCCGCGTTCCGAATAAGGACCAAGTGGATGTGTTCGTCGCGCAACTCGGTCCGGAAGCGAAGAAGAAATGTCTCACACTCGTATCGCAGCTGCGGGAGAAGGGTATCCACACGGTCGGAGCGCTTGGCGAGGCGAGCCTCAAGAGTCAGATGCGCCTCGCGGACAAATTCCAATCGCGCTATACGCTGCTGCTCGGGAAGCTGGAAGTGAAGGACGGCACGATCATTCTCAAGGACATGCAGGCCGGGAAACAGAAGCAGATTCCCTACGAGCAAGCGATCCCCGAAGTCATTCGCCTCCTCGGCGAGAAGAACCTCGACACGTACGAGATTCGAGATCAGATGGGGCAGATGGAGGAGTGAGGCTCTTCTCCTTCTTTCTCAAGACGACGGATATCGCCTTTCTTTCTCTGAACAACATCTTCATTGCCTGAATCTTTCGTCCTTCTTTATCAAGACGAAGTGTTTCGCCTTTCTTTCTCAGGGCAAGAAAGAAAGGCGGAAAGAAAGTGCTCGCGCAACAATGCTTCGTAGAATGTTTCCTCTGAAAAACTATTCCACCCCGTGTTGCGCGCTCCGGCTATGTAGGTGTGTATTGTTTCTGTGAAAGGAAATATAGAACAACCTTCATGGTCGCGCGCCACGTAGCAACGTGTCATGGTGAGGAGCTCCGCGCACGGAGCGTCACGAACCATCACGTTGCGGGTTTTCGCGTGTCGCCCTTCGCCACGGCGTTCTCGAACGCCGTGGCTTCGTGACGATTTCGCTTCGCGAAATCCCTCAGGGTGACACACGTATTTTCTTTTTCTCTTTCTTTGTCGAGCCTGAGAAAGATAGGTGAAAAATTTTCACTTCTTCTTTTCTTCCATCACCCGTTCATAGTAATCAAGAAGTCTGTTGCAGATGCTTTCTACACTGTACTGCTTTGCATTCTCTCGCGAACACTCCGCCATGCGACTGCGCTCCGCATCACTCTCCAATACGCCTGAGAGAGCAGACGCCATGGCATCGATGTCGTCGGGAACGACGAGGAGTCCGTTATTCGTGATGAGCTCCGTGAGTCCTCCCGCGCGCACCCCCACGATCGGCAAGCCCGCACTCATCGCCTCCAGCACAGCCATCGGTTGATTCTCCATCGTGCTCGTCGTCGCGAAAAGGTCGCTTGCGGCGAGGAGGCCGGACTGCATCAGCGCATCTGGCTTTATAAATCCCGTAAAGACGACACGTCCATGGAGTCCCTCGTCAGAAACGAGACGTTCCAGATCGGCGCGCGCCGAACCATCCCCGACAATGAGCAGCGTCACATCGTGTCGCTTGTCGGCAACAAGTTTAAACGCGCGAATGAGCGCACCCACTTTCTTCTCCGGAGAGAGTCGCCCGACATGGAGGATCACGTGATCCGAAAGCTTGTAGCGCTCCTTCACCTGCTGCGTCGAAGAAACTTGCGACGAGTTCGTCGCAGGCGGCGCAGGATTGGGAAGAAAAGAAATTTCCTTGCTCAGTCCGCCCGATACGAGCTCTTCAATAAGCAAGCGCGAAGGCGCGAGCCGCACATCGCACGCATCAAAGATCCAGCGATTGCATTTCAAGCTCACTGCCCGCATGAATGGCAGAAGAAATTTTCTGCGCGTCGCAATGTGCAAAACGTCCGAGTTCTGCTTCGAGAGATAGGTATGAAGCGTTCCCAAAAGCGGTGTGTGCGTTCGCTTGGCATACACGATACAAAAGATCCCAATTGCAACCGGAGTATGAAAGTGCAGAACGTCTGGATGAAAATCTCTGACCGCAGACCAGAGTTTCCCGTACCGCCACGTCATACGGAAAGGCGTATTGGGCATGAGAGAGATAGACGGCACGCGCATGACGGAAACGTTCTGAGGTGCCCACGAGATCTCCGGAAGCGAAGGCCAGTCATACGTAAAGATTTTCACCTCATGTCCGCGCCTTCCCAATTCCTGCGACACACTCGCAATGCACGTGGAGATGCCGTTAATTTCGGGAAAGAATGTATCCGAGAAGAGTGCGATTTTCATGCATGAAGAAGCTATTTGCGCTAGTTAACCATGTTTTGCACTCGTACGTAAGGAGAGTTTTCCGGACGGGTTTTCCCCTGACAAAACCCGACAAATTGGGTACACTGCTCCCTGTGTCGAAATTAACGATCTCACTCATCATCCCGGCTCACAATGAAGAGAACTACATCGCGCACTGTCTCGACAGTTGCACGCGACACTATCCCGAGACGTTCCAGGAAATCATCGTCATCGACAACGCCTCGACCGACCGCACGGCGGAGATTGCGAGTGCATATCCCGGAGTCAGAGTCGTTCGCGAAGACCGCAAAGGCTTACTCTTCGCAAGGCAACGCGGCTTCAAGGAAGCCAAGGGAGATTTGCTCGCATACGTGGACGCCGACAGCCAGATTCCGCCCCACTGGACTCAGATGCTCCTGCGAGAATTTTCCGCAGACCCCGACCTCATCTGTCTCAGCGGCCCCTACGCCTATCGACGCGAGGAGATGACGCGCGTCCAACACGCTCTCACACGCTTCTTCTGGTACGGCGTTGCGCCAGTCACGGCTTCCATTGTCGGCTTCGCGGTCACGGGGGGCAACTTCGTCGCACGCAGGGAAGCACTTCAAGCCATTGGTGGTTTCGATACCTCAATTGCCTTCTACGGAGAGGATACAAACCTCGCACGGCGTCTGCACACCGTCGGCAAAGTGAAATTCTCCCGCTCATTCCACGTCTTCTCCTCGGCGCGCAGAATGCGCAGCGACGGCTTCGCAAAGATGGGTGCGATCTACGCGCTTAACTATTTCTCGGAAGCGATTTTTCATCGCCCGATGACGAAGACGTATCGCGACGTTCGGTGATGGGGAACGCGTAAAGCGGATGGAGGATGAAGATGTCGATTTGCGTTGCCGTGAATGCCGCAGCCCACAGCCACATCATGATGTCCGATCTCCAGAGCAGACAACCGACGAATGCCACGGCTGCACTGGCCACTCCCAAACCGTCCACGAAAATTTTTCGCTTCAGAAGATCACGATGCGCAGCCTGCGGGAGCAGATAGATGTACTTGATCATCGCCATAACGAACAAACAGGTATCAAGTAAAGCAAAACGCAACGGGTGACCGAGCGTGAGCGCAATGCAGATATACAGCACCACCAATGTGGTATCGATGATCGTTTGCATCGCATCGCGTTCCGGGTGGAGCGACGAGAAGAGTCGAACGGAAGGAAACGTATTAATGACAAGACCGGCGTACAGAATGCAGCATGGCAAGAGGAAGACGAGCGGCGTGGGCGAGCGCAACGCGACAATCGCACCGACGACGGTGATGCACGTCGTGAAGAGCACTGCTTTGCGAATAGCGTGAGGTGATGGCGTCATATGTCCAGGTTCTTCACGGCTTTGGCATGCGTCGTGATGAACTTGCGGCGCGGGGCGACTTCCGCGCCCATGAGCGTCGTAAAGACCGCATCCGCCTTCTCCGCATCGTCCATCGTGACGCGCAACATCATGCGTGTCTCGGGGTTCATCGTCGTATCCCAGAGCTGATTCGGGTTCATCTCTCCGAGACCTTTGTACCGCTGGATGTTCACGCGACGGGGCTTTTTCGCCTCCTCTTTCTTCCCCTTCTTCGCTTTGCCATCCTCTGCTTCTTCCTCCGCCTGAGATTCTTCGGCAGGCAGCTCCTCCGTCGGCTCCTGCATCTCTACTTCCTGCACTCCCCACTCCTTGAGAACGGCATCCTTCTCCTCATCATTGAATGCGTAGCGAATCTCCCTGTCCTTCTGCACTTTGTAGAGAGGCGGTTGCGCAATGTAGATGTACCCGCCTTCGACGAGCTCTTGGAAGTAACGATAGAACAGCGTGAGGAGCAGCGTACGGATGTGTGCGCCGTCGACGTCAGCATCGGTCATGATCACGATGCGGTGGTAGCGCAACTTCGCGATCTCCTTCGTCTCGCCAATCCCCATGCCCATCGCAATGATGAGCGCTTTAATCTCGTTGTTCGCGAGCATCTTGTCCAGACGCGCCTGTTCCACGTTAAGGATCTTTCCGCGCAGAGGCAGGATCGCCTGAAACTCGCGGTTGCGTCCCTGCTTGGCGGAGCCTCCGGCGGAATCTCCCTCGACGATGTAGATCTCGCACTGGGAAGGATCTTTGTTCGAGCAGTCCGCGAGCTTTCCCGGGAGGGTCATGCCGTCGAGCGCACCCTTGCGGATAACGCTGTCGCGTGCCGCGCGTGCGGCCATGCGAGCGCGCGCAGCAAGGAGACACTTCGCGATGATGTTCTTGGCCTCGGAAGGATTCTCCTCCAGGTACTGCGACAACTTCTCATTCACCACCGTCTCCACCGCGGTCTTCATTTCGGCATTCCCGAGCTTCCCCTTCGTCTGTCCTTCGAATTGCGGCTCCTTCAAACGCACGGAAATCACCGCCGTCAATCCTTCACGCACATCGTCCGCCGTCAGGTTCTCGTCCTTCTCCTTCAGGAGACCGAAGTTGCGAGCGTACGCGTTGATCGTGCGCGTGAGGGCGGCCTTGAATCCTGTGAGGTGATGTCCGCCTTCCACCGTGTGGATGTTGTTCGCAAAGCTCGCGACGTGTTCCTGGAACGATTGCGTGTACTGGAGTGCAACCTCCACGAATCCGTCCGGCGTGTCCTTCTCGAACCAGATCGGCTGTCCGATCACTTCCTTCGACTCATTGAGATGGTGCACGTACGCGGAGATACCTCCCTCGAAGTGGAAGCGATAAAGACGCGGAAATTGCTGCTCTGCCTCCGAACGTTTCTTGCGGGCATCGATGACCGAAATCGTGATGCCGCGCGTCAGGTACGCCTGCTGGCGAAGACGCGTGAGGATCAGATCGAGATCGAATTCCGTCGTGTCGAAGATTTCATCGTCGGGCGTAAAGGTGATGAGGGTTCCGGTCTTCTCCGTCTTGCCCTGCTTGCGCATGTCCATCGTCGGCTTGCCGCGCTTGTACTCCTGCACGTACGAGAACCCGTCGCGAAATACTTCCGCGCGCATGGTGACGGAGAGCGCGTTCACCACCGATCCTCCCACGCCGTGCAGTCCTCCGGAGACCTTGTAGCCGCTCCCCTCCCCTCCGAATTTTCCTCCCGCGTGCAACGTCGTGAGCACCACTTCGAGCGCGGGACGTTTGGCGACGGGATGCATGTCTACGGGAATGCCGCGGCCGTTGTCCTCGACGCTCACCGAGCCATCATCGTTGAGCGTCACGGTGATCTGCGACCCGTGCCCTGCCATCGCTTCATCAATGGAGTTGTCGACGATTTCGTAGATGAGATGATGCAGACCGCGCACATCGGTGGATCCGATGTACATGCCGGGCCGCTTGCGCACCGGTTCCAGACCCTCCAAGACTTGGATCTGCTGCGCTGTGTACTGACTCTTCGCCATATCGAAGTGAGTGTAGAGCGATTAATTGAGCGATGCAATACTTGCTACTGCGCATTCCTATGAGATAATAATTGAACTAAAAATTTGCTCATTCTTTGGATTCATCTTGCATTTTTCCGCGTGATCTTTCTCTTCGATATCCGCGATGAAAATCTCTCCACGGAGAACTCAACACATGTCCTCTTGCTTCGATTATTGCCTTCCTCTACTCTCTTCCAGCTCATGGCCATTCATGCACACAAGAACGGCGACGAATCCTCCGACCGCCTTCAGCAGCGCTTCAAGAAGCAAGTGCAGAAGTCCGGCATCCTGAAGCTACTTCGCGAGCGGTCCATCCGCCGCAAGACGCTCACGCGCCGCCTCCAGCGCATCCGTGCCCTGAAGCGCGAGGAATACCGCACACAGAACCGCAAGAAGCAGTTCTACAGCAACATGTGAGGAGGTGATTTTTCCACTCCACATGATCGTTGACTTGATTGTTTTTGTGGTATAGTGCTACTTGTGAGTTTCGACGCCACCTCCATATCGACCATCGCCAGATTGTATTTCCAAGTACAGTATCCCGATCTACCCATTCCGGAAGATCATCTTGAGACACTGGCATCGAGCACGGCAGACAAAACCGCCAACGAAGGCATTACAGCAACCAGACGCAGCCTGAAGGAGCAAATCGAAGAGTGCATGTTCGCTTGCGATATATGTAGTGGCGACCCGGGCGAAGAACATTGGATTACGCTCAAGCGATTGTTGCAGACAGTATCAACTTCGGTCCTCTGTATCCTTGCACCCCTGAACTAGCACTATGGAAATCGATGTCCCCTCCTTTGGCAAACTTATCGCCAAATATTGGATGAATGTCACCGAAGGAGAAGTGATTTCATATGAAATCGCAGAAACGGCCATCAGAATTTCTTCTACATTATCAAGATGCGGCATTCCCAGAACACAACGTATGATAGGTGACTATCTGCAACGCTGCCTCATCAGGAAACATCTCATTCCCAATCAGCTGGAAACGAAGGAGCTGCGTGAGGAGATCGAGTATCTTCGAGCGGTACGTCATGCCATTCGAGAGCTTGAAAATTCGATGACTGAGTCACAATAAGCTCATCCCAACGCCGCAGCAGCCGCGGAGAGTTCCGAAAGCTCGGCGGTGATGCCGGCCTGACGCGTTTGGTTGTAGGTCAGCGTGAGATCATCGAGGATCTCGGTGGCATTCTCGGTGGCATTGCGCATCGCAAGCATGCGAGCGGAGTGCTCGGAGGCAGCGGCTTCCAGGACGCCCTGATACACCTGCATCTCCGTAAGCTTGGGAAGAATGGTGCGGAAAACTTCCTCGGGAGAAGGCTCGAAGGTGTACTCCAGCACCGCCTCCTCTTCCTTCTCCACTTCCGTCGCAGCGGTCTTGCGCAATCGCAATCGGTCGATCATCGAACGCAGCTCCGTACGCGAGAATGGGAGAAGCACGCGAATGCAGGGCTCTTGACGCAGCGCGGAAATGAAATCCGGATAGAGGAGAACGATGTGATCGTAGTCTCCATTGAGGAATCCGTCCGTCGCCATGCGAGCGATGGGGAGGACATCGGGGAATGCGGGATGATTGCTGAGCGCCGGAAAGGCGGCGATCACATTCTGCTTCGCACGAACCAAAAACTGCTGGCCCTTCTTGCCCGCCACGACGAAATCCACTTTCTCAAACGTCTTGATCTGCTTCAGTCCGTCGATGTACTTCATCGCTGCGCCAAACATCTGCGCATTGAGACTCCCGCAGAAACCGCGATCAGAGCTGAAGAGAATCGCGAGCACTTTGGCCACCGGCCTCTCCGCGAGAAAGGGGTGCTCGGCGGACTGGGAACCGGCGATACGCTGCAAGATATTCCAGGCCGTCTGCGCGTAGGCGCGAAGTGTTTCGGCATTCTGCACGGCACGGCGCATCTTGGACGCGGCCACGAGCTCCATCGCTTTCGTCACCTGTCGCGTGGACTTGATCGCCTTCATTTTTCGCCGGAGATCGCGGAGACTTTTGGCCATGGAAATCCTTACTTGGAAACGACGTAGCCTTTGTCCTTTTTGAAGCTCTCAATCAATCTCTGGAGCGTCTCCTCGCTCTCCTTGGAAATCTCCATCGCCAACTTCTCGAGAAGATCGTAGTGCTTGGCACGGAGGAATTCCGTGAACGCCTTCTCGAAGTCGCGCACTTGCGTGACGGGAATATCGTCGAGGTATCCGTTGACGCCCGCGTAGATGATTGCGACCTGATCGCCCACGGATTTCGGCTCATACTGGCCCTGCTTCAGAATTTCCGTGAGGCGTGCGCCGCGCTCGAGCTGCGCTTTGGTGGAGGCATCGAGATCGGATCCGAACTGCGCGAAGACGGCAAGTTCACGATACTGCGCGAGGTCGAGACGAAGTTTCCCGGCAACCTTCTTCATGGATTTCCGCTGCGCTGCACTTCCCACACGCGAGACGGAAATACCGACGTTGAGCGCGGGGCGAATGCCTTTGTAGAAGAGATCGGACTCGAGAAAGATCTGACCGTCGGTGATCGAGATGACGTTCGTGGGGATGTACGCCGCGACGTCGCCGGCTTGCGTCTCGATGATCGGAAGCGCCGTGAGGGAGCCACCGCCAAACTTGTCATCCATACAGACCGCGCGCTCGAGGAGTCGAGAGTGGAGATAGAAGACATCGCCCGGGTACGCCTCGCGTCCGGGGGGACGGCGGAGAAGGAGCGACACTTGGCGGTACGCCCATGCGTGCTTGCTGAGGTCGTCGTAGATACAGAGGACATCTTTGCCCTGATCGACGAAGTACTCTCCCATGGCGCATCCCGCGAAGGGGGCGATGTAGGAGAGAGAGGCGGGCTCCGATGCGCCGGCCGACACGACGATCGTGTACTCCATCGCGCCGTTCTTGCGGAGCAGATCGACGATCTTGGCGACCTTCGATTCCTTCTGCCCGATCGCAACGTAGATACAGATGACGGGACGATCCGTCTTCTGCGTCTCCTTCTGGTTGATGATGGCATCGATGACGATCGCCGTCTTTCCCGTCTGACGATCGCCGATGATAAGCTCGCGCTGGCCGCGGCCGATGGGAATCATGGAATCGACAGCCTTGATGCCGGTCTGCAACGGCGTCGTGACGGACTTGCGCTCAATGACGCGCGGTGCAATCTTCTCGATCGGATAGAGTGTCGTAGAACGGATGGCCGGACCCCCATCCTTCGCCACGCCCAACGGAGAAACGACGCGTCCGATCAACTCCTCGCCGACCGGCGTGGAGAGGATCTGCCCCGTCGCCTTCACCGTGTCTCCTTCCTTGATCTTGCTGTAGTCCCCGAGGACGATCGCCCCGACCGTGTCCTCTCCGAGGTTGAGCGCGCTGCCGTAGACGCCGTTTCCGAAGTCGATCATTTCGGCCGCACCGATGCGCGAGAGTCCGTGGATCTTCGCAATCCCGTCACCCACTTCCACGACGGTTCCGACGTGTTCGTGCGTCACGTCGTGCTTGTACGAATCGATGCGTTCTTCGAGCGTCTTGAGGAGTGTCTTGCTAAGCGTCATACGAGAGAAGGGAAGAGTAATTTAGGAGACAACGGGATGTCCCGCTGAGAGATGCTGTTGTAATTTCTGAAGCGCGCCACGAAGCGTGGCATCGAAGCGTTCGTCACCGACGTGCAGGAGCGCACCTCCGAGCAACGACGCATCTTTGGAAACGTTGAGATCAACATGCTTCCCGAGCGTCTTCTCGAGTGCCTCGACGATCGAACCCTCGGATCCGGAAGCATCGCCGCTCGTCGTGAGCAGCGTCGCCTCGGCGACAGAGAACTCTCTCTCGAAGACATCCTTCACCGTGCGCGAGAACGAGCGCACATCCTTGCTGAGCCCGTTTTCGAAGAGCAAATGAATCGCCGCATCGACCGCAGCAGCAATATCGGATTCCGGAAGCGTCTGACACGTCTCGATGAGAGCGCGGGCGATGATCTGCGGCGTCGGCTTCATCGAAGGAGAGAGGGAAGCTCTTTCTGAATATCGCCGATCCATTTCTTCTGATCCTCGGGCGTGAATTCTTTGACGAGAATCTTCTCCGTAAGACGCACGATAATTGTGGACAGATCGTTCTGCACCTCCGAGAACACGCGAGAGCGCTCTTCTGCGAGCCGCTCCTCCCCCTTCGTCAGCAGACGATCCGCTTCCTTCTGGGCGAGCGTGAGGATCTGCTCTTTCGTGGCCTCCGCATCTTTCTTGGCCTGATCGAGAAACGCGCCGCACTCGGCGTCGATCTTCTTCATTTGCTCGACACGGAACACCTCCATATCTCTCTTCTGCGACTCGATCTTCTTCGCATCCTCCACCGATTTGCGTGTGCGCTCGCGCCGCGCATCAATCGTGCTGAGAAGCGGTTTGTAGACGAGATACGTGAGGACCGCGACGACGATGCCGAAGTTCACGATCTGCGCTATCAGAAGCTGCCAATTGATTCCGAGTTGCGTAAGGAGTTCCATGGAAGGAGAGGGATGAACGCGAAGAGAGAACGAAGCACCTTGCTGTTAGCTACCAGCTATTGGCCTTCTTAAGCCAATCGCAAGTAGCCAAACGCAAATTGCCGCCTCAGACGAACTTGATGATGAGAGCAACGACGAGCGCGTAGATCGCGATGGCCTCTGCGAAAGCGACGGTGAGAACCATGGGAGTCTGAATGCGGCCCGCGGCGTCCGGATTGCGACCGATGGCCTCCATAGCCTTGCCCGCGATCATTCCGATGGCGAGAGCAGGACCGATGGCGCCGACCCCAATCGCTACGGCGACGGCCATATTCTTGTCAAAAAGAGGTGCTTGGGCAACTGCGGCTGCTACATCTGCTACTGGCATAGATAGTGTGAGAAAGGGGTTAAAGCGCGCGGATTGTAGGGATAGGGCTAAAGATAATCAAGGGTGGTTTGATGCAATTGAAAAGGGTCGGATCGCCCTGGAAGTGGCATGGGTCGACAAATACAGCCGACGACGAAGTGGTATATCCATCACGCATGCGCCATCTCATGTCCTTCCTCGTGTCCTCCGTGCATCATCGTCGCCATCTTGATGAAGACGGCCGTGAGCATGGAGAAGACGAGTGCCTGAATGAATCCGACGAAGATTTCGAGACCGAGGAACGGGATCGGCGCGATGTACGGCACGAGGAACGAGATGACGACAATGAGCACCTCCCCCGCAAAAATATTGCCGAAAAGACGGAAGGTGAAGGAGATGATCTTCGCGAACTCCGCAACGATTTCGAGTAATCCGACGAAACATCCGATCGGATCCTTCCACGGCGCGATGAGGAACTTCCCCATGTACGGGGCGACGCCGAGCGCCGCAATACCGAAGACTTGCGTGGCGATGATGGACATGAGGGCGAAGGCGAGCGTCATGTTCACATCGGCATTCATCGAACGCAGCAGCGGAATCATGGACGTGTGCCCATCCGTATGCACCCGCACGAGAATGCTCCCCACACCAGGAAGAATGCCCATCCAGTTGGCAACGACGAGGAAGATGAAGATCGACGTGACGAGCGGATAGATTTTGCGCGTCTGCTCGCGATCGTCGATGATCGAATCCCAGAAATCAAAGAATCCCTCGACGATCATTTCCATGAATGTTTGGAAGCGACCCGGGATTTCCTTGTACTTCGTGCGCCAGGTGAGGAAGGAAACGACGAAGAGGACTGCCATCGCGATCCACGCCATGAGGAGCGTGTTGCGCACTTCGAACGATCCGATATGCGCAATGACTTCGGAGGCCAGTGTAGGTGCTTCGATGGCTGCCATAGCGGGGAGATTCTAATGGAAAATTCCGTTTCGACAATGGGTGACCTCAAAACCTCCTCTTGATGATGGCCTTCATCTGCCGCGCGATGACGAAGGAAGAGACGGAGATGGCAAGGGCAAGGCCGAGCAGAATGAAGAGCGGAGCGGTATGGGCGCGCTTATCCAGGTACGCACCGCCAAATCCCAGGACGACGGCCGGAATCGCGATGATCCAGCCCATGTCCCACACGAGCTGCACCGCAAGCCAAAGGGCGGATCCGAGTCCGGTATTCATCTGCTTCTTCGATTCCTCAGGAGGAAGGGGCTGCGATGGCATGGGACGATGGTAGCAGAGAATGCTCTTACACTCCCGTATGCGGGGTGCGCGTGCGCGAGCGATGGCGTCGAATCGTCTGGAGACGCGCCAATTCCCGATCCAGGATCGCCGTGGCTTCGGCAAACCCTTCGCGGTCCTCCCGCTTCTCCTGCATGAGCTTCTCGGCGCTCTCCTTCGCCTTCGCGATGGCCGCCTCCTCCAGCTCATCGACCCGCTCCGCCGTATCCGCAAGAATCCTGAGTGACGTGCCGTTCACCTCGACGACGCCGCGCGAGACCGAGAAGAACTGCTCCTCCTTGCCCGTGCGCATCAGGATCGATCCCGGCTTCACGATAGAGATGAGCGGAATGTGATGCGGCAGCACCGTGATTTCCCCGTCGGGAGTGGGAATCGAGACCGAGTCGATGTCGCCTTGGAACAAGACGCGATCGGGGGTGATGAGTTCGAGGTGAAGCATGAGACGTAGAAGAAAATTACGATCGAACCTCATCCACACTCCCCTTCATGTAGAACGCCTGTTCCGGCACATCGTCGTACTCTCCGTCGAGGATCGCCTTGAAGGAACGCACGGTGTCCTTCATCGAAACGAACTTTCCCGGGAAACCCGTGAAGACTTCGCCGACGAAGAACGGCTGACTGAGGAAGCGCTGAATCTTGCGTGCGCGCTGAACCGCGAGCTTGTCCTCCTCCGCGAGTTCCTCCATACCGAGAATCGCGATGATGTCCTGAAGTTCGCGATAGCGTTGGAGCACCTGCTGCACGCGTCGTGCCGTGTCGTAGTGCTCCTGTCCCACGTACTCCGGTGAGAGAATGGTGGAGGTGGAATCGAGCGGATCGACGGCGGGATAGATGCCGAGCTCCGCGAGCGAGCGCGTGAGCACGATCGTGGAGTCGAGGTGGCCGAAGGTGGTGGAAGGGGCCGGATCCGTGAGGTCATCGGCGGGAACGTAGATCGCCTGCACCGACGTAATGGATCCCTTCTTCGTCGACGTGATGCGCTCCTGCACCTGTCCCATTTCCGTGGCGAGGGTGGGCTGGTAACCGACGGCGGAGGGAATGCGGCCGAGGAGAGCGGAGACTTCGCTTCCCGCTTGGGTGAAGCGGAAGATGTTGTCGATGAAGAGGAGGACGTCTTTGCCCTCTTCGTCACGGAAGTACTCCGCAAGCGAGAGGCCCGTCAGGGCGATACGAAGACGCGGTCCCGGCGGCTCATTCATCTGACCGAAGACGAGCGCTGTCTTCTCGAGAACGCCCGACTCCTTCATTTCGTAGTAGAGATCGTTTCCCTCGCGCGACCGCTCCCCTACTCCGGCGAACACCGAGAATCCTCCGTGCTCTTCCGCGATATTGCGGATAAGTTCCTTCACGATGACCGTCTTGCCCACGCCCGCACCTCCAAAGAGTCCGACTTTGCCTCCCTTGAGGATCGGACAGATGAGATCGATGACCTTGATACCCGTCTCGAGCACTTCCGTCTTCGTCTCCTGATCCATGAACGCCGGCGCGTCGCGGTGAATCGAGTACATCTTCTTCGTCTTCACCGGCGGCATGCCGTCGATCGGGCGACCGAGAACATCGAACATGCGTCCGAGCGTCTCCGGACCGACCGCAACCGTGATCGGCGCTCCCGTGCTCGTGACGACCGATCCCCTCTGAAGACCGTCCGTCGCGCCCATCGCGATGGTGCGCACTCTGTTGCCATCGAGATGCTGCTGCACCTCGAGGGTGAGTTCTTCTTTGCCAATCATCACCGTCAACGCGGTGAAGATGGGCGGAAGCTCTCCTTTGAGAGGGAAGGTGCAATCCACCACGGAACCGAGAACCTGCGTCACTGTTGCTGTATCAGCCATAGAGTCAGAGGAAATTGAAAGCCGCGCTATCCTACGGGAGAGCTGCATTTCTGCCAAGGGTCAAAAATTGAGGATACCGAGGATTCTTCTGAATCCTCCTCATCCCCTCCCCCGATGCCGCGCGTACTCCACTACTGCAGGGAGGATTGAGAGGATGATCACCGCGAGGATGACGAGGGAGAAGTTGTGCTCGACTGCGGGGATGTTTCCGAAGAAGTATCCGGCAAGCGTGAAGAGCGACACCCAGAGCACGCCCCCCAAAATGCTATTTGCGAGGAAACGCGGGTATGTCATGCGCGCGATGCCGGCCGTGAAGGGGGCGATCGTGCGGATGATCGGCATGAAGCGCGCGAGAATCTGCGCCTTGCGACCGTACTTCTCGAAGAAGGCGTGCGCACGATCGAGATGCTGCTGCTTGAGCAATTTCCATCGAAGGAAGAAATGCGGACCCACGAATGCGCCAATCACGTAATTCGTAGAATCGCCGCAAACGGCAGCCGCAATGATGAGGGGAATCAGCATCCCAATGGAAAACGACCCCCTGGCCGCGAATGCTCCCGCCGCGAACAGCAGGGAGTCACCCGGGAGGAACGGCAGCACGACGAGGCCGGTCTCGCAGAAGATGATAAGAAAGAGCAACGCGTAGGTCAGCGGTCCGAACCGCGCGATCACGGCCTGCAGATGCACATCGATATGCAGGAAGAGATCGATCGATGTGCGCAGTACTCCCATGACTCAACGAAGCAAACTGAGCGCGCGAAGCATCGGAGCGTCTTGGCCCGCGACCGCGGGAACCGCGATGTCGGGCGTCACGCCGATGCCGTTAATCTTGCGACCCTTCGGCGTCTTCCACTCCGCAATCGTCATCTTGAGGCTCGACCCGTCGTTGAAGTTCAGGACCTGCTGCACCGTCCCCTTGCCAAACGTCGTCTCGCCGATGATCTGCGCTCGACCGGTATCCTGCAGGGCGCCCGCGACGATCTCCGAAGCGCTTGCGGATCCCTTATTCACCAAGACCACGAGCGGAATCGACGTATCGAAGACCGGCGACCCGCTTGTCACATCCTGCTCGATGGTGCCCCCCGTGCCCGTATCGATCTTCACGAAAACCGACTCATCCGGAAGGAACGTCCCCACGACGATGCCGGCTGCATCGAGAAGACCACCCGGATTATTACGGAGATCGAGGATGATGCCGTGCGGATTTTGGGCGGCAACCTTCACCATTTCACTGCGGAAGTTCGCCTGCGATGTCTCGCCAAACTGATGGAGGGAGACGACTGCAACGGATCCGTTCATCTTCCATTCGAGCTCCGTGATCTTCACCGTATCACGGACGACAGTCACGTCGAGTTCCGCGCCGTTGCGACTGATGTGCAGGAGCGCAGTGGAGCCTTTCGGTCCTCGAACCAAATTCACCGATTCCTCATACGAGAGTCCATCCAGAGACCTCCCGTTCACGGAGAGAATCTGATCGCCGGCTTGCAACCCCGCCTTCTCGGCGGGAGAGCCCGGCAGCGGTGCCACGATGGTGAGAATGTTATTCTTCTCCTCCACCTGCGCACCGATGCCCGTCACCTCACCCTGAAGCTGCGTCTGGAAATCCTTCGAGGAGGCGGGAGGCATGAAGACCGTGTAGGGATCATTCAAGCTGTCCACGAGTCCTTGAGCCGCGCGGAAACCCGCTTCATCATCGTTCATACGACTTCTGTAAAGATACTGCGTGTGCAGAAGATTCCAGACCGACTGCAGCAGATCCTGTTTCGGAATAGAGACACTATCGGTACTTCCGACGTGAACGGTAACCGACGAAGGAACAGGTGCAAGAATCGTGACGGATGCATCTTTCGCGAGCTTATCCATGATCACTCTCTCTTCGAGAGGACGCAGCTTTAAGGTAAAACCAAATGTCGTTGGATTCATCGCGCGCATCCATCGCTTCTCCCCCATCACGGACACCGCCGTCTTCCCCGCATCCGACGTGACATCGCTGTACGCGGACGTTACGGAAGCGGGCTGGAGATTCTCCAGAGCCGTGATCACCTCAGCGGCCTCCCCTCTCGTAATCGGCACATCCAATTGCAATGCGTTCCCCGACACGAACGGCGTCAGAGCATGTTGAGCATCCGCCGTGCGAACATACGGCAACAGAGCGGAGGACACTCCCGTGTAGGGAAGATCACCGGTCTTCAGAAGCGGCAAATGGATCGCGCTGATGGCAGCTCGAAGAAAATCCCCGCGACTCACCGTCGTCACATCAGCAGCGAGAGCACCGCTCACGCATGATCCGAGGAGAGCGAACGAGAGGACAACCCCGATCGACGTACGCCCGGCACGACGTTTGCTGTCACGAGAAAAAATTGATGTGGGAAGCGTCATACGAATGTGAGAAGCGAATAGGATATTCGCATCCTAGCATCTCACTTCGACAAGACAAGCATCTCACCCGGGAGTTGGTGCTCTTCCATGTTTCGCTTGCTCAAGATCAAACTCGTGAGCATCCAGAATCCTCCCACCACGTAGAGGAGCGATGGGAAGAGGAGCAGCGCGACGAGGTGCAACGGCGAAGAGGCAGGCGCATTGAAGAGATCACCGAGCGTGTGCGGATTGCCCGGAAGTTCGTCCGGGAGCGTGACGAGGAAGTTGCTAAACGCATGGAGCAGCGTGGCGAATCCGATACCGAGACAGAGCATCTCCGTGCGCAACGCGGACGACTCCTCCATGCCGAAGAGCCAGTGAATGGCTTCCGCAATGTAGTAGCGTCTCTTCTGCCCCTGATGCGCTTCCGCATCGGCGAACATCGTGACACCGAAGAAGTAGCCGCAGGTTCCCGTGGAGACGATGTGCACCATGCTCGTGAGGATCGAACGTCCCGCGATATTGCCGAGGAAGCCGCCCCAATCCACGCTCTGACCGCTCATCAAGTACTCCTTCACAAAGCTCAGGAAGTACCCCGTATTCGTGATGTTCTCCGCGAAGGCAAAACCGATGGCCACGATGACCGCGAGCTGAATCGCATCGTCAATGCTCGTGAGATAGCGCTTCCCGTTCCTCTTCAAGACCCAGTACTTACTGAACTCTTCGAGGAGTCCGACGATGATAAACGTAATGAAGAGCGAGAGAAGCGAGGTGCTCAGAGCGGAGTCGCCGCCGGCACCGACCGTCGATTGCACGCTCACGGAAAAGCTCTGGGGAACGATGCGGAAGATGAAGAACTGCATTTCAATCTTCTGCCGTACAAGCGTGTCATAGAAGAGAATCGGAGCCGTGGAAATCATTCCCGAGAAGAACATGAGGAAGACCACGCTCAGCCGCTCCTTATGATACGGGAGGAAGAGGGCGCACCAGATGATCGCGGGAATGGCGGCGAACGCGATGGCGATGAAGTGCGCGGTTCGCTCGTCCGGTGCTTCTTGGAAGATGAAGTGGAAGGCGACCCAGAAGACGAACGTTCCGAGCACCGTCGCTTTGACGTGTGCTTCCCACGGACCGAAGAGGAAACGCCATACGAGAATGATCGCGACGATGCCCAGCGTCATCCCGAGAGGATCATGCGCCGCATCCGCACCGATGAGAGAACGTACGAAGGTAATGAGGATGAAGCTCGTCATTGTTCCCACGATGAAGGCGAAGATGTACTCCTTCGATCCTTTCCACAAAATGGAGAGGAGCACCATGATCGCCGCGAGACCGCCCAAAATGACGAGTGCGCGCATGTGTCCGTCCGGTCCCTCGAAAGGCGAAATCGCCCCCATTGTTCCAAGGGACACCAAGACCAGGAGCGCCGTGCCAAGGATCGCAACGATCATGACGCCGAACGACGGGAGGTAGGGATGTCGACGCTCAATAGAGGAGAGGTTTTCCACGTCGATGAGCGAGACGTTGATGATGCCCATCCACACCTTCGTCAGCACCGCGCTGAGCGCGAGGAATGCCAAGAACAATCCGACGAGTTCGTACCCTCCCGCTCCCTCCATTATATAAGGAGAGGAAGACCCCGCATCCTGCGCAAACGCGAGGAGAGGAGCGATACTCCAGAGAAGCGCTCCGAGGATGATGCTGTGGAAGAGACGGTGTTTCATATTTGTTACGCCTATTATAACATAGTTTGCTAAGATTTGAAATACCTGTTCAAGATAGTTTTTAGCCAGCAGTGGCGGTTCATGGTTTCTCCTGATAGTCTGGCCGCAATGCCTGCCAAAACACTCGATCAACTCGTTTCTCTCTGTAAGCGTCGCGGATTCATTTTCCCCGGCTCGGAAATCTACGGGGGCTTGGCGAATACATGGGATTACGGGCCGCTCGGCGCGGAGCTGAAGAATCGCCTGAAGCGCTCATGGTGGGATACCTTCGTTCATAAACGCCAGGATATGGTAGGGCTGGACGCTTCGATCCTCATGAATGCGAAGGTCTGGGAAGCGAGCGGACACGTCGGGAACTTCGCCGACCCTCTTGTCGATTGCAAGAACTGCAAGGAACGCGTCCGCGGCGATAAGCTCCTTGAGGAAAAGATCGGCATCGAAGCGGCCGCCGCCCTGAAGATCGAGCAAGTGCAACCGATGCTTATTTCTGAGAACATCCCCTGCCCGAAATGCGGCAAGGTTGCATGGACCGAAGCAAAACGCTTCAACCTCATGTTCAAAACGCAGCAGGGAGTCGTGGAGGGAAAAGGGAACGAGATTTATCTACGTCCCGAAACCGCACAGGGTATCTTCGTGAATTTCAAGAACATCGTGGACACAATGCGCCTGCGCCTCCCCTTTGGCGTCGGACAGATCGGGAAGGCATTTCGCAACGAGATCACGCCCGGTAACTTCACGTTCCGCACACGCGAATTCGAGCAGATGGAGATCGAGTACTTCGTGGAACCGGGCACGGAAGCGGAGCACTTCGAACAGTGGAAGGATGCCGTGTGGCAGTGGTTTCTCAGTTTCGGCATTTCGAAGGAGAGACTGCGCGTCCGCGAACACGAGAAGGACGAACTCTCGCACTACTCCAGCCGCACCCTGGACATCGAGTACCTCTTCCCGTGGGGATGGGGCGAACTCTTCGGGCTCGCGAACAGAGCCGACTACGATCTGAAGCAACACGAGATCTTCTCCGGTCAGGATATGAAGTTCACGGATCCCGACGATCCGAAGAAGAAGTTTTTGCCCTACGTCGTCGAGCCGAGTTTCGGTTGCGACCGTAGCGTCCTCACCTTCCTCCTCGAAGCCTACGAAGAAGAGCCACTGGAGAACGGCGAAACGAGAACAGTGATGAAACTCGATCCCCGTCTCGCCCCCTACGACCTCGCAATTCTTCCGCTTTCGAAAAAAGAACAGCTCATCGGTAAGGCACAAGAGCTGTATAAGAGAGTTATTCAAGAAACGGATCTCGTCTGCAATTTTGACGTCACGGGTTCCATCGGAAAGCGCTACCGCAGACAGGACGAAATCGGCACGCCGAGAGCCGTTACCGTCGACTTCGGCACAATCGGCGAAGACGAGAAGCAGGGAGAGCGAGATACCGTCACCATTCGAGACAGAGACACGCTTAAGCAGGAGCGCCTTTCCATCGACGAACTCCTGATGCGTCTCTCGAAAAAGGCTTGAATGGCTTGCGCAATAGCTACGATTCCTGATACATTCACTTCACTTTCGACTGATCGCCGCGGTCCTGGCGGTTGCCTCCGTTTCTAGACAGAGTGGCAACTGAATCCTCCGCACTATGCGAGAAGAGGTTGAAAGGCTCAAGGATTTTTTCCACCGCTTCTTTCTTCCCTCTTCCTCCCATTTCCCATGGCTATTCCTACAGAAAAGGAACTTCTCGCTTCCGCCTGTCACTTCGGTCACCGCAAAGAGAAGTGGAATCCCAAGATGGCGCCGTACCTGTACGGCGTGCGCAAGGGCATTCACATCTTCGAGCTTGAGCAGACCCGCACGCATCTGACGGAAGTGTGCAACGCTCTGAAGAAGCTCCAAACGGAAGGAAAGACAATTCTCTTCGTCTCCACGAAGCAGCAATCCATCCCCTTCATCGAACATCTCGCCTCCGTTCTCAATCAGCCGATGGTGACGAAGAAATGGATTCCCGGCCTTCTCACGAACTGGTCGACGATCCGCCGCCGTCTGAAGTACTACCTCGATCTTCAGAAATCTTTCCAGACCGGAGAGGTGGAGAAGTACACGAAGAAGGAGCAGGTGCAGCTGCGCAAGAAACTCGCGAAGCTCGACACCGCACTTTCGGGCGTCTCCCGCATGACGGGCATCCCCGACGCCGTCTTCGTCCTCGATGCCATCCGCGATCGCGTCGCGGTCCTCGAAGCGGCGAAACTCAAGGTGCCGCTCTTCGGACTCTGCGACTCCAATGCCGATCCCGATCACTTCACCTCCTTCGTTCCCGCCAACGACGACGCGGTGAAATCCGTCGCTCTCATCCTCCAAACGATCGAATCCGAACTCGCCGATGCGAAGAATCGCAACGACAAAGAAGGGGGTGATGATGAAGATTCCCCCATCCCCGCCGTCTCACCACTCGCCGCCGAACTCCGCGAGAAACAAGCCTGATCACTTCATCACTTATCACTGTTCACTTCTCACTTCCCACTTTCCTATGTCCCCTGTCTCCGCTTCCGATGTTTCCAATCTCCGCGCCCGTACCGGCGTTCCCATGCTCGCCTGCAAAGAAGCGCTGGAAGAAGCGCAGGGCGATATGGACAAAGCCATTGAGATCCTCCGCAAGCGCGGCATCGCTCAGGCCGTAAAGAAAGCTGATCGCTCACAACACGAAGGTGCGCTGTTCATTTCGCAGAAAGAAGGAAAGGCCGCTCTGGTCTCCCTCAAGTGCGAGACCGATTTCGTCGCACGCAACGATGCGTTCACGACGCTCGGCCAGTCGCTCTCCGCCACACTGCTTGAGCAGGGAGAGGATGCGACCAAAAAAGCAGCGGAAGCCGCTATGCCCGAAGCCGTGCAGAAGCTCGGAGAGAATATTTCGCTCGGCGACATGCAGGAGATCGCAGCTCCCACCATCGGAAGCTACGTACACAGCAATCGCAAGATCGCGGTGATCATCGGTCTCGACGTGCCCGGCGAGACGGAGAAAGCGAAGGATGTCGCCATGCACGCCGCCGCGATGAATCCCGCCTACGTGCACCCCGATGATGTGCCCCAGGATATCCTCGAGAAGGAGCGTGAGATTTGGAAGGAGCAATTGAAGAGCGAGAACAAGCCCGAAGCCATCCTCGAGAAGATCATGTTCGGCAAGGAGAAGAAATTCCGCGAGGAGAATGCGTTGATGAAGCAACCCTTCGTGAAGGATGCGAATCAGACGATTGAGAAATACCTCGGTGAAGCCCGCATCGAAAGCTACGTGCGCATCGTCGTCTGAGGCCTGAGAAGTCGCTCAAGAAAAACACAAAGGGCCCTCGGTCCCGCTCTGCTTTGCGAGCGTGGTATACTCTTCCTTAATTCCTACCCTCTTCCCCTCTCCCTCATGACTTCTTCCGTGAAACCGCTCACCTGGATCGTGGGTGCGCTCCTGACTCTCGCGGGATTTGCGGGATTGGTTTGGCAACCCGCTCTCCTGACGCTTCGCATGGACACCGTCCTCAGTCTCTTCACGCTCATCGTCGGCTTGCTCGGTATCTGGGCCGTCGCCACAGAGTACGCCTACGCGAAGATCTACCTCGTTTCTTTCGGAATCATCTACGCCGTGATCGCCGTGATCGGTTGGATCAACAAGGGAAACCTCTACGTCACGACCGTGAACACGCCGGACACGATCCTGCATATCGTCCTCGCAGTCGTGCTCCTCGTCGTCGGCTTGAGCAGCTCCGGCTCCGGCTCCGCAACTCCGGTCATCCCCGAGGAAACCCCCATCGCGTAATTCCCCACTTCCGGAAAGAAGGAGCGTTCTCACTCCCCTTCTCTTCGGCGTACTCACTGTTTCACTCCCACTGCGTGTGAAACACGCCGGGTTTATCGAGGCGTTCGTACCCGTGTGCACCGAAGAAGTCGCGCTGTGCCGCGATAAGATTTTGTGGAAGACGCTCCGACCGAATGGAATCGTAGTACGCAAGCGATGAAGCGAACGCCGGAATCGCGACGCCCTGCCCAATGGCGTAGGCCGCAACGGCCCTCCACGCCTGCTGCCTCAAACCGGCGAACCGGTCGAGGATCCTCTGCTTGTGACGCTTCATTTCTGAGGGAGATCCTTCGTACGCCTTCTGGATAACTTCAAGCAACGGTGACCGGATGATGCACCCTCCGCGCCAAATACGGGAAATTTCGGCGAGGGGAAAATTCCACTTCTCTGCGGAACCGGCAATGCGAAGCAGTTCAAATCCTTGCGAGTACGTCGAGAGGGTTGCGACTTCAAGTGCAATGCGCACCTGGTCTATGTCCGCAATAGAACCAGCATCTCCGAGGAGCGCCTCGGGGAAGATCTTGCTCCTCTGGGAACGCTCATCCTTCCGCGCGGAGAGCGCTCGCGCTTCCACGGAAGCCGTGATGGTGGGAATCGGTACACCGTAGTGCAGGGCGGATTCCACTGTCCATCTCCCCGTCCCCTTCTGCGCAGCCTGATCCTTGATCAGTTCAACGAGAACATCTCCCGTATCCGTGTCTTTGTGTGCGAGTACCTTGCCCGTAATCTCCATGAGATAACTCGCCAAATCGCCATTCGTCCACGCTGCGAACGTTCGTGCGATCTCCTCGGATCCCATTCCAGTGCGCTTCAGAATTGCGTACGCCTCGGCGATCAATTGCATCACACCGTACTCGATACCGTTATGTACCATCTTCACGAAGTGCCCCGCTCCCCCCGCACCCATGTATGCGATGCACGGCTTGCCTTCTCCGTCGTCTGCCGCCATGGAAGAAAAGAGCGGAAGGATTTCCTGCACGGCATTTTCGTTTCCGCCCGGCATCATGCTGGGACCAAGCAACGCACCCTTCTCTCCTCCGCTAATGCCCATCCCAACGAAACGGATGCCTGATCTCTCAAGTCGTTCACAACGACGCTGCGTATCGCGGTAGTGGCTGTTCCCGCCATCGATGAGGATATCGCCGCTATCGAGCAACGGCAGCAATTCCTCTATCAACACATCCACGGCATCTCCCGCACTCACCATGAGAAGAATGGCACGAGGGGCGGGAAGCGCTTCGCAGAGGGCTCGAAGCGATGTGCATCCGACGAACATTCCCTCCTCCCCGTGCGCGGCAAGGAAGGCATCTAGCTTTTCCGAGGTTCGGTTGAATACCGAAACCTTAGCTCCGTTTCGAGCCGCATTCCGTGCGATATTCGCTCCCATCGTTCCGAGGCCGATGACGCCGAGTGTATTCTTCATGCCTGCAGTATACCTCACCTTTTACTTCTTCACTTTCTCCCAATCCTCGAGAAATTTCTTCAGACCCGCATCCGTGAGAGGATGCTTCGGCAACTTCAGAAACACTTCATAAGGAATCGTCGCAATGTGCGCACCGAGCCGTGCCGCCTCCTCTATATGCTCCGGATGACGCGTCGAAGCCACAAGAACTTCGGTTTGGAAATCATAGTGTGACCACGCCTCCATAATCTTCGCGATAAGACCCATGCCATTCTCCCCTGCATCATCAAGCCGACCGACGAAGGGGCTGATCATGGATGCGCCAGCCTTCGCCGCAAGCAGCGCCTGAGAAACGGAAAAAACGAGCGTCGTATTCGTCTTGATCCCCTTCTTCTTGAAATACGTCAGGGCTTTGAGCCCCTCAACCGTCATCGGCACCTTCACCACGATGTGCTTGTGCCAGGCTGCGTACTCCTCTCCCTGCGTGATCATTCCGGGAGCATCCACCGCCGTCACCTGCGCGCTCACGCACGGCACCAGCTCGCACATCGCCAAAACCGTCGCCTTAAATTCTTTGCCCTCTTTGGCAACGAGGCTCGGATTGGTGGTGACGCCATCGAGCACGCCCCACGCGGCGATTTCCCTGACGTGTTCGACGTTGGCGGTATCGAGGAAGAGCTTCATGAGAAAAGGAAAATGCGTGTTCAGTATGCATGTTTTTTCGTACCATATCCACTACACTTCTCTCCATATGACGCGCTCCCGACCCGACCCCTCAACGCTCATCGGTAAAGATCCGCAGACCGTTCCTCTCTCCGTGCAACGGATTCTGAGTGCAGAATCTCAGTCTGCGCGTATTTGGATCGGCCCCGAGGAAGCGAAGAAACTCACGAAAGATGAGACGGAAGCCTACGACCTCGCGCACACGATCATGAAGTACCTCGTCATAGAGGCGCCGCGCAAGCATAAGTCCGGACATCCCGGCGGTCCGCTCTCCGCATTCACCTTCAGCTATGCACTGCTCCGACGTCGCGATCCCAAGGTCGATGCCGCGCTTCGTATGAGTGCCGGACATCTCTCGCTGCTCGCCTACGGTTTACAGTTTCTGGGAGGACACGGCGAGAAAGATCCGAGGCTCGCCTCTCCCCAGGCAATCATCGATTGTTTCCGCACCGTGAGCGGTTTGCCCGGACACGCCGAAGCCGGCGTCGGCGACATTCCGTTTGGCTGCGGACCTCTTGGCAAAGGCGTGTCGAACGGTCTCGGCCACGCGCTCGGTTGGCACATGCTACATCAAAAAGGAATCACCGACGTGCTCATTGGTGACGGTGACGCGGAGGAAGGACAGATTCTGGAAGCGGTGCGTCTCGCAAGCAAATTGAAAGTGGATTCCCTCGTCGTGCACGGAGACATCAACGACGTGCAACTCTCCGGCATTCCGTCGAATGTTGTCGCCTCCGATATCGCTGCGATCTTCCAGGCGATGGGATGGCAAGTGATCGAAGTACAGAACGGCAACGACCCCGCTCAAGTGGAAGCCGCGCTCGACATCGCGGACTCATTTGTCGGCAAGGGAAAGCCAATCTTCGTCTGCTACTACACCACGATGGGATACGGCATCGAAACGATGGAGAAGGCCGCCAACGCGGGTTCTCCGGAGTTCCACGGCGCGCCGATGAAAGACGAAGCTGCGGAGATGGAATTGAAGAAGCTCCCGCCTCTCGCCGACGTCGTCACCCGCTACGAACCACATCGAAAGATTCTCGCGCAGCAGTTCAAAGGAGCGCTCCCCGCCTCCGAGGTGCTCGCGCCTCCGAAGCTCGGCAAGCGCATCGTCACGGGCAAGAAGGGCGCAGCGCGCAGGGATTTCGGTGCCACCTCGATCAAGGAAGCGATGAAGACCGATCCGCGCATCATCGTCCTGCACGGCGATCTCGCAGGGTCGGGAGGATTCGATGAGGTGGAGAAGGAATTCCCACACCGCGTCATCAATTGCGGTGCGGCGGAAGCGAACATGTACATGATGGCCGCAGGCCTGCGACAGGCAGGACTCCTTCCCATCACCTACACGTTCGCCGCGTTCGGCACCAACGAAGCACGAGCGAACGCGCGCTTGATCGACATCAACAGCGCGCATGTCCCCTGCTCTGTCTTCCACGATTGCACGCACGTAGGACTCTCTGTGGGCGAAGACGGCGAAACGCATCAGGAACGTCACTACCTGAATATTCCTTTCGACCACACGCACATCTGGATGCCCGCGGACTCAAACCAAGCGGCGGCAGCAGCGGAAGCAGGGCTGACACTCGTGAGCGAGGGGCACGACAGCGCATTCGTTTTCTTCGCACGCACCGGCCACGAGCAACTCAAATCGCCCTCCGGAGAGATTCTCTACGGAGAGGACTACGTCTTCGACGGACAGATTGATCTTGTACGGGGAAAAGACGATGACACCGACCGCGCAACGATCTTGGCCACCGGCATCGCCGTTCATGATGCGGTGAAAGCCGCGGAGAGACTCCTCTCGGAGGAAAAAGTTTCCATTCGCGTGCTCAATGTCTCGTGCGTGCGCCCTCTCGATGCCGCAACCGTCTTGCAGGCGGCGCTGGAGACCACGCATCTCATCATCGCGGAAGATCACAGCTCGGAGGGAGGACTCGCTTCGCAAGTGGCGGACATCATCGCGGATTTCCAAATCCCCTGCTCGATCCGCCGCCTCGGCGTCAACCACTACTTCCCGTCGGGACCGGCGGAAGATCTGAAATTCCTCGCAGGACTCGACTCGGACAGTATCGCGGAAGCCGTTCTCGACGAGCTGCGCGCAGAAGTATCCGGCGGAGAAGACGCCTTCGTCACCGCCATCGCGTCCCTCGCGACCAACGTCAAGAAGAGTCGATTTAGGCAGAGCGTTCAACCGTTCATCGATAGCCTCCTCACGGAAAGCGGCAGACTCAAGCACCTGCGCGATCTGTGGCGCAAGCGCACGTGCCCCGTCGACGAGCTTCCCACAAATGAGCAACTGCAGGAGATGCTCAGGGACTGATTCTCCGCCTTCGCAAAGATCCCCTCCCCCTGTACAATGACCACGGTGGGATGGCCGAGCGGTTTAAGGCAACGGACTTGAAATCCGTCAGACCCTCACGGGTCTCGTGGGTTCGAATCCCACTCCCACCGCCATTCTGCTACGCGATCTACGCAGAATCTTCTCAAATTAATCCTAGGTCTGCGAAGCTTACGTAGCAGACCCACTCCCTATATCCAAAGAGCTCACAAGTTAGTTCTGCTAAAGAATTTCGCAGTCTTTGACACTTACATAAAGTTGTAATTTATGGTAAAATATCCAGATTTATTTCAACATGCCTCTCACGCCAAAATCAAAAAGAATCGTGCTGCTGGAAGTCATCGTCATGATGCTGCTTCTGTTTGTGATATTACCCCGGCCTCGAGTCATTTGTGTCCGCCAAGACATACACCAGCATGGCGGAGCAAGCGACATCTCCTGAGAAAGAATCAAAGCACTTTCACCACAGTCGGCATATCGCAATCGCTGCCCTGTGCGGATATCCGAGGATCAATGGTGGTCATAAGCACCTGCTTGCTGATATCACTCCATGTCAAAACCGGCACCTTATCTGCATCAGGAATGTATGAGCCAATGCAAGCGATGCGCTGGTTCGGCACCACTCCTCCTGTTTTCACGATGTGATCAAGAAAGAGCGCCAAAGCCGTCTGAGACGTCATCCCCTGTTCAAGGGCATTTTTCCCTTTGGCTTGTGCGAGCTGGAGACGAGCCAGGAACTGCGTAGGCGTGGAAGCATCAATATCATCTCGCGCTCCCGAGAGGCTATTCTCCTCGGAGCGATCCACGAAATCCTGAAGAAGAAACACCTCCCAACCCGGAAACTTTGACGCCTTCATCATCTCGGCAGTCGATACGCCATAACCTGCCTCATACCGTTGCGGGTGGTAAGACGTTGAGCGTCCCAAGTAATCGGAATCCTGACTAAAAGCGAGAGGCTCTCTTTCGTCAAAATTCGTCGCTTCCCCATCTTCAATGCTCAACGTACCCGCATCACGATGCAAGCGAAGAGCATTGCCCATCGCTTCAAAATACGACATCGAATTCAAACCGAATACTGGAAACAATCTCGTGAATCCTTGCTTGATCTTCGCTCCCAATTCGGGACAGGAAACAAGCGCATTCAAAACATCTTCGAACGTGGGAGCATGTGCCAACATCTCTGCACGTGTCAGAGAAACCGTTGTCGATTCGGACGTATTCGCACTCGCAAGCAACTCCGCTTTTCCTTCCTCGAACAAACCAAAATCTTTATACGTTTTCATCATAGAAATATAATCATTTCTCCAACCGAATTTTTTGCTTTCAATAGCTTGCCAGCTTCTCTGTTCGAGAGCCGTCTGTGCATCGACTCTGTGTGAAAGAATGTGCGTAGAAACTGGGCTGCCAAGCGGCGGTAAAGTATCCGAAGATATGCGAGAAAATCTTTCGCGATGCGAACCTTGAGATGCAAACTTGAGAGGACCTTTGAGCAACATAGTGAGCTTGGGATGAGAGAAAAGTGATTTACAATTTACATTACTATTTATAATTGTCAAGTGTCACATTTGAACAAGTTTTGAGACGGAATCCTACACATCGACTCTCGAAATATAAAATTATATTTCAAAACATTCTTTGCAAATTTTCTCATTGCTTCATAGTCGTGAAATTTTGATTGTATTGAGACAAATGCAGATACTTGCAATACTTCACATATTATTGCGTGGGGCAGCCATGAGACTGCTATAACTCCGATATTTATGGTAAGATATTCGGAAAAATCAAATACACATTGTGAAACCTAACGCACTCCCCCACAGGCACCTCACGCTCCTGACAATGTTTGTGATGCTCGTCGGAGTCAGCGCTGTCATCACGGGGAAAGGATTTCTCGCGGATCTTCTCGACGATGAACTCCCCTCGATCGGGTCGGGTACGACGATCTCAGAAAACGATGCGACACTCGAGCAGAGCAGTATCATTCTCTCGGAGTCCGGAGCACTCGCGGACGCCGCGTCTTCTCTCTCGATGTCGGCTTCATCCGCGGGTGATGTATCGCCGCTGGCGATGTTCCCGACCGAGACTGAAACCAGTTCCTCAATCGCCACAGTTTCGTCATCGTCGGTGAGTGGGACGGGAAGTTTAAATTTGTCGGAGTCCGGAGCATCGATCTCATCGGATGGTTCGCAACTTTCGGACGCGAAAGATCTCCTCCTCACTCCGAAGAGCGACACCTTCGATGCGAACACTCTTCCGTCCTTCATCCTCACCACGGAGGGAGTGACGGGAACCGGTGTGCTCGATTCCGACGGACATCTCAAAGCCGACAAAGCACTCGCGAAAATTTTCTCCGTGATCACGGATCCAAGCGACGTGAGACAAGCGGCACTCGCCTCGGTTCTCGATGACAACAAGTCGGACATCGCCAGCACCGTCTCCCAGGATCCCGCCGTCCTCGATGCCGTCGCCAAAGACACGCCGCAGACCGACCGTCTGGAACAACGGGTGGAAACGCACATTACGGACATGCTCAGCGATGACGCAGGCCAGGCGAAGGCAGCTGGACAAATCATGGATACGCCTGCCGTCTCCGCCGCACTCGATGCCAACCTGACCAACGACGTGAAAGACGCCCTGATGACACAAATCGTCGATGCGAGGCTTGGAATGGACACGGGATCCGGCATGTCGCTTCCTTCTACTATGGAGAACGACGTCACGCAGGCGGTGCAGGACGATGCGTCCGCCAAGCTGCAATTGGCGCAGGCGTTGAAGGAAACGGGCAGCGGCGCAGTTGATGCGTCCGCCCCGCTCATGACCGTCACCCTTAAGGATGCAAACGGCCACACCTTCTCCCCCAAATACCATTTCGCCGTGGGATCGGTGGAGCTCGTGCTCGATCCTGACCGCAGATTTACTCCCGGCCTCTACACACTAGAGGTAACCGTCACCAATCCTCTCACCGGGGAAGTGACGACGAAGACGCAGGACTTCGCCTGGGGCGTCCTCGCGATGAATGCGAATCAAGACGTCTACACAACGGGAGATCAAGTGAATCTGGATTTGGGCGTGCTCGATGATCACGGAGGAATCGTATGCGACGCGGATCTGACGCTGACCGTCACATCTCCAAGCGGGAACGTCTCCTCCCTCAAGACTTCGGATCAATCCATCGAAACCACGGGAACGTGCGGAAAGAAGATCGCAGGACTCATATCCCCCGACTTCCGCGCATTCTTTACTGCAGCTGAATCCGGCACCTATACGCTGACACTTCAGGCCGTCACGACGAACGGAACGCGACAAATGACTTCGAAGATTTCCGTGGAAAACGATCCGTCGATCGTCATCACACGCACCGCCGCGACGCGCCTCTGGCCGTTCGCTCCTTCACCGATGGATGCAATAGTGCAGTTTAACCGCACGTTCTCAGGAGAGATCACCGAGCAGATTCCCGTCGGCTTCTTGCTGAGCAATGTCTCCCCTTCCGGCTTCGAAACACACAAGAGTGAAACGGGCACGACGCTCACGTGGGCGGGTAATTGGAAAACGGGCGACACGCTGAAGATCCACTACGACTACGACGCTCCTCATATCTCACCGCAGTACTTCCTCCTCGGCCCCCTGCAATTCTCCTCCGCGGAGGAGAGCTTCACGGAGCAGAGAGCATGGCAACTCGCAAATGACGGTGCATCCACGCGCTACTGGGTGGGAGGAACGGGAGTCTGGTCGGATGCTGCCACGCACTGGGCCGCGTCCACCGGCGGTGGAGCGAGTGCATCGTACGCACCCATCGCGGGCGACAGCGTCGTCTTCGATGGCAACTCCGGAGCGGGAACGGCAACCATGGATACCAGCATCTCCATCGCGAGCATGACAACGGTCGGCTCCAACATGAACGTCGCCATTAATAACGAAGTAAGCCTTACCGCCACAGCGAGCATCACGATCGCCGGCGGAACCAGCATAACGAATAATGGTTCCGCAAGCGTTGCGAGCCTCACTACCGGCACGGGAACGTGGATCCAGGGAGCGAATGCAACGTTGAGTTATGCGGGCACATCGATTTCACCGACACTCACGGCATCAGCCAACGGCAACACGGTGACGTACGCCGGCACGCAGAATCAAACGATCAAAGGAACCACGTTCTACAACCTCACTATTAATGATGCCTTTACGAATACACTGGAGGGGATCACGACGGTAGCGGGAAACCTCACCGTCACATCGGGGACGCTCGCGGGCGGTTACAGTTTGTCCGTTCAGGGCGGAACCGTATCGGGAGGAGGAACGATCAATCTTACGGGTGGCACTTTCACCCTGTCCGGCACCGGAAATTTCGGCGGGAGCGCAAGCGATTGGACGTTCAATAACCTCATATTCGGAGACGGTGGCACTGCCCAGACAACCACGAAGACAGGCTCCTACAAAATCACCGCACTGCATACGCTCACGATTGCAACGAACCAGACACTCAAGGCAGGCACGGGGACATGGGACTTGAGCTGGGGAACAAATATGCTGAATGACATCTCGCAAGTCGTCTCCAATTCCAACGGATTATTTACCTACGCACTCAAGTCCGACGGGTCGAGAGTCTACGCATGGGGACAAAACACGTTAGGCAATAACTCCACGAACCAGAGCTTAGTTCCCACTCCCGTGTACGGACTGGGCATCACGGATGGAAGTCACTTCCTGGGAGAAGGAGGAGCATACGGCGGACCCATTTCGCAGATCGCAGCGGGCTACATGGCCGGCTACGCACTCAAGTCCGACGGGTCGAGAGTCTACGCATGGGGAAATAACGATTACGGCGAACTCGGAAATAATACGACGACATCAAGCCTCATCCCCATTCAAGTCTACGGCGTTGGCATCACGAACGGCAGCCACTTCCTGGGTGAAGGAGGAGCGTATGGCGGACCCATTTCTCGCATTACTGCAGGAGGTATGAATGCTTACGCCCTCAAGTCCGACGGGTCCCGCGAGTATGCGTGGGGATTAAATACCAGCGGACAGCTGGGAAATAATTATTTGACACCACAGAGCAATATTCCAGTAACTGTGTACGGACTGGGTATCACGGATGGCAGCCACTTCCTGGGAGAAGGAGGATCGTACGGCGGACCGATCTCGCAGATTACCGCAGGATATTCCGGCGCGTTCGCACTCAAATCCGACGGATCTCGCATGTATGCGTGGGGAGATAACAGCAGCGGACAACTTGGAAATAATTCAAACACGAAAAGCAACATCCCCATCCAGGTGTACGGACTCGGGATCACGGATGGAAGTCACTTCCTGGGAGAAGGAGGAGCATACGGTGGACCAATTTTGCAGATCGCAGCGGGAAACTACACTGCATATGCGGTCAAATCCGATGGCTCCCGTGTGTACGCGTGGGGTCAGAACAACTACGGGAACCTGGGAAATGCCTTGTCTGCAGCAAGCAGTATTCCCTTGCAAGTGTATGGAGTGGGGATCACGAATGGCAGTCACTTCCTCGGAGAAGGAGGAGCATACGGCGGACCCATTTCGCAGATCGCAGCGGGATACCGAAACGCGTATGCCCTTAAAGCTGACGGGACGAGAGTCTATTCGTGGGGAGATGACACCTATGGCCAGTTGGGAGATCGCCTTGCCGCAGAGTTGCACTACCCAAGCGTAGTCTGCTCAGTGGGGAGCACGGATGGCAGCCACTTCCTGGGAGAAGGAGGAGCGTATGGCGGACCCATTTCACAAATCACGGCAGGCATCCACTCTGTCTATGCCATCAAGTCCGATGGAAGCCGTTTGTATGCATGGGGAGAAAACGCCTACGGTCAGCTGGGAAATAACGCGATAGCGCTAAGCAGAGTCCCCGTTCAAACAAACGACACACCCAATACGACGACATCGTCCCTCAGCGATATTAGCCAAATTGTGACCAGCCCCAATGGATATTTTACCCTCGCCCTCAAGTCCGACGGCTCCCGCGTTTATGCTTGGGGCTACAATGCTTATGGACAGTTAGGAAACAACACGACAGGCATAACCACGACTCCTTCACCGGTCTACGGACTTGGTGTTACGGATGGCAGCCACTTCCTGGGAGAAGGAGGAGCGTATGGCGGACCCATCTCTCAGATTGCTGCGGGAATGTATTCCTCGTATGCACTCAAATCCGACGGATCTCGTGTATATGCGTGGGGGTACAACGCCAACGGCCAGCTGGGAAATAATTCAACAGCACAGAGCAACATCCCCATACAAGTCTACGGACTTGGCATTACGAATGGCAGTCACTTCCTCGGAGAAGGAGGAACATACGGCGGACCGATGTCGCAGATCTCAGCAGGAGGATATTATGATGCCTTTGCCCTTAAATCCGACGGCTCCAGAGTGTACGCATGGGGGTACAACGGGTACGGACAGCTGGGAAATAATTCAACGACGCAGAGCAACATTCCGGTCCAGGTCTACGGTCTGGGAGTCACAGATGGGAGTCACTTCTTTGGAGAAGGAGGATCGTACGGCGGACCCATCTCGCAGATCGCGGCGGGATACCAATACTCCTATGCCCTCAAGTCCGACGGATCTCGCGTGTATGCGTGGGGATATAACGGTTACGGGCAATTGGGTATCAACTCGACCACTGAAAGTCATATTCCCGTTCAGGTGTACGGACTGAGCATCACGAACGGCAGTCACTTCCTGGGAGAAGGAGGATCGTACGGCGGACCTATTTCGCAAATCGCGGCAGGAGGAAACGGTGCCGGATATGCCCTCAAGTCCGATGGGTCCAGAGTCTATTCTTGGGGAAATAACGATAACAGCCAATTGGGAAATTTCTCCACGACACAGAGCAATATCCCGATCCAGGTCTACGGTATTGGCATCGTCGACGGCAGTCACTTCTTTGGAGAAGGAGGAACATATGGAGGACCCATCTCGCAAATCGCGGCGGGATATATATCCGCCTATGCCGTTAAATCCGATGGCACCCGTGTGTATGCCTGGGGAGGAGGTACCTACGGTCAGTTGGGAAATAACACGACGTACAAGAGCATGCTTCCGGTTGCAGTCTACGGACCTGGCATTACGGATGGCAGCCATTTCTTGGGAGAGAGTACAACGTACGGCGGACCCATGTCGCAGGTATCGGCAGGGAATGGTTTTGCGAACGCTCTGAGATCCGATGGATCAAAAGTCTACGCATGGGGATACAACGCATACGGACAACTGGGAAATAACGCACTAGTGCAGAGCAATATTCCTGTCCAAACGATCGTGCCTCAACACGTTCCGTTCGTCGTCTCCGGGACGTTCACTCCCGAAACTTCCACGTTCGAATATCTCGCCAATAGCAGCTATAGTTCGTTGCTTTTGCCTGTGACGACGTTCAACAATCTCACGCTCAATTCCAATATCAATGAAATGGATTTGACGGGAAACCTTACCGTTTCCAATGCGCTCTCGGTCCTCTCCGGCGTCCTCAATCCTTCCGGTTACAACGTCATTGGCTCGGGAAGTCCCACGCTCACTGCCGCGGGCTCGCTGGTCGTCGATGCGACCGCATTCAGCACCAATTATTCCAACTTCACGACAACGCTGAACTCCGGATCGACGGTGCGCTACACCAACGGCACATCTGCGACGACGGTCAGTGCACTCCCCTACTACAACTTGCAAATTGGATCGGCAGCACTGAGCGCCAACCGCACATTTACGCTCGGCGGAAACACAACTATTTCAAATCTCCTCTCCATCGGACCGGTAAACGCAAGCTACACCTCCACATTCAGCCCGGGCTCCTACACCGCCACTCTCAGCAACACCGGCACACCTCTTGTGATGAACGGCAAAGGTGCATTGGATACTACCGCTGGCACCATCAAATACACCGGCGCGTCCGCCACGATCGCAGCTCTGAATTACTACAACCTCAACCTCACGGACGCGACGGTGAATTCCGCCAACTCCATCTTCAGCTTCACGCATGGATCGACGTACGGCGTCGCCGGTTTGCTCACGCTCGCAGGGAACAACACCAACGACCGAGTCAAACTCATCTCCGACAGTGCCGGCAATCAATGGAACATGAATGCGACGGGGACATTCGCCATCAATTGGGCGGATGTATCAGATTCCAATGCCACAGCAAGTCATCCGAGCTGCAGCAATTCACTCGATAGCGGAAATAACACAAACTGGTCGTTCTCCTCACCCTCTACCACTTCCCTCGCTTCCTCCGCGAATCCATCAACATACGGCGGGAGCATCACGCTCACGGCCACAGTGACAAGCGGGGCGACGGGAACGGTGACGTTCAAAGACGGAGTGACGACACTCGGAACCTCCGCAATCAGCGGGACGACAGCGACGTACAGCATCTCCACTCTCAGTGTGGGAAGTCACTCCCTTACGGCAGTCTACGGAGGGGAC